>DASYZA010000071.1:0-6140 GCA_035946775.1 Candidatus Sulfotelmatobacter sp. | reverse complement strand
TACCGTCTGAAGGTTCACCGCAGTGGCGTTCGCTCTCCGCCTGCGCGTTGCGTTCGCACAGGAGTGCGCAAACCCCGGTCGGAGTGATCCCGGCGAGCAAGACCGTCAGGAGAACTATCGAAGTTGCGGTTCTTCGAGGCATTTTTAAAAAAACTGTACCTTAGACCCTATGAGAAACGCAAACTTGAACAGGGGCTTTCTTCGATTGGAGTTCCCTCCTCTGAGCCCAGACAAAAAGGTCGGGGAAACAATTCTGAGGCGATCTGAGCGAATCGGACTGTTTGTTTCCCCACCCATTCACTTTGCCACCTTCTTCGCAGCGGCAACCGACTGAACCATCACCATCTCCCCCATCAGGCTGCCCTTCACCGTCGCCCTCTCGCCAGAGAGCTTGTCCAGTTCAGCCTCGTGCCCATCCAGCGTGTAAACCTTCTTCCCCACGACCAGCGCGTACTTCGTGCCTTTCTTCACGCACTCTCGGGTGCACTCAGCCGCGCTCTTGTCCTTCTCCATATGGTGGGCACCACACATCGAGTCGCTGACGATTCCAGTCAACGTCTTCGGCGCTGCGGAATCCGCTTTGCCGGTTGCAGGAGAACTGGCCGGCATTTGCATTTGAGCCGCCATCAACGTCGCGGAAAATGCGAGAAACGCAATCGTGTTTACAACCGTCCGTTTTGTTTTCATCGAATATTCCCTTTCTTGGTTGGTTGAAGTTGTACTGCTCGTCTCACAATCATTAGCGTGAACTGCGCAGACTCGTCCATTGCCATTGAATGATGGCGGTCCGGATTTCCTCGGTCGATTTCCCCTGTCGGTGCATCTGTCCGGCAAGTAGTGCTTCCTTGATGCAGATATCGCAACTCGCCGCATGATCTGTCTTGAAGCAGTCAAGGAGGCCGCGATGGCCCTTCCGTTCGCAATAGCAATAGCAGGGTTGTTGTGCAAGAACCTCGGGGATTTCCTTTGCCACCTGGTACGCCTCGCGAATGTCCTTACGTTGGAACTTAATTGGGTCGAGCGTTACGGGAAACGGCATTGCGTCCTTCGCGCTTGGGAAGTAAACGGGAACAGCTCCGGCGGTCGGATTGTCCTGGGCGACCGGCCTGGCGCGAATGCCGACATAGAAAATGCCTGCGAATACCAGGACTACGACCACACAAAAGCCAATCATGGCTTTGTACCCCCAGAGATCAGACTTCTTGGACTTGTGTTTGCCCCTCATGTTGCTTTCCCTGCAGCGCATCGCCGTCGCGGTTCTACCTTGGCGAGCTGCACAGTACTTCGTTTTGTCCCGTTCAGCGTCATGCATCACCGTGGGTGCGAGCTTTGGCTTTCTTCTTAACTGCCGTTACGGAATCCACAAGGACTCTGTTTTCAACCACACGCCCTGAAACCGTGGCGCGGCCTCCGGCAAATTTGTCGAGTTCGGCTCTGTGGCCTTCCAGGATGTAGACCGTCTGGCCTACAACAAGCGCGTAGTCAGCACCATCTTCGACGCACTTGCGAGTACATCCGTAATTAGTTACAGCCTTGCGGTTGTGCCGCCCTTGGCAGGTAGCATCGCTGACGATTCCCGTCAGCTCTGCGGTAAATCCCGGAGGCGTAGTTTGGGCAAAGGCCAAATTGAACATCACGAGTACTTCAAAAATGCTGATCACGATATGCCGCATGTTCATTGGATTCCTCCTCTCGCTCACACTTCGTCCTTCGCTTGCTGCTTGGTGAGAGTGCCGCGGCGGAGTTCTCGTTCTTTCATGAGCACGAAGAAGACCGGCACCAAGATCAGCACGTGAATGGTTGAGGTAATCATTCCCCCCACGATCGGAGCAGCAATTGGCTTCATTACGTCGGAGCCAATTCCACTTTCGAACAGGATCGGAATCAGACTGGCTAAGACCGCACTCACCGTCATGAGCTTTGGCCGGAGCCGCTGGACCGCCCCCTCGATCGCGGCTGCCTCAACATCTGCGTTGGTTAGTGGAACTCCCGAACCTAAGCGGTGGTCTAGAGCCTCATGGAGATAGACCACCATGACCACACCAGTTTCGACCGCGATACCAAACAATGCTATGTAGCCCACCCAGACCGCTACGCTGAAGTTGTACCCAAGCAGCCATTGCAGAATCAGGCCGCCAGTCATGGCATAGAAAGTCGGGAAGATGAGCACCATGGATTCGGTGACGTTATGGAAAATCATGTACAGGAGGAGGAAGATCACAAAGAACACGACCGGCAGAATGATCTTGAAGCGCTCCTTGGCCCGTAGCTCAAACTCGTACTCACCGGACCATGTGTAGACATATCCCGCTGGCAACGTAAGTTTCTGCCGCAGCAGATTGGAAGCCTGATTCACGAAACCGCCATAGTCTTTCGTATTCAGGTCAATGTAGACGTAGCCCGTAAGCTGGCCTTCTTCGTCGCGAATCATGGCCGGACCGCGGGAGAACGAGATCTTTGCGACCTGCTCGATCGGGATCTGGGCTCCGGCGGGGGTCGCTATTAGGACACGGCGCAGATCTTCTATGTTGTCGCGGAAATCGCGCTCATAGCGGACGTTCACAGGATAGCGTTCGCGGCCCTCGACGTTTTCCGTGATGTTCATTCCTCCAATGCCCGAGGATACGGCTTGCTGAACATCGGCAATCGTCAGCCCGTACTTCGCCGCTTCCGGGCGGTTCACCTCGATATTCACGTAAAAACCTTGGGATACGCGCTCGGCAAACGCGGACCGAACCTGTGGCATCCCGGACAGGATTTGCTGCACTTCGGTTCCTAATTGCTGAATGCCTTCAACGCTTGTCCCCTGGATTTTCATTCCCACAGGGGTTTTGATTCCGGTCAGCGCCATGTCGAGACGGTTCTCCACTGGCATGGTCCAGGTGTTCGTCAATCCCGGAACTTGCAGCTTTTCGTCTATCGTGCGGATGAGGTTGTCATACGTCATGCCTGCGGGCCATTGATCACGCGGCTTGAGCATCACGGTGGTGTCATACATATCGAGGGGGGCGTTATCGGTAGCGCTGTCTGAACGCCCGACCGCCCCAAACACGCTTTCCACTTCAGGAAAGGATCGCAAGACCCGATCTTGTTCTTGTAGCAACAGCGACGCCTGTGTGATGGAAATCCCTGGCAAAGCTGTGGGCATGTACAACGAAGAGCCCTCGTAGAGCGGCGGCATGAACTGGCTGCCTAACCTGAAGATCAACGGGAAGGTAACGATCAGAAATAAAAGGTTCAACAGCAGCGTGGTTTTGCGGTACTTCAGGCAGAGGCGCAGCACCGGTAAATACAGCGCCCGTGTAAACCGGGAGACCGGATTTTCCGATTCTGGCCTCAACTTGCCCTTGATAAACATAACCATCAACACAGGGACCAACGTGATCGCGAGCACAGAGGAGAAGCCCACCGCGAGTGTTTTCGTCCAGGCTAGCGGCCGAAACATGCGTCCTTCCTGGGCTTCCAATAGAAAAACTGGCAGGAATGACATGACGATGATGATCAAAGAGAAAAACAGCGCGGGCCCGACTTGCTTCGCGCCTTCAATGAGAATCTTTCGTCGTTCTGGTTCAGGAATATCTGAGCTGTGGCGCCGTCGGGGCCGAATGACAGTAGGGGCGTTAGACGTACTGGGAACGGGTCCGTTCGAGAGATCGGCTTCGTCTATAAGCTTCGGATCTGTCGGAGTTTGTCGCTCTGACAAATGGCGGTAGCCGTTCTCTACCATGACGATCGCAGCATCTACCAAGACGCCAATGGCCAAGGCCAGTCCACCCAACGACATGATGTTCGAACTGACTCCCAGGTAATACATGGGGATGAACGAAGCCACGACGGCGATGGGAAGCGTAATGATCGGGATCAGAGCAGAGCGGAAGTGAAAGAGAAAAACTATGATGACGATGCTGACAATGATCGCCTCCTCCAGCAGGTCGCGTTGCAAGGTCTTGATCGATTCCTGAATCAGGTCCGCGCGGTCATACCCCGCGACTACCTCGACGCCTGGCGGCAAAGAACCTTTGATTTCGGCGAGCTTCTTCTTAACCCCATCGATAACGTTGAGGGCGTTCAGGCCATATCGCATGACCACGATGCCACCCACGGTTTCGCCTTGGCCGTTCCACTCCGCCACACCTTCCCGAATATCCGGGCCAAACGACACCGTGCCCACGTCCTTAATCAGGACCGCAGTTCCGTTCTTCGCCATTACAGGGACGTTCTCAAGATCAGCCAATGATTTGAGATACCCAAGGCCTCGAATCATGTACCGTGTCCCGCTGAGCTCTAGGACACGACCACCCACCTCGTTCGTGCTTGATTTCACGCGATCCATTACCGTCGAAAGAGGAATACCGTATGCCAGCAGCTTGTTGGGATCAAGCTTCACTTGATATTGGCGAACGAAGCCGCCAATGGTGGCCACTTCGGCAACCCCAGGCACGGTTTCAAGCTGATAACGCAGGTGCCAGTCCTGGAGCGCGCGCAGGTCAGCGAGGCTGTACTTCCCGGTGTGATCGACTACCGCGTATTCATAGACCCACCCAGCGCCTGTGGCGTCAGGACCGATGGCTGGATGTACGCCCTCCGGTAGACGCCCAGCAATCGTCTGTAGATACTCGACTACACGCGAACGGGCCCAATAAATGTCTGTCCCGTCTTCAAATACGACGAAGACATACGAGTCATTGAACATGGTTTGCGCGCGCACTGCTTTGACATGCGGTGCGGCAAGGAGCGCAGTCACAATGGGATACGTGACCTGGTCTTCGATAATGTTGGGGGGCTCGCCCTCCCAGTTCGTGTGAATGATCACTTGCACATCGGAAATGTCGGGCAGAGCATCAAGCGGGATGTGGCCCACGGACCAGATGCCAGCGAACACCAGCAGAGCCACGCCCGTGAACACCAGGAAGCGATTGTGCGCGCACCACTCAATGATTCGGCTGATCACTTCACATTCCTCCCGTGGCATTGAGCGAGAGCTGCTTGCTCGCGATCGTCTGACCGTTCAGCGCAGCCGTGACAGTTACCTGCCACGTCCCTCCGGATCCCAGATCGCCTTCGCCTTCGTACATGCCGCCCCCTTTATCAGAGGCATTGATGACGGTTTTCATCGCCGACATTCCCATGGCTGGCATCGCCGCCATATAGAACGTGACCGTCACCTGGGCTCCGGCTACGGGCTGGCCATCCGTGGAAGTGAGCTTCACGCGGACGGTGTTGCTGCCCTTGTGTGGAGGATTCGGATCAGTCGTCAGCTCGATATTGCCTTGCGCGTGCGCGGGGGCATTCATTGCCGCAGCTTGCCCGGCACCCGGCGGCGGTGGCATGAAGGCACCTGCAGCAGCCTGCAACTGAGCTTCGGAGTCAATCAAGAAGTTCGCCGAGGTTACGATCTGTTCTCCCGCCCGCACTCCTTTGAGAACTTGCTGATCCCCAACGCGCGGGCCCGACTCGACTTCTCGCGGTTCGATGTTGCCCTCACCGCGATAAACGAATACGAGGCTCCTTGTGCCAGAATGGAACACAGCCGAAGCGGGAACCGTCAACTGCCTCCCGAGCGGCAGCTTGAGCGTGACGTTTACGTACATGCCTGGCCGCAGCTTCAGTCCCGGGTTCGAAAGTACGAGCCGCACCGGCAGTGTTCGAGTCATCGTATCCACCTGCGGGAGGACATAGTCCACGCGGCCGTTGAACACTTTTCCTGGATACGCATCAACGGTGACCTCCGCGGGATCGCCGGGTTTGATTTTGCCGGCATCATTCTGAAAGACTTGGGCCATGACCCAGACTTCTGAAAGATCCGCCACCGTGTACAACTTTGTTTCCGGCTGTACATACATATTGGGCAGGGCGTTCTTCTCAGTGATGTAGCCTGACACGGGAGAGTTGATTGTAAGGTTCGTGATCACCTTACCTGTGCCATCCAGTTTTTCGATTTCGCTTGGCGGTATCTCCCACTGCAACAGTCTCTCCCTTGCCGCGGAAAACAGTGACTCTGCTCCCGACGCAACTCCGCTCACTGAACTCTCGTGCAGCGCGGCGGCATTCTTCTTTGCGAGGAGGTACTCCTCCTCGGTTGTCACCAGGTCCGGGCTGTAGATTGTGAACAGAGGTTGGCCTTTGCTCACGAAATCACC
>DASYZA010000070.1:0-46265 GCA_035946775.1 Candidatus Sulfotelmatobacter sp. | reverse complement strand
TCGACAAAAACGAAGAGAAAACAAGCACCGAAGCTTATCGGACCGTAACGGACCTACAAAATTCTGGAGGGGATTTGCAAGTGATTGATAAGGTTGGCGTCCCCGACGGGATTTGAACCCGTGTTACCGCCGTGAAAGGGCGATGTCCTAGGCCGGGCTAGACGACGGGGACCACACGCAGGCAGGATTGCTCGCGAACATTGATGGTAGCAGCGGGGCGGAGACACTGTCAAAAGAATGAGCGCCGCACGAACCTGGCTCGAGGAACCCGGGCTTCGATTTGTAGGCCTTGGTTAAGTGATCTAGAATCTTAGCGTTTCCAAATATAGTCTCCAGCTTCAGCCCTGCGCATTCCGGAGTGCGTCTATGCCAAAAGCGCCAAAGAAAAAGGTCCGAACTCGAAAGTTGAAAGCGGAAGTGCAGAGCCCATCCAAAGAGGGAAGCGCCGCTACATTTCCCATCGTTGCGATTGGGGCGTCGGCGGGTGGACTGGAGGCATTCAGTTCACTTCTGCGGGCGCTGCCGGCTGATCCCGGAATTGCTTTGGTATTCCTGCCACACCTGGATCCCACGCACGAGAGTGCGATGGTCGAATTGCTTTCCCGAACGACACGCATGAAGGTGTTTCAAGCGGCAGAGGGAATGCAAGTTGCGTGTAACAACGTGTACGTATTGCCTCCGAACTCGGACATGACGATCGAAGACGGCGTCTTGCATCTGGCGAAACGGGATTCCACCCGAGGACACCACTTGCCGATCGATACGTTCTTCCGCTCTCTGGCGAGCGATCAAATGTCGAATTCGATCGGAGTGATTCTCTCGGGCACGGCGAACGACGGCACGCTGGGTTTAGCGGCGATACGAGAGGCCTCCGGCATCACCTTCGCGCAAGACTCAGACTCGGCTAAATACGACGGCATGCCCAGCAGCGCGATCGGGGCGGGCGTTGTGGATTATGTGCTTTCCCCGGATCGTATCGCGCTCGAGTTGGTGCGTGTGCAGAAACAGGCAAGCGAACCAGGTGCCCTAACTGAAAGTACCTTCGATGGCAAAGACCGCTTGATGAAAGATGTGTTCCGCCTGCTGAAAAGCGTAAGCAAAGTCGATTTCGGTGATTACAAAGCGGCCACCATCCGCCGGCGTATCCTGCGTCGCATGAACATCAACCACATGACGGATCTCCGGGATTACGTCAAATTCCTGCATCGAGATCCGCAGGAGGTGGAAGCGCTCTATCGCGATGTCCTCATTAATGTGACGAGTTTCTTCCGCAATCCAGAGGTCTTCGACAATCTCCGCGAGTTGGTCTATCCAAAGCTGCTCGCCGATCGATCCACCTCAGACCCGATTCGGATATGGGTTCCGGGCTGTTCGACCGGGGAAGAGACTTATTCGCACGCAATTTCGCTGGTGGAAACATTGTCGGAATTGCGCGTCGAGGTTCCAATCCAGATTTTTGGTACCGATCTCAGCGAGAACGCGATTCAGCGGGCTCGCACCGGTATTTACAAAGAGAACATTACCAATGAAGTCTCCGAAGTTCGCTTGCGAAGGTTTTTTCACAAAGTCCCAGGTGGATACCAGATCTCAAAATCCCTTCGCGATATGTGTGTATTTGCCCGGCAGAATGTGTTCAGCGATCCGCCGTTCTCCCGCATGGACCTGATCAGTTGCCGCAATGTTCTGATTTATCTCAGTCCCATTCTGCAGAAGAAGGTCATTCCTATTTTCCATTACGCGCTCAAACCCGCGGGCTTTCTGCTGGTCGGAAACACGGAAGGTTTGCTTGGATCGGGCGCTGAGATCTTCGGTCTGGTCGACCGCAAGGCGAAGATTTACCAGAAGAAGGCAGTGCCTTCCCCAGTGACGTTCGGGCTCACCATCAGCGCGCATGAGACTGCCGAAAGACCGGAGAAGCCACTGCGTAACGGGAAGGAAGACGAAGTCGTGAAGACTCCCGCCGACGTGCAGCGCGAGGCCGACCGGTTGCTGCTCACGAAATATGTCCCGTCCGCGGTGGTGGTGAATGACGATCTGGAGATCCTGCAGAGCCGGGGCAGGACCAATCGCTACCTCGAACTGCCGACAGGAAAAGCCAGCCTCAACCTGCTCAAGATGGCACGGGCGGGACTGCTTTACGAATTACGCTTGCTCACGGAGAAAGCCCGGAAGGAAGGAATTCCCGCATCGAAGGATGGAGTCGTTATTGAAGACGGCGGCGATACTCTTGTGATGAAGCTGGAGGTGATTCCATTCCGTACTCCAGCACGCGATCAGCGGCACTTCCTGGTGCTGTTTGAAGAGAAAAACGGGTCACAGCCGGTGCCCGAAACCAAGCCCGTGCTGAAGCAGTCGGCAAGGGAAATCTCCGACGCCAAGGATATTCAGGTTGCGCAACTCAAGCAGGAACTAGCCAGCACCAAAGAGTACCTGCAGTCGATCATCGAAGCGCAAGAGGCTACGAACGAAGAGTTGCAATCCGCGAACGAAGAGATTCAATCCGGAAATGAGGAACTACAGAGTACGAACGAAGAGTTGCAGACTTCAAAAGAGGAACTGGAATCGGCCAACGAAGAGTTGAACACGGTGAATGAGGAAATTCAGGACCGCAATCAGCAATTGGCGCAGCTCAGCAACGACCTCATCAACCTGCTGAACAGCGCGACGATTCCCATCATCATGCTAGGCGAAGACTTGCACATCCGGCGTTTCACCCCGGAGGCGGAACGCATTTTCGGATTTTCCAGCCATGACATGGGCAAGGCCCTCACGCACCTGTCATTGAATCTAGATGTTCCGCAACTGGAGCGCTGGATGCTTGACGTAATGCGTGACATGAGCATGAAAAATGAGCAGGTGCAAACGCGCGATGGAAAATCGTACAAGTTGCGTATTACTCCGTATCGAACATTGGAGAACAAGATCGATGGCGTCGTGATCACGCTGCTCGACATCAGCGACCTGGTTGGGGGCAAGAAAAGCGCTTAGTCCCTCAGGCCTGTCCGGCTCGGCGAATGACGTACAACCGAGGACCCACAGAATGCTTCCAAGCAAGGTCTAGCCGGATTCTGTCGCGTCGAAAGCAGGCCATGATTTGCAGAGAGACATTATTGTCATCGGTGGGTCGGCTGGGTCGCTGGGAGCAGTAAAGTCCATCCTGCAGGTTTTGCCCAAAGGTCTGCCGATAACAGTTTTCGTTGTCATCCACCTATCTCCGGACTATCCCAGCGCGCTGCCGTTGCTTCTGACAAACGCCGGTCCTTTTCGGGCGACCAGTCCCAAAGATCAGGAATCCATTCAGCAAGCTCATATCTATGTCGCGCCTCCAGATCATCACATAACCATCGAGGCAGGGAAGATTCGGGTGCTGCGCGGGCCGCGGGAGAACAGGCATCGCCCCGCCATTGATCCTCTTTTTCGCTCGGCCGCACGGGAATTCGGACCCCGCGTGATCGGGATCGTGCTGAGCGGCTTGCGAGATGACGGATCGGCTGGGCTCTACGCCATAAAAAAGCGCGGCGGGATCACGATTGTGCAGGATCCCGGAGAGTCCCCCTGGCACGACATGCCGAGGAACGCCATTCAATACGCGGATCCACATTTTATCTGGCGGGCAGAAGAGATAGGACGGAACCTACCGAACCTTGCGGAATTGAGCGAAAGGACAGCAGCCATGTCCAAGAGCAGTTCAAACGGCAGGCGAACGAATCGAAAGAAATCGCCTCGCGGATCGGCTGAACCGGTCGAATTACAAAAGCAGGAAGCCAACATGGCAACGGCGTGGCCTGCCGAGGGTGAAGGGACACCGTCGGTATTCGCGTGTCCGGAGTGCCACGGGGTCCTGTGGGAACTCAAAGATGACAAAATGGTCCGGTTCCGCTGTCGTGTCGGCCACTCGTACAGCGAAGCGAGTCTGACGCAGGAAATGTCAGTTGCTTCGGAAAATGCCCTTTGGGCCGCGGTGCGCGCCCTTGAAGAAAAGGCTGCCTTGCAGCGCCGAGTGGCAGAAGGCATGGGCCACGATCGAAGGATGGGCTCACGCCTGCTAGACCAATCAGAGTCCCACGCGGCTAATGCGCGACTCATTCGGGATATGATCTTCCGGCGCGATGCAGAGCTGGAGACAGAGCAAGCTGAGGAGCGCAAGGCGTCTTAGAAAACTTCACCCAGAGCTTCCAACTCCGATTTCAAAAGTCGCATTTTGTCTTGCAGGCCACGGGCTTCTGCTGCACTTAGCGACGTCTTCCTCAGAAGCCTTGAAACCGTTTCGTAAGCTTTTCGCGCAGACTGGAGATTCCGTCGCTTTCTTTGCTGGTTATCTGTTTTCCGGGCGATATCGCAGAAGGTGAGCGCGGTTTGCAGATCAATTTCCAGAAAGTCGGCGCTGGCGCGGTTCGCCTGTTTGCGCACGCTAATCAACTCGTCGAGAGTTGGTTTAGCGGCTGGATAACCGTTTCCTCCGAGCCTTGTTTTCCGGGTAGCCACGGACTTCCGATGCCTCCGGCAGATCGAAGGTTGGTGGGCTGAGACAATCTGGTACTGCTTGCATCCCGGCGACTCCGACACCAGTTGGCAGTTCAGCTGGCTCTGCGGTTATGATCGGCTTGATGCAGCAATCCGATCACCTGCGGATTGCGGAAGTGCTCTTCGATGACGGTCAAGCGCGAAAGAGCCTCGATGCCCCACTGTTGCTGGCGCAGAATATCCAAGTTCTGCTGAAGCTTCTGCAGCGAACGCGCCAAGTCTGATCGTAGCCCCGACATCTCATCGCGGAGCGTATGCAGGTTCGCAAGACCTTGTCTGAGGTTGGCGGCGGCTTCCAGCCCGGGAACAGCCGGCTGTGCGCTCCTGGTCGGCCCGAAGGACTCGCGAATTGGGCTGGCGGCAATCCATGCGTCGAGTTCCGCGCGTGTGGTGAGTACAGAGCCCTTCGCTTTCCCGGCGGGCCGGTGTACCGGCAGGCCGAGTTGCATTTCGTACCGCTGGACCGTGCGAACTCCCTTGCCCATGTAGTTCGCGATTTCTTTCCAGCCATTCAGGATTTCGTTGCAATCAAATTCAGGACGAACGACGTGGATCTGGCGACCTTCCATAAGGCACCTCCCTTACGGAGAACTTAAACCCTATCTTCTAATCTTTGAGCAGATTCTACCACCGGCGGCAAAGAAAAAGAATCGGGAGAAATCAGCGCTTCGCGCCACTGATGAGGAAGCGGAACAACCTTGCTGGAGTTCGAACAGATGAATGGCAATAAAGTTGGTCTCCCACGCCGACCTTCGCATGCGGAATTGAAAGAGTTTTAGATCTGGCGATTGGAAGCAGTGCTACGAAAGAGCGATTTTGGAAGCCGATAGCCATCGATTGTACGATCGGATTGCTGAGGCTCGCAGCGCGATCATGGATCGGGCGGAAGAGATCCTGACCCGCCCGTCAGAAGAGGAAAGCCGGTTGCTGAACAATGCGCTACGGACGCTTCGGTTGCTGGAAGAATCCGCGTGCCGCAGGCAAGATGCTGCGTAGTGGATCGCGCCTAGGCCGCTTCGCGCGATGCAGGATGTGCGTGAATGATTTCCGGTTTGCCATGCGGGGGCGATGGATCTCTTGATGCTCCGTCGGCCGCTTCTTCTCTGGCATTTCTCCGCGTACAGGTACGGTCCGCCGGGTGCGAATCGATTCGTAAATCGCCTCGATTACCCGGATATCAGCTAATCCTTCCAGTCCTGACGGCTCCGGATCTTTATCCTTTAGAATGCAATCGGAGAAATAGTCGATTTCGGCGGCAAACTGGTCGCGCTTGGGAAATTTCTTTTTGCTGTTCTTCTCGCCGATGGTCATTTCGAGCCGAATGCCCTCGGCGTATTCGTAGGCGGGGTCAGCTCTGAGAATACCCTTGCTTCCAACAATGCTGTAGCGGCTGACGTCGGCGCTTGCAAAACTACATGTAAACGTAGCGAGGCGGTGCGAGGGGTAGCGCATCATCACAGAGACTGAATCTGCAACCTTGGCGAAGCGGCTTTCCGGCCGGCGCTCGGCGAGGGCGGTGACTTCCAGGGGCTCCGCGCGAAACAGATAACGCGCCGCGTTGATGCAGTACACCCCCATGTCGAAAAGCGGACCGCCACCACGCGCAGGGGGTTCGGTTACGCGAACGTTGTCGTCTGCGACTTGCTGCCCAAACTCCGAGGAGAACAGGCGAACGTCGCCGAGCTTGCCGCTGTTCGCGAGTTTGACCGCCTCGAGATTGCCAGCTTCAAAATGCAAACGATAGGCGATCATGAGCTTGGTGCGATTTTGTTCGGCGGCATCGATCATCGCCTGGCAATCGGCCACGGTGGGCGCCATCGGCTTCTCGCACAAAACGTGCACACCGGCAGCAGCTGCCCGCACCGCGTACTCACGATGCAGGTGGTTCGGAAGCGCGATATAGACGGCGTCAACGTTCGAGAGAACCTGGCTGTAGGCCTCGTAGGGATACAGATGGTCAAGTTTGTATTTCTTCCCCAACTTGTTGAGCTTTTCTGGATCACCAGAGACCAGTGCGAGAAGTTCGGAATTAGGCGCGGTGCGAAATGCGGAAAGAACCGCAACCTGCGCGATGTGACCCAGGCCAACGACTGCATAACGAATCTTGTCTTTCGCGTGCCGGTTACCTTTTCCGTGTGGAAACAAAGCGACCCCCTCCGAGCGAAAGTTTGCTAGCACTATGCCGCGCGATGGGCAATGCGTTCCGAGTTGCCGGCGGCCTTGGCGCAATTCGCGCAGTAGAAAACGTTGTTCCCAACTTCTACTCCATGCCCGATGATCCGGCAGGAGCAGTGAGCACAAATCGGAGCAACGGCCTGGAGCGCACACTTGAAACTGTCGAAGGTATGTCGCGCTCCAGAAATGATGACGTCAAAACATCTGTCGTACTGATTGCCGCACACTTCGCACGTTGTCACAAATCGCTCCTTGCCGTTCGCCTGCGTGAGCTTAGGTGCTGATCAGGTCCCCGGAGTTGGTAACAAGTGATGTGCAACGGGTACAGGAGGTTCTGTAAGGCTGTCATGCAGCCAACGCGGCAGTTGCTGACCAGACTGGCTGGGTTGGTCGGCCCGGCTGCTTGCGTCCGCCTCGAGAGGCGCGAAGATAGTGCTTGCGGAAGCGCTCAGTGAGCGCAAGAGCGTTTTGGAACTGAGTTTCGGCTTTTTCTTTTAGCTGCCTCACGAGCCTGCATTGCGGATGTTTGAGTAAGTCTGTAGCGATAGCGAGCAGTTCTTCCCAGTCATGCCATTCGCCAATGGCATCTTTTACGCTGCCTAACTTTTCTACGAATTCCTCATTCGAAGGATCTTTCGCGGTCCTCAGGAGGTTCCGCAATTCCTTGATCTTCTTCCGATAGGCATGCAGGGTCACCTGGTTGAAGCGGACGGGCCGGCTCAGTTCTGACACCAGTTTTACAGCCGAGGACGTTACGTCTGAGGCCTTGTCTGTAGCAGCTCTCGAATTCGGCTTGTCCAGTCCCTTTTCGAGTTGTTTCGATGTTCTCTTCAGAGCGGCACGGACTTTTGGCGAATACTGCTTAGCAGTTTTCCGAAACTTGTCTGCCTGTTTGTGGCGCTGTGTCCCAAGATGCTCCAGCAAGCGAACAGAACATTCTTTTTCCGAACCGTCTGCGTTCAGTTCTGCGGTGTAGGCAGTCAAAACATCCATGTCACGAACTTTGCCCGCTCGCTTGCGGAGCTTTGCCAGGTGCTTCAACTCTTTGTTTTCACCATTTTCATCGTTTGCCAAGGCGATCGCCTCGAACTTGCGAGCATTGGTGCGGAATGCGTGGATTTGATCGGGGCTGGGGTCCGCAGGAATCTTCTTGAGCAGCTTGCGTAACTTTCGGGCTGGCTTGTCGAGCTGATCGGGATCGAGCGGCATGCCTGATTTCTCCTTTTCATAGATGAGGGGACATGGGTTGGTGTTGGCGTGAAAAGTAGACCGGTGCCGGGTGGAAGTCTCAGAGCAACTTAAGCGCGGACCGGTTCTCCCGTTTGACTTGCTCGACGGTGCACTCGCGAGGATTCTTCTCGGGACGCCAGCGCAGGAACTTCGTTCCGTGCCGGAAGCGTCCGCCGGTGAAGTGATCGAATTGCACTTCGACGACCAGCTCCGGCCGAAGGGGCTCCCATTCCATGGAGTGCTTCGTGCTCCAGCGGCTCAGACCGCCGGGAGCTTTACCGGTGAATCCGGGCGGTTCAATGAGTTTCTTCAGCTTTGCAGTCAATGCCGCGCGATCTTTTTGTTGAATCGAAGACGTGAAGCCCACATGATCAAGCTTTCCTTCGTCGTTGTACAAGCCGAGCAGCAGAGAACCAACGAGCGGCTTCTTTTCCAGGTAGCGGAATCCGCCAACCACGCAGTCGGCGGTGCGTTGCTTCTTGATTTTCTGCATGCCTGTGCGATTGCCCGATTCATAGGGCAAATCGGTGCGTTTGGCGACGACGCCATCCAGCGCCACGCCCATGTGGAACCACTTTTTGGCTACGGCAAGCTCTCTGGTTGCCGGCGAAAGGCGAATCATTCCATCGCGGCGAAGGTATTTTTCTGCAAACTGCTCGAGTTGTTTGCGCCTTTCCGTGAGTTGCAGATCGGCCAGCGACTTGCCTTTGTCGTTCACCAGCAAGTCGAAAACGATGTAGATGCACGGAGTCTGTTCGCTTAGCTTCTTGATGCGGCTCGCGGCAGGATGAATGCGCATGAGTAGCTGATCAAACGAAAGCGCGCCATCCACCGGAATGACGATCTCGCCGTCCAACACAAATTCGGTCGCCTTCAAAGCGAGGATGGAGTGCAGAAGTTCTGGGAAATATCGTCCCAATGGCTTCTGAGACTTCGACATGAGATCGACGCGCTTCGCGTTCCGGAATGCGAGGCAACGGAATCCATCCCACTTGGGCTCATACTGCCAATCGGTCCCGCTCGGCAGTTCGATCGCGGGATTCGCTTCCATCGGCTTGTAGTTAGTTCGTAAGGGAAGGGCCACGGAGTTCCTGTGCAGGCGGACGTCTGCTTTAGGATGCGAAACGAAGTCCCGCGGATGGCCTTATACGAAGTGCCACCGGGCGTTATTGGTGAGATGTGGTACCAAAATCCGCCGTGCCCACTTTGACGACCGTGCCTTTCGGGGCTGGCTTGGATTCTTTTGCTTCGCCAGATTTTTCGTTTGTTTCTGAAGCGGGCGGCGGGACCGGCTTTTCCGTCCACACACCGTAAACGCGGCCTCCATAGGCGGCAAGCCCACTGTAATCGCCGAAGAAAACTCCTCCAGCCTCGAACGGCTCCTCCGTCCATGCGTAGTTATTGAAGGAACGTCCCGCATCAGTGGATCGCGCAAGGACCACAATCTGCTTGCGATTCTGCGGATCACGCCGGCGGTCGTAGAACATGACGTTTACCGAGCCATCCACCGGATCAACCGCCAGCCACTGGAAGAATTGCTCTGCGCCATCGTGGACCGGATCGTTATTGACGCGAACCGCAGCGCTCCAATGCTTGCCTCCATCGGACGAATTGGAGAGGAAGACATCGAGATCGCCGTTGCGGTAATCGCTCCAGGTGACGTAAAGACGCTTGCTCTTGGGATCGACCGCAATCTGCGGGAAACCGTTGGCGCGCTCAAGAGTGTCGATGGCAAACATGATCGGTGCCGTGTGGATGATCGAACGCGCGTGCGAGAAGGTTTTGCCGCCATCTTTGGAAACCACCAGAAAGATGTCGTCATCCTGGCTCCAGATTCCATACAAGGTGCCGTCCGGGCCGACTGCGCCATCGAATCCCTCAGCCGCCCCGTTGTCATCGCGCGGCAAACCGGGATGCGCATCTACTTCAATGGGTGCCGACCAGGTTTTTCCATCATCGGTCGAGCGCGAAATCACCATCTGCGAATCCGCGATCCGCCATCGTGTCCACCCCACATAAAGGTTCCCGGCGAATTTGCCTTTGCTATTGTCGGCGGCGATGTAGGGCTTGTCTTCAAAGGGAATGCCCGGTGTACTCGGTTGTTCGGCTACCGGCACGTGTTCGGCTTCCCAGCTTTTTCCTCCGTCGAGCGAGCGCCGCACGAAAATCCCATTGCGGGTCGCGTCATGTGCCCAGTAGTTGAACGTGCCAAGCTTGTCGAAGGCGATGTAGCAGATGAAGGCGTGTCCCTGATTATCGAAGACGGTCGAGACGTCGCCGGAGACTCGGTAGTTTTTGGGGGCGACTCCTTCCGCCACTGTCCACGTCTGTCCTGCATCCTGGGAGTAGGCGGCATGAGCGTTGTCCTGGAACACGGCGACCATCTGCTGCGGATTGTTGGGGTTCACCGCAACGGATGGCTCGGTGAAATATCCGGGCCCGGGAGTCAGCGCAGTGACCTGTGAGTGCGGCGCTTTCGGGAGATCTTGCGCATGCAGAGTGCACAACAGCAGCAGGGCGGCAGAAAAAACTGGAAGTGTGACTTTCATGAGTCCTCAAGGTGTATTCGGCGGCAGCCAGTTATGATGCATCTTCCGCGCACAACGCGGCTCCGCCTGCGATGCCCGCATCAGCACCATAGTGGGCGATGACAAGCGGAATGTCATTCGGCCGTGGATTGACGCACCACTTCGGAAGGCCTGCTTTGATGTCTGCATAGAACGGCTGCAACATCGAGGCCACCCCGCCTCCGATGACAATGACGTCGGGGTCGAACAGATCGATGATGTTGCCGAACCAGACCGTGAGCAACTCGGCTGTTTCTGACAAGACCTCGCGAGCCGTAGCGTCACCTGTCTTAAAAGCTTGGCCGACTTTCTCGCTCGTTACGGCAGACATGTCTCCGTTTGCCAAGTCGAGAATGGCAGAATGCTGCGATGGATTTGCGGCGAGTTTCTTTCGCGCCCGGGCTCCGATCGCGGGGCCGGCTGCAAGGATCTCGATGCAGCCCCGCTTCCCGCAATTGCACCGCGGTCCCCCGTAGTCGATACTCACGTGCCCGCCCTCGCCAGCGGATCCTGTGTTGCCGTGGTAGATCGATCCGTTAAAGACAATACCGGTACCAATGCCCGTGCCTAAGGTCGCATAAAAAACATAGCGGTAGCCCCGCGCGGCACCCCAGCGAGTTTCGGCCAGGGCTGCGGCATTCGCATCGTTATCGACTTTGACGGGAACCTTGTATCTGCCGGTGATTCTCTCTGCCAATGGAAAATTCCGCCAGCAGGGAACGTTCGGCGGATTGAGAACAACGCCGGTGCGAGGATCGAGAGGACCCGGAGCACAGATTCCGATGCCCCGCACATTCTTGCCGGCCTCTGAGTCCATGGCTTCATCGATGGCGTTTACAACCGCTTCGAGGCCGGCCTCGGCCGTGCCGTTCGCGATCATCGGCTTTCGCGATTGCTGCAGAATGGTTCCGTTGCGATCCACGATCCCCACCGCAACCTTCGTGCCGCCAATGTCAACCCCGAGGAATTTACCTCCGCTGTCGTTTCTCATGGCTGTGCCGCCGATGCAGCTTCATGCGTGGCAGCTTGAGTGGGAGAGAACTGCACGCGCACCGTTTTGATTTCGTACGGTTTTGTCGGCACGCTCACTTCCGAGTTGGCGACTGACAATGTGCTCGTGGGTCTTTCCATCAGATCAGCTTCAGAGGCACGTTGCGCACCCGTCGGAAGCTCAAGGGTGACGTTCCCGCCCTTGCCCGCCCACTCGTAGAACCGGACGATGATCGCATTATCGTCTTCGGCTTTCTTCATTGCGGTGACGATGGCGTTTTCAGACTTCACCCCGAGGAAAGAATGCTCTGCCGGGAGAGTTCCCTGATGGTGCGCGACAGCCAGCGGCAGTAGTTTGTAGTTCAGTTCGTATCCACGACGAATCGTCAGCGCTGATTTCCATCCTCCTGCATGTGGATAGAGCGAGTAGGTGAACTCATGATGACCTTCATCGGCATGTGGATCGGGATATTCCGGGGAGCGCAGCAGCGATAGCCGCAGCACGTTGCCTTTCGCGTCGTAGCCGTACTTGCAGTCGTTGAGCAGGCTGAGCCCGTGTTTCGCGTCCGAGAGATCGGCCCACCGGTATGCCGGAACCTCGAACTGCGCCTGCTCTGCCGGAGTATTGCGGGTTGTTGGCCGCTCAACCGAACCGAACGGTATTTCATACGTTGCTTTGTCGCTGTGCGCACTTACCGGGAATGCGACTTTCAGCAGGATGTGCTTTTCGTGCCACTCGGCCTGCATCTTCACGTCAACGCGCGGGACGCCAGCATACAGAATAATGTCGCGGACAAACGTGGAATTCTGGAAATGATTCTTGACTCGGATGATGGAGCGCAGCGGCCCGCTCTCGATCAGTTTCACTTCGTCGGCTTTGTCCAGATCCCAATGCTGCTTCTCGAAGTCCGCGTCGATGTTCCACGCATCCCACTTTTGCGGTTTGTCGACGAAGGTCTGCAGCAGGTTTCCGCAGGTAGAGTTCTTCGGGCCGCCAGTGTCAGTTTCCGCGGGAGCGAGCGATTCCGTGCCACTTCGCTTATCGAACAGGCTGGTCATGCAGCCGGTTTGTGGATCAACCTTCACGCGAATGAACTCGTTTTCCAGAGTATCGCCCGAAGCCTTCAGTGATGCGTGCACCGCTGGCGCGCTGTTCGCCGCGCGCACGAAATAAGTCTGATACCCAAGTGAAGGCGTGTTCGACAAAATCAGCAACTGCGCACGGTGCGTTGCCGCGCCCATCGAGAGCAGCTGCGCGTCTACCGGTTTGCCTGTGGAATCTGTCACCTGAACTTGTTTTGCAGGCGCAGGCAGTTGCGCCTCAACTTCCGTGACCTCGGTCCGCGGCCACGAGAGGGAATTGAAAAGCATGACCGGCACACCCTCGCGTTGCGTATCGACGTGTGCCGCGATTTCTGCCAGGGCCCCGGCGGTAATGTCGTTCGCCGCACGATCCACATTTTCAAGATTGCGCTTTGCATCCAGATAGTTCACTGCAATGCCCGAGCCCGGCATAATGTCGTGAAAATGATCAAAGAGCAGATTCTTCCAGATCTGCTCCATATTGTCTGGATATGATCGACCGTAGAGGGAAGCCAGAGACGCAAATTTCTCTGCGTTCAGCACGTTCTCTTCCGACCGGCGAATCCTCCGTTTTGTCTCCGCCTGCGTCGTAAAGACTCCCCGGTGATACTGGAAGTAAAGTTCACCGTTCCACGTCGGCACCTGCATCGATGGCAGCTTCTTCTCCATGTCGGCAAAGAAATCCCGGGCGAAACTGAACTCCAGTTTGGGGAATACGGTTTCCGGAGCCCTGAGCTGATCGGCGTGGTCCAGCATGACGCGAGTCGGGCCGCCTCCGTGGTCGCCTACGCCGTAAAGATGCATCATCTCGGGATGATCGGGAATCCTCTTGCCATAGATCGATGGCATCCAGATCGCCACCTGATTCGCCAATGGCTCGGCATCAATGGGGTCTGCATAATCGTGTGGGAAATAGGTCAGCAGACGGCTGCCATCGGGTGCCTGCCACCAGAAAAACTTGTATGGGAATGTGGTGAATTCATGGGCCCACATCAGCTTCTGCGTCACGAAATAGTTCATTCCGGAGCGCGCGTAAATTTGGGGAAGTTGCCAGTTGTATCCGAACGAATCCGGATTCCATCCGATCTTTACATCCACCCCAAAGTTCTTCTGGAAATAGCGCTTGCCAACTAGAATCTGCCGCACCAGCGACTCGCCGTCTGGCATGTTGAGATCGGGTTCGACCCACATTCCGCCGATGATCTCCCAACGGCCTTCTTTCACGCGTTGCTCAATCTCCGCGAACAGGTCGGGATGTTTTTCCTGCATCCATTCATAGGCGCGCGCCGATGACATGGTGAACTTGAAATCCGGATACTCGCGCATCAGATCGAGCACACTGCGAAAGGTATTGCGCACCACCTCTACCGTTTCAGTCCACGGCCAGAGCCACGCCATGTCGATGTGTGAATTGCCGACGAGCTTAACAGTGAATTGCTGCTCGAATGGCTTGAGGACTTCCAGCCTTGACTGAGCAGCTTTCAGCGAGGCATCGAACCCGGCCTGATCTCCTTTTTCCAGCGGGGTGAAGTCCACGGCCTTAATGGCCGCCTCAAGCTGCTGTTCCCTCTGTGCCTTGCCTTCTTCATATGCAGAGATAATCGGGCGCGCTGCCAGAAATTGCAGCCGCAACAGGGAAGGATTCGGGCGCGATGGCGGGGGCTCGATTGTGATTTCGCTGCGAGGGAAGGCGGCTTCGTCTGTGTCTCCGGCTACGACGCGCGCGGCGATCAAAAACTTCTGGCCGGGCTGCGCATTCTCGGTCAACAACATGGGGAGAATGTTGTCATCGTCGCCGCGATAAACGATCGCGCCGTTGGAGAACACCGTGATCTTCAAGCTGCTGGGGCTGGTGAAGCGCAGGTCGAGACGTACCTGACTGCCTTGGGTCGAGTATCCATTGATCTTTTCCGGAATTTGAATCCACCGACGAAAGACCCGAGTTCCTTTCCATTGCTGGGCCGCGTTCTGATCGGAGGCGCCTTCGGCGTTCTTCACCGTCCAAGTACCCCAGTCGGAGTCGCTGAGCGCCGGATCTTCCGGATGGGGAATGTCACTGTGAAATCGCCACTCGGGCTCACTCTGATGAGTCAGCGAGTCCAGGCGATCAAGGGGCGTTTTGTAGGGATCAGTGTCACTAGTCGCTTGACCAAAAAAGAACATTGAGACGATGGAAAAGAACAAGGGGGCGAACATCAAGCGGCGCGCAATACGCATCATTATGAGGACGCACCTTTCTATATAGGCCCAAAAGCTAGGTCGATTTTGGTAACCAAGGATTATCGCTCAACATTTGTTGGGAGTGTAAGTGGCTGATTTCATAGAGTGAGACGGCCGCGTTGGGTCTCCGTGCAAAAAATCTGATTCCTTTAACTCAAACTTTGAATCGAAGCAGTTACGGATGGATGTTGACGGGCAGAAGGAGCCCGCTTAGAATCGCCTCCAATGTCAGGTAGCTTGAATCTTCGCGCGACGTGCTGCTGCTGTACGTGTTGTTGTTGTGCATGCGTGTGCACTGGCGCGGGGAGGCTGCTGACTTAAGAATTTCTTCTTAACCCAAGCACTCATCAACCCACCGCCAGAGCAATCTGGCGGTGGGTTTTTTATTACCGACAATTATGCCGACGACAAGCACAGTAACGACGAAAGAGACCAAGTCTCAGAGGGCCGAGCGTCTGAAGCGCGCGTTTAATCCGTGGGACGGACTCGCCGAAATCCGACGCTTCGCCCGCGACGGCTTTGATTCGATTCCTCCGGAATGGATCGGTACCTATTTCCGCTGGTGGGGCGTTTACACCCAGGGCGACGGCGCAGGCGTTACCGGTGGAAAGGACGGCCAAGGCCGCGCATTGCAACGCTTCATGGTCCGCATTCGCATTCCGAATGGAATCATGACCTCGCGGCAGTTGCGGGCGATCGCCGAGCTTACTCGCCGGTACGCGAATGGAATTGCCGATCTGACCGTCCGGCAGAACATTCAGTTGCACTGGGTCACAATCGAATCCCTCCCCGAAATTCTCGATCAACTGTGGCAAGTAGGGCTCAATACGACTGGTGCCTGCGGCGACGTCGTAAGGAATGTCACCGGCTGTCCCGTAGCTGGCGTTGACGCCGATGAAATTGTCGACGCGTCTCCGCTGGTTGCTGAAGTTTCTCAGTTGCTGGCGGGCAATGCGGATTTCTATAACTTGCCCCGCAAATTCAAAGTCTCCATCGCAGGCTGCGACTCATGGTGCTCTTATCCCGAGATCAACGACATCGGCCTGACTGCCATTACGCGGCACCTTAATAGCAAACCGGAGGTCGGGTTTTCACTTCGCGTTGCCGGAGGCCTGTCGGCTGAGCCATACCTGGGGGCGCGTCTCAACGCGTTCGTTCGATGGAATCAAGTGATTCCAGTTGTCAGGGGTATCGCTGAACTGTTCCGTGACTCTGAAGTGCTGCGCGAGCATCGCGAGCGCGCCCGCCTTAAGTTTCTTTTCCTGCGTCACGGATGGACTGCCGAGCGGTTCCAGGCTGAATTGGAAGAACGCATCGGATTCCACCTCGATCCAGCGGCCGAAGAACATGCTCCCGCCGACGTGTATCGCGATCACGTTGGCATTCATGCCCAGAAGCAGCCCGGGCTTTCTTACGTCGGAGCCGTTGTACTGCGCGGTCGTTTGACTGCCGATCAGATGCAGGCAGCTGCAGAACTGTCTGAGCGATTTGCAGGAGGAGATCTGCGCACAACCGGCATGCAGAACCTTCTGATCGTGAACGTCCCAACCCTGAATGCGGACGCATTAGCAAAAGAGCTCGATGCAATTGGATTCCAGGTGAATGGATCCGCATTTGCGCGAGGCACAATTGCGTGCAGCGGCACGGAATTTTGCAAGCTTGCGATTACGGAAACGAAAAGTTATTCGCGCTGGCTCGTGGAAGAATTGGAAGAGCGCCTGCCGGGCTTTGATCAGCACCTGAAACTGCACGTCACGGGATGCCCCAACAGTTGCGGCCAGCATTGGATCGCCGATATCGGCATCGAAGGCAAGAAGATCAAAGTGAACGATCGATTGCTCGACGCCTATTACTTCTGCGTAGGTGGAGCTCTTGGTCTGCACCAATCCACCGCCAGGCCGGTCGGCTATCGCTGTTTAGCCTCCGATGTGCCCGACGCGCTTGAGCGCCTGCTGAACCGATACTTGGCCGACCGTGATCCCGGCGAAAATCTGCGGCGGTTTTTTGCACGCCATAGCGACATCCAGCTGCGCGAGTTCCTGGCCGGTGAAACTGTTCCAGCCGTTGCGCGCGATCTACCTAGCACACACAGTCTTACTCAGTTGGCGGGAGGTATCGGTGACTAGCCTGTTTCCGATGTTTATGAAGCTGCAAGGCAGGAATTGCCTGGTAGTTGGTGCTGGCAAAGTGGGACAGCCCAAGATTGAAGGCCTACTGGAAACGGGAGCGCGCATTCGAGTGGTCACCGTTGAGGCGAGCCTTACGGTGCGGGAATGGGCAAGCGAGGGGCGGATTGAACTTGAACTGCGTCCGTTTCGCTCGGAAGACCTCAATGGAATTTTCCTCGCGGTGGTCGCAACTTCCTCACGCACGCTGAACGAACGTGTCTATCGGGATGCCCAAGCGCGTGGAGTCCTTTGCAACGTCGTCGATGTGCCGGATCTGTGTGATTTCTTCTATCCCTCGATTGTCCGTCGCGGGGATTTGCAGATCGCGGTCTCCACAGCCGGCCAGAGCCCGTCGCTGGCACAACAAATCCGGCAGCAACTCGAAAAACAGTTTGGCCCCGCTTACGAGTCCTGGGTCAAGGAACTAGGCGAGACCAGAAGACTCATCCTTGCCAGCGGTCTCGATCGGGAACGCAAGCTTGAATTGCTGCACTCGCTGGTCAGCAGGGAAGCCGTTGAAGCAGCCCTAGCCCATGGCGAACTTGAGCCGGCTCTCGTCCCGAACGGAGGGCACGAATGAAGGGCAAAGTTTATCTCGTCGGCGCTGGCCCCGGAGATCCCGACCTGCTTACGGTGAAGGCGTCGCGTCTGCTGCAAATGGCCGATGTGGTTTTGCACGATGATCTTGTGTCTCCCGAAATCCTGCGCCAGGTCTCGCCCGCAGCACTCGTTCAAAACGTGGGCAAGCGCTGCGGGATCAAGAGTCTGCAACAGGAAGAGATCAATTTCCTGATGATCGAACTCGCGAATACAGGGCGGACCGTGATTCGCTTGAAATCGGGAGATCCGATGATTTTCGGCAGGGCGGGCGAAGAAATCGAAGCTTTACGTCGCGCAGAGGTTTCGTACGAGGTTGTGCCCGGAGTGACCTCTGCGTTGGGGGCAGCTGCTAGTGCAGAGATTCCTTTGACGGATCGCCGGCTGTCTTCGGCGGTGGTCTTTGTCACCGCTCATCGGGCGGACGACGCTGGGATGGTCAACTGGGAAAAACTGGCCGCTAGCGGAGCCACGCTCGTTATCTACATGCCCGGAAAGAACTACTCTGCGCTTGCCTCCAATCTCGCGAAAGCGGGCGTCGCTTCTGACACTCCGTGTGCGATTGTCTCCCGAGCCACCACCAGCCAGCAGCAAACCTATCAAACCAGTGTTGGAGACTTAGCCGGCGCCGCCCAACTCTCTGCTCCCTCGCTCGTGCTGGTCGGCGAAGTGGTTCGCTTAGCCGACGTCAATCAGCTTCAAGAGATCGCGCAGTCGGTGCCAGAGCGCAGCGGCGTAACCACATACATCCAGAATGCATTCGCCTCAGCAGCAGAGGAGCCAGTCGAATGAAAGAGCAAGCCGCAGTTACAGTCCAGAAGTTGAGTGAGTCGCAAATCACCCAGTTACAAAGGGTAGCGGAGCATTGGACTCCGCAACACACACTCAGTTGGGCTTTTGAAACGTTCGGAAGCACGGTCGCCATTTCCTCTGCCTTCGGCGCCGAAGGGATGGCCCTGATCGATATGGCGTCCCGCCTGCACAGAAAGTTCCGCCTGTTCACTATTGATACAGATTTTCTATTTCCTGAGACCTACAAGCTGATGGACCGGATTGAAGAGCGTTACGGCATTACGATCGAAAGAGTTTATTCGCTGCTTTCGCCTGAGGAGCAGGAGCGCACCCAGGGACCTGCCCTCTGGAGTCGTAATCCCGATCTCTGCTGCCGGTTGCGAAAAGTGGAACCGCTGCGCCGAAAACTCGGAGAACTCAATGCCTGGATCACGAGCATTCGCCGCGATCAGACCGCCGCTCGCTCCGGCGCGCACAGAATCGAGTGGGACGCGAAATTCGGGCTGGCGAAGATCAACCCGATCGTCGATTGGACTTCAAAGCGGGTGTGGCGCTACATCCAAGATAACGGTGTCCCTTACAACGAACTTCACGATCAGGATTACCCCAGCATCGGCTGCACACATTGCACGCGCGCGGTGCGTCCGGGCGAAGATCCGCGCGCAGGTCGATGGCCGGGCTTCGCCAAGACCGAATGTGGACTTCACATCATCGAGCCAGCGCCAGTGGTCGTGAAAGCACCAGTTGTTGAAAACAGCGAGTGCGGGGTCTGAGCCGTCTACCCGGCTTGGCAGAAGGCAGTCGAAATGCCTCCCCAGTCGCGGACGGGCTCTGCCTTTGAGAAGAAGACCCGATGCAGCCGCTGCACCGACTCTTCGACTTTTGATTCGTCCACAAGGAACGACAGCGTCCGATCGGACGGCCCCTGGCAGAGTACCCGGACTTCGAGGTCTGACACGGCAGCGAAAGCGCGACTGGCGATTCCCGGTTCCCGGCGGATGTTTTCTCCGACCAGGCAGATCAGCGCTCGGTGATTCTCCCAACGCACATCGGCAACTCCCCGAAGTTTCGCTGCTACATCCGGAAGCGCGGCAGTCGAGCCCACGAGCAAGGAAAGTCTGCCCAACGATGCCGACATCACATCGACCGAGCAAGCATGCTGATCGAAGGCTTCGAAAACGCGGGCAAGCAACTCCGAGTCGATTCCTTGCGGCGATGAGACTTCCACGGCGGCGACATTCCGTTTGGCAGTAATTGCACTGACACGCTTCAACGACGACGTGCGCGCCACAATCTCGGTCCCTTCCGTTTCAGGTCGCCGCGAGTTCAGAACATATACCGGGATGTTCTCTCGCATGGCTGGCGCCAGCGTAGCCGGATGCAGCACCTTCGCTCCAAAGTGCGCCAACTCCGCAGCTTCTTCGAAGCTCATCTTGCGGATGACCCGGGCTTCGGAACAAAGCTTGGGATCGGTGGTCATCACGCCATCCACATCCGTCCAGATTTCGACGCGTGCTGAGCCTAGAGCTGCCGCGAATATCGCCGCACTGAAATCCGATCCGCCACGGCCCAAGGTCGTCGGAACACCATCAGCCGTGGATGCGATAAAGCCGCCCAGCACCGGAACAACGCTCGCCTCTAACAATGGACCCACAACATCCTGAACTCTCTCGTTCGTGAGCTCCCAGATGGGACCCGCCTGGCTATGACGATCGTCGGTAATGACGCATTGCCTTGCGTCGACATGGCTGGCGTTCAGCCCCGCTTCACGCAGCGTCTCAGCGACCAGTTGGCTTGAGAAGCATTCCCCAAACCCGAGCAACTGATCCTGCATCTTGAGATCGAGTTTGGCTGAGTGGTGTATTTCCTGAAGCAGCGCCTCCAGCGCACGGAATTGTTCCCGTAACTGCCGGTCGAGACTTCCGTAAGCTGACCCGCTGACCAAAGCATCCGCCAACTCCTCGTGACGAACGTAGATATTCCGCACCGAAGCCAGCGCAGTCCCCAGATGTCCATTCGCAGCCGCGTGACCAGCTTCTAAGAGCAGGTCCGTGACTTTCGCCAGCGCACTGACCACGACAACCGGCCGGGAACCTTCCCGGCTCTTCACAATACCAATCAGTCGCCGGATCGCCTCCGCGTCCTCAACGGACGTCCCGCCAAATTTCATCACCACCACTTCGTCGTCCTGTTCGAATCTGCTTTGCCGCTGTACTGCAGTCATGGTCAGCTCCAGTTCTGGATCGCAAAGAAAAACCCACCGCCAGATCGCTTCTGGCGGTGGGTTCGGGTGATTTCTTTATGAGTGCTCTACTTCATCCGATCCCGTCCTCCAGAAGACACGTAATTCGTGTCGACATGCCTGTGCCTGTCGATGTAATTCGCGTCGCCTTCTGGATAGAGGTATTCATCGAATAAGAGCTACTTGCGTCCTAAACAACATATCGGCAGGATTGGACCGAACGCAAACCAAAATTCCGATGCCTGCTATCGGAATTTCCGCTATAGCCTTAAGCGTCGTTCTTCTTCATTTGCGTGGCAAATTGCCGAAGAAGAGCTACAAACGCCGTGGATGCGACGGATAAAGTCCGGTCCCGCCTGTACGCAAGCCCAAGCTCGCGGTACAAGTCCGCATCTTCGATATCGATGAGCTTCACGCGCCCGGCGTCCACCTCATCGCGCGCAAAAGACGCGCTAATCAGCGAAACTCCCAGGTCCGCAGCCACAAAGCTCTTGATCATTCCAATGCTGGGCAGTTCCATCCTTACCTGCAGTTCAGTGTTAAATGGCCGGAACAGCTTATCCAGCAGCCGTCGCGTATGCCCGGTTTTCGGAAACAGCAAAGGATGTTTGACAATTTCGCTGACCGGAACGACCTTGTGCTTCGCCAGCGGATTCTTGGGGCTGACCATCAGCATGAGCTTGTCGCGGAATATCGGTTGAATCTTGAGGCTCTGCGACTGAATCGGCAGGGTGAGGATTCCGACTTCGACCGAGCCGTTCTCCAGTTTCTCGACGATCTTGTAGCTGAAATTCCGGTAAATGCTGATCTGCACCGGCGGATACCGCCTGCAATATTCGGCAAACACCTCGGGCAGAACATAAAGGCACGTGGCCTCGTTCGCCCCAACACGTAAGGTTCCTCGGGGAGTCCCGCTATGATCGGCCACGGCCGTCAGGGACTCGTCGCGGAGATTCTTCAGCCGCTCGGCATATTCATAGAATATCTGGCCCGCTGGCGTGAGCTTGACGGTTTTGCCGGAGCGGTCGAGCAACCGGTCTCCGTATTCCTGCTCAAGTTGGCGGATCTGCGCGCTGACCGCGGACTGCGAACGGAAGACCTTTTCGCCGGCGCGGGAGAAACTTCCTTGCCGGGCCACTTCCAGAAAAGTAACCAGCTGATCAAAGTCCATGGGATTGAGCGAATTATAGCGGAGGAATGCAAAATCTCGATGAATTAGCTCGTTCCTCGAACCCGCGCCCTCGCCCTGAATTTTGCATGGGTTGTATCGAAATTCTGCATTGTACTTTGCACACCGTAAGGCGCTATTAAATGGAGGATCGCGTGTTCTGATCTCTGAGGACGAGTGTGCCACTCCCGACGAGTTTAAGGGGCACACTGATTTCAACACCTTAAGCGAAAGTCATTCTTCCGGACGGAGTCCACGATGACGCGTCTCAACCCGGCAACCGGCCTACCTCCCGCGCAGGGACTGTACAATCCCGCGAACGAGCACGACGCCTGTGGCATCGGGTTTGTGGCCAGCATCAGTGGCCAGAAGAGCCATGAGATTGTTCGTCACGGCATCCAGGTTCTTCTGAATCTTGCGCACCGCGGAGCCTGCGGCTGCGATCCGGAGACCGGCGATGGCGCCGGAGTCCTGATTCAGATTCCACACAAGTTCTTCGCACGCGAGTGCGCCAAACTGGGGTTCTCATTGCCTGAGCCCGGGATGTACGGCGTCGGCATGACGTTCTTGCCCGTGGAGAAGCACCAGCGCCTTCAGGCCGAAGGCTTGTTGGAACGAATCATCAAAGAAGAAGGACTGACGCTGCTGGGATGGCGTGACACGCCGGTCTATGCCTCTGCGATTGGGCGCGTCGCACGTGCATCGCAACCCTACATCCAGCAGGTATTTGTGCGCTCCGCTCCCGGCATGGACGAGGATTCCTTCGAGCGCAAGTTATACGTCGTACGCAAGCGTGCTGAGAACGAAATCCGCGAGTCAGGTGTCGAGGACGCGGAGATGTTTTATATCCCGTCGCTTTCCTGCCGGACGATCGTCTACAAGGGTCTGCTGCTGGCGCAGCAGATCGAGAACTTCTACCGCGAGCTCGCCGATCCCGACGTGGTTAGCGCGCTCTGCCTTGTCCACCAGAGATTTTCTACGAACACGTTCCCGAGTTGGCAGCGCGCCCATCCATACCGTTACATCGCGCATAACGGCGAGATCAACACGCTGCGCGGGAACGTCAACTGGATGCACGCGCGCCAGTCATTGCTTCAGTCGCCGCTCTTCGGTGAGGACCTGAAGAAGCTTTTCCCGGTCATTGCTCCTGACGGCAGCGACTCCGCCAATTTCGATAATGCCGTTGAGTTGCTCCTGCAGGCCGGGCGCAGCTTGCCGCATGTCATGGCCATGCTGATTCCGGAAGCTTGGGCCGGCAATCCGCACATGAAACCGGAGAAGCGTGCGTTTTACGAGTATCATGCCTGCGTGATGGAACCGTGGGACGGCCCAGCAGCGATCGCGTTCACCGATGGCCGCGTGATTGGCGCGACACTCGATCGCAATGGTCTCAGGCCCGGACGATACGTCGTCACCCACGACGGTCTTGTGGTCATGGCTTCTGAGGCCGGTGTCCTCGACATTCCTGCTGAACAGGTAAAGAGCAAGGGGCGCCTTCAGCCGGGCAAGATGTTCCTGGTCGACACCGTCGAGGGCCGGATTGTTTCCGACAAAGAGATCAAGCAGAAGTTGGCATCGCAGCAGCCGTACGGCGAGTGGCTCAAAGAAAATCAGATCACCATCGATCAACTGCCTGAGCCGGCGCGCATGCATCATGCTGATGCCGAGACTTTGCTCCGAAGGCAGCGAGCATTCGGATACAGCGACGAAGATCTGCGGATGATTCTTGCGCCGATGGCGACCAAGGGTCAGGAACCTGTCGGTTCCATGGGTACGGATACGCCGCTCGCCTGCCTTTCAGACAAGCCGCAATCCTTATTCAATTATTTCAAGCAGCTCTTTGCGCAGGTCACAAACCCGCCGATCGATCCCATTCGCGAAGAGATGGTGATGTCGCTGATCAGCTACATTGGCAGCGAGCGAAACATTCTCGAGGAAGCGCCACAGAACTGCCACATGCTGAAACTGGCGCATCCGCTGCTCACCAATCGCGACCTCGAGAAACTGCGCCGGGTTTCGAATCGGGATCTGCTGGCGACGACGTTACCTACGCTCTTCCGCGCATCCGATGGCGAAGCCGGCCTAAAGCGGGCTTTGGATGAACTCTGCCAGCGGGCGTCGCTTGCGGTCCGGGCGGGATACTCGCTTTTGATCCTTTCCGATCGCGGTGTCGACAAAGATTACGCTCCCATCCCGTGCCTTCTTGCTCTTGCAGCCGTACACAACCTGCTGGTCAGGGAAGAGACGCGTACGCAGGTGGCGCTGATTACTGAATCAGGCGAGCCTCGCGAGGTGATGCATTTCGCCTTGCTCAGCGGATACGGAGCCAGCGCGATCAATCCGTATCTGGCGCTTGAGAGCGTCGAGAACCTCGCCTGGCAAGGCGAATCAGGCGAAGGCGTTACTGCTGAAATTGCGGTGAAGCACTTCCTCAAAGCAATCAAAAAAGGATTGCTCAAGACCTTCTCCAAAATGGGCATCTCGACGCTCCAGAGCTATCAGGGAGCACAGGTTTTCGAAGCGATCGGGCTGAACAAGGATTTGGTGGACGCTTATTTCGCGGGAACGACGTCACGACTCGAAGGCATAGGACTCGGCGTGCTCGCCAGCGAAGCGCAACTGAAGCACGAGTATGCTTTCCGCCCTCTTGGCGATTTCGAGACAGAACTGGCGGTCGGCGGCAACTATCACCAGCGTGTCAACGGCGAGTATCACCTGCTCAATCCGCAGACGATCAGTAAGCTGCAACACGCCGTTAGGCAAGAGAGCTTCAAGACGTTCCAGGAATACACAGATCTCATCGACAAGCAGAGCGCAAGTCTTTGCACATTACGCGGTCTGATGAAGCTGAAGAAGAATGATTCGCCCGTCCCGCTCGAAGCAGTTGAGCCCGCCAAAGAGATCGTCAAGCGTTTCACCACCGGCGCAATGTCGTTTGGATCGATCAGCAAAGAGGCGCACGAGACGCTTGCCATAGCAATGAACCGGATTGGCGGGAAATCCAATACTGGCGAGGGCGGGGAAGACGAAGAACGCTTCAAGCCTGATTCGAACGGCGATCTGCGCCGCAGTGCGGTGAAGCAGGTGGCATCGGCGCGGTTCGGTGTGACTGCCAATTACCTGGTCAACGCAGACGAATTGCAGATCAAGATGGCACAGGGCGCGAAACCGGGCGAGGGAGGTCAGCTTCCCGGCCACAAGGTCGATGAAGTCATTGCTCGTTTGCGGCATTCGATTCCCGGTGTGGGCCTGATTTCTCCGCCGCCGCATCACGACATCTATTCGATCGAAGACCTGGCACAGCTGATCTACGACCTGAAGAATGTCAATCCCCAGGCGCGGATCGCCGTGAAACTTGTCGCCGAAGTTGGTGTGGGCACTGTCGCTGCCGGCGTGGCGAAGGCTCATGCGGACGTCGTACTCATCAGCGGAGATTCAGGTGGCACGGGCGCTTCACCGCTCAGCTCGATCAAACATGCGGGCATTCCGTGGGAGCTTGGCCTGGCAGAGACACAGCAAGTGTTGTTGCTCAACGATCTGCGCAGCCGCATTCGCGTGCAGACGGATGGCAAGCTTCAGACCGGACGCGACGTCGTGATTGCCGCTTTGCTCGGCGCCGAAGAGTTCGGCTTCGCAACAACTCCGCTGATTGCAATGGGCTGCATCATGATGCGGAAATGCCATCTGAATACCTGCTCGGTCGGCATTGCGACGCAAGATCCCGTTCTGAGGAAGCAGTTCCAGGGGCAGCCCGAGCATGTGATCAATTTCTTCTTCTTTCTCGCGGAGCAGGTACGGCAGTACATGGCAGAGATGGGCTTCCGCACGGTGGACGAGATGGTCGGCCGCGTCGATATGCTCGATGTCGAGCCGGCCGTCGAGCACTGGAAAGCGAAGGGGCTGGACTTCTCCGCAATTCTCTACAACCCGCCGGTGCCGTCGCGCGTAGCTCGGCGCTGTATCCATTCGCAGGATCACGGTTTGAATAATGCGCTCGACCATCAACTGGTCGAGCACTCGCTGGATGCGCTCTTGAGTCTGAGTCCGGCGGAAATCAATTTGCCCGTACGCAACGTGCATCGGTCAGTCGGAACGATGTTAAGCGGGGAAGTCGCGCGCCGCTACGGTTCGGCTGGACTGCCGGACGACACGCTGAAGATTCATCTGACCGGCTCGGCGGGACAAAGCCTGGGAGCATTTCTCGCGAACGGAATCACGATCACGCTCGAAGGTGAAGCGAACGATTACGTCGGCAAGGGGCTTTCAGGGGGCCGGCTGGTTGTTTATCCGCCGCAAGGCTCGAGCTTCGCTCCCGAGGAAAATATCATCATCGGCAACGTTGCATTGTATGGCGCGACAAGCGGCGAAGTGTTCTTCAATGGAGTAGCGGGCGAACGATTCGCGGTACGCAATTCCGGCGCGACGGCGGTGGTCGAAGGTGTCGGGGACCATGGGTGCGAATACATGACGAATGGGTTGGTTCTGGTTCTCGGTTCGTGCGGCCGGAATTTCGCAGCTGGTATGAGTGGGGGCATTGCGTACGTCTTCGATGAGCATGGGGACTTTGCTGAGAAGCGGTGCAATCTAGAGTCTGTTGACCTTGACCCGCTCATTGAACCCCAAGACTTGGAAGTTGTACGCAACTTGATTACACGCCATCTCGAACTTACAAAGAGTCCGCGAGCCCAATGGATTCTCGACCATTGGCAGGATGCTGTGTCGCACTTCATCAAAGTCTTCCCGCACGAATATAAGCGCGTGCTCGGGATCAGTCGTAACGAGCGCGCGTATGTTCCACCCGACTCGGTCGCGGTGCTAGCCACAGAGCAGGTGCAACATGGGTAAGACCACTGGCTTCATGGATTACTCCCGCGAACTGGCTCCGCGCAGGCCAGTGCTCGAACGCGTGAATGACTGGTTTGAAATCTACCAGGACTTTCCCGAAGAGCAGTTACGGAAGCAGGGCGCGCGCTGCATGGATTGTGGAGTCCCGTTCTGTCAGACGGGATGTCCAGTCAACAATCTCATCCCTGACTGGAACGACCTGGTTTACCACGGCCGCTGGAAAGATGCTGTGCGGCAGTTGCATGCAACCAATAACTTTCCGGAGTTCACCGGCCGGATTTGTCCGGCGCCTTGCGAGGCGTCGTGCGTTTTGGGCATCACTCAACCGCCAGTCGCAATCAAGCAGAACGAGAAGAACATCGTCGAGCGCGGATTCCTGGAAGGTTGGATTCGCCCCGTCGTGCCGTCTGTGAGAAGTGGTAAGTCCGTCGCGATTGTTGGATCTGGACCTGCGGGACTTGCGGCCGCGCAGCAGCTTTGCCGCGCTGGACACGCTGTCACGGTCTACGAAAAGGCAGATCGTATCGGCGGACTGCTTCGCTATGGAATTCCAGAGTTCAAGCTGGAGAAGCACATCGTCGATCGCCGCCTCGAGCAGATGCGCGCGGAAGGCGTGAAGTTTATGGTCAATGCCGAGGTTGGCAGAACCGTGGCGGTAGAAGATTTGCGGCGCGACTTCGACGCGATCGTACTGGCTGGAGGTTCGGAGCAGCCGCGCGATCTCAAAGTTCCGGGAAGGGAACTCAAGGGGATCCACTTCGCCATGGAATTCCTGCCGCAGCAGAACAAGCGCTGCCACGGCGATGTCGTCGATCCGGCAAGCGAGATTCTTGCAACCGGCAAACGGGTAGTGATCATCGGCGGAGGCGACACTGGCGCAGATTGCCTTGGCACGTGTCATCGGCAGAAGCCGGTTTCGGTGCATCAGTTCGAAATTATGCCGAAGCCTCCGGTCGAGCGCTCGCCGCAGACGCCTTGGCCGCTTTGGCCCATGCAGTTGCGTAGCGAGGCTGCGCACGAAGAAGGCGGCACTCGCGACTGGAGTATCGCCACCACCAGCTTTACGGGGGACGCGAACGGGGATGTTAAGCAGCTTCATGCGGTGCGAGTCGGTCCTCCGCCGAAGTTCGAGCCGATTGCGGGATCAGAGTTCATTATCGATGCGGATCTCGTTCTGATCGCGATGGGATTCCTTGGTCCCGTGCGGAACGGCATGATTGAGCAGTTGGGAGTGCAACTCGATAATCGCGGCAACGTGGCTACCGATGAGAATTACATGTCGTCAGTGCCTGGAGTGTTCGCAGCGGGTGATATGCGACGCGGGCAGTCGCTGGTCGTGTGGGCGATTTCAGAGGGCCGCAAGGCTGCTGCTTCGGTGGATGCGTATCTCAAGCAGCTCAGCGTGCAACCGCGTGTTGAAACAGCGAAGAGCTATCCGAACTCTATTCGGATCGCGTAGCCGCAGCTACTTCCTCGTACAATTCCGGAAGGCGTTGTGCATCTTCGGCAGAGTTGCCGAAGCGGGCGGATTCATAGACTGCTGTGAATCGCGCAACCTGGGCGTGCAGACGCATATCGTCGATTCTATGTAGGAACTCTTGCGCCGTTTGCGTCTCGCCTTTCTCCATTCCTCGTTTGGCCAGTACTCGAGTCATCCGCCGATACCACAAAGCTGCAGCCTGCTCGGGCGATCGCTCAGGATGTGCTCCGAGCCATGTCTCGTGAATTAGCTTCGCGATCCGCCCGATGTTCGCGAGCAATAACAGCGCGAGCACGACTACTGTTCCGACCAGCATCCATCGCCGAGGTGCATTCTCTACGCGCTGCTGACTGCGCTTTGCCCAGTGCAGCATGGATGCGTATCGCCGACGCGCCCAGGTGCGAGCTCCTTCCCAGGTGTGGCGCGAACCAGAGACCGCGGCTTGCGCCAACACGTATTGATTCGAGCTGTCATAACTGATCACCCAATCGCGCCAGAACGACGACATCGCGTCGATGTAGAGCGCGAGGCGACTCCATCCGCGAGGGCTCGCGACACTCCCGCCGGGAGTTGGATCAAAAGTCTGCCATCCGAATCCAGGAAAGTAGGCTTCAACCCAGGCGTGCGCATCCTTGGCGCGAACCACGTAGCTGTCACTGATGTCATTGAACTCATCGCTGCGAAATCCGGTGATGACACGCGACGGGATTCCAATGGTTCGCAGCATTACGGCCATCGAAGAGGCGAAGTACTCGCAATGTCCTTGTTTGCGCTCGAATAGGAAGTTTGCGATCGGATCTTTCACCGTAGTGTTCGGAAGTTGGAGAGTGTAGGTGAAGTGGGCGTGGAGGTAATTCTCGATGGCGGAGCTTCGGTCGAAATCATTTTTCGCGGAACGGGTGACCTCCGCCGCGAGTTGTTCGATTCGGGGATCGAGTTCCGGGAGCTCCAGGTACGTTTCAGTGATTTGCTGCGGATAATTCCGTCCGGCTTTGCGGAGTTCTGCCGGCGACGGTTTCGCGATGTCCGAAGTAGCTTCGTAGCGGCTGATGGCGTGGCGCGAGTCGTAGTCGTAGACTGCGCCTCCGGAATCGCCGGCGAGCAGACGGTAATCTCCGCGCAAGCTTCGTCCCCACGGGGCGAGGAAGAAAACGTTGGTGCCGATCGGTTCCATCAGAACGCGATAGCGAATCATCTTCTGGCGAGCCAGGACAGATGCGGCGTACGAGCGCGTTCCTGAGTCATCGTTTCGCGGGAGACCGAAGCTGCTGTCGGGTTGGCGCGAGAGCAGGTATTGATCGCGACGATTGGACCAGGAGTGTCCATCGAAGTCGGCGAGGGAAACTCCGCGCCAGTGCAGGTCGTAGAGGCCCTTATCGTCGCCTTCGATCTGCACATGCATGACCACAGCGTTCGACTGCTGAATCTGGCCGATGCGTCCCAACTGCACGTGATCGCTGAAGCCGGAAGAGAAATCGGTGCCAAAGGAATATCCACCTAAGTATCCGGCGGAGATGCGGGGCATGACGAAGAAGAGCGCGGCGCCTCCGATGGCGATCATCATCATCAACGCTGGAGCAAACCTTGTGAGGGCAAGTGCCAAACGCCTGTGCTCATAGGGGTCGCTGGAATGGCGCGCGTGGATTGTGGCGGCCATTCCGGAGCGGCGCATTTCCATCAGCACGAAGGTCGCGACGGCCATCAACATGAATACGCAAAAGGAGAAGAGGAAGACGCTATCGACGGTCAGGACTGCCGAAGCCAAGACCATCAGGAAGGCGAGGATCGCGAGGGTGATGTGGTCACGTTCACGCCGCAGCGAGAACATGCGGACCACAACGCCGAACAGGGCGAGGTGAATCGTGGCGGGAAGGAAGCTGCGCGAGAAGGCGAAATAGTCGACGGCGAAGAAGATGAAATAGAAGATCGAGAGCGGAGTCGTCCAGCGCTCGGAGATGACGAACTTGCGGCGCTTCGCCAGCAGATATCCGCGGACCGCGAGGGCGCTGCCGACGAGAGCAACGGAGGGCAGATCGAGTCCTCCTGTTCCTGCCAACGTGCCAAATCCGGTAAGGACGAGGAGATACAAAGCCAATTCGAAGTACTGATCGATGGCCTTTTGGAGAGGAATCACTCCGGATTGTCTGGGTTCAGCAGCCATTCAGAATTTGAGCAGAGGGGCGCGAAGAGCTTGGTCTATTGTTGGTGATCAGGCTCAAGAAAGGAAGGGCAGGCGCGGAAAATCTTGCACCGAAAGTCACGTTGAGGAGGCGAGACTTTTTCGCAGGGGGGCAACTGCGGCAGTCAATGTCCTTGAGACCACATCAGTTCCATTTTGGGAATGCCGCCGACTTTGGGGGGTATCCCCCCTCCCCCTGATCTTTGGAATCATCAACTTAGCGGAAAATTGCAAAGTAATCTATGGGGCTCAAGAACTTACGGGTAAAATCTTGAGCCAAAACGACTTAGCTGCCGCCATCAGCGAGTTCCTTCGCGTCGCTCAGGATTTCGGCGGCGGGCTCAGACGCCCGCCAAACGCCTCAACTTGAGCCGCAAGGAGTTAGCGATTTGCAGCTCGTTGCTGCGTGTACCGCTACCGCTTTGGTGAGGATCTGCTTTTTCGGTTGTGGATCGCTAGGACTGGGATCACATGAGGGTGTGATTATAGGCGAGCGGCTGAGAAACTCGAGAACGCGCCGTGTATTCCTGTGTTTCGGCTTAGAATCAAAATCTCTTGCGGTCGGCAGCATCGTGCCTGCCCTCGCAAAAAAAGCGCGAGAGCGGGGCAGCCACAGGGGTGTTTGTGTCCGCAACTCAAAGCCTCGGCCACCCGCCATTCCCGAAGTGGGATAAAGAAAATGGGTCAGTTCCGTCTGTCCCTGTTTTCCAGAATTCGATTGACGACCCAGTCACGTCTGCAGTGATTTCGCCCGACGGACGGCAGCTCGCATACACAGATCAAAGCGAAGGCCTGGTGCTGTTACAGATTGACACTGGGGAGAAGCGCCGGTTTGCGAACACAGGACTCGAAAATGTGGTGGCGTGGTATCCCGATGGCACTCATCTTCTGGTGCAGACCTCAGCGTTTCATGGCCTCTTCCGTCAATCAACCGTTGACGGCTCCACGCGAACCGTGCTGGATGCGACCTTCATCGTCGCAAATGCCGCTGTGTCGCCGGATGGTGCCCGCATCGCGTGGATAGGAGGAACGGGGAAAGACGCGAGCAAAGTATGGGTGATGGACGCCGATGGTGAAAGCGCCCATCCGATCTTGTCAGGGGATAGTCCGGAAGGCATCATCGGCGTAGATTGGTCCCCCACTTCCCGAAGAATAGTGCTTTCCTCCGTAGATAGACAAGGAACATTGGGTACCCTTCGTACCTGCGACCCGGAAGGTCACGACTGCGCAGTTGTTCTTTCGGACGCGAAGCTTACATCAATTAACAATGGGGTGACGGATGTAGTTTGGTCCGCCGATGGCCGCGCGATTTACAAGCTTCGCGGATCGGGCGCCAATAAAGAGAACGTCTGGGCGATTCCGCTGGATTCTGACACCGGGAGGGTGAAAGGACCGGCAAGCCAGATTACCAATTGGGCCGGATACTACATGAATGGCTTGAGCACAGCGCATGACCGAAGGCGGCTTGCCTTCGAGCGACAGCGCGTGAGCGATGAAATCCGTCTGCTCGACCTTCGCAAGCCGAGTCAGACTGTGGCAACCTCACGAGGACTGGGAGGGGACAATTGGTCGAAGTGGTCAGGCGTGTGGACGCCGGACGGATCGTCCCTGATTTACCTTTCGAACCCACAACAACGATGGGGCATTTTTCGCCAGGACTTGCGCACGAAGGAAATCTCTGCGTTGATAACGGGGCCGGGCAACTATGATGAACCAGTGATAAGCCCGGATGGGAAATGGCTTGTATTCAGCAAGCTCGCCCCGAAAGATTCTCCCAAACAAATCATGCGCATGCTGCTGAACGGCGGCTCGCCAACTGTCGTGCTGGCCGGAGACATAAGCGTGCAATGTGCGGTTACGGCCAATGTATGCGTGATGGTGGAGCAAGTGAAGGACGGACAGGAACTATACAGATTCGATCCGGTTGAGGGGCGCGGTTCGCACATCACGCAGATAAAGGGACTCTTTACTTGGAGCCTCTCTTTTGACGGAAGAAAGATCGCCATGCAGTCTGATTCCGCGCTGGACCGCATCGAGATTTTGGACCTTCAGACAGGTAGCAAGAGTGGTATCGAATTGAAGAATCGGAGCTTCGGCGTAGCCTCTTGGGCTCCTGACAACCAACATATTTATGGTTCCGGCGAGTTTGACAATAAATTCCAAATCAGCTGTGTGGGCCCGAAGGGCGAGATGAAAAACATCATCAGTGTACCGGTTTTGGCATTCATCGCCGACCCTCGGCCGTCTCCCGATGGAAGGTACCTGGAATTTAGGTTGCGACGGTACGATAGCAACGTGGTGATGCTGGAGAATTTCTGATGCGCTCATTCATTGACGGGTATGGTGACGTCCTGGGTTGCGGCCGCAGCTTTGTCGATGAGCGAGTGTATAGATCCTGGATGCTAGAATGATTCAGGTCAGGTATCGGTCTCACGCGACGTACTCCCGCCAACCCCGCCAGGTCCGGAAGGAAGCAACGGTAACGGGCTCTTACGTGTGCAGTGAGGTCCCGGTACCTGACTATTGTTTTGTGTTAGGGTTTTCGCCGCCCACGATGAGTTCTTCAATCGATTCAAGAAACTGTGGACGATTGAGTCATTGAGCGATTAAGCGATTGCGCCATTGAAAGTCTCTGCTGCTGTGCCTTCCACGTGATGAGTTCATACCGTCGCAAAGATATCGGTCTTCTTTTCCACAGCAACCCCAGCAGGTTCGGCAACCTCTGATTACGTAGTTTTACATTCTGTTTACCAGTCTTTTCGCAGGAAACGACATTCCCGAGCATCTATAGAAGTCAGGCGAACCGAATTTGGTGCGCTTGAGATTTTCTGGCTTCTTAAGGAGAAATATGAAGGCTCGCGGCACATCCCCCTCGCTTGCTCCGCAGGTCACAATTCGGGTATCCGGTAAATTATTTGAAGGACACCTTTCCTATCTCGATCAGTTGGTGCAGTCGGCGGCGGAGTGCCGGCTGTGGCCGATGCTGAACCTTGCTTCGTTAGAGGAGATCGATCAGTGTGCGCTCTCGTACCTGATTGAAGGCGAGGGACAGAGTTTTGGGATCGTGGCGTGTCCGGAGTTCATACGGGAACGGATGGAACGCCAAAAGCAGAAGGCTGCGTAAGGAGTTCTCACCACAGGGAACACAGGGTTTCACAGGGAAAACATTGTTAATTGTTGAATGCCCTGTGCGATCTGCAATTACGATCAACACTCATTAAATCAACAAATCCATTCCTCGCCGTGCTAGAACCAAAAGCTTGAACCGCAAAGATCGCGAAGGGCACCTTACTCGACATCGGCGTCGAGGACGCGTTCCTGCTCCAGGTAGTGCGACATTGCGTATTGGGCCAGGAGTGGCGTCTGGAGGCGGATTTCAGCGCCGATCCATTCGCCTTTCGCGTGGGGAGCGTCGGGAGGGTGATTACAGCGTCCGCCACTGCCGAATTGCGGGCCGAAGTCGGCGGACTGGATTTGATCGAATTGGTTGAGCTGGCGCCAGGCTTCGTCACCTACCGTGCCCGAGACGTCTATTTTGAGTTTCAGAACGGACATAAATTCCTCTTCACCACGGAGACACGGAGGCACTGAGAACCCTGATGTCTTGAAAAAGCTTTGGTATTTGCTTTCTCCGCGTCTCCGTGCCTCCGTGGTGGATCAGCTGTGCGGGAACCACTGATACAGCATGAAATAGACGATGACGCCGGTGATGGAGACGTACATCCAGAGCGGCCAGGTCCAGCGGGCGATTACGCGGTGTTTGTCGTAGCGAGCGCGCAGGCCGCGGCTCAGTGTGATGATGGCCAGCGGGACGATGATGGCGGCCAGGGTCGTGTGCGAAATCAGGATCCCGAAATAGACGGGGCGCGCCCAGCCTTGTCCCAAAAAGCGGATGTTGCCGACCATCGCGTGAAAGTACAGGTAGCAGCCGAGGAAGGCCAGCGAGGCGATGACCGCAGCGATCATGCAGATGCGGTGGGCTGCCATGCGTCCTTTGGCGATCAGAACGCGTCCGGTCAGCAATAGCGCGGCGCTGGTGCCGTTGAGGGTCGCATTCAGAGCCGGGAAGTAGGCGTACTGTTCGGCGATCATAGTTAATTCGTTACGCGGCCGGCTTCGTGGTACGCCGGTTGGCCATCAACAGTGCGAATGCAAACATCACCAGCGAAAACAGAAGCATGGTAGCCATATCATGGGGCAACGGGAACATCGTTTCGGTTCCCGGGTAGAGAAGTCCGCGCAGGGCATCGACCCCGTAGGTGAGCGGGTTGACGTACATGATGCCGCGAATCCATCCAGAGGCACCGCCGAGCGGGAACAGCGCACCCGAAAGCAACCACAACGGAATCAGGAACAGATTGACGATGCCATGGAAGGCCTGCGAGGAGTCCATAGGCCAAGCGATGGCAAATCCGAGTGCAGTGAGTGAGAACGAGACCAGAAATACGATTATGGCGACCAGCAGCACTTGAATAACGTTCAAGTGAATGCCGGCGAGCGGGGCGAAGATCAGGAAGATCAATCCCTGAACGGCCGCGAGCGTGGTGCCGCCGAGAACTTTTCCAAGCACGATGGCAGAGCGCGGAACGGGAGCCACCAACACTGAGAGCAGAAATCCTTCCTTTCGATCTTCGATCACCGACATCATGGTGAAGATCGAAGTGAAGAGCACGATCAGGATCAGGATGCCCGGATAAGAGTAATCGAGATAGTGCTGCTGTCCGGGGCCTCCGCCGGAACGGAACGAGGTGCCGAAGCCGGAGCCGAGAACCGCCCAGAAGACCAATGGAGAGGCCAGCACGCCGACGACGCGTCCGGGCTGGCGGTAAAAGCGGACAATCTCGCGCCACCAAAGAGTGAACGAGGGGAGAATCACTCCGGCTGATTCGGGAGTGTGCTGCCTCGCCAATATTGCTGCTTGTGTCGCCATACTTGAGTCAGTTCCTTAGGTCGTTTTTGCGGCCGTTGCCTTGGCGGTCGCAGGTTGCTTCTTAGGGATCAGGCCTTGATCGCGGGCTTCCCAAAAGGCATTCATCAGGAAACATGCTGCAAGCGTGAGCAGGATGAGCGTCGTGAACAGGCCGTCGACGGTTGCGGCGAACGGAGAGATGGTGATCATCCCGCTGGTAAAAACCCAGACAATGCCTGCCAGGGGAACAATACCGAGAACCAGAGAGAGCACCAGGATCAGAGAACGCATGGTCTTACCTCCTCTTTGATTTCGATTTCTTGTCTTTCATCGGACTGTCGTTCGCGGGCGAGTCAGGCTCGCCGTTTTCACTCCAGAACTTGTGGCCGGTGCGGTGAATGAAGACGTCTTCGAGCGCCGGCTTGCTGACGGAGATTGCCTGAATCTCTCCGGGAAAAGCTTCGACGAGATCGGGGACGAAGCGGTGTCCGCCCTCGCGCTCAATGCGCACCTGATTGCCGAGTACCGTGGTTTCGACGTGGAAGCGGGTGCGAATCTGCTGAGCGAGCGACCCGGCGTCGTGCGCGGCATCGAGCAAGATCACGTCGCCGCCGATTTCGGTCTTCAATTCTGCCGGCGTGCCCAGAGCGACGACATTGCCTTCATTCATGATCACGAGGCGGTCGCAGCGCTCGGCCTCTTCCATCAGGTGCGTGGTTACGAGAACGGAGACATGTTCCTCGTCTCGCAAGATCTGCAGATATTGCCAGAGGTCGCGGCGAGCGCCGGGATCGAGGCCCGTTGTGGGCTCGTCGAGGAGCAGAACGCCAGGGTGGTGAAGTAATCCTTTGGCGAGTTCGATGCGGCGCTGCATGCCTCCGGAGAAAGTCTCGACGCGCTCTTTGGCGCGATCGGCGAGGCCGACGCGGGTCAGAATTTCTTCGACGCGGCGTTTTAGAGCGGAACCGTGGAGACCGTAGAGATGTCCCTGATGCCAGAGATTCTCGTATGCGGTGAGCTTTGGATCGACGCTCTGTGCCTGGAAGACGACGCCGATCTGGCGGCGAAGCCGGGCCGGTTCCTGCGCGGCATCGTAGCCTAAAACCATGGCACGGCCGCCAGTGGGAATCATCAAGGTCGAGAGGATACGGAACAGCGTGGTCTTGCCACTACCGTTCGGGCCCAGCATTCCGAAAAGCTCTGCGGGACGGACGTCGAAGGAGACTCCGTTGAGCGCGGTGCGGTTCTCGTAGCGATGCACCAGGTTCTGAACGGAAATGACGGCATCGGCGGACGAGCGGTCCGGTACTGCGGCATCAGCAAAGGCGGCGACTTTCGTGACCAAAGAAGAACCCCGGAAAGACTAAGAGATAGTTTACGACATTCCGCGGCTGGTGGGATGAAGACAAATCCACCACGGAGGCGCGGAGGCACGGAGAAGAAAAATTGTTGATTGTTGAATTCTTGATTGTTGAATGGAATCCCTCGGGCAGGGCGGTTTTCATTCAACAATCGACAATCAAAATTCAGCAATTCGCTCTACGCCGCTGACGGATTGCGTTGCGGTTCGCCTACTCGCTCTTCGAAGGCTACCGGGACGTGGCGCCAGGTCTGGATCGCCAGCACGACGGTGGTGGCGAGCAGCAGGGCTCCGACGGCTACGTGTGTCACGGTGGAGATGACCATGGGCAACTCAGGCTGGACAGCATCGTGTCCCCAGGAGACGCGGGTCAGGAATGCCATGAAGCCCAGGCAGAGCTGGGCGATCACGAGCGAAAGCATGGTGATCGCGGGACGGCGAATGGCTTCGAGATTGGGATAGGCGGTGAGGGCGCGAACGGCTGTCCACGCGAGCACGAACGAGACCACGACAGCATGGGCGACGTGGGGCCACCAACTCAGACCGTGATGGCGAAACATTGCGCCGAGGATCAGCTGCACATAAAGAACGAAAATCGAGAGCAGGGTCAAGGTGAAGAGGCTGGGGCGGCGCTGATCGAATTCAATGCGCGGCTGCTCTTCGATCCATTTCTGGCCGGTAAAGACGGCCATGGCGACGGCGAGACAGAAAAATGTCTGCGCCAGAGCCGCGTGAGCAGAAGAAATCGGGGGCGGCAGGAAGAACAGGACCGTGAGCCCGCCGAGAACGCCTTGTGCGATTACAGTGCCAATTGCGGCGAAGGCGAGAATCTTGAGCCAGCGGCGCTTTTCAGCGCGCCACATCCAAACGGCGAGAATGATGGTCATCAGGCCGGCTACCTGGGCGATCATGCGATGCGTGTGCTCGAATTTCACTCCGCCGACCAGCTTGGGAATCTTGTAGAGCGAGCCGAAGGAGGTTGGCCAGTCGGGAACCGAGAGGCCGGCATCATTGCTGGTGACGAGGGCTCCAGCGATGATGAGGAGGAAAGTCCAGCAGGCGAGCACGACGGCGAAACGATGGAGGCCGCGATTGTAGGTTGTGGCAATGGCTTTCAGAGTAGGGCCCCTTGAGTCGGGAAGCGTCGGAGAATCGGGCGCCTTCCCCGTGATACCGAAGGTGGAGCAGGGTACTGAGCGGAAGCGCTCCAACCAACGCAGTATTTTAGCAGAGTGAGCGGAAGGGCGAGACGGTCCGAAACAATCCAGTCAGCTTATAGGTGCTGATACAAGCAGGAGAGTGGTTGTGAAGTGTAGCGTGTGGGAGGGCGAGACGCCCTCCCGACAGGTGGCGCTACGATTACATTCCCGTTTCCTTGAACGATTGGTCCACCGTTTTTGTTTCTTTTGGAGCGACGGTGACCTTCTGGTCCTGCTCGCCCAGTTTTTCGTGAACGAAGGCGATCGTGTAGTCGCCCGGCGGAAGGCCCTTGATTTCGTATTTGCCGCTCTTGTCGGTCACGGCGTAGAAGGGGCTCTTCACCACGTTGACGTACATCTTCATCCACGGGTGCTGATTGCACTTGACCGGCAGCATGATTTCTTCGCGGGCGAAGGTCTTCTCCAGGTCGGCCGAAGACGGCGGCTGCGATTCGTTCCACTCGCGGTTGTCTTTCGGGGTCGGGTGGATGTTGTGCGTGGTCGGATCGGCATTCTTGATGTCGACCGTCTGTCCGGTCATGACGCCGAGCACATGGGGATGATACTGGCATCCCTTCTGTTCAAGAACGACGGGGGCTTTGGGAACGTCGAAGGTGCGATTGCCGAGTCCGTCTTTTACATAGACGAAAACGTTGGCGAGGTCGCCATTGTCGACCACGAGCGTTTCGGCGTTATTTGTGCCCTTGCAGCCGGGGTCCTGGCTCATGTCGATCTTGGCGGGCTTGGGGGCGGTGCCATCGAACTTCACGGTGCCATTGACGGTGGCAACGGTTGAGGGATCAATGGGGGTCGCTGCCGGCTGGGCCTGCTGTTCGGCGGCGTTGTTGCTGGACTGCTCAGTGTTTTCTTTCTTGCTACATGCTGCCAGCGCGAGCAGTGCGCAGAGTGCCAGCATGCTGAGAATGGTTGTTACCGACTGCTTTCGATTCATGTTGTCGCCCTTTCTGGTTTTTGCACTGCCATGTTCTTTCGAACGAGCCTGAGCGGATCTGACGTTGACTCGAAGAAAACTCTTCTGCCGTGAGATTCTATCGCGAACCTCCGCCGACAGCACCGTGCACTTTGGTTGAGGCTTGTTTAGGAAGACCGCTGTGCTGCAAAGAAGCGGTCTTGGCATGAGGCATGGAAGCAGCCACGCGCCGTTGTTCTTCTGGCGTGAGCTGGAAGATGTAGTCGGTCAGGAGCTTGCGGTGGTCTCCCTCGAAGCCGTTGAAGGTTGGCGGCGTCGGTCCGGCGAAGACCCATTGATCGTTGACCTGCTTGAACAATCCAGATGGCATGGAGGTGCCGGGACTGACGGCCTGGGGATCGGTGATCCAGCGCTCGACCCAGTCCGGTTTCAATCGCTCTTTTGCAAGCAGGAAATTGGGAGCGGTGGCGATCTTGTCATGCGCGGGATCGCCGGTGGCGTGACACTTCAGGCACGGAGCCGCGGTGCTGGAGAAGAGGCTGCGAGCCATATCGTTCTCTTTCGCAGTTAGGACTGGCACTTGCTCCGGAATGTAGGGCAGCGGCTGTTGCGACAAAGCCTCGAAGAAGCGGACGAGCTTGCGCAGTTCGTTGTCAGAGAACGAGAACGTGGGCATGCGGACTTTCAGATAGGGACGCACGCCGTCGCGGTTTGTGTCCGTAGTGCTGAGCGCAGGATTGGAGAGGAATTTGCGCAGCCACTCGGGATCGACGCGGGCGCCTTCGGTGAGCAGCTTGGGTGGCAGCTGTTCTTGCGCGTCCTGGTATTGCGGCAAGCCCATCAGGATCGTCTGCTGGCCGGGGATGAACTGGTGGCATCCCATGCAGTTGTATTTCTTGACGATCCACCAGCCCTCCTGAATGTCGTGGCGCGCATCGCCGGGCTTGTACTGGTAGCTGGCGGGCAGGGAAGTTTCCTGGCTGCCCATCAGGAAGGTTGTGAGATCCAGCACCTGATCTTTCGTCAGGTGCACATTGGGCATGCGAAGAGCTTCGGTTTCGCTCTTGACCTTGCCCGCGTCATAAACATTTGGTTCGGCGAGCTTGTGCTCGAAAAATCCCTTGTGGTTGTACCAGGGTTTGCTGGCAGGACCGTCGGGCAGACGGGCTAGATCTTCTTTGTCTTTGATGGGCTCGGAATCCTTGCCACCACGCTGCGCGGGTTCGGTGAACAACGCGAAATCAAGGCGTTCGATGGGCTTGCTGCCTTCGAAGGTCAGCTCCGTACCGATGCGGCCTTCGTCTTCCATGCCCGCGATTTCGTGACATCCAGCGCAGCCGAAGTGGCGAACCCACTTCTTGCCTTCTTCTTTGAGATTGGGATCGTCCATGAAGGATGCGTTAGCGTAGGCAGAGGGGTCCTGTCTCTTCTGAGTGATCAGATAGCTTGCGATGTCCTCGGCATCTTCGGGACTGAGGCGCAGGCTCGGCATGACCGTCATGTTCTGCACTTGCAGTTCATGACCGTCATTCGGGCATTTGCTGTGCTCGAGATCCCACTGATAGGGAAGTCCCTTCTTGGCGTAGTCCTCGGGGCCGATATCTTTCTTCTCGTAGGGGCAATAGGGACGAGTGCGTTCGCGAGCGTTGTGGATCCAGCGGACGAGATAGTCATAGTTGGCTTTTTCGCCGACGCGCGTGAGATTGGCAGCGAAGGTGCCGCCACGCATCTGATCGCCTTCGCCAATCGAGTGACAGGCAAGGCATCCTCGGCTCTCGAACAGTTCTTTGCCGTGGGCGGCGTTGCCCGGCTTGTGCTTCGGTAAAGGATCGGTGAGTCCTGACTGCCAGATGAATGCCGAAATCGCCTGAATCTGATGGTCGGTCAGGCGGAAGTTTGGCATCTTCGTGGTGGGACGGAAGTCGGTCGGCTTTTTCAGCCAGACGGGAATCCAGTTCTTGTTCAGCTTCAGACGAACGTCTTTCAGGTTCGGCCCAATCTTCTTCATGTCCTGCAGAAGGCTGTGCGACTGATAATCGAGCTGCTGCAGGCGGCCATCGAGCTTGCTGTTGGCGACGCGCAGGTCGACGGCCTTCAGATTGAGCTTGTTGGCTTCATCGTTGGATTCGGCAGTGTCGGCCTGCTTCATCAGATAGGCAGATTGCTTCAGGTTGTCTTTCTTTTGGGTTTCGATCTGCTTGATCTGCTGGGTGATTGCATTCAGGTCTTCCGGTTCTTTGTCGTAGCCTTCATAGCGATGGCAGCCGTTACATCCACGCTGGCGGAAGAGATCTTTGCCGGCATTGATGGTTTGGAACTGCACATCACCACTGGCTAGCACCATGTCGGCGGCATGGCAGGTCTGACATCCGGCTTGCGCGTTCTCCTTCGGAAACAGCGGCCAGAGCCAGTGCTCGTAGTTGCCGTGGGCTTTCTCGACGCTGGTGGTGGCGCGCCCGTTGCCCTGATGGCACGGGGAGCAACCGAATTTGTCGGGATCGTGGATCGTCAACAATTCGGGATCAGAATGGCTGACGAAAGCCTCCGCGTACTCGTCCGGTTTCTTCTCGCCTTTGGGCGTCATTGCCGCGGGAGTGATCTTCAGCGGCTCACGAATGCCCATGTGGCAGGATTCGCACCGGTCGACGATGTTGGCTTCGGCAACATTGATCTGGACGATGGTGGGATCCCAGTCGGTCGCTTTCTTTTTCAGACCATCGATCTGCGCCGGAGTGAGATCGACCATGTGGTCGGTGACGTACTCGTCCATCTTCGCCTTGGCGGCGGTGACTGGCTTGAGGACGTCGCCCAGTTCGAGGCTGAGCTTGGTGCGTTCGTCGCGGATGTCGTTGTAGGTCTTTTCCAGTTCGTCGAAGTCGAATTGCTTCCTGCTACCGTCAGGGAATTCAACGGTGGACTTCTTTTCTTTGTATTCCTTGATGTCCCTGGCTTTGCTGTCCTTGGCTGATTTGCTGTCGCTGGTCTCGAGTTCGTAGGTTAGGGCGTTGACGTAAGCGCGGCGATCGGTGAATACGCTTTGCACGGCAAGCAGCCGGGCGCTTGCGTCGTCAAGCTTCTTGCGGACCTCCTCCGCCTGGCTCTTGGAGTCGTCGTAGGCTTTTTGATAGTTCTGTTTCAATGCCGAATAGTCGGAGCTTTGCTCGACGTCCTTTTGCGAGGCGGAGGACTTGGAACGCGCGGTGTTCAGGAAAGCGCTGTAGCGGGTTTTGAACGTCTCCTGAAAGGCCTTCCAGGGGCGTTGTCCCCAGTTCTCGTCCCACAAAGCCCAGAAAAGGGTGATGATCAGGATGATGGTCGCGATCACGTAATGCGCGGCGTAGGACTTGCTCGTGATCGGATCTTGCTCGGGGATGGGTTTCTCGGGCACCATTTCCTCCCGCTACTTGAGTCCAAGTTTCGTTGTTGTCAGTCGAAGCGAATCTCTATCCTTGACACATCGGATTCGGTGATAGGGATCCTTCGACTCCGCGGGCTCATTCGAGCCCGCTCCGCTCAGGATGACAAATCAAAAACGCTCAGGATGACAAATCAAAATCTGCTCGGGATAACAACTCACAACAACCGTTCAAATGTTGAACCACGGTGTAATCCAAACGTACTTGATGTGCCACAACAGGCGCAGGCCCATCTTGATTGGCAGCGCGACCATCGTTAGCACCAAGAACTGCATGAGCGAAAACTGCAGCAGGCTCATGCGCTTGAAATCTTTTGCCATTCGACGGCGGAAGAGCGAATACACCAGACCGCCACCGATCAAGTAATAACCGCCTACAATGATTGCGCCGAACACGCCTTTGCCGATGTTCGAGGTGATGCCGAAGATGTCGGGCAAGTCACGGTTGACCTCGTAAATGAGACGGTTGTGGTCCCAGGTCTGGCCGGGCCAGAACCATTGCCATCCGGGTCCTCGAATGAAGGTGCCGATGAGGATCATCGAAACCCACAAAATCAGGAAGCCGAAAAGAAAAGTCCCTATCGAAAATCTGCGCTGCTTCCAGGTGTAATAGCCGCTCCCCAATGGATTGGTATCGATGTAAGGGATGACCATGAGACCGATGATGATCAAGGTCGGCATGACGACACCGGCGATCCACGGATCGAAGTAAACAAGCATTTCCTGTAAGCCGAGGAAGTACCAAGGGGCCTTCGCGGGATTCATCGTCAGGTTGGGATTGGCGGGCTCTTCGAGCGGAGCGTTCAGCGTGATCGACCAAACCATCAAGATGATGGTGACGATGATCGCTGCGAGAAATTCAACTCGCAGCAGGAATGGCCAAACGTGAACTTCCTTCTGCCATCCGGACTTGAAGGGCCAAGTCTTGCGATGGTGCGTTTTGGCCATCGCCGGATCGGCTTCGAGTTGCCCGATCAGAACGTCGTTGGCGTGCGCCTGCTTCCATGCCAGATAGATGAAGAACGCAAGCAGCGGAATCAAGGCAACGATGGGGACGTTGTCGGGTGCGGAGCAGATTTCCCAGAGTTGTCGCCAGTCCATAAAGTTCACTCTCCAGCAGCCTTAGGTCCTCTTCTTGGTTTATCCGCTTCTTCGGTCAACATGACGGGCGCCGGACCCGAGATGCCGCCGTCTTTTCTCACCCGCCAGAAGTGGACGATCATCAATACGCTCGCCACGATTGGGATTCCGATGCAGTGCCAAATGTAGGATCGCAGCAGCGCGTTGGCGTCGACGATCGATCCGCCAAGGAGGCCGAAGCGCACGTCGTTATAGGGAGTCATGCCCAACTGCGGACCGAATGGCCCTTCATGTCCGAGCAGCGGCGTGGCACGTGCCATGTTGGTGCCGACGGTGACGGCCCAGAATCCGAGTTGGTCGTCGGGCAGAAGATATCCGGTGAACGAAAGCAGGAGGGTGAACACCAGAAGCAGTACCCCGATGTTCCAGTTAAATTCGCGTGGCTTCTTGTACGAGCCAGTGAGAAACACGCGGAACATGTGCAGCCACACGCCGATGACCATCAGGTGGGCGGCCCATCGATGCATGTTGCGCAAAATCTTTCCGAAGGGCACGTCGTGCTCGAGATAGAGCACGTCGCGAAAGGCCTGGACCTTCGTCGGATGGTAATAGAACATCAGGAGCACGCCGGTGTAGGTCAGGATGATGAACAGGTAAAACGTGATTCCACCCATGCCCCACGTGTAGCTATAGCGGACCGCATCGCGGTTGATCTTCGCCGGATGCAAATGGAGAAATACGTTGGACAGCACGCCGAGAGCGCGGTTGCGCGGCGTGTCATCGTGCTTGTGACGGAAGATCGACGTGTAAACCTGAGTCTTGGTCGGGTCTTTCAGGCCATCGATCTGTTCCTTGGCTTTGCTGGGAATGTCGGTTCGCAGAGCCTGGAGGTCATCTTTGACTCCCGTGCTTACTTTTTCGAGGAGTCCGACTTTGCCGCCGCTCTTTCCGTTGGTACTGCTGCTTCCACCGTTGCCGCCGTTTTTGTTTTCGTCAGGCATAAGGTTCCTGGGATTGGGTCATTGAGTGATTGGGTGATGGGGCGATTGAGTCATCGGATGATTTAGTCATTTGGCGATTGAGTAATCTTCAGTCGAGCTTGTTTGGCGATTTACGGTTTTCAATCGCTCGATAACCCGATCCGAAAATCGCTCAATCGACATTCGTTTATCCCTAGACCCCAGTCAAAAAGGCTCCTGGATCGTTGAATTTGCTGGGTTGTCCTTTGGGCCAGGAGTAAAGCTTGGATGTGTCAACCAGGACCTGGCCGTCGGGGGCGAGCTCAATGTGGGCGCGGTCCATCGGGCGCGGTGCTGGACCTTCGAAGTTGATTCCTTCGCTGTCGTATCCGCTGCCGTGGCACGGGCATTTGAATTTGTTTTCGCTGGGCTTCCAGTCAGGAGTGCAACCCAGATGCGTGCAACGGGCGTAAATCACGAAGAGGCGGTCGGGTGTACGGTCGACCCAGATGCGGTACTTCTGCTGGAACTTGGTGTCGACGCCGAGGGCGAATTCCGAGGGATATCCAATTTTAAAAACGCTGTTTGGTTCGAAAAGAGTGCGGGGTAGAAAGAAACGGAAAAAGGCGAGGAACCAGGCGGTGAGGAAGGCAGCGACCATGGTCCAGACAAAGCGGCGGCGCTTGCGATCGATTTCGGTGGAGGGAGCGGTGCCGGCGATACCGCCGGCTGCGGCTGCTTTCGAGGTACCGACTGCCGGCGTGCCGACATATTTCGTGGCATCGACCGTGGCCTTGACTGCGGGTTTGACCGCGTCAGGATTCGGATTGACCTTATCGGTCTCCAACTCCGCCATGCGTCCTCCTCTGCCTGTTTGTCTGACTGGGCCCTTAATCTAATCCGGCGGCGGCCGCATACTGTGGCTCCGCCAACTTTCCCCCATGAGTTCGAATCGGAATCGGCAATGAATGCGCGAGGGCGTTGTTCACGATCTGCCCCAGCGCTTGTATGAAAGTTCGTGAATCATTAAGACCAGCACTCATTTCAAACTGCGTAAAACCGAGGCGTAGAGCAAGGTGACGAGCTTCGTGATCGATTTCCGCCAGCGTTTCGACATGATCGGAAACAAAAGCGATCGGCACGATACAGACTTCATGAATATTTTCAGCGGCAAGCTGATGCAAGGTGTGATGCAGCGACGGCTGCAACCAGCGGCTGGCCCCGACTTTGCTCTGGTAGCAAAGGCGATGAGAGTTGGCCCATCCACCACGATGCATCAGCAGATGGACGGTGTCTTCGATCTGATCTCGATAGGGGTCGCCCTTCTCAATTACTGACATCGGAACACTATGAGCGCTGAAGACGATCTCGGGACGGTTCGGGCCGGCGAAGCGGGAAAGAGCGGCGTTCACCTTCTCCACAAGCGAGTCCAGATATCCAGGGTGGCGATAGAAACTTTCCACGCGATGAACCGGAATGTCGTCACAGAACTGGCGGCGCCACTCGTTCAGGCTCGATCCGGTAGTGGTCGAGGAATATTGCGGGTAGAGGGGCAGCAGCACCAACTCATCGCAACCGGCCTGACGGACTTGCTCAATTGCTTCGCTGGTGAATGGATGCCAATAGCGCATCGCGACAAAGCAATGCGCGTCGACGCCTTGGTCGCGCAGTTGCTGCTCTAAAGCGCGAGCTTGGCGCTCGGTGTGGCGGCGGATGGGCGAGCCTCCGCCAATCGTTGAGTAGTGATGTTGGACCTTGCGGGCGCGCGTGGTGGATATCAGCTTGGCAAGAGGCTTCCGGCCGATGCGCGCAAAGGGGAAGTCAATGATATCGGGGTCGCAGAAGAGGTTGTAAAGGAACGGTTCGATGGCTTCCAGCGTGTCGGGCCCGCCAAGCTGAAAGAGTACTATCCCTACACGCCGACCTATGCGCAACATTTTCCCCACAATCCCCAGACGGTGAGGCACTTTACTCCCAATCAAAGGGTGGAGTCAATGGCGGATTTCGAAAAGTGTCGGTAGCACATGATATGTCCGGTTGAGATAGCAGATGAAATGTCCGCTTTGCGGACGGCGAGGATAAGCGACCATGCGGAGCATGGAAGCTTATCCGAGGGCCGCGATGGAGCGGGCGATGAAAGTACAGGATGTGA
>DASYZA010000069.1:0-16605 GCA_035946775.1 Candidatus Sulfotelmatobacter sp. | reverse complement strand
GCGTCGCACGCTGGCAGCGGCTGCAGACTTCCTCTTCCTCATACAGTTCCTTGCGGCACTTCATTGCGAGCTGACGCCCCATCCTGTTCATCGTTGTACATACCACTTTCACAGCTCTTCAGTTCCTCGGCCGTGGCAATGTCAGCGAATGACGTGGACGCGAATGTTGATTTTCAGTTTGCTCCAAGCCTTGTCCGCAGTGTACACAGGAGCCTTTAGGGCAAGCCCAAGAGCCAAGCAAGCGCGGTCGCCCAAGGACAAACCGAGAGGCCGAGTATGTGCGACTAAATCACCAGCGAGCTTGGCATGCTCGGCGGTGAAACTCACGGCTTCGCGGATGGGGCTTACTGTGGCCTCCCAGGCATCGTCTGAGCTCAAGCCCTGCTCAACAAGCTTGCCATGCACTTCGGCTAAATTCACAGTGCTGGTCACCGCCCCGCTCAGCAGCTCTGGCGTCAGCTTTTCGCCTCCGGGTTCGCGATCGAGAATTGCGAGCAGGGCCGAAGCGTCCAACACAATCCTATTCATCGCGAGCCGCCTCGCGCCGTTCCGCGATCAGCTCGTCAACCAGGGAGGCACCGGGTTTCACATGCTTGCGGACAAGACACTGAGCCCGTTCGATGTTGCCTTTGAGCGTGGTAATCCGCAATTCGTCGTCCTCGATCCGCAAGACGACTTCGTCACCAACCTCAATCCCCAAGCGCTTGCGAAATGAGGCGGGAATGACCACGCGACCGTTTTCATTGATGCGCATGCGGGCCTTGGGTGTCACTGCCACCTCCATCTGACATTATTTTAATATATGTCACTCCGGTCGGCAATGACATTTTCCGCCTAAGTTTCCCGGGCGGATCGTTAATGGCGATCGGAGTCATGGTTTCCGTTTGGGACTGGTTCTCCGCGACCATGCTGGGAACGCCGCGGCTCACTTTCGCTCTCGGCGAGCGCGGCGATTTTCCCGGTTTCTTCAGCACCGTGCATCCCCGCTTTCGCACGCCTTAGGTTTCGATTCTCCGCCCTCGACTGAGGCCATCGGCGTTGTACGAATCCCTCGTCACAACCCACCGCTACTGTTGGTCGAACAATTGCCCTAAGGTCTTGACGGGATAGAACAAGCGATTGGGCTGGGATGGCAAAGGTATGAAATCGTGGCGCAAATAGAACTCTCTTGCCCGGTCGTCTTTCGCATCGACAACGATCACAGCGGACGCAACCTGACGAGTGTTGGCAAGAACCCGTTTGAACGCGTCCAGAAGCAACAGTTCTCCTATGCCCCTCCCACGAAACTCACTGCTCACCGCCAGTCTTCCTAACAATGTTGCCGGGACTGCGGGATAACGTGGAAGTTTCTTTGCCACATTGGTTGGGAGATCGCTCAGACTCACGACATGCGCCGACAAGGTATAAAATCCAGCGATTGTTTCACCATCAGGAGTTATGACAAAGGCGGCTGCTACTCGCTTGCTGACATCTTGGCCGGCCTGCTTCTGCAAATATTTATCCAGTGCGACAACACCGCAAGAAAAGGCCACTCGGTTGTGCTTGGGGCCGAGCGGCTCGGTTCGATATTGGATTTCATCCTCATTTTCATTCACGAGGCGCCTATTTGCTGTTTGTAGCGCCTTGCAGCGGCTTTCATTCGGGCACTAGGAGCAGGGGGATGCAGCAATGTTCTCACAAACACGTCGCGGTCCCGGTCAGCAAGGACCCAAACCTCGTGCTGCTGGATGGTTCGGGCGGCAGCGTCATCCGCGCTTGTGACGATGAAGTCGGAGATCGAGGTGCCTCTTAGACGAGCCGCGTGCTCTATTCGGCGCCGCTGGTCTGAATTAAGGCGCGCTTCGATGCGCTCAATTCTTCTTGCGGGCCTTCGCTGATGTCTGACGGCCATGATTTCTCCCGTAGGGATATTGTACGGTAGTTCACCGTACATGTAAAGAAGTCCACCAGTATGCTCGGTGCACCGCGGCTGCTGCCTGCAGCGCCCTTCCTCCGCGTTTCAGCTCGTCGTGGTCAGAAGCAATTTGAGCATCGACCGAAGATTTGTTCCATGCCCGAGGTCAAAAAACTTCACGCTCTCTGGCACAATCGACGGAATGGGTTCCTCACTTGTGGCCAGCACAATGGCCTGCTCGATTTCACTGGTCAAGAGCAAACTCGTAAGCTCCTCCCGCCTCGCCCTATCCAGCACATCGGCACGATCAATCACAACGAATCGGATCGTCAGCGTCACGCCGCCACCACGCAGATCTTGCCGATGCCGCATGCCCGGCGATATAGTTGTCCGTCGTCCGGCACCAGACTTCACATGCACCTCCACAAGATCTGGCGAGAGCAGTGCGCGACCACGCGCACGATCCGTAAGCGTTTCGGCGTCAAAAGCGCACTGGACGACTTGCTTGGGGAGAAGTTAATCGATTTCGCCGAAGAAGCGGACCAAAATCCGGAGTTCGCTGCGGAGCTCCCGTGTTTTCAAGCCGCGGTGTGGGAGATTTTCAACCCCTTCGAACTCCGTGGCTACATAGCCTGCCTTAAGGCTCCTTCGAGAAGGAAGCTCCGTACGCTCCTTTACCTCTCTTGGTAATCACTGAAGCCTCGTTTGCGGGACGATCGGGTGAGGCGGAAAGCCTTATGACGATCCAGCTTGCAGGAGCGCTGCTTGCGCCTGCAGTTCATCGGAAGGAACTTCAACCACTTTCCCATCACGCCAGATGTAGATGGGCAAGCCTAGGCGGGCGTGTGCCACAATCACCTTCTCCACAGCGGCTTTGAGCGCCATCTCAGCGCGCTGTTCCAGGGGCAACTCGAGAACGTTTGCGGGCGGCTTTGTCATGGCTTCCCATAGCGAGCAATCAGGGTGTCGTAGACCTCTCGAGCCATTATACGAAGGCCTCCCATTTTCTCAAAGGCGATGACAACGGCGGTGGCGCCCGAGTTATCGAGGAGCATCGAAGAGTCACCGAGAGATCTGTAGAGGAGCAAGAAGTTTCGAATCGACCGATCGAAACGGCGGCGCACCACGGTTTCCGGCACGTCGTGGCCACCTTCTACGCCGTCGGCAGATCGTGTCGCCGTCTCCCAAGGTGGCTGAGATTTCGAGCTCCTTTTCCCTGGCACGAATCAAGGCTTCGGCGCCCCTGCCGGCTGCATCCGTCAGTTCGCATCGCCCTGTAAACAAATATTCCAGAGCCATCTGGACCGAGCTCTTGCCGCGTCCGTTCGGCCCTCGTATGAAATTGAACCGATCCAGCTTCAATACGGTCTCCTGATGCGAGCGAAAGTTCTTCAAAGTCAGAGTTCGAATCTTCATAAACCTAACTCCTTGCAGTCCGTTCCTTTCCTGCTGTGCAGACACTCATTGCGCTATCCGAGGCACACATTTGCTGTTGCCCTGCCCGCTCGCATGTCTGAAAATCATTGGGGTCGCTCAATGGGTCAAGTCTCGACACACCGCCTATCCGCCGAAGAACTTGCCAACAGCCTGACGCACGGCGTCGGGTTGATTCTGAGCATCGCAGGCTTAGCAACGTTGCTGTTTCTCGCGGTGATGCGTGGCAGCGCATGGCGCATTGTGAGCTGCGCCATCTATGGCAGCACGCTGTTGTGCCTCTACTTGGTCTCGACGCTCTACCACGGCACTCGCTCCCGACGGCTGAAGCGAATCCTCAAGATCTGCGACCATTCCGCCATATATCTGCTAATCGCTGGAACCTACACGCCTTTCTTGCTCGTCAACCTGCGGGGAGGCTGGGGTTGGTCCTTGTTTGCGGTCATCTGGGGCCTGGCGATGACAGGGATCCTGTTCAAGATATGGTTTATGGGGCATGCTTCGGTCCTGTCCACGGTGGTGTACCTTCTCATGGGTTGGCTGGCGCTCGTTGCTATCAAGCCGATGCTTCTCAAGGTCCCGCTGAGCGGACTCCTCTGGTTGCTGGCTGGCGGAGTGCTCTACACAGTGGGTGTCGTGTTTTACGCGTGGAAGAAGCTCCCGTACAACCACGCCATTTGGCATGGCTTCGTTTTGGCCGGAAGTGCCTGCCACTATTTCGCGGTGCTCTGCTCGGTAATCCTCCCGACGAAAGCTTGATCGGCGCCTTTACTGGCTTGGTCAGCCTCACCATTCTCCTGCGTCGCGCTCATGGCTCGGCGACGCCGACATTACTTTTGGACATTGTAGCCATTTCGTCCACTAGAAAAGAACCGAATTGGGCAGCCGCTACCGGGCGGTACATCGGCAGTGGAAAGCAGTGGTCTGGAATTGCCAGGGACCAGGAACGCTGAAGGGTGATCAAGCTCAAGGATGGATTACTGCGAGACCCAGAATATCTTCGAAAGGATCATAGTCGCGGTCTCGGTGTAACAGGGAATGACCCTGGCGAAGGCAAAACGTGGCAATCAAACAGTCGATGGTCTTGCGAACGGTGTGCCCCCGCTGACGAAGGCTCCGGAAATTTCTCGCCGCCTCAATAGCCAGATCCTCACCGCCAGTTTCAAATACTTCGAACTTGCGAAGTTCACGCAACACTCGCGTGAACGCCTTCTCATCCCCGATGCCTTGCAGCGTCTCGCACAGAATTAAATCCGTCAGTCCGAAGCGTTGCCGACTAAGCTCGCGATCAAAGTACTCGGTTTCTCTGTTCGGCAAACCACGCAGATAGTCGATCCACACCGTGGTGTCAATGATCACCATTGGTCTCTACTCCGCCAATCGCCCGCGACGAGACTTGCGCAGGTCTCCGTCCCAACGGATCTTGCCTCGAAGTCGGCGAATGGTAGCCTGCGCCCGAGTCTGAATCAACAGACGCAATCCTTCTTCGACCGCAGCCCGTTTTGTCCGTGACCGGCTGCTCCTCATGGCTTGGTGCATCAAGCGGTCATCGATTTCGACGTTGGTACGCATCCTTCTCACCTTCCTATGTGTAAGGATATCACATTCTTGTGTATCGCTCACTCGTGCTCTCATTTCGGTCCCCGGCCTGCCCCGGCTCGTCTCGAGAGAGGGGCAACCCGGCCAATCTTGAGTTCTGTTTCAACGCGCACATCCGCGCTGTCTGTCAGTTTCTGCGCGAGTTCAGCCCGCTTCCCTGCCTTGATTGCGGAGGAGAGGCCCGAAACTGTCAGCTTTTCTCGCAGCACCCGCTCTTCGGGATGTGCTTTGAACCATTCATCGAGGATCGTAACGGCATCGCCGTACGGATAAAACTTCTTCGCGACAGGGACGAAATCGGCCACATATTCGCTCTGGTTCCCGTCGTGATAGCAAACCGATCCCCGTTCAACCATGAGATCCTTGAGCACCATCGTGTTCTGTTTTTCGGCCTCTTGGAGCCAGAGAGCAAAGCGGAGTCGTTCTTCAGCGGTCATCTGGCTGTAAGGATTTGTTTTTGCTACCGGGCAGCCGTTCAAGAGAAGCGGACACCAAGTGCAGTGCCTGCCTGGGGATGCCTTCAAATCGCGCTCGCCAGAAGCCGCTAGCTCGTGGAGCTTCCTTTGGCGCGCGCGTTCTCTCTGCGCCAACTCCTTGAGCCACGGCAAGTCCTTTCGTGTGTATTCAACATACCGAGAAACCCCATAGCGCACGAACTCCAGCACGAACTTAACTCTTTCCAACGACGGATTGAGGTACATCAGCAGGAGCGGGTAGAGCTTCGACTGGAACGTGTCGGCGTCGATGATCTGGTAGTAGCTTTTCCAGTCATCGATCTCGGCCTCCGTGAGCGAATGGAGGATCACCAGATCGAGCGTTCCCTCGTATTCGGCGGTCCGTTCCTCATCCGAGTCCTCAATCGGATGGAAGTCTTGATCGAGCTGGATGTGGAGCTCGGTTGCGAGGATCTTCTCTGGATCAAATGCATGGTTATCGCGAAACTTTTCCAGAACTTCGCGGGCTTCGCTGCTGGCCTCCTTCACTAAAGCGTCAAAGATTTCGAGGTCAGTCGAACTGCCCACTTCTGCCAAGTGGCTGATGTAGCTAGCAAAGATTCTGTGAATTTCTGTTCCTCGCGCCGCGGCCTGAGTTTCGGCCATGAGCCCGCCGATGACGTGCTTTTGGAAGTAAAGGCATTGGCAAGCCATGTCCGCGTGGCGAGACTGACTCAGCGGTTGGATGGCGTTTGGCTGCTTTTCCACGGGACACCTCCAAGAAAGCCGCTTCGCAAAGCGGCAATTGCGTCGGAATTTGCTCTAGTCCACTGCTCGTTTCTGGCGAATTCCGTTCTGTCCAGGGGCAAAGCTTATGGGAAGGTGGATTTTTCCAATTGGTTAGGTCCGCCTACCGTTCCGAACAGATGGCGCGCTTTGCAAGCAGATTGGCGTGCTCGGCTAGTGCATGTGGGAGCCGGTGACATCTAAAGTGGTGACTGCGAGCAAGAGCAATCAGGAGGTTAAGAGATGCAGAAACGCAGACTCGGGAAAAGTGATCTGGAAGTCTCAGCCATTGGGCTCGGCTGCATGGGAATGAGCTTTGGTTACGGCCCGGCAGTGGACAAGCAACACGGCATTTCCCTTATCAGAGCCGCCGTCGAGCGCGGCGTCACGTTCTTCGATACGGCGGAGGTTTATGGTCCATTCACGAACGAGGAACTCGTCGGCGAAGCGCTCGCTCCCTTTCGTAGGGAGGTCGTGATCGCCACGAAGTTCGGATTCAACATCGAGAACGGAAAGCAGGCTGGGCTGGACAGCCGTCCGGCGCACATCAAGCAGGTCGCCGAAGCGTCGCTCAAACGCCTCAAGACCGACGTGATTGATCTGTTCTACCAACATCGCGTCGATCCGAATGTGCCGATTGAAGAGGTTGCTGGCACCGTGAAGGACCTGATTCAGCAAGGCAAGGTCAGACACTTCGGACTTTCGGAAGCGGGCGCTCAAACGATTCGTCGGGCGCACAAAGTGCAGCCCGTGACGGCACTGCAAAGCGAATACTCCCTCTGGTGGAGAGAGCCGGAGAAGGAAATCATCCCGATGCTCGAAGAGCTCGGCATCGGATTCGTGCCTTTCAGCCCACTCGGTAAGGGGTTCCTCACGGGGGCCATCAGCAAAGACACACAGTTCGACAAGACGGACTTCCGCAACGTCGTGCCTCGATTCTCGGCGCAGAATCGTCAGGCGAATCAGGCGTTGGTCGATCTGATTGGAAGATTCGCGGAACAGAAAAAGGCGACGCCTGCGCAGATCGCTCTCGCCTGGCTGTTGGCCCAGAAACCGTGGATCGTTCCGATTCCCGGTACGACCAAACTGCACCGACTGGAGGAAAATCTCGGCGCGGGCAACGTCGAACTTTCGCCGAGCGATCTTCGCGAACTGCAGACTGCCGCCTCAAATATCCCGGTGCAGGGCGCCCGGTATCCGGAAGAGCTTCAAAAGATGGTGGGCCGCTGAGCGGCAGCCGAAGAATTTCAAGGGCAAGGAGACAAAAGATGCGAGGGGCCGTCCTGTATGGGCAGCGCGACGTGCATTTTGAAGAACGCGAGGTTCCAAAAATCATCAATCCAACCGACGCGGTCATCAGAATCTCAGCCGCGTGCGTGTGCGGGTCCGACTTGTGGCCGTATCGCGGCATTCAACCGATTGCCCAGCCAACGCCGATGGGGCACGAGTACTGCGGTGTGGTCGAAGAAGTGGGGAGCGCAGTCAAATCCGTTAAGCCCGGTCAGTTCGTCATCGGTTCGTTTTTCGCGTCCGACAACACGTGTCCCAGCTGTCAGATCGGATACCAGTCTTCGTGTCAGCATCGCGAACTGGTCGGCGGTGCACAGGCCCCCCTGCTCCGGATCCCGCTGGCGGATGGCACTCTGGTCGCTACACCTGATATTCCTCCGGGCGCTTTGATCCCAAGCCTATTGACCCTCTCTGACGTGATGGGGACAGGGTGGTTCGCAGCCGATGCAGCCAACGTAAAGCCGGGCTCGACAGTTGTGGTTGTCGGCGATGGGGCGGTCGGCCTTCTGAGTATTCTTTCCGCGAAGCAGATGGGGGCCGCACGAATCATCGCGATGAGCCGTCACGCATCTCGCCAGAAGCTCGCACGCGAATTCGGTGCAACTGACATTGTGACCGAGCGCGCAGAGAAGGGCGTGGCACGTATCAAGGATCTGACCAACGGAATCGGCGCTGACTCGGTGCTGGAATGTGTCGGCACGCAAGAGTCGATGATGCAGGCAATCAGCTCGACCCGCCCTGGCGGATATGTCGGCTATGTCGGCGTTCCGCACGGCGTCGAGCTGAACAGTGAGCAGTTGTTTTTCGCACACGTCCATCTGCACGGTGGGCCTGCACCGGTACGCCGTTACTTGCCTGAACTGATCAAGCTGGTGTTGGAGAAGAAGATCAATCCCGGCAAGGTTTTCGATTTAACTCTACCTCTCGATCAGGTGGCCGAAGGCTACCGCGCGATGGACGAGCGCCGCGCGATCAAAGCGCTGCTGCGCCCTCGAGGTGATTTGATGACCGCATGGCCAAAAGACGAACTGCGCAAGATTTCCGAAACGGATGACCTGCACATCTCACCCTTTCGTGACGATGGGAAGACGTACGGGACACCGACGTGGATTTGGTCGGTCGTGGTTGATGACGCGCTTTATGTGCGCGCTTATAACGGCCAGAGCTCCAGCTGGTACAAGGCTGCTGTCCAACAGAAAACAGGACGCATTACCGCTGCCGGCATTACGAAGGAGGTGGCGTTCGAGCCAGTGAACGGTGTGAAGAACGACCGCATCGACGAGGCCTACGAAGCAAAGTATAAGGGCAGCCCCTATCTCAAACCGATGATCAGTTCGCGCGCTCGCTCTGCGACGGTAGAGGTCGTGCCCCGCGAGATCAAAGGATGATTTGCGGGAGAAAATAATGCCTCATGTAATCGTGAAGTTGTGGCCCGGGAAAACGGAACAGCAGAAGAGCCGTCTCGCAGAAGCCATAACCAAAGATGTGATGGAGATTTTCCATTACGGGGAAGAATCGGTCTCAGTCGCGATGGAAGAAGTCAAATCTCAAGATTGGGTGCAACAGGTGTACAAACCCGACATTCAAAACAAGTGGGGCAAGCTCTACAAGAAGCCCGGATACGACGTGAACGACCTGTGACGTCGCTGAGATGGCGGCGACAGATCGGAGGAAAGAAAATGGAAATCAAGAGGGTCGGCTCGCAACCTTCTGCGAAGGGCCCGTCCGAATGGTTCACTGGCGCGGTGCGGATTGATCCGCTGTTCCAAGCGCCCGACCCGGCGTTCGTTCAAGGGGCTAGCGTGACATTCGAACCGGGCGCACGGACGGCGTGGCATACGCATCCGCTCGGTCAGACTTTGATCGTCCTAGCAGGTTGCGGTTGGGCACAGCGCGAAGGGGGATTTGTCGAGGAAATCCGGCCCGGTGACGTGGTTTGGTTTGCGCCACGAGAGAAACACTGGCACGGCGCTACGCCGACAACGGCGATGACGCATATTGCAATTCAGGAGAAGAAGGACGGCAAGGTCGTCGATTGGATGGAACAGGTCAGCGACGAGCAATACCGGCGACGATAAAGGGCCCGAAGCGAAGGAAGTAGGTTTATGCTGTGAGCTAAGCGATGACGAACCGATTTCGAGTTTCGAGCACCCTGCCGCGAAAGCTCGAAGAACTCGGTCTTTCGCCGGCGGCGGTTCTGCCGCAAGCGGGATTGCCGATAGCGCTGTTCAACCAGGAGAAAATTCTGGTGAGCACCGAGGAATTCTTCGCGCTCTACCGAGGAATTGCGGAAGCCACGAACGATCCGGGCTTTGGCCTGAAACTGGGAACCGAAGAGCGCATAGAGCGCTACGACCCGATTAAGATCGCTGCGCTCTCCGCGCGGTCGTTTCGAGACGCGGTCGAGCGACTCTCGCGCTACAAGCAGCTCACCTGTCCTGAAGCAATCCGTGTCGTCGAACGGGCGAATGAATGCGCCATCCAATTCCTCTGGCTTCTCGCGCACGAATCAGAGCCTCCGTTGCTGGTCGACGTGTGCTTCGCATGGATTCTTGGCATTGCCCAGCGAGGCACCGGACGGCCCCTGAATCCAAAGCGGGTGGAATTCCAACGAGCTCCGGCACACCGAGAAATGTATGAAAGGCATTTTCGCTGCCCCGTGAAATTCAAGTCCAACCAGAACGCCCTGATATTCAGCAAGGCGGACATCGAGTCGCCTTTTGTTACCTACAACGCGGACTTGCTAGCGGCTGTAGCGCCGCAGCTCGAAGTGGAATTGAGAGAGCAGCTCGCACAAAAGACCTTCAGCGAACAAGCCAAAGGCATTCTCAAACGGCTGCTTGCAGGGGAGCGCCCAGGGATAGACGATCTGGCAAGAGAACTACACTTGAGCACTCGGACGTTGCAGCGCCGACTTACCGATCAGGGGATTTCGTTTCAGCGCCTACTGGAAGAGGCGCGCCGCGAACTTGCCCGCCACTACCTGCTGCATTCATCCCTGGAGTTGAGCGAAACGGCCTATCTGCTGGGCTACGAAGACGCCAATTCCTTCTTCCGGGCTTTCCACCACTGGGAAGGAACTTCACCCGGACAATGGCGTGTACTCCAAAAGAACTCCCAGCCGAGTGCACAATCGCAGGTTGGCGCAGCCTGACTTATCGCAAACAGGAGACACCCCCACAAAATGCTGCATTATTTCGCAGTTCTTTGACTGGCAATTTCAAATGAAAGATGCAGCAGCTCGATTGCTCTGTCTACGTCTAGCCGAAGAGCGTCGGTTGTGCCGCTACATCTTCAGGATCACGGAAGTTACTCAGACCGACACCGACCAGCCTAAACCGCTGCTTCGGGTTCAACTCCACGCGGCTGCGAAGCGAAAGAGCGATACTCGTCAATTCCTCGCAAGAGGAAGGCGGAGTGTCGGGTGTGTGACTGCGAGTAAGAATTTGGAACTCGCCGGTTTTGAGCTTCAGCACCACGGTCCGCGGGATACGCGATTCCTTGCGCGCAGCCGTCCAGGTCTTTTCGGCCAGCTTGCGGATCATGGGCTCAAGGTCCGCGAGCAGCACATCTTTTTCGAAGGTATCTTCCGACGAAATCGATTGGGTTAAACGATCTGCAACGACTGGGCTGTGATCGACTCCCCGCGCGAGTTCATAGAGGCGGGCACCATAGCGACCGAAGCGATTTTCCAGCGCCGACAAATCCATTTTCCGCAGATCTGCGACCGTGCGGATGCCGAGGCTTGTCAGCTTCTCTTCGGTAACTTTCCCAACTCCGGGCAGACGGGCTACTGGCAGCGGCGACAAGAACGAATCCACCTCAGCCGGCTGAATAACGAACAGCCCATCCGGCTTCTTCCAGTCCGAAGCGATCTTGGCAAGAAATTTATTTGGCGCGACACCTGCCGAGGCCGTCAAGTTCAGTTCACTGCGGATCTGCTGGCGAATGGCGCGTGCCACCCGCGTGGCCGTAGGCAGTCCCGTCTTGTTCTCCGACACGTCGAGGTAGGCCTCGTCGAGCGATAGAGGCTCGATGAAATCGGTGTGGCGTTTCAAGATTTCATGCACTTGACGCGACACTGCGCGGTAGCGGGCGAAATCGGGAGGTAGAAAAACTGCGCCAGGACACAACTGCTCGGCGCGAACGGCGGGCATGGCCGAGCGCACGCCAAACTGCCGCGCTTCATACGAAGCGGCGCACACCACTGAACGCTTTCCGCGCCACGCAACAATAACGGGGTTGCCCCGTAGCCGGGGATCGTCTCGCTGCTCAACGGATGCGTAAAACGCATCCATATCGATATGCACGATCTTCCGTATCGGCATGTTGAGACTATTCTATTCCTCGCCCCGGCAACTTCCAGAACAACCACACTCCCCACACCGTGGTATGGTTCGTCTCTGATTCCTCTTGACACTCAGGATGAGCGGTATATTCTTTCTCCTGACGATCAGAGGGAGCGAGGGCGTTCTATGACAGACAAGCCGGGCGATCTGGTGCAGGGCACGTTGGACATGCTCGTTTTGAAAACCGTGGCGCTGGAGCCCACACATGGATATGGCATCGCCGTGCGCATCGAACAGATGAGCAAAGGCGTGTTCCGGGTTAATGCAGGTTCGCTGTTTGTGGCGATTCAGCGCCTGCAGCGAGACGGGCTGATCCGAAGCGAGTGGAAAGAGACCGAGAATAGCCGGCGAGCAAAGTATTACATCTTGACGGAGCGGGGACGGAAGAGGCTCACAAGCGAAAAGCGACAATGGGGAAGACAAGCAGCCGCGATCGCTAGAATCTTGGAGGCCTCTTAAACGGCCATGCCATTACTGCGGAGCCTAGCCAGCGGAATTCGAGCGCTGTTTAAAAAGAAACGCGCTAACCGGGAACTGGACGAAGAGCTGCGCGGATTCATGGACATGGCCGCCGAAGGAAGGTATGAAGCAGGGCAGGAGTCAGAAGGACGCGCTTCGTGCCGTGCGTCTGGAGCGGGGGAGCGTCGAAGCTGCGAAGGAACTCGTCCGCTCTGCCGGTTGGGAGTCCCTTCTTGAGACGTTCTGGCAGGACTTGCGCTACGGCCTGCGCATGCTGCGCAAATCCCCTGGCTTCACCGCCGTCGCGGTCCTCACGCTCGCCCTCGGCATCGGCGCAAATACCGCAATTTTCAGTCTGATTAATGCGGTGCTGCTCCAGCCATTGCCGGGAATCGCAAATCCTGGGCAGTTAGTTTCTCTGTTTCGAATGCAGAAAAACGATCCATTCGGCGTGAATGGATATCCGGATTACGTGGATTATCGCGATCGCAACCACTCATTTTCGGGCTTGGCAGCGCATGCCGCAGTGTGGATGGACCTCGGCACCGGCTCGCCCGAACGAATTATCGGCGATATCGTGACCGGAAATTATTTTCCTGTCCTGGGCGTCCGCCCGGCGTTGGGCCGCTTGATCGTCCCAGATGACGATACGAAGCGGGACGCCAATGCTGTTGTGGTGCTGAGCTATTCGTTATGGGAGCGCAAATTCAGCTCAGATCGCGCCATCCTGGGAAGCAAAATCATTTTGAACGGATACCCATTCACTGTGATTGGCGTCGCGCCACCGAGATTCATCGGCGTGCTGGCCGCGCTGAGAACAGACGTATGGATTCCGATGAGTATGTTGCACGAGGGGATGCCGGGGACTAGGGGGGCGCACTACTTTGAAGAACGTGCCTGGGGATGGATGCGAATTTTCGGCAGGCTGAAGCCCGGCGTGTCCTTCGAGCAGGCTCAAACGGACATGCGCGTTGTCGCTCAGCAACTCGCGCTCGCTTACCCAATTACCAATGCAGGACACTCAGTCGCGCTGGGGCATGGTGTGGGCATTGAGCCTGATGACCGCGCTAACCTTGCCCGTTTTCTCGGATTCCTCTTTGGCGCCGTCGGCTTGCTGCTCATAATCGCCTGCGCCAACATTGCCGGTTTGCTTTTGGTTCGGGCGACCAGACGACGACGAGAAATTTCCGTCCGCCTGGCGCTCGGCGCAACGAGAAGACGACTCATTCGCCAGCTTGTGACGGAAGGCCTGTTCATGTCGCTTGCGTCGGGTGCCCTCGGGCTAGTTCTCGCTCCATGGATAATCACGATTTCCATCCGTTACGCGCAACCCACTTCCGTTATTCGAGATTCCAACGTAAGCCTTGACGCGCGCGTTCTCGCGTTCACCCTGTTCGTCTCCATCCTGGCCGGTGTCGCCTTTACGGTCCTTCCCGCCTTGCGTTCTTCTTCGCCGGATATTTTGACGTCGCTGAAAGAAGGAGCGCCCACGAGCTCGCGAAGCCAATCGCTCTTGCAGCGCTTGCTTGCAGCAGCACAGGTAGGCGCCTCGTTCGTTCTTCTGATTGCGGCAGGTCTGCTCTTCCACAACATGTATAAAATTCTCAATTCCGATCCAGGATTCGACACGACGAATATCTTTATGGGGTCCATCAACCTGACGATGCAGGGGTACGAAAACGGGAAGGATAGCTCGGCTCGTACGTTTCGGAATACAGACGGCGAGGCAGTCAACGGCAAGCGCGGAGACGTATTTTACCACCAACTTCTTGAGCGATTGGCCCATCTGCCTAAAGTGTCCTCCGCCAGCCTCTCAACATCGATACCGCCCAATCCGTGGCCCGGCGGTGTTGTCGTATTCCATCCCGGAGAGGAGCCACCGCAAAACCTTCTCAAAGGCCAGTGGTTTCAACGTGGCCTCCACGTGAATATCGTCAACGTTTCACCGCACTATTTTCAGACCCTGGGCATCCCGCTGATGCAAGGGCGCGACTTCGATTTGGGAGACGATAAAACCACATCAGGCAAGGCTATCGTAAGCCGTAACTTGGCGGAGCGTATGTGGCCCGGCCAAAACGCCATTGGCAAGCTCCTCTCGCTGCCCAGCCTTGAAGGCCCTCCGCGGCCGCCGCTGGAGATTGTCGGCGTCGTCGCGGATTGCAAATACCTATCACTGACCGCCCCGCCTCCGCTCATCATGTATGTTCCCTTATTCCAAAATTACTCTGGACGCGCGACGATAGCCTTGCACACCACCTTGCCGCCCGGCGTCGCGTTGGCGGAACTTCGTCAGGCTGTCGGCGATCTGGACAAAACGCTCCCTCTTTTTGAGACCAAGACAATGCAAGAACAAGTGGCATTTTCAGTATGGCAGCAAAAAATGGCGAGCAGCCTCATTGGCGCGTTCAGTTTACTCGCGGTATTTCTCGCCACCCTGGGCATATACGGCGTGATTGCGCATTCGGTATCGCAGCGAACCCATGAGATTGGAATCCGCATGGCGTTGGGCGCACAACACGCGCAATTGCTTCGCATGGTCATCCGCGAAGGAATGCTCCTGACTTGGACAGGAGTTGCGGTCGGAGTTGTTGCGTCGATAGCTCTAGCGAGAGTTTTCGGGAGTATGCTATTTGAAATCAAAGCCACTGATCCAAAGACATTTATCGCTGTCGCCGCTGTGCTCACAATCGTTGCTTTCGCTGCGTGCTACATACCAGCACGGCGGGCGATGAAGGTCGATCCCATGGTCGCGCTCCACTATGAATAGTCGAATGGACTAACAGGCATGCTTTCGCAAAGCATCAAGCTCTCGGCTATTGTATTGGCAATTTTCGCCGTAAGCTGGTTCGCCGCGCATCGAAGTACAAATTCTGTCAAGGCGGACACGGTGGGACGCGTCGTGCCAACCGGGGATATGACTGTCCCGCGTTTCGATCAGACCGCCACGCTTCTGCCCAATGGCAAGGTGCTGATCGCTGCCGGCATGGCACGTGATGGCGTGAGCGAACCCACAGCGGAACTCTATGACTCGGGTACCGGTCGATTCACATTTGCCGGCAAGCTCGCTTCGCCTCGCGGCTGGGGAAGCACGGCTACGCTCTTGCAAGACGGCAAAGTTCTGATCGCTGGCGGTGCAAGCGGCTCCTGGTGCAGCGCTTCTTGCTACTTGGCAACTGCCGACCTTTACGATCCTTCCTCCAACACGTTCACCAGAATCGGGGACATGACAGAGCCTCGCGCAGGCGCTCGCGCCGTTCTCCTTCAAAATGGCGATGTATTGGTGGTTGGAGGGAACATTATCTCAGACACTGAGCCCACTGTAACGGCCGAACTCTACCACCATGCTACTCATACCTTCTCTGGCACAGGAGGGCCCTCGGCGGGCACTACCACGCTTCTCCTTCTTAGGGACGGCAAGGCGCTCGCTCTAACCGGCTCTCGCGCTGAACTTTACGATCCGTCGAGCAGCCATTTTGTCGCTTCGGGCGAGTTTCTGATTCCGCGCGGCAAGTTCGGCGCTGTGCTTCTGCCGGATGGAAAAGTGCTCGTCGCAGGCGGCCGAGTCAGCGACGCTCCGGGTCTGCGCTCCGACACAGAAATTTACGACCCGGCCACAGGGAAATTCACGCTCGGACCGAAGATGAACCTCAAGCGATACAAGCTTATGAAAGCGACTGTGGCGCTCATCAATGGTGACGTTCTCATCGGAGGTGGCGCCGACCACCCGGAGATTTACAATCCCGTTTCCAATTCCTTCAACCTCGTCGGTGGAAGCACTCTGGATGGCTATTGCTTTTCGACCGCAACGGTGCTGCCGAACGGCGAAGTCCTGCTCGCAGGTGGCTACAACACTTCCACTTGGGTCGCAGTAAACCACGCCTGGATCTACGACCCTCATGGCGGGCGAAGAAAGTGGATCCCATGGTCGCCTTGAGATACGAATGACGGCCATGCCATTACTACGGAACATAGTCGCTGGACTTCGATCGCTGTTTCAAAAGAAACGCGCTGTCCGGGAATTGGACGAAGAGCTGCGCGGATTCATGGACATGGCTGCCGAGGAAAGCAGGAAGCAGGGCAGGAGCGAGAAGGACGCACTTCGCGCGGTGCGGCTGGAGCGTGGGAGCCTCGAAGCTGCGAAGGAACGGGTCCGCTCTGCCGCTTGGGAGTCCCTTCTTGAGACGTCCTGGCGAGACTTGTGTTACGGCCTGCGCGTACTGCGCAAATCTCCCGGCTTCGCTGCCGTCGCCATCCTCACCCTCGCCCTTGGCATCGGCGCCAACACCGCCATCTTTTCGATCATCAACGGCGTGCTTCTGCAGCCACTCGAATATCCCAATCCCAGCCAATTGATGGCCAT
>DASYZA010000068.1:0-13988 GCA_035946775.1 Candidatus Sulfotelmatobacter sp. | reverse complement strand
CATCAGTACGGTTGCTTCACAAAATGAGATGTGCGGTTGGTGTGCTCAGAAAATCCAGCGACGGATAGGAGGGATAGAGAGATAGAGATGAGATCGTACTTAAGATTCCCAGGGATTGAGCGCACCCACTTCCATACGCTCAAAGTCCGCTACATTCCTCGTCACGACCATCATACCATGCACGAGGGCCGTAGCTGCAATGAGGGCGTCACGATCGGAGCGAGGGTCAGGCACGCGAAGCGTCGCGCATCGCTGAGCGACAGCGGTGTCAATCGCCAAGATACGACCTGAGAATGTGGGCAATACGTGCCTGTCCATCCAGGCGCGGAGAATCGCGCCTTGCTCTCTATCTCGCCGTTCGATGAGAAGGATTCCGATCTCCAGTTCCAGTACTGAGATGACAGAGATGTAGAGACTCGCCGACGGCAAAGGTTGAGCCCATTTCTTGACGTTTTGATGTGCCTTGTTCGCTTTTCTTAATTCTGAAACTACGTTGGTATCAAGGATGTACATTAGCTCAGATCCGCCGACTCGTGCAGATTTCCGCGCAGACGTGGCGGCTCAAATTCAATCTCAGCGGCTGCTGGCATCGCCAATAAGTCCGCAATGCTTTTCTGCCCTCCAGTAATCCTCTGATATTCCTCCACTGTGAGCAGCACGTGCGACGGACGGCCGCGATCCGTAATGAAAACGGGGCCGCGCTTAGCGGCTCTCTTCGCCCTGCCTGTGTCCTGATTAAAGTCTCGGCTCGACAGTTTTGTAATACCCATGGTCTTCGTCTCCCCAATGTAGCAACATGCCTACATTATAACAGAACTCAAACCGAAGTGCCTGCAAGTCTGCAAGCCCAGTGAGAACCGATCAACGACAACACCTGTCAAAATCCTGGCAACACCCCGACCTGTAGAGAATTGAGGGGACGGAAAAGCGAATGACGGCCGATCACTCGGCCAAGAGTACTCGTCTTTTCCGATTTGCCAGACGTTCAATGACTTGCCGAGGTTGTGGTTTTTCGGTGTGACTCAAAAGGTGTCGTAACCCTTTCCGCTACGCCACTGACTCAGTGCTTGGCGGACAGTGATCGAGCGCAGCGCGCACGATTTCTAGTTCTGGGTGCTGATAGTGCATCGCGGTCTTTACGTTGCGGTGTCCCATCGTTCGCATTACGGCCGCGAGGTAGCTGGTTCGCATTAGAACTCGCGTGCCATAGTCATGTCGCGCACAGAGAACCAATTCTTTCGGCAGGCCCGCTTTGTTGCGGGCTTTTCGAAAGAGATTGCAGATCGACCTCAAATGCCCCGACGCAGAGCGCTTCGATGGGAACACCCAGCCTTCTTGTCTGGCATCGCATCTGTTCCGCAGAATTTCGAAGACGCGCGCGCTCATCGGAACAAGTCGTCGCCCTTCCGGTGTCTTGCTGTCGGGCACAAAGATCACGCGGTTCTGCCAATCCAGATTCTCGATACGCATCCGGAAGAGCTCTCTTTCGTTCCTCATTCCTGTATCACGCATCAAGATGACGATGTCTCGGAAAAGATCACGAGTTCGTGGGCGCCAGTTGCAAGCCAAGGCTCCCACTACCAGTTTTCTTTCCGCTTCATCGTCGAGACGAAGGTGTCGTCCATGCTCCCTTAACATCTTAATTTTCGGGGCGTGGCTGATCACCTTCCGTTCTTCTGCTTTGTGCAACATTCGCCGCAATGTTCGCAGAGCGCACTTGGCATTTGCAGCCGAGCCCGGGAACTTCAATTGCTCGGCGCAATCGTTTGTAACCTGGTCGATCCTCAACATCGCAACAGACGTCGGCTTTAGCAGCCGCCAGCCGTTACGGTGAAACTTCCTGGTTTTCTCGTCGAGTCTGGCCTCGCTAACCCAATCGAGAAAGCGATTCGCAAGCTCGTGGAGAACAACAGGTTTGGTTGGAAGGGGATCGGTCCTTTCAATTACTGAAGCCAGTTTCAAGCTCGCTTTTTGCAGTGCTCTAATTGACTTCGTCTCTTGGGTTGACGCTCGGTACGACGGCCTCGCACCGTGAAGTCATACCAATAGAACTTCGACTTTACCCTTTCTCCGCCACTTCCCTTTGGCAGCTTGACGCCAGCGCAGGAATTTTTAAGCTCAACGGCCCAACATCTATCAGCGAATCCGATGAATCGAGCAATCGAGCTGCATTTTCATGGTTTAGCGTTTCACCCCAAAATATCTCTAGAACTCACCATCTTCTGAGCGTCCGATCGCATACTTTGTGACCTTGTAGCCGATGTCACTGCGCGAGAGTCCCAGCATCCGGGCTGCTTCAGCCTGGACTCCATTCGCCTGTTCTAACGCTCGCTCAATAAGGCCCTTCTCAACTGCCGTTAGCAATTCGCGAAGTTCGATGGTTGATGGAAGCGTTCGAATCCAATCGCACATTTCCATCTTTTGAGATGCAGGTGCAATCTGCTCACTAGAAGCTACGGGAAGTTCATCAGCAGAAAGTTCTTCGTGTGGCCCCAAGATGTGTGCGTGCTCAAGGAGATTCCGCAACTCCCGTATGTTCCCAGGAAATGAATAATTCGTGAGCTTTTGTAGAGCTTCCGAGCTCATGCGCTTGGGTCGGATCTTCAAGTCCTTCGCAATTTGAGCCGATAACATTTCGCAGAGGCCGGGGATATCCTCCTTGCGTTCGCGGAGCGGGGGGATACGAATGGGGACAACGGCGAGTCGATAGTAGAGATCCTGCCTGAACGAGCCCTCCTTCACTCGTTCCTGAAGGTTACGGTGGGTTGCAACTAGGACTCGCACATCGACCGTGCGGGGTTGGGTAGACCCGACTCGTAGCACCTGGCCGTCCACAAGCACGCGAAGCAACTTGGCCTGGGCTGCCGCTGACATCTCTCCGGCTTCATCCAGGAAGAGGGTGCCACCGTGAGCGGCCTCGAACAGACCTTGCCGGGCTCGATCTGCACCCGTGAAGGCTCCGCGTTCGTGTCCAAACAGCTCGCTCTCAAGGAGAGTTTCAGTGAACGCCGCACAGTTCACCGCTATTAGAGGTTTGTTGGCCCTCCGGCTGTTCCGATGAATTGCTCTTGCTACCAATTCTTTGCCAGTTCCAGTTTCACCCACAATCAACACGGTCGCGTCCGTGGGGGCAACGCGAGCGATCTGTTCGCGCACTCCTTTGATTTCGGCGCTGTTTCCAAAAATCGTGTCCGCCCCGAAGAGGATGCCGACTGTTGACTTGAGCAATTGATTTTCGCGGAGCAGATTGGTTCGCTCACAAGCGCGCCGGACAGTCGCCCGTACAACCTCCGGATTGAAGGGTTTTGAAATGAAGTCAAAAGCTCCTTGCCTCATGCTCTCCACAGCAAGCTCAATCGTAGGGACGGCTGTGAGGAAGATCACCGCTACCGAAGGATCAGTTTCGTGTGCAATCGAGAGAACTTTGAGCCCGTCTCCATCAGGCATCTTCTGGTCTGTGATCACAGTGTCGTATTCCCGCTCTGCCAGGAGGGGCAGAGCGGCTAAGACACCTTCCGCCTCGTCGATCGTGTGACCGTCGAGATGAAGCTCTGAACTTAAGACTCGTCGCAGGTTGGGCTCGTCATCCACAATCAACAATCTACCCATGGTTGATCGCTCCCGCGCCGCTCGGCTCTTCGTCAGAGATTGTCAGGGCGAAGCATACTTGACCGGGTTTATTCCGCGCCACGGCTAGGTCGCCGCCGTGTGCCCTCGCAATATTTCTGGAAATCGCCAATCCGAGACCTGTTCCGCGTGGTTTGGTTGTGTAGAAGGGTTCAAATATCCGAGACAGAGCTTCTGTTGGAATCGGCTCACCCGAATTTTCGACCTGTAATTCCAGACTATCAGGCTTTGAACGTATGCTGCGGACGAGAACGCGTCCGCCGTTTGGCGAAGCATCGACCGCGTTGAGAAGCAGGTTGAAGAGAGCTCGCTGGAGTTGCTCCCGATCCACATTTGCTCGCAAGCCATCGATGCTCTTAACGGAGATCCTAATGTCTTTTTTCGAAGCCTGTACATTGGCAATCTCTGCGACATATCCCAACACTTCGGAAATGACCGCTGGACTGCGCTTCGGTACACTGGGACGCGCGTAGGACAGGAAATCACTAGTCAGCTTTTCGAGTCGTGCGGCCTCGCTCCGTGCGATGGAATACATTTCTTTTCGCCGCTGTTCCCCCGCTTCGGGGCGTTCGGCCGTTACGAGGGAACTCGCGATGATCGCCACTGGATTTCGTATTTCATGAGCTACGGCGCTTGAAAGGCGACCGACTACTGCCAGTTTCTCCTCGATTACCAGTCGTTCCCGTGTGCGTTCCAGTTCCGCCAAGCTACGCGCCAGCCGGTCCTGATCCCGGCGAAGTTGGTTGACGAGCAACCAAACCAAAAGACCCATGATGGCATACACAAGAGAAATAACCCCGGCTTCAAGGTATTCGGTTGCATAGATCGGGGGATGAAATTTTGCAAAGTGCCAGACCCAGAAGAAAGACATTCCATCGGAGACAGCAATCACGCCGATGCAGGTAGGAAGACGGAAACGGTAAGCAGCCTGCAGTACAGGTAAGGCCATCAGAACGAAGTAGGGACTGTCGCCGCGATTAGTCAGGAATGTTAGGAGAACGGCTAAACCGATGTTCAGGAAAATCGAACTCCAGACAAGCGAATCTGCGGACGACTCGCTAAGGGAGCGGATGCCAGCCCAGAGCCAGAGGAGTTCGAGCATTTTCAACAGAAAAGCTGCCCCTAAACTAATCAGCAAGGCTGGCGAAGGTTCGCCTAGCAGAGAGGCGAATAAAGCGTGAAGCAGCACAAGGGCGGCCAGAACAAAGAGGTTCAGAGTCGCAAAAACAATTTCCTGATCTCGGAACGATTCGAAGTCGAATCGTGCGAGTACAGGCGCGGTTCTCGACTCAGCGATGTCTGGTATCACGTTTGATTACAGTACGCCCGAATAATAGTGTCAAGGACTCTTTGCTTAACCGGGTGTTGGTACCAATGAGTGTGCGCGAATCATTCCACTTCGAATCCACGGGACGTCGCGTTTTGAGTCTCCCCTTCTTCCGAACCAGCTGCAGCATCGTTCTCTGATTGAGCACGACCATCCAAATCGCGTAACCGCCTCAAAATTATTTCTCCTTCTTCCGGTTGGTGGGATTGGCTTGGGTGGATCGCACCATAACCTTGTCGAACAATTCCTCCAAAAGCATCTGGACATACTCCTTTGCCACAAGAATTGAAATCGTTCAATGGATGTGCATAAGTTCTACAGGTATAGCACCTTTTGATGTAAACGATGGCGGCGGCTCTTCGAGCTTGGCCGCCATCTCATAGTCTCGCCGCTATGCAGCTCTTCTCCGGAGAATACGCATACCCGCGTAAAGTCCAAGTAACAAAAAGCCAAGCAGTCCGATTGAAGGCACTAAACTGGCAGTTTGCGGGAGTTCTTGTGCCGGCGGTTCTTGGACTGCAGCCGTCATGGTTGGGGCCTCCCTGCTCTCTTCAAGAAGCACTGGGCCTTCAAACGCCACATCTGGCTTTGGAGGCGCTTGACCAGTTACAACGTGGTGCCTCGTGACGGAATTTACGGGCTCAGTGGTTAGCACCGTAGCTGAAATAGTCATTCCTTTCCGTAGATCGAATAGCGTCATGTCCTTGCCGTCGATATGGAACACAGCGTCATCTGGGACTGTGAACTCTCTGTTCCCACCCTCCGGCAGAGTAACGATCACTCGACCATGGCCTGGGTTGACGTGCCACACTCGCCCGTTCAAGGTTCTCAGGGTTGTCACCTCCTGCGGAGTGGTAACGGTATGAATTTCCTGCGACAGCCTCGTGCGAGGTGTCAGCTCATGCACGGTCAGGTCTTTGCCATCAACTTGGAACCTGGCGTCCGGGCCCAGGTTCAAGAGTTCGAATTTGCCGTTCTCCAGCTCTACGACAATCTCATGACCTGAGACGTGAATGACTTCTGCGTTCTGAACATGAGTTGATTGAACCTCATGCGTCGGCTCTCCTAGTGTTTTGGTGGTCGACGGATGCGTTATGTCTTGTGCGACGGCGCTCACACCCGTGGCGCAAAGAAATGCCAGGATGAGAAACGCAATGCCGAACATTTGCTTAGAGTGCTTCATTGTCTCCTCCTTCTGATCGAAATAATCTTTTATGACTCCTTCTTTCGGACGAGCTATTGCTTCAAAGACGCCTGGACGACGTAACGCTTTGGAGCAGGCCCAACGAAATAAAACGGATAGCAGGTCACCAGTGTGAGCGAAGGCTTCGTCCTGGGCTGCAACACGCTAACGTCGGCTGGGCTCGTGATTCGTACCCGGTCCACTAAGTAAACGACTGTTCCCGATTGTGTAACCAATTCGATCGAGTCTCCCGCGCTAATGTCCTTCAAAGGGCGGAAGAACCCATCGCGGTGTCCGGCGATGCCGATGTTGCCGCTTTGTCCTGGCTGTGCCGTGCCAGCGATTCTCCCAACTCCCCGGTTGAGTGTGAATTGATCAGTGCCCTCTAAAACAGGAGCTTCCAACTGCAGCCTTGGAATCCGTAAGACAGCAACCGCTTCAGCAGATTTGCGAAGGCTGGCGTGATGCACCCTAGTGCGCTGAGCCGACCCGAGTGATTGGTCCACATTTGCTGGGCGACTGACGGTAGCAACAGCGTTCTCGCGGCTTAAGACTTCCGCTTTATATCCCTCGTTGGCGGAATCAAGTTGCTCGGTTTTGAATTGCGTCATGTCTGCGCGGAACATTACGAATCGATGAAGGTGCGCCAATGAGAACGCGATGAGCAGCAGCAAGCCCAATGAGAGCAATACGCCTTCAACCACCCGAACGACTTTTGACCAAATCTTCATCGCTCAGTCCTTATCGCGTTCTGTCTCAGTCGGTAGCGCGGACTCGGTACCGACGGGGCTGGAAGACAATATCGCCCGCACCCCGAATTCATGTACCAGTCTGCCTCCGTTGTGGGCCGTGTTGACCAGCAACAGAGCACCGGCACTGTACAAAACGAGGAACGCCAGAGGCAGGATGGTTGTTGTAAGCCGCGTGTCTGCCCGTTTTAAAAACCAGGGCACAACAATTAATGCGACGAATATCACCGATAAGACGCTGAACACGGCTTGTGTGCGCTCAGCCAGGGATTGGTGGTTCTCAAGAATTTGTTGCATTCCCGGGGTTCTTTCCGCGAGCTTGCCCGCTGCTTCTCCCGTCTCGACGGCGACGAAGATTGATGCTGTTCCGGCCAACAGAAGGACCAGTGCAGCAATCAGGTACGGGCGCCCCCTGGCCGGCGTCAGTGCCGCACCGACGACGATGAAAAAGGGAGCCATTAACAAGAGTGCAATCGGAAAGTGAATGATCAACGGATGCAGAGCATCCCAGCTCGGAACTGCCGGCAATTGAAGCATAAGGGCTCCTTAGCTCGCGAGAGGACCGACTTTTCGGCGGTCCTCGTTTCTAACTGACTTTTTCGTACTTATCTTTGTGATTGAAACATGACGGACATTTTGAAAAGTCCATCTTCTGTGTCGTGTACCCACAAATCGTGCACACAAAGTATTCCTTGGATTTCGACCCTTTGAGAGTTGTGAGATTCCTAAGGGCCTCCGAATACAGCTTTGCGTGCTCGCTTTCGGCCGTTTTTGCATAGTTGAAGGTTTGCAATGCATCCCTGTCGCCCTCAACGCGAGCCTGCTTGAGGAATTCCGGATACATTGTGTCGCGCTCATACGATTCACCTTTGATCGCAGCTTGGAGGTTCTCTTCCGTGGATTTCACGACGGGAGTTTCGATCTTGGATTCTGGCGTACCGCCGAGTTTCTTGATGACGACAGCATGGTTGGCGGCGTGTACTTCTTCCGCTTTAGCCGCTGCTCGGAAGAGACTGGCAACTTCGCCATAACCTTCCTTGTCGGCCCGATCAGCGAACGCCGCGTACCGCACGTGAGCATTGCTCTCGCCGTTGTAAGCAGCTTGAAGGTTTTGGAGTGTCGTTGTTGCCGCAGCGGCAGCCTTCCCTGGAAATGCGATCAGTGCGAACGCCAGGGCAAGCAAAATAGCGGCAAAAAGGAAGAGACCAGCAGACTTCTCCATACGAATTCTCTCCATTCCAGTGATGGCGGCCTTTATGTTTCGGTCGCTCGGTAGAGGATCAAGCACGGAAGGTGCCAACAATGGCCGGGCTATGTTCCTGAGAAGAATGGGTTTGCTCGGGCCGCAGCGATTGCGATCGGTTTCTGTCAAAGACCTCGGACGCTGGCGTCAAAGGCTCACGACACAGGCACCTATGTCGCATTTTGTGTGGCTGGAAACTACGCACGAGATGGTGCCGGGGTTCGCACCTCGTGCAGCCAACGGTGCCCGGAACATGCAGAAGAAAAGAGGAGGATGAACACCATCGAGCGGGTGAGAGGGACACAAATCACGATCGCCTCGCAGTGCATAAAAATCGGAATTCGCTATCGTGCTCTGGCGGGGCAGAGAGGAATCCTCCGCCAGAGCACAAATCACTCCGCGTTCAGAATTGGAGCTTCAACCCAAACTGGATGTTGCGCGGATCGCGGGCACTGGTCACCTGTCCGTAGGTTCCGCTGTCCATGCTGCCGTCCACGCCCGACCAGTTGGTGTGGTTCCAAACGTTAAATGCTTCTGCACGGAACTGCAGATTCACACGTTCTGTGAGTTTTGTGTTCTTGAAGAGAGACAAATCCCAACGACCGAAGCCCGGACCGCGCACCACACCGCGATGCTCGTTGCCGACGCGATAAACGCCATCAGGTATTTCCTGAAAAGCAGCCGTGTTGAACCACTGCAAACGTGTTTGTGATGCTCCGGAGTTGGGATTGCTGATCACATCGGGATATAGTGAGTTCCAGTCGCTAGACAGAACTCCGAGTCCAGCATGGTCCATGTAGGTCCCCGAGGTCACGCTGAAGGGAGTTCCTCCCATGTAGGACACGATGCCTGAGACTTCCCAGCCTCCCAACGCGTGGCCCACGACACCGCGTTGACCCCTGTGCCAAGCCAGGCTGTACACGAAATTGGCTGTCAGCATTTGGCGACGGTCAAGGGTGGACGGACCGTAATTCGCCGCGATGTCATTCGTGTTCTGGGGTGCGTTCCAGCGGTCTCCGGGGCTATCAGTCATGGTTCGAGACCAGGTGTAGTTCACCGCTACGAGCGAATTTCCGCTTAGTCGCTTTTGCGCAGAGACCTGTAGAGAGTGGTAGTTCGACTTGAACCATGGTTCGACTGCATTCATGAATCCGTATCCCACATACGGCCGATACGCATTCAGAATCGAGAGATTGTCAGTCGAGAGCCCTTCCGCTGGCACGATTCCCGCGGCCACGGCCAAACCGGGCCTGACCTGATTCAGGTCAATGCCACCGAGCAGATGTGTTCCTCTGTTTCCGTAGTAACCGATATCCAACATGAAGCTCTTGCTGAGTTCATGCTGGATGTCTAAGCTCCACTGCTGCGTATATGGCACGTGCCAGTCAACCCCGGCAATACGTAGGTACGGCGGCGAAAGATTCTGATCCGGGGCAACTCCTCCTGGGTTCGTAAAACTCGTGCCAGTGAAGCTGTAACCATAGGAGAAGGGTGGATTGACCCAAGCATTGTCTTCCACATACCCGACTGTGGAAGAGTCGTAGAAAATACCGTAGCCGCTACGAACAACGGTTTTGCCGGTATTGAATGGATCCCAGGCAATTCCAACCCTGGGCGCAAAGTTGTGATTGTTCTGACTTGATACAGCAGTGCCGTATGGGGAATTCTTGCTGCCAATGATGATGCCATTCAGCGGATCATAGTTCGGATTGGCACCTGGCACGATATTCCCGCTGGCATCAATCACTGGTGCGTTCACTAGGTTATAGCGATAGGGATCAAAGTTGGTGAGCCGACCATTGCCATCGGTGGGCTGGCGGAACAATGAGTAACGAACACCCAGGCTCAGTGTAAGGTTAGGTCGAATTCGATATGCATCCTGAGCATAGAGTTCGAGCTGGTTTTGGTGAATGTCCGCCACCAAGTCGTGCGCATCCTGCGTGAAGTTGGCGACTCTGCCCAGCAGGAAGTTCGCCCAGGCCTGTTCGAAGTGAGCTGTTTCAGACGTATTGGAGGCTGGCAGTCCATCAAAGCCGAACGTGAACGATCCAGTGTTGTTTCCCCCCGCGTTTTCATTCTTGTTATACGTGTTAAAGCTGCTCCCGAATTTCAGAGTGTGGTGACCCCAAATCTTCGTTACATTTCCAAATGCGTTGTGGTTTCGGTTGAAATCGTCGTAGTTGCCGAATCCGCCGAAGTAGTCCCCTCCTTCGAAGGTCAGTGCAGGAATGCGGCCCAATATTGATGGGCTAGGCAGCTTAATCGCTCGAAGGATGTCGGGCGAATTCTCTGTGGATGCCAATCCGATATTCCTGCTTACAATGGCACCATACGAATATGCGTAGCCCGCTTCCAGCAAAAAGCTTGGGGATAAAGCCGCCGTAGCGCGCAACATCAGGTTGTGCCCCGGCGCATTCGTGCTAGTGGTAGCGATGCCCGGAACATTCATTCCTGTCCAGAGACCGGTCGGTTCCTCCGTCGGAATCGAATCGTTGATGTAGCGCCCGGATACCGTTAAACGTGGTCCAAAAATGTGATCCACTTTGATCAGCTCCTGCCGATAGTTGTAGACGTTGCGTAGCGGAGAGATCAGAGTGTGGAGCACTGCATCCTGCGGATCAGAAACTCTCGAGAAAACGTCCGTGATGTAGGCCTGCGCAGCCGCGTCGAAACTGCTGCTGGGAATTGATGTGCCGACTTGCGAGCAGGCTCCCTCAGTGTCAAATTGCACGCAGACAGGATTAGCGAAGATACCCTGCTTCTCGTTAGCGGTCGGCACGATGCCTGGACTCGACGTAGCGGACGTGATCACTCGCCGAAATTCCTGCGACCAGAAAAAGAACGTTTTGCTCTTGTCTCTGAGATACACCTTAGGGATAAACAGAGGGCCGCTGAGGTTGTATCCGAAGTTGTTGTAGCGCAGAGGCGGTCTGGAATTTCCCACAAAGTTGTTGAAGTAATTGTTGGCGTTTAAAGCGTCATTGCGAAAGAATTCATAGACGCTTCCGTGGAAAGTACTCTCACCCGACTTGGTGACAACATTGATCTGCCCGCCGGCACCGCGTCCGAATTCAGCGTCGTACATGCCACGTAACACTTTGAATTCGGCAATGGAATCGACGCTGGGGTAGTTGAGAAGGGTACTGTTGGAGCCACGATCTACGTTGTCGGTGCCGTCAATCGTCCAATTGTTTGCATTATCCCTGGCGCCGTTTATGGAAAAGGCTACCGAGTTGTCGTCCCCGTTTGGGTTCATGACGCCAACGTAGAGCTGATCGCCGCCGCCGTACGACACACCGGGCTGTAATGCGACCAATTGTTCATAGTTGCGATTGTTGAGAGAGAGCTCTCGCACTTGCGTACCTGAGATCAACCCGGCTACGGTCGGTGTTTGAAGCTCGACCTGTAGCTGTCCAGATTCGACTATCACCTGTTCAGCGACGGGGCCGACTTCGAGGGTGAAGTTCAGAGTCAACTTGTCGTTGACATTCAACACCGCAGACTGGACAGTCTGTTTAAAGTTCGGGGCACTAACGGTGATGGAGTAATTCCCAATCGGCAAAAGAGGTGCGATGTATTCGCCAGTTGCATCTGATGTAGCCGTACGGATCAAGACACTTTTGTCTGTGTTGAAGGTCGAGATGGTCGCGCCGGGAACCACAGCGCCTGACGGATCCTTGATTGTGCCTAGAATGCTTCCTGTGATTTCCTGTGCATTAATCTCAAAAGGTAGGAGAGCAAGGAAAAGTATTAGGATCGCTTTCGTAGCACGCAAACAACATGTAAGCCCTGTAGACCGCCCAATTCCGGTTCTTAGAGTAGGCATGAGTGCCTCCAAATAGATTGAATGGCCACGGGATTCCTGCTGCTGGCGTGATTCCCTTGAGCCAGCTGTGAAGCTATGATCGGTTGTTCATGAGAACGCATCAGCCCAGCCATGCCGCGAACAACTTGGAAAAAAGTCTTCATGCAAACTGAGGGATCTCTTCAGTAGTCGGCGGCTGACTCAGGATCGAGCTCGGGAAAAGAGCGCAAAGGAGCAAGATGACGAGCAGCAGTAAAAACAGATTTCGGATATTCATTTGTGCCCCCTAGTGCGGTACTACCACTGCACTTTCTGCTCGACGTGGTGTCCCGCCATCAAGTGGCGTGATGCTGCAAGCCCACGAACAACCTGTGCGGACGCAGCTCCACTCTCGTATCGCTCGCTACTGAATGCGTCGTAGAGCGTATTGGTGGTCAAACGAGTGATCTCGGTTCCATCGAGCTTCATGCTGAAAAGTTCGAAGCCGCTGGACCCGTTCAGGCCGGGGTTGCCCCCGTTGGAGCTGAATAGAATCCTTGGACCAACTCCAAGAACGTCTACTGCTGTCGGGTCGAAGGTGATCCCCATGCCGGACGTGAGCGGAGTTACTCGGCTCCCATCTGCATTCATGATGTAAATGTCTTCGCTCTCAGTCGCTGTTGAAGAGTCCCAATTTTCCCGGCTGAACACGATTTTGGTTCCGTCCGCCGCGAAGGATGGGTTCTCGTCGTAACAGTCGCAAGTGGCGGCAGCATTGGTGAGCAGTTTCGGATTGGTGCCATCCGCTTTCATCACGACGATTCCCTCGAAGTAGCTCCCCAGAGAGTCATAGCCCCAGGCTTCCACTGCGATCTTTGAGGCGTCCGGTGAATAGGTTGGGGCCCAAGTCTGGTCAGCACCGAGCGGCATCGGCAACACGAGCTCGCCGGTCCCGCCAATTTCTCGGATCACAATTTGCCATTGATCCGATCCCTGGAGGCTAGGGCGTTGAGAGTTGAAGACTACTTTCTGGCCGTTTGGCGAAAACTGGGGCATGGCATCGGCGTAGGCATCGTTGGTGATCGGGACGAGGTCGCCATGACCACCCGAATCGGCCACGAAAATGTCCCATTGAACAGAATCACCGTCTTGCCCTCCATAGAGATCCACTGCGGCTGTTGTGCCATCCGGAGAGAGGATGATCGAGTAGAACTCACCCGTCACGGGCTGATTCGTGGAAGGGTCCAGAACCGCAGATACTGTGAATACGGTGGTCGCACCAGTGGTCGTATATTTCCCGATTGTAGGGGTGAATAGATATCCGCCGGCATCCTGCATAAAGGCGAACGAGCTGATCTGCGGCACCGCCGGTTTTTTGGAGTCACCGCAGGCAGTTAACCAGCCTGCCACACAGAGAATGAGGGAATTGAGCACAATCTTACGCATTTAAGTGATCCTCCTTGGCAGGCTTCCCGAGGAAGTTGCCGCCCAACTTTCCCGCCCCTGAGCAAGACGTTCGTTAACATCGCGTGCTCCCTATCACGAGTGTTTGTCTCCGATCGTGTGCAACACGCCTAGAAAGTGCGAAGCGGCGTCCATCTGTTGCCGCTCGGCGGTATCTGATACTCCGCCGTACCACAATTCCCGCGCCCGAATCCCGATTGCCCTCTGGGCCTGGGCGATGCGTTCTTGTGATTTCTTAGGATCTGGCTCGAGAACAGCCTTCCTGTAGAGAATCAACCAATTCTTACTTTCATCCGGCTTCACGGTTCGAACTCTCCCTCTACATGAACAACTGTTAATCCCAAGTGAGTGGCGGGTGATTTCTAAGTCATTTGTGGATTTCGCGATGGAACTGCTGACAACCGAGAGCCCAACACTCATCAACAGTGGGTGAGACCACCTGATCCGACTTGGAAAGTTGTCAGGCGTTGGGTTGCTCCGCTGCAACGAATCCGAAATTGTTCCTTCGTGCTAAGGGGCCTCGAGAGAAGGCCTACCCTACTCTAAAGCGCCAACGGTTAACGTTGCTGGCGCGAGTGAGTACGTGATTCTCAGGTTGCCGCGACGTTGAA
>DASYZA010000067.1:0-10306 GCA_035946775.1 Candidatus Sulfotelmatobacter sp. | reverse complement strand
GATGTTCGGCGTCCTCGACCTCGCAACCGAAATGAATGGGTGTCGCTTCTCAATTGGTTTGCGAAACTCACACGACAAGAGCATGCGACTCGCGATGACCTGTGGCTATCGCGTATTCGTGTGTTCAAACATGGCGTTCTCAGGAGACTTTACTCCGGTATTGGCGAAGCACTCTAAGTCGTTCTCGCTGATCGATTGCGTCTCGGTGGGTGTCGATCGGATGCAGCGCAACTTCGAACCCATGCGCAAGCAGGTGGAAGCGTGGCAGCAAAGCGAACTCACCGATGTCACAGCGAAGGTTGTCATCTATGAAGCCTTTGTGGAAGGCAAACTCGAAGCTCCGAAGCACCTGGCCCGGAACGTCCATGATCTCTACTTCGAACCAAAGTACGAGGAATTCCGGCCACGAACGATCTGGAGTCTGTCCAACGCGTTCACGTCTGCGTTCAAGGAACTGGAGCCGATTCCGCAATTCAAGACAACAGCGAAGCTGGGAGAGTTCTTGGAGGCCCGCTTTTCGGAGTCGTTCTGATCGTCGTTCTGATCTACGGCGGTACCGGCCGGGCCGCCGATCTCCTATGCTCTTGCTCCTGTTTGCCAGCAGATCGCTAGAAATCTGTCTGGCACGTTCCGATCACTCGATCTGAACCCGCCACACCGACGTCAGGCTTATCATAGAACTGAGCTATCGGTACAGGGGATTTGATCCCATGGGTACACAGAGTCACTGGGAGAAGATCTACGCAGAGAAAGACCCGAAGGCGGTCAGCTGGTTTCGTCCACATCTCGAGACCTCTCTCGAGATCATCGGACGGCTTGCACCCGGCCGCGAGATTTCAATCATCGATGTCGGTGGGGGTGAGTCCACACTAGTCGATGACCTTCTTGTTCGTGGGTACGAAAACTTGACGGTCCTGGATATCTCACAGACCGCCATTGATGCCAACAAGAAACGACTGGGCAAGGCTTCCGAACGAGTACACTGGCTCGCCGCCGACATTACGAAGGTTGAGCTTGAGCCCTCGGCCTACGATCTGTGGCACGACCGGGCCGTTTTTCATTTTCTTACCTCACCATCCGACCGTGTTGCCTACGTTCGCCAGGTGGCCCGCGCGGTTCGGCACGGAGGCCATGTGGTCGTCAGCACCTTCGGTCCGGAGGGACCCACAAAGTGCAGCGGTCTTGACGTTGTTCGCTATGACGCAGAGTCGTTGCACAGAGAATTTGGCGTTCACTTCCGCTTGCTGGGAAGCTCAAAGGAAGCGCACGAGACACCATTTGGGACGGTCCAGCAGTTCCTGTACTGCTATTGCAGGCTCGAATAGACGACAGCGCTGCTCGGGATATTTCTGCTGCAGTCAATCGGATCGTGAACGCCAGTTGCTACGTCTGATTGTGGAGCTCGCCCTTTCGCAATGCGTGCCTCTTCAACAACGAGAAAAACACTGGCACAAGAATCAGAACGTGAACCGTGGACGTGATCATCCCGCCCACAATCGGTGCTGCGATGGGCTTCATCACGTCTGATCCTATGCCCGATTCCCAGAGTATGGGCGCTAGGCTGAGAATCACTGCAGTCACGGTCATCAGCTTGGGACGAAGGCGTTGTACTGCCCCATCGATTGCCGCTTGTTCGATATCAGCCTCGGTCAGCGCCCCACCGTTTGCGAGCCGATGCTGAAGAGCCTCGTGCAGATAGACCACCATGACGACGCCGGTTTCTACCGCTATGCCAAATAAGGCAATGTATCCGACCCAGACGGCCACGCTGAAGTTGTAGCCGAGTATCCACTGAAGGAGAAGGCCACCCGACATTGCGTAGAGCGTGGGAAATATCAGTACGGCAGCTTCCGCTGCCGACTTGAAGACCATGTACAAAAGAAGAAAAATGATGAAGAACACGATTGGAAGAATGATTTTGAGCCGTTCCTTAGCGCGGAGCTGAAATTCATATTCGCCCGCCCAGCGGTACGTGTAACCGGGTGGCATGATGAGTTTTCCCTTGAGCAGCTTGTCAGCCTCGTTCACAAATCCGCCGTAGTTCTTGGTCTTCAAGTCCAGAAAAACATAGCCTGTGAGCGCGCCGTCTTCATCCCGAATCATGGCCGGCCCACGCGAGAAGAACACGTGCGCAACTTCACTGATCGGAATCTGCGCTCCTGATGGTGTACCGATCAAGACTCGGCTTAGCGCATCGGGATCGTCCCGAAACACGCGCTCGTAGCGAACGTTGATGGGAAAGCGATCGCGGCCTTCCACATTTTGCGTGATGTTAGCGCCTCCAATTGCGGACGTGATGACTCGCTGTACATCGCCAACCGTGAGTCCATACCGCGCTGCTTCGGGTCGATTCACCTCGATGTTCAGATAGAAGCCCTGTGAGACCTTCTCCGCAAATACTGAATTCGTGGTCGGAAGCGTGGAGAGGATCTGTTGGATTTGCGAACCAACCTCCTGGATCTTATTCAGATCCGGCCCTTGGATCTTTAGCCCCACGGGAGTTTTGATGCCTGTGAGTTCCATGTCGAGCCGACTGGCGACGGGCATCGTCCAAGTGTTGGTCAAACCTGGAAATTGAAGTCTATCGTCCATTTCCTGAATGAGCTTTTCGTAAGTCATATTCGGACGCCATTTCTCACGCGGTTTGAGCATGATCGCGGTGTCATACATATCGAGCGGGGCGTTGTCCGTCGCGCTGTCTGAGCGCCCGACTGCTCCAAAGACGGTGGCTACCTCGGGAAATGAGCGAATGATGCGGTCCTGTTCCTGCATGAGCGCGGTTGCCTGGGTGATTGAGATGCCCGGCAGCGCACTCGGCATATAGAGCGACGACCCTTCATACAGTGGCGGCATGAACTGGCTGCCCAGCTTGAAGTACAACGGTATCGTGATGGCAAGGAAGACCAGATTGATCGCAATGACCAGTTTCCAGTGATGTAAACACCAACGCAGTACTGGCAGATAAAGGGCATGAGTCACGCGGGCCGCGGGATTCTCGGATTCTGGGCGCAAACGGCCGCGTATGAATAAAGGCATCAGCACAGGTACCAATGTGATCGAGAGCAGAGAGGAGAAAACCAAAGCAGAAGTCTTCGTCCACGCCAACGGTCGAAACATGCGTCCTTCCTGAGCTTCCAGCAAGAACACCGGCAGGAACGAGACCAGAATGATGATCAGGGAATAGAACAGCGCGGGCCCAACCTGCTTAGCCGCTCCCAGCAAGATGGTCCTGCGTCTTGCATCACTAATCTCCTCGCCTGGTGCGAGGCCACTGCGTTCGGCGAGATGTTTGTATCCGTTTTCGACCATCACGATGGCCGCATCGATAAGCACACCGATCGCTAACGCCAGTCCGCCGAGCGACATCACGTTCGAACTGACGTGGAGAAAATACATGGGAATAAATGCACCGAGGACGGCGATGGGCAGCGTGATGATTGGGACCAGGGCCGAACGGAAATGAAACAGGAATGCGAGGCTGACGAAGCTGACGATGATCGCTTCTTCGATTAGATCGCGCTTGAGCGTCTTGATCGACTCGTCAATCAGCCACGAACGATCGTATCCGGCGACGACTTCAACGCCGGGCGGTAACGACGGCGCAATCTGCCGTAGCTTCGCTTTGACGCCAGTGATCACATCCAACGCATTAAGGCCATAGCGCATGACCACTATGCCGCCAACAGTTTCTCCTTCTCCTTGCCATTCGGCAGCGCCGCGGCGCACGTCAGGACCAAAGGCCACGGTGCCCAGGTCGCGCACTAAGACTGGCGTTCCGTTTTTCGTTGCGACAGGAACATTCTCCAGGTCTTGAAGCGACCGCAAATAGCCGAGACCGCGCACCATGTACTCAGCGCCACTCATCTCCAGTACATCGCCACCAACTTCATTTGTGCTGTCCCGGACACGATCAATCACGGTCGAAACCGGAATGCCGTACGAGAACAGCTTATTGGGATCGAGCTTCACCTGATACTGACGGACATAGCCGCCAATCGTGGCTACTTCGGCGACGCCGGGAACCGTCTCTAGCTGATAGCGCAGATACCAGTCCTGCAAAGCACGGAGATCAGCCAGACTCTTCGTGTGCGTGCGATCGATCACGGCGTATTCGTATACCCAGCCAGCACCGGTCGCATCTGGTCCGATGGCAGGATGCACATCCGGAGGTAAGCGACCGGCGATTTGCTGAAGGTACTCGGTCACGCGGGAACGCGCCCAGTAGAGATCCGTGCCATCCTCGAAAACGACAAACACGTATGAATCCCCAAACATCGTTTGTGCTCGGACGCCCTTCACATGGGGAGCTGCGAGCAAGGTTGTAACGAGCGGATAAGTAACCTGATCCTCAATCACGTTGGGCGGTTCGCCCCGCCACTCTGTGTGAATGACAACCTGTACATCGCTGATGTCGGGAAGAGCGTCCAGTGGAATGCGATAAAGGCACCAAATTCCCGCAGCAATCAGAAAAGCGATTCCAGTGAAAACCAGGAAGCGATTTCGCTCACATATTTCAATGATTCGCGAGATCATCACATGCCTCCTTCCACGTTCACTGGCAGTTGTTTTGAAGTGAGTGGCTGGCCGTTACGCTGCGCCGTGATCGTCACCTGGTAAGACCCACCGTTCGGAAGATCCAACGCGCCTTCATAGGTGCCATCGCCCTTGTCGGTCAGGGTAGCGGCCTTCTTGACAGCTGCCATTCCCATGGCTGGCATGGCCGGCAGATAGAAAGTCACATTCACTTGCGCCCCGGTGATGGGCTTGCTATCGGTGCCTGCAAGTTTCACGCGTACGGCATTGCTTCCTTTGTGAGGTGGAGACGGCTCTGTAGTGAAGTCAAGCGTCACTTCTCGGGCGGACGTGTTCATCGACGCCGCTTGACCGGCCCCGGGTGGAGGTGGGACGAACGATCCGATCGCGGCCTGCAACTGCGCCTCGGAATCCACCAGGAAGTTCGCGGAACTTACGATTCTGTCGCCCGCATGGAGTCCCCTCGTGACAACCAAGTGATCGTCGAGCCGCGGACCGATTTCGATCTCGCGTGGCTCGAGATATCCGCCGCCGTGATCAATGAAGGCGATTTCGCGCGTACCAGCCTGCAAAGCCGCCGAGGCTGGGATCACCAGTTGACGACCGAGTGGAATGTTCATCGTGACATTCACGAACATCCCGGGTTTTAGTGCGAGCGCTGGATTGTTAAAGACAAACCGCACGCGCACAGTCCGCGTTGTCGGATCAACCTGCGGCAGGATTTGTTCAATTCGGCCCCGGAAATTTCGGCCTGGATATGCATCGACCGTTACCGTCGCCGGCGTCCCCGGCTTTAGCTGGCCCACATCGGTCTGATACACATTGGCGTTCACCCACACACTGGAAAGGTCAGCGATCGTGTAGAGTTTGGTCTCGGCTTGGGCGTACTGATTGGGGAGCGCATTGAATTCGGTGACATAGCCCGAGGCAGGCGAGTCGATCGTGACGTCGTGTTGAACAGTGCCCGTGTGTTCCAACCTTGAAACTTCGGTCGTTGGTACACCAAATTGGCGGAGCCGGTCTGCCGCGGCTTGCAGCAACCAGTCGCGTTCTTTTTCAGCGGTTCCATGCCCATCCGTCGAGAACGCCTGCTGACTTTGCTTTGCCAGCACGTATTCCTGTTCGGTGCTGACCAGTTCCTGGCTGTAGATGGTGAACAGCGGCTGGCCTTTACGGACGTACTGATATGTGGCATTGGCAAAGACCTTTTGGATCCAGCCTGGAAAGCGGGTTTGCACGTAGGCAAGTCGGCGTTCGTCCACATCCACATTGCCGGGTACACGTAACTCGTTGCTGATCGTCCGCATTTCCGCGGTCGCGGTGGTCACACCGATGGCCTGCAGCCGCTGCGGTGAAAGTTGCACGGGAGTGAGTTGCGCGGCGGACGTTACGGGCGGGGATGCGACGGTCCTTGCGCTCTGCTCCGAAAGCGCGGGTCCTTGGGCCGCGACGATACTCTCTTGTTCAGGCGCATGGTGGTAGATTTTCGAAGCCACATACGCCAGAGCACTGGCGAGGACAAGGCAAACTGCCAGGGTGATTGCAAAAGCATGCTTGTATCTTCGTGCGTTCATTTTGTCACCTCCGGAGTGGTCGGTGGATTCATTCGGCTGACCGGCGTGCCCACCGCCAGTTCCAGGTCGGCGAACTGAGTTTCGAAATCGGCGAGCGCTTCGAAATAGGCTAGGTCAATGTCAACCACGCTATTCTGGCTATCGAGCAGATTGAGAAGATCTGTGCGGTCGTTTTCGTAGGCGATTACGGTCGAGCGTAGTGTGGCCTCAGCCTGAGGCTGGAGCGCATGGTGATAGACATCTGCGAGGCGTTTCGCCGCCCTTACTTGCGCTAACGCCTCCTGGATCTGGCCGAAGGCGGCATTCTGCAGGGCGGCCAGTTCGGCGTCCTGTTCACTGGCCTTGGCTTTGGCTTCGGCAATTTCGGAGTCGTGTTTGCGATGATTCAGCCATGGTAGATTGATCGATCCTTCCACCATGTAGCGATTGCGCTTGTCGGTTCCGTCCGGCATCAACATGTAGCCGGCCGCAACCGTGAAATCCGGTGTATACGCTTTGGAGGCAAGCGCCTGTTCCTGCTGACTCTTGACGAGCGCGGCTTGCGCTTGCGCCAGGTCCGGTCTGGAAGCAAGCGCCAGTTTTTCCAGTGATTCCGTGCCCGGCAGATGTTCTGGAATCTCGTAGTCTCCGCGCGCATTGAGGGGCGTGGCCGGGTCGCGACCCAGTAACGTATTCAACCGGGCGCGGGCGACGTCGGAATCTTTTTCGAAGTGAATCAGGTGCTCGGCGAGACGGGTGAGTGCGACCTGCGCCTTCAGGATGTCCTGCTGCGGCACTTTGCCAACCGTGTACTTGATTCGTGCTGCATCCACTGCCTGGCGAGCAATGGCAAGGTGCTCATCATGAATGCGAAGCTCGTCCTGCGCGCGCAGCAGATCGTAGAACGCCTTGCGCACCTGAACCCGCACCCCCAGTCGCGCGTTATCCAGTGCGGCCTTGGCCTCGGCAACATCCGTGTGAGCGATGCCGCTGCGCAAGCCTCTCTTGCCAAATCCGGCGAAGGTCTGGCTCAGCATGAACATGTTCTGTGCGGCGTTGTAGTTCCAGGGCTGGCTGAGAGGCGCACCCCATCCCCAATAGCTGAACATGGGATCATCGAGTGCACCGGCGGCAGGCACATGCGCCTCAACTAGAGCTAACTGCCGCGCCGCGACATGTACGTCGGGATTTCCGAGCAGAGCCGTCTGCTCAATTTCATCCAGTGTCAAGGCCGGACCAGTCACTCCCGCGTGGTGCTGCGGAAGCAGTTCGGCTATGTCGACGAGACCGTCTGCAGCTGCGGTTTGTCCGCGCGCAAGGAAAGCAGATCCCCACAAGAGGGACATGCAAAGAAATACACGTAGCCTTTTCATTACTCCTCCGTGCTGATTTCAAAGAAAGACGGCTCCACAGGTCTGTCCTGCGCGGAAGGGCGCGGTTAGACAGACGACTGCAGGATCAGTTCGCGGAAGAGTCTAGATTCGCAGTATGGAATTACAGCCTGGAGAGGATTCGGGGGGAGGCGTCTCGAATGCAGGCGCGCTGGTGAACAGTAATGTCTTCGCGACCAACTGAGTCGCCGTTTGCGGAACGATCGCAACATTGAAGGGGCGAGTAGGGGAATAGGTCGATACCGGGGTAGCAGCGGTATCGTGCCGGTGACCTTGGCAGCAGGAATGACTGGATGGCATCATCGAGGACCCACATTCCTGTGCCATCTTGAGGCAGCAGTCGTGCTCCGCCTGTGTCATCGCATGCATTGGAACCAGGCAGGCGATCGCCGGGGTCGCGGCCCAGAGGACCGTGATCGCTAGCATTGTTAAAGCACCTGATCTGGTCACATGCATAGTTTATCGTCTTCTCAACTGTCCAGCATCACTAGGGGCGTTCCAGTACGCAGTGATTGAGATCACAGGTTTCTGTGAGCCCACCCAAAGCGTTTTATCCGCGTAACGTTGCACCGACCTCCAGTCCAGAATGGCTCCGAAGTTCAGAGCTAGGAATTTAAAATCCGACGGGCGACCATTCGGGAAACTCCGCCATCGTTGGACGTCAAGCCCTTCACCTCGACGGATTGACCGTTCGCGATGCTCGTCAAGCCATACAACTACGTGTCCGGCTGCTGATAAACGTTGCTCGGACCGTGCATGATCTGTACTTCGACCCGAAGTACGAGGAGTTCCGGTCGCGAACCATCTGGAGTCTCTCCAACGCGTTTACATTGGCATTCAAGGTTCTGGAGCCCATCCCTCAATTCAAGGTCATGGCGAAACTCGGTGCGTTCCTGGAGACTGGGTTCTCCGAGTCGTTCTAACCTGCGGCGGTGCCGGCCGGTCCGCTCCTTTTAAACGGGTCACGTCAGCTGTACCAGACTGTTCCGTGGTTAAATTGTTCCTTTGCCTTTTCGACAAGCGTTCGAAGTTCTTCGCGGATCGCAAGCATTCGGAACTCCCGTCTATTATGCTCTGCATTCTCGGCAAGTGAATGGTTCTTGCGACTGCCGTAGCTGTGCTCCTCTTGCTGGATCAGCGCAATCTCTCGCCGGAGTTCTTCCGTTCTTGCCGCAATTGAACTGTCATGCATAGGCCCCATTGTCCTCACTCGACCGTCCTAGGTGAAATAACCATTCTTGGTCAGAAACGAATCAGTCGGCCAGTGGCCGGCTTCTTTGAGTTCAATTCACTCACGACCTCATGCGACTCTCGGCGACTTGCTGCTACTTCTGCCACCATTGTTGACCAGTTTTCGAATGTAAAAGATTTCTTCACTGAGCAAGCGAAGGATTTGAAACCCGGCGTCGGGGTTCTGATGCAGCAAACTCAAGAGCTTTTGGCGAGAAATGAAGTCTAGACGACATTTGCTCTTGGTCTCCGCGGTGAGGCTATACGGCTCGCCTGAGAATGTGGCAGGAAGCCCCACGATAAAGCCCGAACCCACGGTTCGAGCGGGATACAAGCTGGACACGGTGTCCAGTGAGAGCTGGACTTGTCCGCTGCGGATCAGAAAAGCTCCGCGGCACGCCTGGCCCGTTTGGAACAGGACGGTGCCTTTGCCTTTGAGCACCGGCGTTGCGATTGCCTGCAGCTGTTTGCGAACTTCAAGAGGAAGAGTTTTTCTGGACATTGAGGAACCCCAAGAAAGATCCTTCCCATTTTGAAATCAGGGCGAACGGTAGTCGGTGATTGAAATCACATGATCCACGCGAGCGTACTTCAGTCCGAGTTAATAGGGTACGCGCGTGAAAGAAGAGGACTTACTTTGCCATCTGCGGCGACCTTCAGGTCGAGCTTAATGGCATGGTCTCCCGCCGGAGAACCGGGGTCTTCATACTCTCCATCGGCCCACCCCCCGGGCGGCATCTCTATCCAAGCGACACCTCTGCCGCTAAGTTGAGCTCGACTGGGCGGGGATAGTTCAGACTCGGAAAGCGCTTTCCAGTCAGACTGGGGAGCGATCCGGTAAACGATCTGACCCACGGGGCGGTTTGTGTCCGAAGATACAGGATAGAAAATCGGTTGGTTACCCTGATTCGTAAGCCGGAAGCGAATAATGTACTTTCCCCTCCCGGTTGGACTGCTGCCCAGACTGTCCGGCTCCAAGTTGTGAGCAACAGATAGTTCTATATGGAGATTCGATAGCGACTGCGACTGGTTTGCACTGCCGATTGTGTTCTTTGCAGCTTGATTCGTAACCAAGAGAATGACTGCGACTACTAAATAAAAACTTGCGTATTTCAGAAGCTGCGTCCGGTCCTTCGGACCGTCAGCACCCTGCCGGTTGCGACGCATACCATTGCCGGATATGACATGTATCCGGAGCTTGTCATTCGTCATCAATGGACTCCCATCGGCCCTTGCTCCGCAGCATTAACCTCCCGCACGGCGATTGGCGTCGCGTTTGGGTTTGGGCGCTGGGTATTTGTGCTTGCATAGCCTTTGTCTCGGTTAAGGTTGTCGATCGTGCGGATGGTCTGGTCGACCACGTCGACTTCCGACGAATGCTCAATCACAGTCACGTTTGGGAACAGACCTCCGAAGACAACGAACAACACAATGCCAGCCAGGACCCAACGCTCACGCGGCAGGGCGTCCGCCATAACGGTAAATCCCGTTCGACGCTTGCCCAAAAAGAGCCGCGTGAACAAGCGAAAGAAGCTGACGGCATTCATCGCGGTGGCGATGGGCAGCAGCAATCCCGTGAGCGGGTGCGTGGTAAGCGTT
>DASYZA010000066.1:0-1988 GCA_035946775.1 Candidatus Sulfotelmatobacter sp. | reverse complement strand
ACGCGACTTCCTCTACCGCGATCGCGATCATCACTACGTTTTCATGCGTTACTGGAAATCCGAAGAAGCCCGCCGCACCGCGCAGGAAGATCCCGACATGCTCCGCTGTTGGGCCAAGCTCGGCAACCAGATTCAGATCGTCAAGGTCTACGAAACGCTCACCGAAGTGCCGACGAATGCAACTTGAGATCACAAATTGTGATCTCAAAAGAGCGCTCTCGATTCCGCATTTCTCCATAAATGTCGCGACTAGAATAAGCACTTGCCATCCTCCACCCGCGAATTCGCCGATCGCACCGCCGATCCCCACGTCGTCGGATTCCTGCACTCGCCTGAAACTCCCAACGGTGATGGCCTGGTCCTCACCCACGGTGCCGGAGGCAGCGCGCAAGCCCCGCTGCTCCGCGCGTTAGCCGACACATTCGCGCACGCTGGATACACCGTCCTACGCGGCAACTTGCCCTACCGTCAGACAAGATCCTTCGGACCGCCAGGTCCGGCCGACGCAGCCCGCGACCGCGCCGGCCTGAAAAACGCTATTGCCGCCCTAAAGGAGAATTTGGGTGGCCCACCCTACGCGGGGTTCGTAGGGTGGGGACAAATCTACTTGGCCGGCCACTCCTACGGGGGCCGTCAAGCCAGCATGCTCTGCGCCGAAGAACCCGGCCTCGTTCCAGCGCTCTTGCTGCTCTCCTACCCGCTCCACCCACCGCGCCGCCCCGAGCAGCAGCGGACCCAGCATCTCCCTGACCTGCGCACTCCAACGCTATTCGTCAGCGGCACGCGCGATCCGTTCGGCTCAATCGAAGAGCTGCAAAAAGCGATGAAGATGATCCCCGCGAAAACGCGCCTCCTGCCCGTAGAAGGCGCCGGTCACGACCTGGGATTCAAAGGAAAAGAAGGCAAGAATGACTTGCCGAACCGGATCCTTTCCGAATTTGCAACGTTCGTGCGTGTGTCATCCTGAGCGAAGCGAAGGATCCCATGTCAGCCAGAAGCGATATCAAGCGCCGAAAGGCGTTCTCAAGATGTGGCAGGTGATGAAAATTCCCAGGAAAACCGATTGTGACGGGAACGAGACTGGGATCCTTCGCTGCGCAAAGGATAACAAGTCGGCCCGGAGAAACCTTTGACCCCTTGAAACTCTGAAACCTTGAAACTTGCCGTCAGTTCACCCACCCCGACTTCCCGCCGCCATTCCCCTTCCGCGAATCGTCATCCGGGGGAATGTAATTCCCATGCTCGTCGAAATGGACATCCCGGTCATGCTTAGTCCGCATATATACTTCGAATTTCCTCGCCGCCCGCCGCCGCTTCCAGCGATAATACGAGTTGCGGATTCCGTAATAACGTTCCGACATGGAAACGTTCACCAGCGCGCCCTTCGGCCCGCGCCGCACATACAGCCAGCCAAAGAACAATCCGCCAAGGTGCGCGACATACGCAATGCCATTGCCGCCCGACATCGCCAGCGCCAGTTCGACCACGATCAGGATTCCGATGAAGTACTTGGCCTTGATCGTGAACGGGAGCGGAATCAACATGATTTCGTTTTCCGCGAACAGAATCCCGAATGCGATCAATACCGCAAATACGCCGCCGGATGCGCCCAAAGTCCCAATCTTGGGCTGCGTGAGAACGTGCATAAAGGCAAGTCCAACGGTCGTCACCGCAGCGCCAAGAATGCCGATCAGGTAAAGCTCGACGAACCGTCGCACGCCCCACGCGTTCTCGACCGACGCCCCAAACATCCACAGCCCAAACATGTTCCCGAACCAGTGCCAGAACTCGAGATGCACGAAGCCGTAGGTAATCAACTGCCAGATAAAGCCGTGATACACCACCGACTCAGGAGTCAACGCAACATAGACCTTAAGAAAAGCCTCAGCCGGCACGCCCATGAGCCCGAGCGCCATCTGCAGCAGATAAACCGCGGTATTGATCCCGATGAGCCACGTCACCGCCTTTGTGAACGGTGGCAGGCTCAA
>DASYZA010000065.1:0-1543 GCA_035946775.1 Candidatus Sulfotelmatobacter sp. | reverse complement strand
GTGCGCGACTTCTCCGAAGGCGTAGGCGGATGAAGTTGAAATCGTAACCGCAGCGACCATTCCTGCTTCAAACATTCCCAAGGCAAAAAGAGCCGCGCCCCACTGTCCGACGAATGGCTTCAGGGCCTGCGCGAATTCAGCCGCCTCGAAGTTCGCGGTCGACATGCCATGTGCGAACAGCGGCGCGGCAGCCACGATCGTTGCCAGGGCCGCGAGAGAGGCCAGGGCGGCTCCCAGCACTGTGTCGACGCGGCCGTAGCGAATGTCGTGCGTGGTCAGTCCCTTGTCGGCGATGGCGCTCTGCTGGAAAAAGAGCATCCAGGGAGTAACGGTCGCTCCGATGTCGGCGAGGAGAATCAGGACGGTTTGCTGATTGATGCCACCGGGAAGTGGTTTCCACGTGAACAAGGCGGAGCCGATGGCATGCCAATGAGGATGGCTCAGCAGAGCAACAGGCACGAATACGAGATTGAATACGGCGGCGAAAAGCGTGACGCGCTCCCACGTCCAGTAGCGGTGCGCCATGAGGGCGGCGAAGAGAATGAGCCACGCGGCCAGAACGGAGACGAAAGGTGGAATACCGAAGAATCCCAGGCCGGCCCGGATGGCAATGAACTCCGTGACCAGCGTCAGAAAATTGCCGACCATCAGATCGATCATCGAAAACCATCCCCAGAACGGTCCGAAGCGATCGAAAATAAGTTCGGCATGACCGCGATGCGTGGCTGCGCCAAGACGAACTGTCATTTCCTGAACGACGCAAGCCATGAGGAAGGTGAGTACGACGAAGGGAAGGAAGAAGCCGACGCCATAACGGGCGCCAGTGGCAGCATACGAGAGCATGCTCGGGCCATCATTTTCGCCGAGCATGACGAGAATGCCAGGGCCGACGAGGAGCCAGAGGAGGCGCGAACGAGACCAGAATCCGCGCTGGGCACGCATCTCCCAGACGCGCTCGCGATCATGGGCGCGGTCGATATCTTCGTGGGTGATTTCGACGCCGTTGTCGGTCGTGAGGTGACCGTTTAAGACGTTATGAAGGAATCCCCGAAGCGGTTTCGTGTCTGGAGTCGAATCACTCATGCAGTGAAACTCACCGCCGCCGGGGGAACGACGGGGTCAAGCAGTTAGCGTAAGTATATAACAGCAAGTAAACCATAGTTAACTAGTTTCTTGAGAGCATTGCATCCGTTGCCCTCAGGGGCTAAAGCCCTCACGCTGCGGCACCTTGGCGGCCCGGCTTAAGCCGGGCCCTTCCCAAAACCATGTCTGAGGTGTTTCTAGCGATTCGGTGTGGATTTCGTGAAACAGTCCACGAACAGAGAGTTCCTCCACTCCGGTCGGGATGACAATGTGAGAACCGATCTAGATGTGTATCCAGTTCAGAAGGATCAGGGCAAGCGTCGCGGTGCCGACGATGATCCAGAGGGTGAGTCCTTGCAGGAGGGGACGAACGCCGACCTTTTTCAGAGTTTGCTTGCTCAGGCCGGTTCCGATCAGGAAGAGGGTGACGGTCAATCCGATTTTGCCTAGCCGGCTCAGC
>DASYZA010000064.1:0-6542 GCA_035946775.1 Candidatus Sulfotelmatobacter sp. | reverse complement strand
GTGACCGGTTTCATGACGCCGATTCCGTGCGTTTTCTTCGGATCGGTGTTCGTGGTGGTGGAATTGTCTTCGAAGAAATGGATATTGCGGTTGGAATCGAGCACGAAATTGAAATCGAGAGTGACGGACAGGGCGGGAAGGCCCGTGGCGGCAATCAACTCCATTTTGCCGCGGCCATCCGTGCCAACGGAATAAGTGCCGGTCAAATTGGCGCGAGCGATATTCCCGCCAATTACGCCCGAATCGCGATTGCTGTCGAGCCCGCCGCCCGTGATTTTGCCCTTGCCGTCCGCAACGATGGAACCGCCCAGCGCGACAGCGCCGTCGGAATCAAATCCCTGGAACAGGAAACTGTACTCGCCGGTGATCAACGAATCGTTGTTCGTGCCGGCCGTGATCGTAATGCTGTAATTGGTCGACAAAGTGGCAGGCGGATTTTCCGAGTCGCTCACCTGAACGGTGAACGTCGAGGTGGTGACGAGAATGGGAGTGCCGGTGATTTTGCTGTTCGCGGGGTTGAACGTCAGCCCCGGAGGAAGCTGGCCCGACGTAATGGACCAGGTGTAAGGCGCAATTCCGCCACTAGCGGAAAGCTGAGTCGAGTACGGCGTGGCCGTCTGGCCCTGGGGAAGTGAAGAGGGAGAAACCGATAATGGCGGCGGAGGTCCAATCGTGATCGTCAGAGCCGGACTTGTCTGACTCTGAGCCGCCGGCAGAGTTGAGTCAGTGACTCCAATCGTGAATGTGTACGGCGTTGCTGGAGCGGTGCACGGTGAAGTGTTATTTGGGCAAGCCGGCACACCGCTGATCACGCCGTTTGTTGTATCGAGACTAAGCCCGGGCGGCAAGTTCCCGCTGGTCATAGAGAACACGAACGGACGCACACCGCCAGTGGTCGAGATGGAGGTGCTGTACGGGTAATTCGGAAACCCGCCGGTCAAAGGTGAAACGGCCGTGATGGCAAGCGTCGGCGCGGGCGAAATATAAATCGAGTAGGTATGAGTGGCCGAGACCGGCGTGGTAGAGCTGTCGGTAACCTGAACCGTGAAGACAGAAGGATTGGGCTGGCCGCTGACAGGGCCGGAAGGCTTGCCTGTGATCAGACCGGTCTGGCTCATCGAAAGACCGGCGGGAAGGCTGCCGCTGCCCGGCACCAAAGAGAATTTCAAGGGCGCAACGCCGCCGGTGACACCAATCGAGTCGCTGTACTGGATACCGTTGGAACCGTTGTTAAGAGCCTCGGCGGTATTGGTAAACGTAAGCGGCAGTTCGACGGTGATGGTAGCAGTCTTGGTTGCGGTGGTGTTCGCGACGGAAGTGGCGGTCAGAGTGACGCTGAGCGAGCCGGAAAGGCCTTGAGGAGCCGTATAGGTGACGGAATGCGTCGTGACATTGGAAAGATTGCCGCAGCCGCTGGTTCCGGCGCCGGTGATGCCCGCGCAGTTCGATCCGGAAAGGCTCCAGGTGACGCCCTGATCGCGAAGATCATTGGAGAGATTGGCGGTGAAGTCGAACGTCTGGCCCTGATCGACGCTCGCGCTGGCCGGAGTGATCTGCACGCCGATGCCGGGACCGCCCGTACTCTTGCACCCGGCGAGGGCGATCAGCGCGGCGAAAAGCGATACGAACGCGACATAGGCGCCCCGCCTTGTGAATGGAATGCAGGACCGACCGGCTGGCGTCGATGACGTGAGCGGGGAGGATGACTGGCACACTCGGACATCCGCGTTCAGATTGTTCATATCACCTTTGGATTACTTCCGTTTGGACCACCCGCCCAGGCCGGGATGAGGCGTACGTTACGGCGCCCGCCGCGGCGGGCAAGCCTGCCTGTCGGCAGGCAGGAACGCTCAGCGCCAACCAAAGTGACTTGAATAACAAAACGGCCGGGGAGTGTCAACGCACATCTCCGCGCGCCAGGGCGTTCAGGCCGGATTGGCGAGCGCCCGCATGACTTCCGCAGCGAATTAACAGTACCGGAATCAACGAATTTTCAGCCCATGTGGATGCAAACAAAGGGGCAGTCGTTGCCTAGAGGAAAGCGCAGAGGTAGAGGACGAAAGGGAGGGAGAGGAGGTAAAGGAGAAAGGCAAGAGCGTCCTCAAGTCACACCACGTGACGAAACGAGAGAGCAGAGGAGGTGAGGGGTGCAGACCACGCATAGCAGAAGCAAATCGGCAGCCAGAAATGGTCGCGAGTGGGTTTCTCCTCTACTTCCTTTACCTCCTCTCCTTCCTCTATTTCTGCCGTCTGATGGCAACGCCGAAAGAGTGTGCTTGCATCACAAACACTTGAGTTTCCCTGAGATTCCGCCGGCCGTGATTTCTCGTTTTGAATCATCCGGTTCGTTTTTGATATAACAGTCGGCTCAATGGAAAGTGGCAGTCCTGCTTGGCAGCCCGCCCTTCCCTTTGTCCTGCCGATGGCAGGCATCCATCGGACCTGCGGCAGCCGAGCATTCATTGGAGGAATGCATTGATAGAAGTTCAGGATTTGACGAAGGCGTACGGCTCCGTAACCGCAGTTGACCACGTCTCGTTCAAGGTAAACAAAGGCGAAATCCTCGGTTTTCTCGGCCCCAACGGAGCGGGCAAAACCACAACCATGCGGATTCTGACGGGGTTCATGCCCGCCACTTCCGGAACGGCGCGCATCGGCGGGTTCGACGTGTTCAACGACTCGCTCGAGGTGCGGCGGCGGATTGGGTATCTTCCGGAGGCGCCGCCCGTCTATCCCGACATGAGCGTCGAGTCTTATCTCGAGTTTGTGGCGCGGATCAAGAACGTCCCTGCGGAAAAGCGCGCGGACCGAATCACAGACTCGCTGCAGAAGACCAGCATTGCGGACAAGCGACACGAACTGATCAAACGGCTGTCGCGCGGTTACAAGCAGCGCGTCGGAATCGCGCAGGCGCTGGTGCACGACCCGGACGTGATTATTCTGGACGAGCCGACCGTCGGACTCGACCCCAAGCAGATCATCGAAGTGCGGCACCTGATCAAAGGACTGGCCGGCACGCACACGATCATTCTTTCCACGCACATCCTTCCCGAAGTGAGCATGACGTGCGACCGCGTAGTGATCATCAATAAAGGCAAGATTGCCGCGGTGGACACGCCGCAGAACCTGACCACACAGCTCAAGGGCGGGCAGCGAATCCGGCTGGAGGTCGCCGCGCCGGAGGCTGCGGTCCGCGAGACGCTGGCACAGGTACCCGGGGCAAAGCGGATTCAGGTGGAGGGAACGCACGCCGATGGGCACGTGGCGCTGAATGTGGAAGCCGCTCCCGGCAAGGACATCCGCAGCGAACTGGCGGCGGCGGTGATCTCGAAGGGATGGCCGCTGTTCGAACTTCGAGGCGTCAGCTTGAGCCTGGAAGACATCTTCCTTGAATTGACTACCGACGATTCGTCTCACGCGCAGGCCGCGAATTAAGGAGCAGGACCGGAAATGAAAAACGTTTGGGCAATTTACCGCAAGGAGATGGGGCATTATTTTGTTTCGCCCATCGCTTACGTATTCATCGGAATTTTTCTGGTTGTCGCTGGATACTTTTTCTCTGAAATTCTTATTTTCATGATCCGGCAGTCGCAGGCAGCGCAAATGGAGTCCATGCAGTTCGGAACGATGCAAAGTTTTGACGTTCCATCCATGGTGACGCGGCAGTTCTTCGGACTGTTGTCGACTTTGGTGCTCTTCTTCACGCCGATTCTCACGATGGCGGTGTATTCGGAGGAGAAGAAGCGCGGCACGATGGAGCTGCTGATGACCTCGCCGATTACCGAGACGGAGATCGTCATCGGCAAGTTTCTGGGGTCGTTCACGCTGTTTGCGCTGATGCTGGTTCCGACGCTCGCGTACCTGATTTTCATGTTCCTCCACAGCGACCCAATGCCTCCGTGGCGCGTGATGGTCGCCGGATATGCAGGGATACTGCTGCTGGGGGCTTCGCTGACGGCGCTTGGGACGTTCATCTCCTCGCTGACGGAAAATCAGATCATCGCCGCGGTATTGACATTCGCAGTCTTCCTGATCCTGTGGGTTCTGGATATCGGGCAGAACGGCACCAGCGTGATCGCTTCGGTTGTCGGGTACCTGTCCGTGATACGGCACTACGAGGACTTCACGCGCGGCGTTGTCGACACATCCAGCCTGGTTTATTACGGCAGCTTCATATTCCTATTCGTCTTTTTGACGATACGCTCCGTCGACTCGATGCGTTGGCGGAGGGCCTAAGGGAAACGACATGGCCAAAGAAAACGAAAACAAGAAATCAACCGGGGTGAAGTGGGGACGTTCGCAGTGGGCGGAGATCGTGCTAAGTCTTGGCGTGGCGCTGCTGATTGCGAGCTACGTGCGCTATTCGCTGCAAGGCGAACTGATGCTGTTCAGCGAAATTCTGCTGATTGCGGGCGGGGTATTGGTTCTGGGCTCGATCGCTCTCGGATATCCGAATGTTCGCAATTATTTTTCGAAGCGATCGTCTCAGCTGGGAACGAACACGACGATTCTCACCGTCGCGGTGATCGGCATTCTGGTGGTGGTCAACTATCTCGGGTACAAGTACCACAAGAGCGTCGACATGACGAGCGAGCAGCTCTACACGCTTTCGCCGCAGAGCAAGAAGATCGTGAGCGGGCTGAAGCAGGACGTCACGATCGCTCGGTTCGCGAAGACGACGGATCAACGTGTCGACGACCTGATGGCTGAGTACACGGATCTAAACCCACATGTGAAGTACATCAAGGTCGACCCGCAGGAAAAGCCGGAAGTAGCGCAGGAATATGGCGCGCAGCACATGGGCGACGTGATCGCGGAGTCGGGCACGCGCAAGGAGCAGGTGAAAGCGGGCACGGACGGAGCGATTACCGAGGAAAACGTCACCACCGCGATCCTGAAGGTGACGTCGGCGAAGGTAAAAACGGTTTGCTTCGTTGAAGGACATGGCGAGAAGTCGGTGACGGACAACGGGGCGGACGGCTACAGCACGGTAGACGAGGGGTTGAAGAAGGAAGGATACGACGTCAAGCCAGTGAACCTGGTGCAGAGCAACGGCGTTCCCTCAGACTGCGATGTGCTGGTGATCGCAGGGCCGACTCAAGGCTACTTCCCGCAGGAAACGGCTATGATTCAGAAATACCTCGACAACGGCGGGAAGGCCCTGATCGAGGAGGACCCGATCAGCCGGAAGGGGCAGCAGGATCCGAATCTGGAGGCGATCTACAAGGACTGGAATATCGACACGGGGACAAACGCCATCGTCGACGCGAGCGGTGTGGGCCGGTTGATGGGTATGGGACCCGCGGCTCCGCTGGTGGTGAATTATGGCGACAGCCCGATTACGAAGGACCTGCAGAACCACATGACGTTCTTTCCGCTCGCGCGGACCGTGTCGATCGCGGACAAGTCGAAATCGCAGCCGGATGACGTCGAATTGCTGAAGACATCGCCGCAAAGCTTCACGATTCCAAACCTGGCCGTGAAAGAGGTGAAGTTCGATCCAAAGACGGACACGGCGGGGCCGCTTTCGATCGGTGTGGCCGCGACGAAGACGGAGGGGAGCAACCAGGCGCGGCTGGTGGTGATCGGCAACTCAACGTACGCCAGCAATCAGTATTTCAGTCTGCAGATGAACGGCGATCTGTTCCTCAACTCCGTTGATTGGCTGGCGCAGGATTCAAACTTGATCTCGATCCGGCCGAAATCGGTCACGGACCGCCGCGTGACGCTGACGGCCGCCCAGTCGACGATGCTGTGGTGGCTCGACCTGATTCTTCTGCCCGGAATCGTGATCGTTTCCGGAATTGTTATCTGGTGGAAACGCCGGTAACAGATTCGTACGGCAGCGAAGCGAAAATTATGATCAAGAAACCCACTCTGATCGTATTAGTCTGCGCAATCATTCTGGGCGGGGCTGTTTATTACTTTCAGTGGCGGAAGAGCAAAAATCCATCCGCTGCTGCAGTAGATAACGGCAAGCCCGCTTTCTCCTTGAAATCATCCGATGTTGCCGATCTGGCGATCCTCCATCCCGGCGAAGCGAACGAGCCGGCGATCCGGCTGGCGAACCAGAATGGGCAATGGAATATCACGCAACCGCTTGAGACCGACGCCGATCAGTCAGAGGTCAAAGGGATAGCGGACGGGCTTGCGTCGGCCCACGTCTCCCAAACCGAGCCGGGCACGCCAGACCGGCTGAGGGCCTACGGACTCGATTCGCCGCGTCTCGAATTGGATTTCCAGACGAAGAGCGGCGCAAAACACAAAGTCCTGATGGGCAATAAGGATTTCACGGGCTCGTACGTTTACAGTCTGATCGACGGCGAGAAAAACGTGTCGCTGCTTCCGCTGTCTCTCTATGACAGCAGTAACAAACCGGTGGAGAGTTTGCGCGACCGCAAGCTGCTGCACATCGATTCCGACTCGACGGCATCGATTCAGTTGAAGAATGCCTCGGGCGATCTGGACTTGACGAAGAAGACGGTGAACTATTCGCCCGAATGGAGCTTTACGAAACCGTCGGACACGCGCGCGGACAACGA
>DASYZA010000063.1:0-3934 GCA_035946775.1 Candidatus Sulfotelmatobacter sp. | reverse complement strand
AAAGCTGCGCTGGATGCTCGGCGCCAACAAGCCCTGGCAGCCCGGAGAAAAGCTGAAGCTCCTGTTTGCGGGTTACAACGGTACGCGCAACATGGGTTCCGACGTTCGGGTGGAGGAGATGATTCGCCAGATTCGCCACATTCTCGGAGCCGATCGTGTGGACTTCAGCGTGATGAGCCAGGTGTTCGAATTCTCCAAAGGATATTTCGAGGGCACAAAGCAAGTACATCTTCCCGACATCTTTCCGCCATTTTTGTACGACGAAGTTCGGAAGCATCACGGAGTCGTAGCCTGCGAAGGCTCGATGTTCAAGAGCAAGTTCGCCAACGCCCTGACAACCATGATGATCGGTTCCCTCGGAATCGCTGCCGTCGAAAACAAGCTTTCCATCGGATACGGCGCAGAAGCGGGCCACATGGATCCGCTGGTCGCCAAGATGTGCGGCCGCTATTGCAAGAACTCGCTCGTCATCACGCGCAACGAGGAGTCGCGCACGATCCTTCGCGAGCTTGGAGTGCCGACGGAACTCGGAACCGACACCGCCTGGACATTCGAGCCGCGCCCCGCGGAATATGGCCAATCAGTATTGCGTCAGCTTGGCTGGGATGGTCATACTCCCGTGCTGGTCGTGTGCCCGATCAATCCCTTCGAATGGCCGGTCCGCGCCTCGGTCGCGAAGTATGCCGTGCACAGTATGACCGGAGCATTCAAAGACAGCCATTACCGCACCGTCTACTTCCACAATTCAGGGCCAGCGGCCGATCGCGCGTACCAGCACTATCTGACGTCGATTGGAAATGCGGTCGATGCCTTCCGCAAGCAGCGCAATGTGTTTGTAATTCTGGCGGCGACGGAACGACTCGACGCTCGTCCCGCCAAGCGCATCTCGGAAAGACTCGGCGGCGTGCCCGTCCTGAGCTCCGATCAATACAATATGTACGAACTGGTCAGCATTCTGCGCTCGTGCCACATGATGGCGTCCTCGCGCTATCACGGCATCGTGACATCCATGCCGGGCCTTGTGCCATCTGCGGGGATCACCATGGACGAGCGCATTCGCAACCTGATGCGCGAACGCGGACACCAGGAATTGCTGATGACGGTGGACGATCCGGATCTTGAGGCCAAACTTCTCGGGGCGCTGGAAACGCTGGCGACCGAAGGCGAGCGCATCGCCGATGGCATCGCGCGTACCGTGGTTAAGAATCTCAAAGTCATGGCGCGAATGGGAGTTTTTTTCGAGGAGGAAGTGCAGCGCCGTTATCCCGAGTTCCCAACGCGTCGAGGCGAGTGGAACTGGGAAGACTATCTTCCGCCCATGAACGCCTCGCTGCGGCAGTTGGTCGCAGCGTACAGCTGACCCGGTCTCAACTTCAAACATGCCCTTCGTCGGAGAAATATTCGCGCAGCTCAAAGCCACGCCCGGCGCGCTGGTGCTGCAGGAGATTCGCGACGGCCAGGTTAGCGGCGTCACAGGATCAGAATTTCTCGAATTGATTCGCAAAGCGCGCACCTTCCTCGCGTCGAAAGACCTGAAAAAGGGCGACCGCTGCGGCATTCTGGCCGCCAACAGCATCCGCTGGATTGCATTCGATCTTGCCGCGATCGCCGAGGGACTGATCGTTGTACCTCTTTACTCGCGGCAAGCGTCGGCCGAACTGGTTGCGATGATGAAGGACAGTACGCCATCGCTCCTTTGTTGTGGTGATGCAAATTTGCGCGCTGGAATTGAGCAGGTCTGGCCCGAAGCCCCGGAGCGTTTTCTCTTTGATGAGGTCTTTGCCGGAGCTGACGGTGTCGCCCTCGATCGTCCGCAGGTCCGCGATGAAGATCCGGTCACTATCATCTACACTTCGGGAACTTCTGGCGAAGCCAAAGGAGTCGTGCTCACGGCTGCCAATGTTGGATTTATGCTGGGATGCACGTCAGCGCGTCTCGACCAGTTGATGGGAGGCCGAACAGGCCAAGACCGCATTTTTCATTACCTGCCTTTCAACTTCTGCGCGTCCTGGATCGCCGTACTGTCGTTCATGCTGCGCGGCAGTCTCGTCACTCTGAATACGGATCTGACAAAAATCCCGAACGACATGCCCGCAGTAGCGCCGCATTATTTCCTGAATGTACCCCAGTTGCTGGAGCGCATGCGACGCGGGGTCGACGAACAGATCGCGAAAAAGGGTGGAGTCGTGCTGACGGTTTATTCGCGCGCGAAAAGATCTTGGGCAGGGAAGGGAAGCAAGCCGAACGGAGGAGGGTTCTGGTTGTGGCTGGCCAATGCCGCCATATTCCCAGCGATCCGGAAGAAAGTGGTTGGCGCGAATCTACGAGCGTTGATCTGCGGCTCGGCTCCATTGCCTCCCGAGACGCAGGACTACTTCCGCATGCTCGGCATCCCCGTGCTGCAGGTGTACGGCCTCACGGAAACCACCGGCATCTGCACGATGGACTATCCGCACAATCCAGTTCCCGGACGAGTAGGCCCGACCATCGCCGGAATCGAGATGAAGCTTGGCGAAAACGAAGAAATCATTGTTCGCGGTCCCAATGTTTTCCCCGGATACTGGAATCGCCCGCAACAAACCGCCGAGGTTTTAAAAGACGGCTGGTTTCATACGGGAGACCGGGGCGAGATCGATTCGACCGGAACATGGCGAATCGTCGGTCGAATCAAGAATCTGATCGTCTTAGGTTCCGGTCACAAAATTGCTCCCGAAACGATCGAAGAAGAAATTGCCCGCAAGCTTCCCGCCGCTCAGCAGGTCGTAATCGTAGGAAATGGCCGAGGATATCTTTCAGCTATAGTTACGGGTGCGATAAACCGGGAGCAAGTTCAGGCAGCCCTGGACGCCGTCAATCCGCACTTGCCTCATTATAAGCAAGTGCGAGCGTTTTGCGTGCGCCTGGAGCCTTTCTCGATCGAAAACGGCATGTTGACTGCAAATGGCAAGCTGAAGCGCGATCTGATCTCATCGTTCATGAAAGGCGAAATCGAAGACATGTATCAGGTGAGGCAGGCGGTTTAAGAAGCCCCAAAAAGGATTCGACGTGCAGCAATTCAAAGGTCAAGCGCTGTCATGGGAGCTGAAGAATGGAGTCGTCGAACTCCTGCTCCATCGCCCGCCTTGCAATGAGTTAGGCTCGCTTTCCCTCACAGAATTAGAAAGGTTTGCAGCTGCCCTCGATGATCTTGAGAAAAATACCCACGCACTGATCATCCACAGTGAAATGAAATCCGGATTCTGTGCCGGGGCCGACCTGCGCGAACTATTCGAGCGTTCAGAGACGATGGATAAATCCGACGCTGTTCAAGGCGTGCGTGATTTTCTGGAGCGCATTCATCGCGTGCTGAATCGAATCGACGCGTCGCCGTTGCCCACAATCGCAGCAGTTCATGGAGTTACGTTCGGCGGAGGATTTGAACTCGCTCTTGTCTGTGATTTGATCATTTCCGACAAGATGACTCGCTTCTGTTTCCCGGAACTGCGGCTTGGATTAGTACCCGGATTCGGTGGAATCCCGCGCCTGAAGCGCGATCTGGGCAATGGAGTCGTCCGCGATCTCCTGCTCACCGGACGCAGCTTCAATGCCGCGAAGGCGCAACAGATCGGGCTCGTCAGCCAGGTCGTCGCGGAAGGAGAAGCGTTGCGCGCTGCCCGCGCTACCGCTGCTCAAATGGGCAAGTTCGATCGCGGGACGGCCGCGGCTGCCAAAGCATTCATCAAGCCGATTCCATATGATGAGTTGCGGCGCGAGATCGATCTCTTCTGCGACTTGTTCCAGCGGCCCGCGGTGCGAGCGGGATTAAAGAAATTTGTGGAAAGCACCGACGCTCAGCCATACTTGCCCTGATCCGGACAGAACCCATTTATGCAGACACTCGACCATACTCTCGACGAAATCCTGAATCTCGCGGCGGCCCATTTCAAAGTTCCGC
>DASYZA010000062.1:0-3391 GCA_035946775.1 Candidatus Sulfotelmatobacter sp. | reverse complement strand
AATTTATCGCGATGGCTGCAAGAAGTCGCAGCCGCTCAGCGCGGCGGGAACGAAGACTGCTCAAGCGGGCAATGTGGCGGCGGCTGCTACGGCTGCTCAGGCGGTTGTCGTGGAGGAAGAAGATCTCAACGCTCCTCCGCGCGCCATGCGGCACAAGCTGCAGGAAGAGCGCGCATCGATCACGCACAAGTTCAAAGTTGGAGACCACGAGGGCTACGTCACTGTCGGCCTCTATCCGAACGGCGATCCTGGCGAACTGTTCGTGAAGATGGCGAAGGAAGGGTCGACGGTCAGTGGCTTGATGGACAGCTTTGCGCTCGCGGTTTCGCTCGCGTTGCAGTACGGAGTTCCGCTGCGAACGTTCTGCGAGAAGTTCGCGCACACGCGTTTCGAGCCGAGCGGATGGTCGGGGAATCCGGATATCGGCTACGCCAAGTCGATCATGGACTACATCTTCCGCTGGCTGCAGTTGCGTTTTCTGACTGGCCAGCAGCAGATGCTGTTCGAAAATCTGAGGCTGAAGGCGAGTCCGGAGTCCCGAGCCCTGAGCCCTGAGGCTCCAGAAACCGGCACGCAAGAACCGCTCGCGCTTCGTGACTCAGCACCAAGGGCTGGTTCCGTGCATGCCGCCGACGCGCTGTCGAGCATCGTAGATCTGGGAGACGCTCCAACCTGCAGCTTCTGCGGCAGCATCATGACCAGAAACGGCAGCTGCTACCGCTGCATGAGCTGCGGGAGCACGAGCGGGTGCTCGTAAGTTAGTTTGGGAAGGGCTCGGCTTTAGTAGCCGTGCCGCAACAAAGAAACAAACCTCAAGCGGCTTCAGCCGCTGAGGTCAACAAGTCAAAGTAGTCGAGTAGACGCAAGCTGTGAAGGGGCACGGCAAACGCCGTGCCCATTTTTCTTATGCTAGATGCTGATGATCCGGCTAGTATTATTGCCGCCCGTCGCCTGTTTAGAGTGGCCAAGGCAGGCGAAAGACCGATCGTGTTCTGGATTGGCGCTGGAACAAGCAGGTGGTTGGGGTATCCGTCTTGGAAAGATCTCGCTCTTCAGGTCCGTAGGGCTTTCAAAGAAGATGTTCCAGGCTTCAACGATGCTTATGCGATGCGACTGATAGACAAGCAGGAATTTCCAGCTCTGTTTCAGCTTTGCAAAGACGCAAATGCCCCAAACTATCGCAAGCTAATCGTAGAGACATTTGCCCCAAGACCCGCTACACCAACGTACAACAGATTTCTCGAACTTCTGAAAAAGATCACTCCGAGTTTCGTTCTGACAACTAACGTCGACGAATGCCTTGAAAAGAGCTTCCCGCACGTTCAAACGCTACAACGAAGCGATGTCACGCGCTGCATCGATTTGCTCAATCGCGAGAAGCCGTTCGTTGCTAAGTTGCATGGGTCAATCAGTTCCGTTCAGAGCACTGTCTTCACGACTTCGGATTACTCTGACATTATTGCGGATCGTTCTTACCTCGGATGCCTAAAACATATATTCACGGCATGCACAGTTGTCTTCCTGGGGTATGGAGTTCGAGATGGGTACATCATTGAGATGCTCCGAGACAATGCTCGCGAGATGGACCTTTTCGGGCCCGGACCACACTTCGCGGTCACGAACCAAGAGGTTCCGGTGAGTTCGCTGCAAAGAATCAAGTACTCACCTAAATTTCGCGCCGACCACACCGCTGCGTTAAGCATCTTGGTCCATGTGGATCAGTCCGTAGAAGAACGCAGGGCGCGCCCGATCGCAATTACTGAGTCGCCTGAATCAGCACTTGATGTAGCGGAAGAAACCCGCACTCCGGGCGCCGTCCCGTTAGGAAAAACAGCGTACTTTATTTCGGACTTATTTGCGCCAGGAACGTGGCAAACGTCTGAAGAAATAGTGGCCACAAATAGTTCAAACGAAATAGAAGCCTCCTTTGGCCTTGGTTTCACGAATGACGAAATTCCAATCCCAGTCTCGACGGCTCTCCACGACATTGTCGTCGGTCTGATTTGTTTTGATTTTGTCTACCTTCCCTTCAGCGCTCTCGGCTCCGCACACGAGGTACTGGGAGAATGGTTTTGGGAGTTCATCCGCTTAGATCTCTTACGGTTCATTCACAACGAGGGCAAACTGGGCGTGGTGTTCAAAAAGGGAGAGGCAATTGGCGAGCTAGTTATCGCTGTCGGCGGAACCACAAACGGCCCCGAACCCGCCCCGTTATCGGTACTCATTCGTCGGGCGGTTCATGCCTTGCCCGGAAAAGAGAAGGAGGCAGAAAGACTGTTCGAAAGTCTAGAGCGCCGGACATCCGTATATCGCAAGAGCAAAGAAGCGGATTTCCCGTCATTAGCTCGAAGCGCTCTACTAATGCCCGCAGTATCTCGGTTGCTCGGAATCAGTGATCTCGTTCTCCCCACGCAGGTACCGCGTTGGCTCCGATATCCGTACCTTCGACTGGCACACCTAATCCAGACGGCAGTTTTGTGTGAAGAGTACGGTATTCAAGCTGCCAAGGTACCTTTTGGCGGGGTTCAGTTGACCAACGCGGCCTTTGGGTTCCGTCCCATCGAAATGCAAGCTGATCACATGGCTAGCTATGTTTCATCCGGCGCATACAATTCCGATCTTGGTGCTCTGCTTTACGGCAACATGTCGATTTTGCGGAATATCATTTGGTTCAGGGGAACCCCCGAGGGCGAGGCGTTTCGCAGAGAGACGGGAGAGATTCTCCTCAGAGGGAGCGGCGAGAGGTTCAACGTGGCTGTAAACGCAGGACTATCACGCGCTGTGCCGCGTGCGATCTTACAAAGAGCACAAGATCGGCTGTTAACTTTGATGACGGAGAGATCTCATCGGACACGGGTACCGGCTGTCTGGGGCAGTTCGCTGCTGTCTGATGGCAGCACACGTTATTGGCGTGCTAAGTCTTACAAGCTACTGCTTCAAATGTGTGAGGCTCGCCAAATAGGCAAAAATGATCCTTGTATTTGCGGGTCGCACGAGAAGCTTCGGTTGTGTTGTCTTTCTCCGCTCAAGCAATGATTAGGGCGCAAACCCTGCGGCGTCCACGTCATTCAAGCCGAGGCGCAAGCATTCTCCCGCGAGGAGTGGGCGATTCACTCCGCGCCATAGATGTCCGCATAGGTTCCTTCTGCGTGGACCGATCCGAGCAGGCGCTCTTCACACCGCTCCCGCGGTACGGAGCCAAGCAGGAAGAAGTCGTTCTCGCCCTGAATCTCGTTGAGTTCCGCCAGGAGGAGAGGTCGGGACGAAAGCGCGCCAGAGTTTCCAGAAAACAAGAGAGCTTCTGCGAGGCGGCGTAGAGTACGCGATAGTAGCCTTCAGGATCGTCGAAGCGGTTGCCGAACGTGCCGTCAGAATTGGCGCGTGACCAGTC
>DASYZA010000061.1:0-4019 GCA_035946775.1 Candidatus Sulfotelmatobacter sp. | reverse complement strand
TTACTGAGAACCGCGATTGCCGAGAGCGCAAAAACAATGGCAAATGTGGCCAGCATCACCCATTTGCGTTTCTGCAGAATTCGCCAATAGTGGAGGATTGGGCTATGTTCCTGGCCAAGGTGGGGGTATAGGGCGTGGTGACTTTTTTCAAAGGGCAGGAGTTCGACCGGTTCTATCGCCTCTGATCCGCCAGAGCCGTTGTGTTTTGACTGCAAATCCATCAATTGGTCCCCAGAAATCCGTTCAGGTGCGTTGTCGCACCTCTGTGAAATCTGTTTGTTTGAAGATTGAGAATTTTAACACCTAGTCTCCAAATTTCATCGGACAAGTTTTCCACTCTCTCTAGGATCCCTCGGATCGTTTTCACTGCCCCGGAGGCGCGACCCTGCACTTCGCCGATGCCATTCGGAGACCCTTCGCTACGTCCGGCGAGATGTGCTCATCGAGAAGAAGCTTGAGCATTTCAGTTTTTCGCCTATTTATCGGGAACAAATTCCGCGGCCTGAGGCAACCTTCCCCAGAAACTCCTTTGTCTACCGGAACACTGAAAACAAATGACTTGTTGGCTTCGTTTCGCAAATTCGCGTTTCGCGAAAAACTTCACTTCTCGCCTTCCCTCCTTTCCGCCTGGATCTTGCGTAGCGTGTCGATTGCACGGTAGAGATCGCGCTTCAGTTTCGTCTGGTACCGAGTCAGGGTTTCGAGCGCATTCCCCATGACAGCCTCTACCTCGAGGTGATCGACGCTCTGGTGGTCGTCCTTCTGTGAAGCTTTAGCCGCTTGCACCATCTGCCCATTCGAGATAGGAGGACCACACACGGTCTTGGAGTAATGCTGGTCCTTGCTAACAATAGCCCGAACGACCATCCGCTCACAGTCCCACCCGCGATCAAGCGGAAGATCATCGCCTCGAATCGGCAACTCAAGATCTTTATGAAAGACGCTGAAGTGAAAAATCTTGTCCACGCCATCTAAAAGCTCTTGACTCCTCGAAAGTTCCCGGAATACAAGAGGTTCTATAAGTCCGAGCTTCCAGAATATGGTTGCAATTTCTTCCGCGACAAACTTCTCGAGCAGCCCTTTCGGATGAAGCTCTTTTTTGCAATGTCGCCGCAACTTCCGGAACTCGGCTCGTTGTTCGTGGGTGTCCAGTACGACCTTTCGCGCGAGTATGCCGTGTAGGTGAGCGTTTCTCCGTGAATGCGACTTTCCCCGGTCAGTCCTAGGACCGGTGGAGAGTTGCGAGTTGGCTCGATTGGCGGCGCGAACGGCGTCCGTAACCGTTTTTTTGTGCTTCATAACTGTTCTCCTTTGGCGTGAAATTGCGGACAGGACAGTTGCTCCGCCGGTCAGCCCGGTTCGGGGCCTCAGGCGCGAGTTGACCGCCCATGGAGCGCCATACAACTAATTCGCATGAATTAAAGCTGATTCAGAGCCTTAGCAAGATGCGTTCGAAACGAGACCTATCATCTGAAGCGTTACTTATCTGGGTCCCCGGTATTGGCATACCGAAGAGGAATCGGGCCATTTCTGTGCCGACTGCACTTACTTTATTCCAGCTAAAATAGGCAAGTCAAGGATTACAAGTACCTTTGCATCTATCACTTAGCCCCCCCTGTTTCAGAGACACGACGAGTTCACTCATCGATGGCGAACCGTTTTCTGGAGTCGGTCATTAGTCCTTTACCCTAGCCTTCTGCTTGGCGACCAGGTGCTGAATAAACTTGGGGCCCTCTTTCCTGCAAGCCTCGGCACTTTCGTGTAGCAGCATCTCGCAGATCTGCGTGCACGTCCTCCGTTCCTTCGTCAGCGATTCGCCGAAGGCCTCTTCTCAACGCCGAAATCCCGGAAGGGCTTGGCTCCACGCCTTAGGAAATAGATTCTATTAGTCCAGACCCAATTCCTGGCTTCTCTTGCCAGTCGACTTAAGGCCCAGACCAAACAGCCGATATCCGCGGGAGAAATCGTTTTTTCATCCACAAAAACCACGCCACCGTGCGTTCGCTCTTCTTCCCCCAGATTTTGAGCAGGGGAGAAATCGTCCTCCGGTCATCGGTCACAAGCGTTAATCCCTGGGCGGCGGCTTCCCGCAAACAAGCGTGGTCCTGCTGTCCCAAGAAATACCCATTTTCCCATTCCACCACATAGCGAACTTCCGACTTCATGTCATGCTTTCGTCTGGTTCTGTGAGGCAGAGGACCTCCCAGTTAGCAGCCATTCTATGGATTTTCCAGATTTACGGGCCAGCCGAAGCAGCACCTCTGCTCCGATTTCGCTCGTTCCCTGTTCGTATCTTGAGAGCTGTCCCTGACTGACTCCCAAGTCGAGAGCAAACTGGGCCTGATTGACGTCAAACCCGCGAAGTTCGCGCACCCGCCTGCCCACAGCCTTCCAGTTGATTTCTGGTTTTTTTGAAGTCGGCATGAAACCTTGACTCAATGTGTAGATACATATAAAATGTATATGTACATAATCCAAGAATCGCAAACTGTATCCCTTATAACGCAAAGTCGGTTGAGACGATATGCAGAATGCGATTCCCCTGAAGAAAGAACGAGGTGAAAAATGCGCACGGACTCCAGCGGCAAGGTCAAAATCGGTAAATCGCCCCGGCTATCCATCAAATCGACCGATCCGAATGCAAGATACCGGCTCTCGGTCGAATCCGGAGATCTGATTTGGCTCGACGGTCACTGGTATGTGACCCACTCAGGGCTTCTCCGTGTGGCGCGTCGGAGCCACTGTGCTGGGATTCACGTCGAACCTGTTTCACAATTGTCCGATTCCAATTTACTTCGTTGGGCATTCAAGGCAACGGTCTACAAATCCCGCACATGTCGCGGCTTTGTCGGTTACGGCGATGCCGATCCGTCCAATGTTTCATCGCTAGTCCACGGAGCAGAAATGCGTGTGGCTGAAACCCGCGCTGTCAATCGAGCCCTTCGCAAAGCCTACGGCATCGGCATCTGCTCGGTTGAGGAGATCGGGTCTTTCGCCAGCCAACTGGCTTCGAACCCAGAATCCAAGAAGCTGCCTCAGCCTGCCAATGGCAATGGGAACCACGGCACCCCGAAGGTTCGCGACCGGCTCTGCCAGATCATCCGCCAACATCAACTCGATCCCAACCTGGTCAAGGCCTACGCCACCGATTTCTGCGGTGTGAAGACCCTCAGAGAGGCTAGCAGGGAACGGGTGGAAAATTTCGTCGTGCACCTCGCCGACTGGGCCGAGAAGGATCGGAATGCCCTGCTCTGCCAGCTCAACAGCTATCGTGGCCAGAAAGAAGAAGGTGCCGCATGAAACGCCAGATCACCGGCCTCCACGCCGCCGATCGCTGTGCCGCCGACCAGATCCCCGACGGAGTCTTCCTGGTTCGGGTACAACGAGCCCGTTTTTTCCGGCAGGGACAGAAGCCCTACTACGCGCTGACATTGGCCATTCTTGAGCCCGGCCGATTTGCCGGACAGGTGATTTCCAGTCGCCTCTATTGCAGTTCGAAAGCCCTCTGGAAGATGAACTGGTTTCTGCGCGACTTCGGCTACGACACCGAGTTATTGGGTCGCGACGAAGTCGACGAAACGCAGCTTGTAGGTCTGAAGGGCGTGGTCAAGATCAGCCACATCGTCTTGAACGGTGCTTCCCTCATTCGACTGGACGGCTTTGCCTCCGCCGGGCGTTGGGAAGAACTTTCGACCGCAAACCTGGACCATCCGCAGGTGGCCTGAAATGACTTACAGCTACACCCAGATCAGCCAATACCTCACCTGCCCGAAGCGATACAAGCATCGCTATCTCGGCGGCTGGAAGGAGAAGGATACTCGGGCAGCGATGCTCTTCGGTCGTGCCTTCGAACGAGCCCTGGGTGCCTTTTTTCGGCATGAAGACCCCGGAGCAGTCCTGTTCGACGAATGGTCTGCGTGTCAAAACCAAGATTTGCACTACTCCAACGGAGACTCGTGGGATCGCATGTTGCGGCAGGGAATCATGCTGCTAACCCGGTTCTGCCAGGACAATCGTGT
>DASYZA010000060.1:0-7293 GCA_035946775.1 Candidatus Sulfotelmatobacter sp. | reverse complement strand
TGCCCCAGTGTCCTAGCAAGCGAGGCTTGATGTGTTCAGGCCGGAGCGGCTCCTGAAGCAGAGGGTTGTCGGATAAATAGATCTGGCCGACTGTCAAATAATTTGCGGCTTGCCAGTAGCGATGCATTTTGTCGAGCATCTGCGGCGAAAGCGGTCCCTTGATCTCAACTTGCTTGACCGGCCTTGATCTTTTTCGTTCCACCGCACTCGAAAGTGCAGCATCGAATTCGAAAGAGATCGGCTCACCCGGCTCCTCTCCTGCGCTCGCTCGACGCGAATCGTTCTTTCCAGCTCCTGCCTCTTTTGAGGGTTGCTGGATCTGTTCCGAAGGTTTCGCCTTTGGCATGGCCATCCCTCCTGCTGACTAGGTTATGATGCCGTGAGTCCGGCCACGTGGCGAGCCATGATCAGTTCTTTGTGAGTTCTGATCACGCAAACCAAGACCGTCCAGTGGGACCACACAATGAAGACACTCCTCGGGCCTTGTGCGCTATTTCTCCTTGCTTCGAAGCGCGAGTTCGCGAAACTCCTTCGCCAGTTTGTGACTTGCCTTGATTTGGGACTGCGCGAGTTGTCGGGGTTTTTCGGGGAGGTGTAACGCCAAAACCTCAAGTTCGGTTACTGTTTCCTGTGCCCGGTTAGCCTCTCTTTCGAACAGGCGTCCTAAACTTCGTGTTGCTTCGTCATGATCCATGTGCTTCTCTCTCTGATTGTTTTTCTTCGTACAGTCGATTCGATGGTCCCCATCACATCTACCTGATTCATGGAGAACTCTCGAAACAGCGGACGCATGCGTTTCGCATCTTGAGCAATTTCGCGCTCGCAGACGAGCCGTGCCTCGTCCTCTACCAAACTCGCACCAGAACCAGGTCGAGCGCCATTGGACTTTGGTATCGGAAATCTGATTTCAGCGGCGCGCGGGCGAACGGCCGTCGCCAAATGGCCCGAAAGTATTGGCGATACTATCGTCTAATTGTTCACCTCCAATCCTTGTGCTCAGATGCCAGAAGCCAACTAACCAGAGCTGAGGGTGAGGCGTTTGCGCCGATGCGGAAGGGAATCTCGTAGGACGCCGCTTGTCCCCCAGATGAGCAAATGCTTTGCATTCTCCGCGAATAGATGCAATCCTCGCAGCGGAGAAGACAAACTATGTGTTTTTCAGCGACAGCGAATTTTGTGGGTAGCGGAGTTCTGGGCGCCGTTGGCGTGGTCACGTTTACCAAAGTGAAGCACCGACGGGAACTACTTTTTGCGGCACTGCCCTTGCTATTCGCGATTCATCAGTTCACTGAAGGATTCGTCTGGCTGGGGTTGGATGGAGTTCTCTCTCCGGAGGTGGCGCACGATATGGGCGCGGCCTTCATGCTTTATGCGCAGGGGCTCCTTCCTTTCTTGCTGCCGCTAAGCGTGCTGCTGTTCGAACCAAACGTGAAGGGCCGCAGGCGTATGCTCCCGTTCCTGGTGCTCGGCGGAGGAATATCGCTCTATATCTTGTGGGCGTTGACAGCATTCCCGTTAGAGCTATATGTCAGGGGAAATAGCATCGTCTACATCAATCAGGCGACCAACAATACCGCCGTTGCAGTGCTTTATGTGATTGCAACATGTGGCGCGCTGTTTTTCTCGGAGATCAGGATGATGGTTATTCTCGGCGCCGTGAACCTCGCGATCCTGCTGGTTGTGATGGTGGTGAAACGCTATGCGTTTACCTCGGTGTGGTGTGCGTACGCAGCAGTTGCGAGTGTGATCATCCTCGCCTATTTCTGGAGAAGCCACAAAAGCCGGCCCTTCCTCTACGCATAGCGGGAGCATCAGCGAGTTCCTGCAACCAGCCTCACAGATTCTGATCTTCGTTGACGCTGCCCTAACCAGACCTTCGGCAAAAGTAGTTTCCCGCTAGCTGACCAATCCAAAGGTATCGGTCAACACCTTTGTCCAATAGGCTCGCTCTGATGCTTGTGGCGTAATCGAGTGGATCGCCTCTGTTTGTGACTAGTCCCATTCGCCATGCGGCAACACTAGCACCCAATCGCAGAGGAATCGTTCGGAGATCGAATGCTCTCAAAATGCGCCAATCCAACCTGTCGGACTCTATTCCGCTACCTTCACGAAGGAAAACTGTACGTCATTGGCCCCAAGGAGGCGCTGGCCAGGCACAAGCCGAGATGCTCAGCCAAGTCTGGGCAGATTGAATATGCCTGGCTGTGTTCCTCCTGCTGTCTTCATCTAACGATTCAAATCGACGAAGAATTCGAGACGAGAGTGGTTCTGAAGTTCGAACCGGGCCCCGATGTCAGATCCGGCGAGTCAGGCGATGCAAGCATCAATGGAAACAGTGCCCAAAGACGCATGTAAGCGTCATCGTTATAGGTCCGTGCTTAACCGCAGCGCTTACAAATCTTAGTTGCCAATTCTGCGACGCCGCTTGCGTGCAACAATCGACTCCACGTGTCGTGCCAACTTCGTGCGCGCTCTATGTAGCCTCGACTTCATGGTTTTTACCGGAAGTTCCAAGATTCTTGCTGTTTCTTCCGCAGACAACTCTTGCATGGTACGCAGGTGCAGGATTCTAACATCGGGCGGCGTCAGCCTCTTGAGACCTTTTCGGAGCAGAACTCGACGTTCTTTCGACAAGAACTCCTGCTCGGGATTCATCCGCGTCTCCACTAGCTGGAGGCTCGCACGAGGCTTGCCTTCTTCAGTTACATCATCGAGCGATGTTTCCCTTTTTCGCCGGCTCACGCGCAAACGCAGCAAAGCCGCGTTCATGGCGATGCGAGTGAGCCACGAGGAGAATCGAGAACGCCCATGGAAGCCATTCAGATTGCGGTAAGCATCGAGCAGTGCCGTCTGCACAGCGTCCTCCGCGTCCTCTCGATTACGAAGAATCCGTTGGGTAGTACGAAGCAGAGCGTCCCAGTGCGGCATGACGAGACACTCAAATGCCACCGAGTCACCGGCTCGAGCAGATATCAGGAGCGATGCCTCTTCCTCGGTGGTAGATTGGGTGCCGATGCTCGCTGGATCGGACGATACGTAGCTTGTTGCCGCTGACATTGTGGTCGTGTCCTTCTTTCTTGAATTGCGCAATCGTGGAGAGTCCCGCGATTGTTTTGCGGGTGCAGGTGTGATTACGCCAGAACCAACGAAACGAATCTATTGGACGATGGTATGGCTCGATACCTTCGCATGAATCGGCATCGGAGGCGCTACTTCAACAGCACATAGTGCCCGCCGTCTGTGAAGGCGATCACTAGATTCATCAAGACGAACATTAGGTCGTAGTGCCAGCCGTAGGTTTTGTCCCCCCAGAAGCCGGTATGCCAGGAGAAGATTTTCTTTTGGATCGCTCCCAGCATGAGCAGGACGAGTCCGAAAGCGGCGAGTTGCGTAAGTGCCCCGAAGGCGAGTCCCAAGGCGCCAGCGACCTCGGCCATCCCGAGGAATATCGTGAAGCTCTTCGACATGCCGATGCTCTTCGAGCGCGCTTCCGGATCCCTCAGATGGCTATAGCCGCTAGTGACGAACACAAGGCCCACCATGAGTCGCAGAAGCAGCAGGCCGAGATCGGTGAAGCGCGCGAGTTGCGGGAACATTGCGAGGTCTCCTAGCATCAGGTACCAGCTTTGTGCCTGTCCTATTTCCGTGATATCGAAAGATCTTGCGTGCTGGGCTTTTTATTCCACCCGTGAAAACGCGAGAAGTCACCCGCATTCCATGCCTCGCGGAGACCGGGAGTGCTCAGATCCCAATCTGGACGGATTTCACTAGTTACCACGCGCAGATCGTGCCAAAGATCGGTGACCGATGGACGTCCCCAGAACCAATAACCGTTATAGATGCTATGAATGACTCGGCCGGGCTTGAGCACCAGCGTGTGCGGGATCATCGGATTGTGTTCGGGGTCTGTGTACTCCTGGATGTCGAGATCCTTCTGAACTGTTCGATTGGGGTCTGAAAGGAAGGTCCATTGGGCTCCGACCGACGCGCGAAATTCTTGCAGTGTATGGTGATCGTCGGTGGCGATTGTCGCGATCTGAGTGTACGCAACTGCGATCTTTGGGTAGAACGCGGCGAGTTCCAAATGCTGCTGATGCTCTTTTGGGCAATAGTGGCCGCGCGCAAGCGTGAGAATCAGCGGATCCTCACCTTGTAGTTCGCTGAGCTTGCGCATGTTGCCCGTGTGATCGGGCAGTTCATAATTTGGGAAAATGCCTCCGGGCACAATGTCTGAACGCATTTTGGACTTTCCTCGTAGTACCGACGCTCCAAGACCGCTTCATCCCGCCCGAAGGACCTTGGTTCCCTCGTGCGAAGAGCCGAGGAATCCGTGCATCAATGCGGCGATCTGATCTGCTGCCGTGTCCAATGCGAAATGGCCGCCGTCAACGATGTGAACCTCAGCATTCGGCACGTCCGTGCGATAACGTTCCGGCTCACCTGGGTCGAACGAGAGCTCATACTTGCCCCAAATCACCAGGAGTCGGGGCTGCTTCTCGCGCATCCAGGCTTGCCACTTCGGGTAGGCGTCCACGTTGGTTCGATAGTCGTAAAACAGATCGCTTTGGATGTCACCCTGGCCGGGCTGGTTCAAAAAGTAGAATTCATCCGTCCAGAGATCCGGATCGTAACGTTCCACATTCGGATCGTTTCCTACATGCCGAGTGCGTGTTGCGGCCAACGAGAGCAAGTTCGTGCGCAGCGCACTTTCGTTCGTCGCTCGATCAGCCCAAAACGCTCGCCGCGTCTTCCAATTCGCACCCAGGCCCTCGTTGTGGGCGACCCCGTCTTGAACGATGAGTGCTTCCACGCGCTCCGGATGTGTCAGGATCATGCGAAAACCTACCGGCGCTCCATAATCCTGCATGTAGAGCGTGTAGTGTGAGAGTCCGAGGGCCTCTGTGAAATGATTCATGATCTCGGCATAGTGATCGAACGTATAGGAGAATTGTTTCGGATCCGGCCAGTCGCTATGTCCGAAGCCCGGGTAATCAGGTGCGACCAGATGGTAACGATCCGACATTCTTGAGAAGATGGGCTCGAACATCCGCGACGATGATGGAAGTCCATGCAGTAGAAGCAGGGTCGGCGCATCTTTCGGTCCGGCCTCTCTGTAGAAAATTGACAGCCCGTCGATCTGTGCGGTTTTATAAGCAGTCGGGTGCTTCATCGCGGGTTTCTCTCCTGATCCCTAACTTAGGCTTCCTGTACTTGGACACGTAGTCTGATGTGACGCGACCATTGTGGTTTTCGCCGCACTCCTTTAGAGCTTCAAAGCAGGCTGCATCTGCACACCCTCTGCATCGGTTGAGAGGCTAACGTCAAGCCACGCCCTGGCGTCAGACTCCCGCTTGTCCTCTGCTAGCTGGGCATAGTGCACAGCATCGCTACCAAGCAGGAGGTGAGCAGGAAGCTGCTCTTTCGTGGCGAGCTGCAGGATTACCTCGGCGACCTTTGCGGGATCACTCGTCTCATGCCCCCAATAGGGCTCAAGGCTCTCAACCAACGCGCCGACTGACCGCTCATACTCTGGCAAGAGAACCGGGACATCCGCATTCGCGCGAGTTCCCCAGTTGGTCCTCATGCCACCAGGCTCCACAGCGCATACCTTCACCTCAAAAGCTGCAACCTCCAGCGCAATTGCTTCCGTGAAGCCGCCTACGGCCCATTTCGCAGCATGGTAACCAGCGCCTCCAGGTGTCGCGAGCCGACCGCCGACCGATGAGATCTGCAGGATGCAGCCACTTCTTTGCTTGCGCATGATCGGAATAACAGCGCGCGTCATGGAAACAACGCCAAAGAAGTTTGTTTCAATCAAGGCGCGAAATCTCTCCGAACTCAGCTGCTCAAACGGGGCAGTCTCCCCGTATCCAGCATTGTTGACGAGAACATCCAATCGTCCGAATACATCAATCGCCTTAGCAACCACGATTTTGGCGGCTGCCTCATCGGTGACGTCCAGGGCGGCGGCTACCACTTGTCTTCCATAGCGCTCTACAAGATCATTCAATCGTTGCGGATCACGAGCGGTGGCCAACAGGCGATCACCGGACGCAAGAACGGCCTCTGCGATTTCCCGACCTAAACCGCTCGCGCTTCCTGTTACCAACCATACTTTGGACACCATAACCCCCGTTCAACGGATGCCGTTACCGCGCATCCAATCCTCCGGACATTTCGGCCTGCTCCACTACCGCAGGGATGAACGCTAATCGCTCGCGCTAAGCAAAGTGCAATTCCTCTTCGTAAATCCAATTCGAGAAAGACTCGTGCTCTTTCATCGAATCGCCATGGCTTGGGTCCTACGGTGCATAGTGGGTGAAGACCAAATCGCTGCTTTTTGCCTGTGTATGGCAGGGAAAGCATGTCTTCATGAGCGAGGCGTCGCCGGGTTTGCCATCGCTCGCGTTGAAGTGCCCGAATCCCCAGCCGCCAGTTGCGGCGTACTTGGTGGAGTCCTTGACCATAAACTGAAGATTCGTGGGGGAGCCTGGGACAAAGGACTGCGCTTGACCGAAGACCTTGTTGTTCTCCTCCGATGGGACGTGGCGATAGTGCAGAGCGGCAATGATGGCGCCGTCCGGGAACGGGAGTTTCCTTTCCCGGTAAGCGTTGATCGCTACATCGTTGCCCAGGACGGCACCGATGCTGTGGAGGTTGCCTTCTTCATGGGCCGAGGAAATCCACCTCCAGTTGCGGTACCCCTGGGGGATTTCGGTCACGAACGGCGAGGCGATTTGCGTATCCGCATGGCCTGGGGCAGGGACGACCAGGATCACAAGGCCGTAGATTGTTGCGGCCGCCACCAGCAAGAATGTAAATCGCTTCATAATGGTTTTCTCCAGCAATTTGCTTGGCTAAACGAATCAACGGTCTCACTTATCTTGGGTCATCGTTGATTCTTTTTCTTTCACTTCGCAATTCTGACGCCATCGGTCCCGATAAGAGCATCACTCCAGAAGCGTGAAGGAGAAACGACTTGACGATGGTATTTCCGATGTCCGCCTCTTGTTGGGGACCAACAATGTTCGTTGCTGCGGCGCGATGGATAACTGATTTGCTAGTCTCGCCGAGGCGGCGATCGTGACCGCACGCCAATTGCGGTCGGTTAATCGCGGCGGACTATCCATTAGCTCGGATTCGTCTAGCCAATCCTCGGCCGCGAGCTTTGCCTCCTCGGATCCATATAGTTGCGTCACGGCACGAACGAAAGCGGATAGTTCACGCTCCGCAAGGTGCATCTGGTCAGCACAACTCGAATCGGAAGACTGACCGCGGGAGTTCATAGAATCC
>DASYZA010000059.1:0-12307 GCA_035946775.1 Candidatus Sulfotelmatobacter sp. | reverse complement strand
CAGCTCGGCGTTAGCCGGCAGGAACCGCGCCATCCAATGAAGGGAATATGCTTTCATCCTAGTGGAACTCGGCGATTAGCTCCTTACACGCCGTACGGTCAATTGAGCAGTTTGCCTTTGCGCCGGATACGATGCGCTGCTTCTGCTCCGATGAGAGAGATTCTTTTAGGTCCGCAAAAATTCGCGTGTCGGCCTTAAACAGCGCCCAGTGCCGCAATATGACGGCTGGATGCTCGAAAAACAAGCGCTCCAATTGGTCTTCCATGGACTCCGCATATTCGCCGTCGGCGAGCGGGTACAGCCCCAAGTACTTCTTGATTGCTTCGGGCTCGCCATTCGCAGTTAGCCGAAAAAGTTCATGGAGATATCGATCTACCGGCCCACTGGGCCCAAAAGGCGCGACTGCCTTCCCGGTTTCGTCCCCCTGAGAGGATGCTATCTCGTCTAACGCCCACAGCGCGTTGGCTGATTCTTTGTCGGCAGGGACACTCTCTAGAAACGCAGCTGGATCTCTTCGATCATCTCGCAAGTAGGTCGCGAGGCCACAAATTAGATGTGCAATGGGATCGCCACCTGTCTGGCGACAGCACACCTCCGCCTGCGCACGCTTTTCCACGCTCCCGGTTTGGGAAACCCGTTCCATAAAACTATGATATTGCCGGTCGATCTCCTTCTGCTGCTTCAGGAGAGTGTCAGCCAGCGCCTGGCGCCCAGCATAATCGTTTCCCACCTCGCGAGCGTACTGAGCAACAACGTTTTTTCGGGCCTGGTACAGGCCTGTCTTCAGTCCACAGTCACTGCCCCGTAGCCCGGAAGCAAAACTGAGTAAGAGAAGAACGGCCAGCACTGCCGGTCTGATCATGCCTTGAGTCACTCCGTTCGAATTAAGGTGCAATCGTAATGCTTTGCAGAGGGTCAGTACCCACAAAGTTAGATATGTCTTGCATACATGCGTTCGTCGTGCGCACGCACCCTTTCGTTTTGGCGTTTGGTCCACCTCTGTTGGCGCGGCCAGCGTGAACACCCATGCCGGTCCTGCCCGGGACCTTGAACACAAAAATCCCATTTAGCCCGTAAGATCCGTTCGGATCTGGAGGGTGAGATTTGTGGTACAGGTAGGGGTTACTTCCATCCGGCCAAGGTCCATTGCTGTGCCGAACTGTGTCGTTTTTTGCGAAACAGCTGAGCACAGGCCTGCCGTTCTTGTCGTATAAAGTCAGAAAGTTCTCAAAACGATTAAATAGCAGCGTGGAAAGCCCAAGCGGGTCCACGTAGCTCAAAGGATTGTTGTATGCGTACTCGTAAAAGTTTGGGGTGTCTCCTCCAATCCCCAAGGGGTCTTCGCTGAGGAACCTCCCGGTCGTCGGGTCGTAGTATCTGGCGCGGTAGTACGATCCCCGAGGATGGTTTGCCTGCACTCGGTCTAGGGCCGCTTTCGGTGGCGAAAACGCACAGACGAGCCTCGGCTCCACATATTGCACGGACGAGCGCATGAGGCCCAGTGTAGGGGCTGGACATCGGGCAGTCCAGTTCCATTCGCGATGACGTGTCTAGTCGGATATTTTTCTCGGCTCCGTTAAGAACCCTATGGCTGATCGTCATCGCCAGAGTTGCACCGCAGTTTTAAAACCGAAACGAATGTTTGTTCGAGCCGAGCTGCGGGGTGGGTTGCATTATGGATTTGCTTCAACATGCGAATCGAAACGTGCGTATATATTTTCGTTGTGTCGAGTCGAACATGGCCGAGCATTGCCTGAATGTAACGGATGTCCGCGCCGCCTTCGAGCATCAAGGTCGCCATCGTGTGCCGAAAGATGTGGCAGGCTCCCGACTTCCCGATTCCCGCCGCAACGACGTAGCGACGAGCCAGCCAGCTGAGATGGTTGGGCGCGAAAGGCTGCCCTCCTGCGCTCAAGAAAACGACAGTTTCATGAGGTTCTCTTACCATTTTAGGTCTCACATTCGATAGATAGCGGTCGAGCCAAAACAAAGCCCTTTCACCGATGGGAACCACGCGATCCCTCTTTCCTTTCCCTTCGCGCACCGTTACGAGCCCATGCTTCGCATCGATATCATAGAGTCTCAAATGCAGTAATTCTCCGCGCCTGATTCCGGTGGAATACAAGGTCTCTAGGATTGCCCGGTCACGAAGGCCGATAACCGTTTGCAGGTTGGGCTGCTTCAAGACAAGTTCCGCTTCTTCTTTGTTGAGCACGCACGGCAGCTTGTAACCAACGCGGGGCAGCTCCAATTCGGACGACGGATCATCAGAAAGGTAGTTGCGACGAACCATCCATTTGAACCAAAGCTTCAGCGGGGCCAACCGTGCGTGCTGACTTGCAATCGCCAAAGGCTGGCCATCTTTCTTCCGATAGTCGAACAGATGTCGCTGATAATTTTCAAGTGATGTAGCCGTGACCTGATTTGGCGCGGTGATCTGTGTTCTTCGGCACCACGTCAGGAACATTTCGATATGAACCCGCCGCACCCTGAGTGTAGTTGCCGCGAAGCCTTTTACAGCTAAATGTCTTAGGTAATCATCAAGAAGGGTCTGTAGAGACGAGATGACGCGCTTCTGTGGTTCTTGGTCGGTCCGAACAACCAAATCTGAATTATTTGAGATTCTCTTTTTTTCACGTTGCCTCCTAGACCAGGTATTTTGTCACCGCCTCGGGTCGATCACTCACGAGCAACACACCGCGGTGTCCTAATCGCGCGGAAACAATACTACGCGAGCCAAGAAACTGGATTCGCCGGGAATCCGTCGGTCTTGGTTGTGTCCGATTCAGGAATAGAACTCGGCGCACGACCCCGGTCACACGACGACGTGCACAAACCAGGCGGTGAATTTGAATTTTGGGATGGTCGCACGGCACTTTGTGGACCATTTGTGGACCAACTGAGGCAGGATTTTGGGTTGATGAGGCTTGTAGCCGCAACACCCGCAAGGCTTTAGATTTTTCGACAACCCGGTTCGGGACCAGGAGGTCGGTGGTTCAAATCCACTCGCCCCGACCACTTACCCTACTACTTTCACGCAGTTGCACTCATTTCCAAATCGTGCACAGATTTGAGTTTCCGTCCATTCCGTCCAATAACGATGATTTTGGATGGAAGTTCAAAACCCAAGCCCGCCTTCTCTGCCATCTCTTTGCGAAACGCCACGTTCGATTTGATCTTGTCGTAGAGGTCGGACATGCCCTCTCCGGCATGACCCATCCAGAACTGCAAGAGACCTGGAGGTGTCGCCGTGAAGTTCCGCAGGTACGTGTTGCGAAAGCGGCGGAACGCATGGACGCCGCACTTCGGTTGGCCCATTGCAGCCAAGACCGGATGGAGCTTGCGCCGCAGGACGTTCGACTGGTGAAGCGGCTTGCCGTTGCGTGAGGCAAACAACAGGTTGGTCTTGCTTGCCCACTTTTCGTGCGTCCGCTTTCCCATGTAGCCCCGCAGCATTTTGGCCATCGAAGAATGAAGGTCGATCTCCCGCTCTCCGCTTTGGGTTTTCAAGCGGTCTTGTACTTCCGAGCCCCAAGCCTTCTCGACGATCTTGATGTTGGAGCAGTCCGGGGAAATATTCTTGATGTTGATTCCCAAGGCTTCTCCAAACCTCAATCCCGATGAGGCCAGGAGCGCGAACAGCACGCGGTACTTTTCCTCCTCGGTTCGCTGGACAATGTTGGTCACCACTTCACCGGTGAAGCTGGGTGTGCGTTGCTTCTTCTTGTTCACCTTCGGCATGCGAATGATCTTGTTATTCCACTTGCGAGGATACCGCTCCTCGCCCTGCTCATCCGTTGCCGAGGCCATGACCATCTTCACGATCTGCGAGTAGTTCCCAACCGACTTCGGAGACAGGCCGCCTTTGACCATCTTGGCCACTAGGTCTTTCATAGCCACAACGTTGATGGACTCCAGAGGCATGTCGCCGATGTTTGGCTTTATCCATTTGTCCAGTGCGTAGCCCCACGTAGCGATGGTTGACGGAGCCAACGGGTCGCTGTCGCGGTTACGCATATCTTCGAGCCAGGAATCCGCCTGCTGACGGAACGTCACGCCAGGAGCCGACTGTTTCACCACTTTGTCGAAATACTCCTGGGTGTCCACTCCACTAGCAGCGATGATCTCCTTCGCCTTGCGTTCCCGTTCAGACGCTGAAAGTTTGCCGGGGCCAGAGATCGGACAGATTCTCTCGTACACCCGCTGCCGTTTCTCTTGTCCCGCGACATCCTTCCAGTAACGGACCACGTACCAATTGCCTTCCTTCTGAATACTGCCTGACTGCCCAGATCGTCTTGACATGGACTTTCTTCCTATCCGTGCCAGATCATCTGGTGTCGCGGAAACGACATTAATATCGCTCAGTGGGAATTGCAACGGTCGATGGAACGATCTGATGGCCACTCCTGAAAGCTTTCTGCTATCGCGTTCTTCGTCCAGCGCCAAGGGTTTGCTCCTGACGTGAAATGGGAGTGGATAGGAAAATGGGAATGGAAATCAGCAAATGGCTAAGGGGAATGGGTAAGGGGCGGAAGGGGACAAGGGAATGGACTCCGCTTTGTGGGGGATGCAAAGGAATGGCAGGCCGCGCCGGAACGCTGCGGCAAGCTTGCCGCAGCGTTCCGGCTGATGGCTCTCGTTTTCGTTTGCGCTGCGGCTATCGCTGTGTTTGCTTGGCTTCTTCGCGCCCTATGTCGCCTGAGATGCGCTGCCATCGGAACCATACGCGCCTTGCGACGCGGTAGCCCCCCAATTCGTCTGCGTGGGCGTACACCCAGGTCTTGCTGGCTCCGATGTCTTGTGCGACCTCTTTGGCGCTCAGTATCTCTGCGGGCGGGTCAACTGTTGCTGCTGAATTTGGCTCAAGCTGCGGAATGGCGTTCTTCATGTCAAGACCCTCTTATGATGCTTCTGCCAACGAGCGAGGGCTTCCGCCCCAGCATTCGCAGATTTTCGATTGTCGTTCGTGACGGGAGATCATCCTTGAGTTAGAAAGAGCCGGAAAAGTGGATGATAAAGTTTGTAGCGACCGCGACCGACGCGAAGAAGCAGAGCCCTTTCGGTCAGGCGGCTGAAGTATTTTCGTTCGTATTGATTGCTCATTTGCCTTGGACTGACCTCGTCATTTCCCGCCTTTGCTATGTCTCTCAGGAGTTGGACTTCTCTTTCGGTTACTTGCGCGAGATCTGAACGAAACTTCTCCTGCTCTAAGCGCTTGAAAATTGCCGGCCAAAGCGGTTCAGGGTTCGCGAGAGAGCCGTGGGCGAGCGCCAACAATTGGCGGCTGACGAAAGCCAAGAAGTAGGGATGGCCGAACGTCTTGTCGTAAAGCCATTGGGAAAGGTGATGAATACGTGGGAAATCTCCAAACGCTGCTGCGGTGTACTCGCGAGTTTCCAGCAATGTGAAAGACGAGAGATAGACCTTCTCGTAAAAGCGAACCGCGGGTTCCGCAAAACTCCTGATGTTCGAAAAATAATCCGAGCGAGCGGAGAAGCAAAGACTGTAGTTGACTCCGTGTATGGCGAATTCCTGAAATTGGTTGCGCAAGGCCAAGGCCATCCCTTGGGCACGTGGATCAGCGAAGTTGTCCAGATCGTCGAGAAAGAAGGTCACACCCTTGATCCCCGCCGGGCGAACGAATTGTTTCCAGGCATCGTGTAAGGCGTGTTTGAGAAGGGCAGTACCCGAAGTGAGAAAGAATTCCGGGCCTTGGCGATCGAGGGAAACGCCTCCGATCGAGACCCTGCTCAATTTCCATTTCTGCAATTCATTGCGGAATTGCGCGGTGAGCGAGTCAGAGCTCTCCAGTGTATGTGTGAACGTGTCGAGCAGGCATTCCGCGAAGGACTTGTATTCAGAAAGTTCCGTCGAAACCGAAAAGAATACCGGCAGCATCGAATGTTCGGGTTTCGAGCAAATCGCTGAGTATTTGAACAATAGGCTGCTCTTTCCGACTCCCCAGTCTCCCAATACGGCGAATGACGGCGTTCTGCCAGTCAGTAGTCCTTGAGCCAGTACTTGCTGGAATGCTTCAATTGGCGCGCCTCGGCCAACAAATTCATCAGGTTGGGCGGGGAAATTCGGCTCTGGCACCATCGGAGTCCCTCCATTTGGTCGGATCGGGACGGAAGTGACAAACGGGATTCCCATCTGTCACTTCTGTCCCTTTGGTGGGTGGGCTGCACGGTGGGTCGGCGTGAGCACACGCCGCCCACCGTGCAGTGGTGGAAGGATTTGCTTCGTGGGTTTTACTGCTTGTGGGTGGGGAAACGGCGATCAGAGTTGCGCTGAATGGCTAGGAGTTGCTTCGATGGCGTGCGCGACATCGGCACGACATTCCCAGCATTCATCTGCGTCTTTCGCTCCGTGCTGAGAGCGTTGCTCTACCGTGAATGCGGGAAGCCTGTCGCGACGAAGCCTATCCAGTTCCTGCGATGCTTCCTCGGCCGTCAGATTGTGACTGCAGATGCAGTACGTCTGATTCCGCGCGTTGAAGAGCATCACCAGTTTCAGCTTCGGCGAGTTGGTTACGTCTTGGGGCATGATGCACCTCCCGATTCAGGTTGAGTTGTGGTTAGGTCGGTGGCGTTCGCTGCTTGCGTCTGATCCTGCAAGTCGTCGAACAGAAGAAGTCCCTGCGGGTCAGATTTGGCAGCGGCCTCGATGAGCGCGCCCGGTATTCCCAGTTCGCGCAATTTCTCGGGCCGGAAAATCAGTCGCGGCTTCGGGCTGTGATCGTTCGAATCGAACATTCGCACGTCAACCAAAATCGCTCCTTGCTTCCGGTACGCCGGCCAATGCGTGTTGTTGATGGTCACTACGCGGTCGTACATGGTTCACCTCCCGATGCCGTAGCCGCATTCCCGCCCGCCGAAGCTGTTGTAGGAGCCGTCGGGCAGATCGAGGTACACGGCATAGCCTCGCGGATCACTGTTGAAGTGGTTGAGGACCAAGCCCGCTTGTTCCAGCACGGCCTTGATCCGGGTTTGTAGGTTTTGTTTGCGCCGCTCTTGCCGCTCCGTGAGTCCGCTGTTGCAGGCGATCTCGTTCAAGCGATTGAGCGAGGTCGCGAATCTGCAAAGTTCGGCGGCGTCTTGAGCAGCATCGCGCGGCGTGCGCTTTCCGATGGACACGATGTAGGCAGACACAATTGCCTCCTGCGTGTTCGTTCGCATGGGTTTGCTCCTGTTTTTGGATTAAAGATCGAAGGAAGCTTGGGGATGTGCCGTTACGGGGACGAAGAAGGTGTCCGGGTCGTCAAAGGCTGTGGGTTGAAAAGGATTGTAGATTTAAGCGTTGGGAAGGTCAGCGAAAAGTCGCCTTCACTCGTACCTCAAAGCGACCATCGGATCGACGCGCATAGCGCGGCGCGCGGGGATATAGCTGGCGAGCAGAGCCACAAGGGCCAGCAAAATAGCTACTCCCACGAACGTCGTCGGGTCGGTCGGTTTGATTTCAAAGAGCATGCTGCGCAGGAATCGCGTTAACGCCAGCGCACCGCCAATGCCAACGATGATTCCTATACCCGCGAGTAGCATTCCTTGGCGAATGACCATCCGGAGAACGTCTTCCCGTTGCGCGCCCAACGCCATGCGCACCCCTAACTCATGAGTGCGTCGTGCAACGGAATACGCGATAAGACCGTACAGTCCAATACAGGAAAGGAGAGCTGCGAGGGCCGAGAAGAAGCTCGTTACCTGTGCGAACATGCGCTCCTGCATCGACGATTCGGCGATCTGTTCAGTCTGAGTTTTGACCTCGGAGAGCGGCACGTTTGAGTCGAGGCTGTGAACTACATCGCGCACCGCAGGCACGATCGTTGTCGGGTTACCTGCTGTCCGGATTTCATAGTGTAGCATCCACATCGGAAAAGGGGCTTGGCTGAATGGAGCATAAACGGTTGGCTGAGGCGCTCTTCGAAGGCTGGCATATTTGGCATCGCGGACCATTCCTACGATTTCGTAACTGAAGTCTGGACCCTTCGATAAAAAGTTCTTGAAGGTGATTTTGTAACCAATCGGACTCCGTCCATCGAGGAACTGGCGGGCGAAGGCATCGTTAACAACGACAGCTTTCAATGAACTCGCTGTGTCCTGCCACTGGATGCCACGCCCTGCCAAGAGCGGAATCCCCATGGTCTCGAAGAACGAAGGCCCCACATTATTCCACTCAATCTGTCCAGGCTTTGACTTGAGCCCCTCGATGGATACGTCCCAGCTGTCTTGCATGCCCGAAAGAAGAGGTTCTTCGGACGCGGTTGCCGACCTCACACCCGGTAAGACCTGGAGATGCCGAAGTAGCCGTTCGTAAAAATCAATCAGTGCCTGGCCCTTATAGCCCTCCTTCGCCGGGTCCACAGCAAATAACAATAGGTCGTGCTGATTGAAGCCGAGGTTCTGATTCGCTAGATTCTGTAATGTGCGCACGAAAAGTCCAGCACCCACCAGCAAAAGCAGCGACAGCGCCACCTGAGAAATGGCAAGGAGGCTCCCTGCTCGCGACCGTTTTAGCCGGCTTGACGATGGTCGAGCACCGGGGGCTTCCTTGAGGGCCGAATTAAGATCGGTTCTTGCGGAACGCAGAGCGGGAGCGAGACCAAACAGGATGGCGGTAAGGACCGACACACCAGCCGTGAATGCGAGAACCTCAGGATTGAGCTGGAGCGCGAGATTGAGAGCATGTCCGCCACTGGACATGAGCAGAAGCAAAGCCCGGCTGCCCCAATAGGCTAAGAGCAGCCCTAGAAGCCCGCCCACGCTCGCCAGCAGCACGCTTTCAGTGAGGAGTTGCCTGACAACGCGTCGTTGCGACGCTCCGAGGGATAGCCGCAGCGCTATTTCCCTCTCGCGCGTCTGGGAACGTGCTATCAACAAGCCAGCTATGTTTGCGCAGGCAATCAGCGCCACCATCCCCACGACAACCATCAGAATCCACAAAGGCTTCGAAAATTGCTGCTGCAGGTTTGCAAGACCCTGTTGGCCTGACTCGATCTTTATGTGTGGTGGAACCTTAGGTTTTTCTTTGAAGCTGCCAGCAATACTTTGCTGGAATAGAACCTCGACCTGCGCGGCTGCCTGTTGCGTCGTCACTCCGGACTTCAGCCGCCCCATGATCATCAGCCACCACCAATCGCGCGAACTAAACGGATCGCCGCTTCCTGGTGCGGCCGTCATTCCGTAAGGCAGTAGCTTTGGATCGTCTCTGAGCGGAACCCATACATCCACTGCGCGGCCTGGCTGAACTCCGAAAAATAGAGGTGGGGTAACGCCGACAATTGTGAACGGGACACCATCGATCACAATGGTTGTTCCGAGGGCTGCAGAATTATGTCCGAATCGCCGTGACCAGTAGCCGTAGCTTATTACCGCAGTGCGAGGAGCTTCGGCCTTTTCATCCTGCGGGCCGATAATTCGGCCAATGATCGGTGACACTCCTAAACCGGAGAAGTAATCCCCCGTCACAAGTTCGGCTTCGGCCAAGCTCGCCTGTCCGCTGATATTGACATTCGCCTTTTCGTATCCAGGCACGTCGAGCGGAACGAACCCGAATACCTCCGAAAAGACATGGTTGTGTGCGCGGATGGCCTCAAAAGTTGGATACGAGAACGGCTCGGCATTCGGGCTCCCGTTGTCGCTTTGGACTACATTTAATCCACCCGTGCGGTTTAGGAGCACGAGCTGTTTGGGATTTCGCACGGGCAAGAATCGCAGCATCACTGCGTCCACAATACTAAAAATGGCGGTGTTGGCCCCGATGCCGAGGGCGAGGGTCAGGACGGCGACAGCAGTGAAGCCGGGCGATCTGCGCAGCATGCAAAGGCCGTAACACAAGTCCTGCCAGAGTGAATCGAGAAAAGCCAAGCCAGAGCGCTCCCGAAGCTCCTCTTCGACCTGCGCGACACCTCCGAATTGCTGCTTGGCAGCTCGCAGTGCTTCGGCTTTCGTCATCCCTTGGCTGACGAAGCGGTCCGCCAGCATCTGCAAGTGAGACTGAAATTCCTCTTCGATCCCGGCATCGAAACGCCGCCGTCGAAATGACCCAAGCAGCCGCGAAGCGAAAACTCGCATTGCAGTCAGCATGTGACTAGCCTCCGGTTTGCATCTGCAGGATCTTGCCGATGACTCCCGAGAAGCGCTCCCAGTTTTGAGCCTCTCGGGCGAGCTGACGCCGACCAGCTTTGGAAATCGAATAGAACCTGGCCCTGCGATTGTTTTCCGAGGTGCCCCACTCTGATCGGATCCAGCGCTTCTGCGCGAGACGCAAAAGAGATGCATAGACGGTGCCTTCGTTGAGCCGAAGTAATTGGTCGCTCAACTGTTCGATCCGGCGAGCGATGCCATAGCCGTGCAAGGGGCCCAAAGCATCTAGCGTCTTGAGCACCATGAGATCGAGTGTCCCTTGAAAGACTTCTGATTTGACTTCTATCATCGACAACTCTCCTTTGCGATCCGCACAGGAACGGTAACATATCTCCTTTGCGATGTCCATAGGAGAGGGCAAAAGAGCCTTTGGAAACCATCAACCAGTTAACCCTTGGATCGTGCATGACCTCACATTCACGAGAGGATGTTTTGACAAAAAATCCGAGCCAGAGAGGCTTTCGCCTCTCTGGCTCGGCTAGGTGGATGTGGCAGGCGGGTCATTCGGCAGCTTCGGGCAAGAACTCTTCAATGTTCTTGTATCCGTTGTTGCCCTGACCGACTCTCACCAGGCAGGGAAGATGGAGTTCCATCCCAGCTTCGATCTCACTCGCCGGAATGTCGTAACCACTCGCTTCCAGACGCTCCGCCAGCTCTTCGGGACGGCCGAACACACGCACCGTCTCACCACCGACATCCACCTTGAGAAAAAGAGATTCGCCCTGACGGGTTTTCATGCGGTCGATCTTGACGATAACCGCGTGAGTAGGGCCTCCTTCCTTGGTAGATGTGGAGCGAGACTTCACCAGCGTTGGTTTTGCTGTGCTCGGTGTAGCTGGTCCCCGAGCAATGTTGGTTTCTGAGGGTGCGCCGTTCTTGCCGGCAAGAGAAGCCAGGCGTTCGAGCAACTCGTAGGCGTAAAACGCAGTTTCCTGGTCTTGTACCTGGTCGTTGGTGACGCGCGCCTGAACCTCGATTGTCGTGCCGTTCTTTCCGTCGTTCTGGAGGTTGCGCCGGATGCGAAAGATGAGCGGAGAGACTTCCGCCGTCGCCGTCTCGTTCGCTCGGACGGACCCGTTTCCGTTCGCGTGCGATGAGATAGCGGCCTGCGGTGCCAACGCAGTGATCGCCGCCGCAGCAATGTGCTTGCAAATCCGCCCTTCCTGCGCAATGCGCACGAGGAAATCGGGACAGGTGCAAGAGCCATTGCCGTGCGGATCGAGCTTCACCTTGTAGGCGGTTCCGCTCTTGTTGGTCACGATGAACTCCGGAAAATCGCCGACAACATGCAGGCGATTCGTTTTCATTTCTTCGACTGCCCGAGCCCAGCGATTCCCTGCTTTGGACTGAAGCAGGGTGAGCGCCAGGGACGCCGATTGTGGGTCTACGACTTGTGCTGCTACTGACATGTGGTTTTCTCCTTTTGTGGATTGGTGGCTGGAGTGACCGGTCCCGCTTGTGGCGGAATCGGCTCTCCCGCAATCCAGCCGGCGTGGATCGGCGTGGGAGTACCGCCGAACTTCTTGTGGATCGGGTGTTTGTAGGTAAAGGGGTTTGTGGGTAAAGCTCGTTGGCCGCGCTAGAAGCGCAACGGCATCAGCAGGTGCTGGTAGCGGAACGCGTCAAAGAGAGCGACCTCGCAGGTTGCTTGCGGGAATAGCTTCATCGAGACTGTCTCGGTTTCAAGGCTTTTCACATACTGCGTCAAATAGTGATGGTTGAAGCCGATGTCTCGCGCCTTTCCCGAAACGCGAGTGTGCTCCAAGGCGACGCTGTTTGCGGTACCGTCGTTTTCGGTTTTGATGGAGACGGGCGAGTGCGAAAGCTCCAGCCTTACCGCCGGGACTTGCGCCTTGCGAGCAGTGGGCGAGAGTTTCGTTAGACCTTCCAGCAGCTCTTCACGCCGGAAGACCACTCTGGCTTCGAGCGGTGCCTTGGGAAGGACGTTCTCGTAATTCGGGAACTGACCTTGCCCTCGGCGGGTGATGAGTCGAGAACCATCCGGCAGAACGAACAGACTGAAATCCTGTTCGGAACCGCAGGTGGAGAGCTCAACCCATCGAGGCTCATCCGCCAAGCCCAACCGGCTCAGAATGGCCGCGCTTGAGCGGGGCAGAAGGGCCGAGCATGTGGAACTTCCGTTCCCATTCGTTTTCGCCGCCCCT
>DASYZA010000058.1:0-1772 GCA_035946775.1 Candidatus Sulfotelmatobacter sp. | reverse complement strand
CAGGATGAGCAGGTGTGCGGAGCCGACACGGTCGATGAGCTCGCCGATCTTTACCATTCGTTGCTTCGGGAGCGCAACAAAGAAGTCAGCAATGGGGGCGCCTCGGATTCGCAATCAAAAAACGATTGATTCAAGCGCGCAGCAACTGGCTCACCACAGCTTCTATCGGGAGGCGCCGTGCGCAATGTACAGATGATCCGAACAGAGCCTGATCTGGTGTGCATACCCCTGGAGAAGGCAGTCTATTGCAGGAACTGTGAGATGGTCTCAACATCAAGTCGGAGGCGATGCGGGCTGTGTGGTTCAGAGAGGATCGAAGACCTGGCAATGCTTCTGCCCGGACCCACCGATTCAGGTCCGGGACCCGCCTCCCCAGTGGCCATTGCGGTCCCGCTCGCGGCCTGAACCGCAGCGTCCTATATCAAAAGTCTTCCGGCATGCCGCCAAAGTAGAAAGCACAAAGCGCTTCGTTTCAATGTATGACGTTGATCGGAGCCTGTTGAGGCCGGACTGGAAACCGTCACATTTCACTAAGGGGAGCAGTGCATCGGTACTGTTCCCGGCAGCCGCACAGAAGCGAAACGGCATCCTTCTCCCGCAGTGACCAAGACTATGCCGCAGCAAGTGGGATCTGGTGGTGACCGGTGTATGATGAACTATAGAGTTCGTCTGTTTGAAATGGAGAGTTCATGCCAATTACAACGACCACAGCAACCAATGCAATCGTAGTCCCGGCGCTGAGCTTGCGCACCAACCTGGGGAAGATTCTACGCCGCGTTGAGGTGGAACAGCGATCTCTGGTCATCGAGAAGCGAGGCACGCCTACCGCGGTTCTCCTGAATATCCGGGATTATGTGAAACTGGCGGCACCCGAGCCTGAGGTTCTCAAAATCATTGGCAGCGAAGCAAAGCGCAATAAGACCAGCGCTCTGACTTCACGCCAGATCGACAGGATCATCTCGACAGCAAGGGCGAAAAGGAAGAAGAGCTAATGCTTGCTGTTCGGCTGGTGATCGACACCAACGTCCTTGTCTCGGCGGCGCTCAAATCCGAAAGCCTTCAGCGCACCACGTTCATACTGGCGATCACCAAACCGGCGCGTCTCTATATTTCGAAGCCGATCCTCGAGGAGTATGCCGAGGTGCTGTCTCGGCCCGAATTATCCATCCGAAAAGGGCTTCGCTTGCAGTTTCTTCAACTTATCAGGAATCGCGCGCGGGTGATCGCTCCTTACCGCCGCATTGAGGCCGCGAGCGACCCGGACGACAACATCTTCCTTGAATGCGCCGACGCGGCTCGTGCCGATTTTCTCGTCACCGGGAATCGCAAGCATTTCCCTGCGTAGTGGAAGAGTACCAAGATCGTGAGCCCGCGCGAATTCGTCAGTCTTGCTGCGCCGCACCTGATTCGGTGATGACCTTAATGCTCAAGATCCAGTGGCGATAAGCCTTAGCTCGCAGGGAAGATAGGATTCACGGAGCCTGTATGTGCTTTTGGAAGCACGAGCGGCAAAGTACGGGCCGCCCCTGCGTTGGTTTAAAGGGGACAGTAGTCTCGATACCGCATTCGGAACAGGTAGTCCGAGTTTCGACGCGATTTCGGGCATTTCCGCTCGCGCGCTTAACTTTGCATTGTTTGCAATGCTTAGGGGCATTTTGGAATTGCTTTTCACGGAAGAATAACTGCTCGCCCGCCGTAAAGACGAAATCAGCGCCGCAGTCCACACACTTTAGGATTTGGTCCGTAAATTCCATTTTCACCGTACTCCACCT
>DASYZA010000057.1:0-5222 GCA_035946775.1 Candidatus Sulfotelmatobacter sp. | reverse complement strand
GTTTCCATTCGGAAAGATCTGAAATCTCCGGCAGTCGTTCAACTGGTATTTGCCGACGGCGTGAAGGCCGCGTTCGTGCTTTAGCCATGAAGGATCAGGAACAAATCGCGATAGTCGCACGCCTGCGAAGCTTTCACTCAGAAAACGGAGAGGAACGGCTTGTAGATGCGTTGCGGCTCTGGATCGAAGATCCCACTAAGCCGAAGACGGACAAAGGAACTCTCCGAATCAACCCGATCCTGGTTCTGCTGGCAGCGATGGCCGTAGTAGCAGGAGGCACGTTTCTGTTTTTCAGTTTGGTTCAGCTATGACTTATGCCAATGAATATCGCCTGGGACGTCGCGCCTATCACTCCAACCAGGAAGAAAGTCTCGCCTTTGTCCTGTCGGTTGTTGCTGTCATCGTGCTGGCGGCCGGCTACTACATCCTTGCGACCCGCTTTCATATTCGCCCCGCTCAGCTCATCGAGCTATTTTTGTACGCGCTGTATGGCTTAATCTCTGCCGCTTCACTCATCTGGTATTTCGTCACTCTGCGCCGGCGCCGCGAAGCAAACTGGCCCCATCCCCCTTTATTTGTCAGCCAAGCCAAAGATCGGAAGGCAGCCGCGGCGGCGTACAACCAGAACTCGATCGTGCTGGGTTACAACGCCCACCGCGAGCCGTGGTTCTGGTCCGACGCAACCCGCGTCCTGCAGTCGGTGGTGTTCGGTGCGACCGGCTCGGGCAAGACCACCTTACTCAAGAACATCATTACCCAGGATGTGTTCCGGGGCGTCGGTCCGCCGGGTGACCAGCACCGCATCCCGATGCTGATTTTCGATGGCAAAGGCGATAAAGAGTTTCTCTCCGACCTTCTTCCAGCGATCGAAACTGCTGGCCGCATGCATCAGTTGCGAGTCCTCGATCCCTCCCGGCCCGACATTTCCGCTCGTTATAACCCGTTCTTTAGTGAACACGGGCTGTACCAGGAGCACGCCAATTTCATCTTCGAATCTTTCGATCTGAAGGAAGACTTCTTCCACGGACACCAGGCCACGTATCTGAGTGATCTTGTCCGCGTGCTCGCTCACACACGCAAGCGCTTCAACATCTACGACGTGCTCGTCCTGGCCCTGGACCCGCGGGTCCTGAACGAACAGATCGCGCTGGCCCGATCCTGTCTCGATGCAGAAGTTGGAGTGAACCATCAGCGGCGCTTGAATCTCGAGATGTCGGTCCGGAACCTCCAGCAATCATTCCAAGACCGGGAGCGCGTGCCCAAGATCCAGGGTCTTTTGAACGAACTGATGACATTCCTTGAGGATGACCTTTCCCTCATCACCGGCGCATACGATGACCTGCTCTCTCTCGACGAGGTAATCGACAAGGAGCTGATTCTTTTCGTCTCCTTAAATACGAACAAGAACTCAAAAGCCGTCACCGCCCTCGGTCGCATGTTGCTCCAGAACATGCAACTGATTATTGGTAAGCGCTACGAGAATGAGCAGGAGCGCCGTCGCGAGAATCGGCCCATGGTCAGCGTGATCCTCGACGAGTTTGCGCCGTTTGCTTATTCCAATTTCGCCCAGATCCTGCAAACTGCGCGCGGCACCAACACGGCGTTTCTGTTCGCGCTCCAATCGCTGCCGCAGCTATTGAAGGTGGGGCGCGGTTTCAAGGATGACGTCTCTTCGGCGCCCAATACCACCATGCTCTTGCACACCCGTGACGAGGAGACGGCGCAATACTTCTTGAAGGCGTCAGCCCGCGTGCGCCAGAAGCGGCGCACGCTAACTGTGCAGCGCACCGGCATCTTTGAAGATAAATACGAGCCCATCGGTTTCGGCAGCGAGACGGACATCAAAGAAACTCGGGCTCAGGACGAGCACATCAAGAACTTGCCGGTCGGACAAATGGAAATCCTGATGACCGACCGGCTGCAAGGAACACTGCACTCTCATCTGCATGTGCGAACACCCAGGAACTATCGCTTTCCCGGGCTTGAGCCAACAATCTATCCCCGGCTGTACTCGCCTTCGCATCTTGACGGGGCCAATCTCCGCTTTAAAGACTCGGATTTAGTGCGGCGCCACGGGCGCATCGGCGTCAGAAATGGGCAGCTGACCTGGATATGAAGCGTTCATGTCGGATTGCCGCTGCCGCGCTTTTGATTTCGATCTTGCCGCCTTTCCTGGCTGCGCAATCCGACCACTCCAGCTATGACCCCGACGCACATCAAGGGTCATCAAAACCGCGGGATGGCTTTCTCGATTACACGCTCAAGCGCATCAATCCTACAGGCGCAAACTATGGTCAGTGTCTCGGTGAAGGCCGTACGATGTTGCTCGAAGAGACCGTAAGGAACGTCTACTTCTGGTCGAACGTTGTTGCCTTGGACCTGCTGGGGTATCTATTCATCGTCATTGTTTATCAGCACAGGATTCAGGCCAAGCGGGATTGGACAGCCGCGGAGACGCTTAGGCAATTCGAGCAGTCTCTCGCACGGTCCCGTGCGCAGGCTGAGGAGGCTACCCAAAAGAATCATCACCTGATGAAGACGTTAGCAGCACTGAGAGAGTCGGCTTCACGACCAGCGTCGTTGGCTCTCGAATCTACCGAGCGTGCCCCCTCGTCTGCAGCGAAACCTCGTACGCCCAGCGTACAACCTGCGCCGCCCGCAACGTTGAAGACCAACTCTGCTAAGCCCACCAACGGAGGAGCCGCACGTACCAGTACGGCTGCGGAGACGGTCGGTCAAATGCGACTTTTCACGCCGGATGCGGACTTCATCATGAAACTCAACTCTCTGGAACAGCAACTCGCACACTCGCAGGAAGACAACAAGCAGCTGCGTCGCCGGATAGCCGACGGCGATCGGCGGCTCGAAGCGGAACAAGAGAGAAATCGCCAGCTCAAGGGCGCGTGAATTGGCGCGGCACGGAAAGGAGTCAAAAGAATGGCAATGGATGACAAGAAACGAGAAAGGCTGAGCCAGGCGCCACAGACGCTGGACAAGTCCGAGCCCGGTGGGCGGCCTACCGAGGAAAAGGGACTTGCCGAAGTTTGCGCTCGGTTCGCCGATCTCTGCCAGTATTTTTCGCAGCAAAACATGGACCTGCCACCGCAGATTGTCGATGAAGTTCGACTGGTGTCAAAGCTGGCGGTCAAGGACCGAATTATCAAAATGAAGCGCCTTAGCCAAGACCTGATGGAGTATCTCAATGATGCTGGTCCAAATCCTCCAATTCGGCAGTAACTGGTGGGCTCGCTTCGGCTGCGATCCGGCTGACCGCTATCGGTTCACCCGTCATGCGGCATACTTCAATTCCACCGGGTTGCGATTCGGAAACAAGATCAGACGCCATTGGATCGTTCCCGGGTTGATTCGCTTCAACGGTATCGGGGACTTCAATCCACAATTGCCAGGTCGCTCCGTCGGTGCAGTATTTGAATGCACAGACCTGGTCTTTGCCTTCGGTGGAAATCGCGTGTTGTTTCAAAGGGGAGCAGCCCATTCCGTGCTGCCCGACTATTTTCTTGCCGTCTTGTCAAGCGACCGATTTGGCACGTTTGACTGTCAGAGGCGCGACTGGAAAGCAACTTCTGTTCTGCCAATCGCGGTCAGCGAATCGCGTGAGAAACAAGAAGCAATGCTGCTCATGAAACCGCTCGATTGGGTGCGGACGACTCTCGGAGTGTGGCAACTAAAGACGAAACACACACCGCCGCACGATGCACGACTGGAACTGTTGGAGGATGGTGTCGTCGGGTGAAAGTGTTGCTCATGCGCTACGTCAAGAACAGCGTCGTTATCCAGGCCGAGCGGGACATTCCCTTGCTGCGGCAGATCCGCAACTCAAAATTTGCCAGCCATAGCCAGCTGTTCGAGCTGCTGAGATTTGGCGGCTCCGAGTGTTCCCGTGACAGCTTCGGGTGGCGCGTTCGGCGGCTGCTTAAAGCTGGTTTCCTGTCAATCTGCGAAGGAGCATTTGGCGCCGAATCAGCGGTCTATCGGATCACCCGCCAGGGGATCGCCCTCCTCGAACATCACGGCCAATTCACGACCGTTCTGCACTCCAAGACCGAACATCTCCCGCACGTCTCGCAGGTGTTTCATTCGTTGGAATTGAACCGGATCCAGCTGGCGTTGGCCAGCGAGAATTTGCTTGCCAACTGGCAATCGGAGATCGAAATTGCGTCCTTCAATACCATCTCCTGCTCACCCTATCAGAAAGACTATGACGCCATTGTCGACGTATGGGTTGGGGAGAAGACGGCAAGGTTTGCACTCGAATATGAGCGCTGTCTGAAGAGTTACAGACAATACGACCGAATCAGGGCCGCGCTCCAAGCGGAGCGACACGTCGGCTGGGTCCTGTTCCTAACTTCGGGGATTGAAGTCCTAGTCCACCTCATCCACGAACTCAATCCGGTACCCACCAAACTTGCATTTGCCAACGCTCGGGATTTTGAGCAGATGCTTCTTGAGACCAGGGTGGTCACGGCCCGCAACCTCGCTGGCACTAACTTCCGGGAGCTCTTGCAATGACAGAGCTGGTGTTCCGGCGCGCCGTTGTCGCTTCCTGGCTATTGACTTCTCTCTGCCTTCGTTATGGCGTCGCTAAGCCTTCGGTTTGGCTTTGCAGGAAGGCGTGCAAGCCGCGTCAATTCAATGGCTTCCGTTCTGACTACCCTCTGAATTTAGTTTGCTTTGGGTTCCCGTATTGCAGTGTTGTGGAGAAGTGGTATGCGCGCACCTTTTTGGCACTGCGATCCGAAGGTCGTCGTAGTGCCCGTAAGGTATCCCAGTCTTCGTCGCAGTCTCCGGGAAATATTGCTGGCTACACTTGGAATAGTCTGGCTGCTCGCCTTCTGATTCGTAACCACTGGCGCTCGTGGCCGGCTCGCGGTCACCCGCTGCCCACGGCGTTCGCTTCAGAACATGCCGGACGGTTCCTCTCGTTGCCACGTCCTCTGCGCGTTGCTGCGGCGCAAACTTTGCCTGAACTTGTACCGCAAGTCTTGGCTGAACCTGAACATAGTTGCATGTTTCATTGGCTCACAAGTTGGTCATCCAGGTGACGATCCGTTGGAGTGTTGGGATGACCCAAGCGACAGGAAAGCACACGACCGTTGAGCTTCGTGATGGGGAAGAAGCAACGAAGCACGATGGCAATTCTACTGTTGACACAGCTCGTGTTTGCAGTCGATGCAGGCGGAGCGTTGGTGTCACAGACCACA
>DASYZA010000056.1:0-88753 GCA_035946775.1 Candidatus Sulfotelmatobacter sp. | reverse complement strand
GCCGAGGAACTCCAGAATCGTTCAGGTGATGGGGCGTAGATGAGCGAGACACCAACGCGGACACTCCGTCCAGTGTATTGAAAAGGTTCCTACCGCTCATGACCGATTCTGGATGTTTGTCGGCCAACAGGAAACCATGGGTTTTGGGTACGTCGCTTGGGCGCTGACAACTCTGTTCTTGCAGTCATCCGAACACTTCAACACAGACCCCGCCTGTCGAACAGGTGTGTTGGTCAGACGCTTACTCTTGAATTAGGGTGTCTGGAGAGTCTAGAGGAACGTCGCATTGTGGGTCGATGCCTTTGCAGAAGAGCAGTATCATTGTGCTCATCACCTGCTTATACAAGAGCTGGTGAAACAGCTTAACAGCAAACCCGTGCTCGTCGAGAATCTGACGTAGGAGCACCCGCAGGGCAATTGCACGGAATCTTACCCCCGTTGCATCCCTGACCAGTTCAGCCTCGATGGCTGACATCTTTTGTTTTTCAAGTGCAGAGACATATACACCTTTACCCTTGTCATGTGGCATGAACGTCCAAGCGAAGACGAACGTCCGATTGGGGAATCTGGCCTGTTTGGCGAAGTAGCTTCGCAGCGCAGCGATTTCTGTGGCAAATGGGTCATCCTTCATGAGTCCGCCACCGTAAAAGTCGAGAAAGGTTACGTCCGCTATTAGGGATTCCGAAGGATATTCGTCCCGTAGGTAGGCCCACACATCGATCGTTCTGAATCGTTTCTGAAGCAGCCGCAGGCCAGCGATGCTTCGCTTGGTTTCAGCGAGGGTGTTTGAATTGTCGGCGATGCAGATGACATTCTGAAGCACAGACTTCAAAGTCTTGATGTCAAGGGCAGCTTCTGCCGGCATGCCAAGGTAGGTGAGGTTGTTTCGGTGCAGAGAACTGCACGCCTGCAGGATCATCTGACGACTTGCTTGTTTGGCATCGCTTTCCTGATGGATTGCCATCGCTAGCTCACGCTTTGCCCTGAGGTGAATAATTCTTCAATAATTGCAAGCACTCCTTTCACTTGCGGGTCAGTGAGGCCGAGAGCTTCGAGCTTCGGGATGTAGGTAGCGACTCGGGCTTGGAAACCTTCCGAGCTGGTTCTGGATTTTCTGGATGGAGCGGGATCATTCTTCTTTTGCGCCGTTGCTCTGCTGGCAGTGGTTGAGGAGGTGCCAGATTTGCCGAATTTCTGTAACCAGTTGCCTACTTTAAGGCTCTTCTTGGCGTTGTCGCGCAAAGTCTTAATGGCAGGATCGGTCAGCGCGTTGCGTATCTTTTGAGCGTCTTTGGTTTTTCCTTTCGTCGATGCGGCGATCTCCTCGATTGTTTGCACTGCCTTTAGCACCAATGACTTTGCACCTTGCTGCTCGCGCTCGGTTAGGGTCTTGGTATCGAGCTTTGTGGCCGCTTCAATGCCGCGCTTTAAATGTTTCTCCAGACTGAGGCGTACGGACTTTGTGTCGGCCTGTTGATCTAGCGTTTTATCGAAATTCTGCAGTTGCTCAATGAAGAGTTGGCGGCTCAGACCCGCCCGTAGGTCTTGTCCGCTGGCGTTGGGCAGAACATCCGCCATAACGAGATGCACCTCGCCTACGTACCAGTTCAGAAGGTTTTCTCGTGCCGCTCCATCGTGAAATATGTTCTTGGGGCCGATCGGAACATTAAGCCGCATCAATTGAACGCCAGGCCCGCCGACGAGATGCTTGCCGTCGTCGATAGAGAGCACGCCGGATTCCTTGGGATCCTCGGCATACCAGACAATGGCGGCGAGGTTGCCGCCGATGCTGATGTCGGTGGTGTGAAAATTGGTCAATTCGGGTGGCAGGCGGCGTTCGAGCTGGACTCCATCAAGGGACAACTGCGTGGGGATATACCTGCTGCGGTTATAGACTTGATGGATTTCTTTGTATCCGCCGCCTTCGGATGAATAGGGGATTGGACAGGTAACAACCAAAATGCCTTTGAGAGCGCCTTCGTCGGGGTTGGTAAAGTCGTATAGGCGGTTCAGTTCGAAGCCGTTTACTGTTTCGGTGGGTCCGTCGCATTCGATTTCAACAGTTGTTCCATGTTCAGCGCGACCTTCCTTGTATTCTGCGATGGCGAAGGAGATGCAATTGGGATCATTGAGGATGTCATCTAGGGTCGTGTCTCCCCCCATCTTTTCGTAGATTCTCCTGACGTTGATTTCCAAACGGGAGCGGCTTGTAGCGTTCTTCGTTTTCGAAGTTATGATGATGTTGGATCCAGCACCAAGGATCGCCCATGATCCGAGTCCTCTGAATCCGGTTGCATCGTCGAGCTCTGTGGGTTTCTTACTGATGCTAATCTGAACGTTGGCTCGAAGTTCTTCGAAGGACTGGCCGATGCCATTGTCGGCGACGTACAAATGACCCGTACCATCTTCGTCGCGGACACGGGAAACCTGAATCTCGCGATTAACGGCCTCTTCTTCAAGCTCGTCTGCATCTACTGGCAAGTAGGCGTCGTAGGCGTTCTTAATCAGCTCACGCAGAATTGAGCCGGGCCCCGCATAGATGTCGCTTGAGATCTGGTCGATGACCTGGGAGCCGATATCGTTCAAATCAAAGGTAACGGATCGTTTTTTAAATGTCATGAATTCCTGCCTGAACAGAAAGATCAGACTGCGGTTGAGCGTTCTTGTAAGCTTGCGATCTTGACTGTATGCCCCAAATTCTCTGTGACCACGTAGGCACAACCTCGCGGTAACCGTGTAATGGTCTCAAAAACCTCGGAAAAGGAGTGGTTCCTGATTTTCCGATGAATGTTTCGGGAAACGACGCTGCGGTCGTCCGTGATCTGGAAAACGATCTTGGTTGCTGTATTTGCAAACGCGACTGCACTGAAATCCTCCGGCTGCTGCGAAGCGAGCATCAGACCGACACCGAACTTGCGGGCTTCTCGCAAGAGTTTCTCAACCGGCGAGTTTTCTGCAAAAGATAACCGGTGCGCCTCATCCAGCACAATGAACGCACGGAGTGGCTGCGGGCCAAGACTTTCCAAGTGACCGATCAAATTCCAAAGCACAAATTCGGTAGCCAGGCGCTGAACGGAAGCTTCAAGCCCGCGGAATCCGAGGATTGTAATCTTGTTCGAAAGCAAATCATTCCAAGCAAGGCGTTGGCCTGCGGAGCGAAAGATATTGAATACGAATAAGGTCGAGATGTGCGACGCAACGCTACTCGCGAAACGCCGATTGGCGTTGGTACCATCGGCCGCGTAGGATTGGAGCTTCGCGGAGATGTGATGAAACGCTGGAGCCCTTCTTTTCCAACTGTTCGGGTTATCAGGCTTAATGCCGACGTCGTAGAAAACATCCAAGATCGCGTCCCGGAGAATGGCGTGTTGCTGGACGCCGATACGCGAATAGACACGAGAGAAGCTGTCAGCGACCCGCTGAGCGACTGAAGTAGGTCCGCGAACATCCGACGGTTCGATCGTCAGTGGGTTTAGAGAGATTCCCATGGTCGCAAGATCAAGCCACTCAGGCTCACTGTTGGTCCAAGCTACCTCAGGAATCGCGGACGGCGAGAATCCTTGGCCATAATCTAGAATGACGCTCGCAATGTCACGTCTGGCAAGCTCGGCGGTGAGGCAGATTGCGGTGTAGGTTTTGCCGAAGCCGCTTTCCCCAAGAATCAGGACGTGAGGATTGGCGGCACCGGAGGGGAGGGGATTCCAAAAAACGGGGGATTTCGTGTCTAGATTCGTACCGATGTAGACCAGGGCATTCTGGCGGCTGTGGTCGCTTCCCTCAGCGTTCAGGCCGCTATTAGTTTTTGGCGCAGCGGCGCTATCGGGGGAAATGCCTGTTGAATGGTGATAGCTGCCCATCGAAACGTGAGCGCGAACAGCAGACACCTGCGCGGGGCTCACGCCGACGAGGGCGGCTACTGTTTGCCGATCATGGCCTTCAGCCAGGAGCTGTCGTATGCGCTCGCGTTGTTCTGACGTGATTCGATCCTTCATGAAGCCCGTTTTTCCACGGCGTGGAGCTTATCGAGTTTCTGCCTGATCCACTGATTTAAGAGTTCAGTACGATCTGAGATGATGCCCGCCCCCTCTGCGCGCTTGAAGTCATCCCATAGGTCCCGATCTATTCTTAACGTTACGGATATGCGATTTGACAAGGAACTTCCGCGTGGGCGCCCTACTCTTCGGTTAGGCATGCTTTTCCATGCTTTACGTGCAGCGAGACTGAAATTGGTGAGGTCTGTGGGATCCGCCGTGATAAGGGCGCCCTCCGCTAATCTGACCACAAGCTTTCTTCCTTTAACAGCTTCAATGACTCCGCGTTCGCCTCTTTCGCCAAGGTGCTTCACCCGAACTTTGTCACCGCTACCGTGGCTTCCAACAAGATGCATGATTCAACGGTAATCCTAGGAGTAAATTATTGCAATAATTTTATTAGAGATTGACCTACTCACACTGGCAGAAGTACAGTGAAGAAAATGGCAGAAAACTCAACAATCGAGTGGACGGATGCGACGTGGAACCCGGTCAGGGGCTGCACGAAAATCAGCCCCGGATGTGCCCATTGTTACGCAGAGGTCTTTGCAGAGCGGTTCAGAGGGGTCCAAGGACATCCGTATGAGCGAGGTTTCGACCCGCGACTTGTACCTGAGAAGCTGCTTGAACCGTTACGGTGGTCTCGTCCCAAGATGGTTTTCGTGAATTCAATGAGCGATTTGTTTCACGAGGGCGTTCCCGACGATTATGTCTGCGCGGTGGCGCAAGTGATGTGTGAGTCCCGCTGGAACGTCTACCAGGTTCTGACAAAGCGGTCCGAGCGATTGCGACAATTGCTGTGTTCAAGCCTCAGATGGGCGAGTGGACAACCGCATGTTTGGTGGGGAGTTAGCGTTGAGAATCGCAAATACGGATTGGCACGCCTTGAGGATCTGAGGGCAACACCCGCCACGGTTCGCTTTTTGTCCGTTGAGCCATTGTTGGAGGATTTAGGAGAAATCAATTTAAGCGGAATTCATTGGGTCATCGTAGGCGGTGAAAGTGGTCACGGAGCACGGCCGATGAAGCCGGAGTGGGTAGTTTCGATTCGTGACCAATGCATGAGTGCAGGGGTGCCATTTTTCTTTAAACAATGGGGAGGGGTACACAAGGGCCGAGCGGGACGAGTCCTTTGTGGCCGGACCTACGATGGCTTTCCAGAATTGGTTCGCTCGGGTTTTCCTGACCGAGCTACAAGGGCCCGCGTGTTGGGGACTCTGACGGCCAAGTTGCGTAATGTCCTACCACCCTCCGGAAGGGCCTTCGATTTCCGATGCGACTCTTTGACCATCGTGTTCGGGGGCGTTGCTCGGATTCAGAAACCGTCGACGCACTAATCGCGAAACGCGCCGAAGGCCGGGGAAGAGCGTGGTGATATCTGCCGGATTATCCGATCTTGACGAACTGGTCCTGCACTGCCGTGGTGCTAGTGCAAAGAGTTATGTTGGCGAAGCCGTCAGTTGCTACAAGGCTGGGGCGTACCGGTCGGCGATCGTGGCAACTTGGATCGCGGTGCTCTATGACTTCCTGGACAAGTTGCGGGAATTGGAAATGGCGGGCGATGCGAATGCGCGAGTGCGCATTGCGGAGTTTGAGAAGGCCAGACAAGGCTCGAATTGGAAGGCCTCGCTTGAATTTGAGCGCAGTGTAATCGGATTTGCTCGGGACGAATTTGAGCTGCTCTCGCCGCCGCAAGCTGACGATCTTGAAAGGCTGGCGGAGGATCGCAACCGTTGTGCACATCCTTCGATGTCTTCAGCAGAAGAACCTTATCAGGCCACAGCGGAACTAGCCCGAACTCACATAAAAAATGCGGTTTTGCACATGCTGTCTCATCCGCCGGTTCAAGGAAAGGCGGCGTTGGATCGGATAATGGGTGAGATAGCTTCGGAGTACTTTCCGGAGAAACAAAAGGAGGCGGCCGAGTTCCTGAAGACCGGGCCGCTGGCGCGGGCCCGACGTCCCCTCGTCCGCAATCTAATACTAGTTCTCTCGAAGGAGTTGCTACTAAAAGGGTGGACGGTGAAGAACCGCGCGCGGAGATTCGCCGCGCTGACTGCAGTGGTCGAAATGTATCGTGAGATCGGAGAAGCCACGATCAAAGAGAGCGTATCGGGCCTTCTGTCTGCGGTCCCGGACAATAAATACTACAGATCGGTTTTGTACATGGCCCACATCTCTCCCGCCTGGGCCCTGATTGGGACATCGGCACAGATCAAGATACGCAACTATATTGAAAGTGCGCCCGAGGACGCATTATCGCGTTTTCTACATGAAGCCGTTAAGGTTCCCGAGCTTCGCAAAGCGGCGATGCAGCGATTGACCGATGCCGATTCCGAAGTACTGGGCAAAGTGATCGCTGCGGATCCGTCTCGGGACTATGTTGATCTTGCACTAACCAGATTCGAAAAGGCGGGCTCATTTCGGCACGCTGAAGCACTTTGTGAATCGCTCGTTCTTCCTCTCGCGACTGTATTTGTGCCCGATGACATTGGTAGGATAGCTGAGGCATTTCTCGAAAACTCACAGATCACATACGCGAACGCAATCCCCGGTATGTACCTAGATCTGTTCGCGCAAACCGAGCCCATTGGTGGCGACACAAGAAAGTATTGGAAGAAGATCTCCGCCAAAATTCACGGTGAAAGCGGGCTTTCGGGTGGCAGGCCGCTTCGTGCGGCCATTGTCAAGCGGTATCGAAGCGAGCAGTAGCAGGTCGTTACCGCCCTCTGAGTGCAAGTGTTCGCGAGCCACCGTCGGTTATCAACTGCATCTCATAGCCACATTGGTAGTGCGGTAAGGCGGCACGCGTTCCAGCGGCATTCGTCGAAAACCGGGGCAGACGATGCAGATTCGTTAACGGTGGGTTGCAACGGTCTTATAGAGTCCTCCGGGCGCCACCGCACCCCTTGCGTTCAAGCGATCTACGGACCCTGAGTTCCGTGTCACGGAAGCGTTCTGAAATGCGAGCTGACTGACTGTCGGACCTGCGTTCCTCTTCTTTTGACCGGGCAATGCGACAAACCGTGTGCTTAATCTGTGCCACTACGAGTGCCCTGACAGGACGGCATTGAGGATCTGGACTGCTAAAGCCCTTCGACCATGGGAAGGTTGTTGTCTACTTTGCTAGGCCCAGTTGTTTCTCTACCAGAGGGAGCAATTGGGAAGGAATGCGATCGAGAGCTTGCGACAGGTTGAATAGCGCACTCAGGGAAGGACTCTTCTCACCTCTCTCCAATTGGCCGATATAGTTTCGGTGGTATCCAGTCGCATGCGCGAATGAATCTTGGGAATAGCCAGCTTGCTCTCTGAGTTGTCGAAGAACCACTCCGAAAGCGACCTGAGGTGTTCGAGTCCTCCAGTTGCGCTTTGACTTTCCCACCATGTAGTCAACGTTCTTCTATTGACCACAATTGTGCGACCCACCTATAGTGTGTATTCCACCTACCTTCGTGGAGGCAATCAAGCCGCAACTGGAGACACGGTGAGTTCGTCTCTTACAACCCGATTGCCCGGGCTTGCAAAGTCCAGGGAGTCTGATGCCGCTCCTGTGGCGGCCAATCGTCAGGCGATAGGTGTCGATGTCACGGATGAGGCCCTGTTGGCCCAGATTTGTGACGGGAGCAGGGAAGCTTTAGCGGACCTTTTCCGCCGATACGCTCGCATCGTGCGGGGTGTGGCCTACCGTATACTGCGGGATACCTCCGAAGCAGACGACCTGCTTCAAGACATATTTCTGTTGATCCATTGCAAATGCGGCATGTTCGATGCTTCCCGCGGACCAGCCCGGTTCTGGATCCTTCAGATGACCTACCATCGCGCCATCGCCCGCCGCCGCTACTTGAACTCCCGCCACTTCTATACCCGAGTCGATCTCGATGATGTGGAAAGGGAGCTGGCAGCCCCTGGAATAGCCTCCCAAGGACTTGGGGATTCGGGTGACGGACTGCTGGGAAGGGAAGGCTTCCAGAAGGTTCTGGAGGATCTGTCTGAAAATCAGCGCAAGACGCTGCAGTTGTTCTTCGTGGAAGGCCACACGTTGGGCGAGATTGCAATGAAGTTGAACCAGACCCGGGGAAACGTGAAGAATCACTATTTCCGCGGCCTGGAGAAGCTGCGAAAATGGATTTTTGGCGATAAATTGCGGAGAGGTTCCGCAGTATGATACACAGTTGTGTCTATCCGAGGAGATGGGGCCTTGTCTCACACCGAACCCCATGACGAGTTCCTGGAACTCTGCGCCGTTTCGACCTCGGGCCAGCTAACCGAGGAAGAACAGAAGAAGCTCGAAGAGCATCTTGCCGTCTGTTCTTCCTGCCGGGAAGCCATCAAGCAGTATGAGGCGGTCGTTGCCCACGCGATTCCGGCTATGGCAGCCGACGAGGTACCAGAGAACCTGGAACCCGGGCCAGCCTGGTCCCAACACAAAGCAGAGGCTGCTCTCTTCGCCCGAATTGCACAGGAAGATAAGGCGAGAACAGTCGTTCGAGGGAATGGGAAGGCTGACACTCCTCAGGGGGTGCGCCGAGTTCTTCCATTTGCCGGCGAGTCCACGTGGCGTCACGTCTGGAGCCTATACGCGGCCGGAGTTCTGTTAGCGATCGCTCTCGGAGTATCCCTCTATCAAATCGGCATTCGTCATGGCGTGGATACTACCAAAGTGGTTCCTGCGCCGGCCCAGCCGAACTCGCAGAACTCGACGCCGCTCGAAGCACAGGTGAGCGATGCCGCCCACGAGAGGGAAGTAGCGCTAGCCCAGGTTTCTCAGAAGGACCGCCAAATCGCCGATCTGCGCAAACAATTGGAGCGACAATCGGTCGAACTGACGGAGATGAAAGCGGCGCAGGATCGGCTTGCAGCAGATCTCAATAGTAAAGATGCCGGGGCACAAAACCTCGTGCAACAACAAGCCGAATTGAAGCAGAAATTTGACGCCGCACAATCGAATGCCCAAGCCCTCCAGCAGAAGCTCGACACGCTCTCAAAGCAGTCCGCGGAAGACCAGGCACGGGCGGGACAGCTAACGGCGCAAGTCAAAGATTTGACTCAAGCCCTTCGCGACCGGGACGCTACGCTTGACCAGAAGGACGAATTACTGGCCAAAGATCGTGACATTCGCGAACTCATGGGAGCCCGCGACCTCTATGTTGCGGAAGTCTATGACGTGGCCCGTACCGGTGAGACTCAGAAACCGTACGGCCGAGTGTTTTACACAAGAGGGAAGTCTCTCATCTTTTATGCCTACGATCTGGATCAGGAGCCGGGACTCAAGGCCGCACGTGCTTTCCAGGCGTGGGGTCAGCATGGACCCGATCGTACGCAGGCGCTGAACTTGGGCATCTTTTACGTGGACAATTCTTCCAAGAAGCGTTGGGTGTTGAAATTCGACGATCCTAAGATGTTGGCGCAGATCGATGCCGTTTTCGTGACTATTGAGCCTAGCGGCGGAAGCCGTAAACCCAGCGGGAAACCCCTTCTATTTGCCTACCTCAAAGCCGATCCCAATCATCCGTAGCCAGGAGATCCACCTTCTTGCGTTCCCCTTAGCTCTAAAATGAAAATCAGGTGATGCCACGAAGGGGGCCTCTTGCGTACAACGCAAGAGAGCGTGACCGGAAATCGGCCGATCATAGGAGTATTCACGTGCGCTTCCCCCAAATCACGTTTGTCTTCTTCCTGGTTGTGCTGACGGCCTTCCCCTTGCTTGCACAATCCCCCAACGGAGCCATTAACGGCCTTGTGCTCGATCCATCGAACCGGGCCATCGCTGGGGCCGATATTCTTGCGATCAACGACGTGACCGGCGTGAAGTACTCCAGCAAGACGAACGACGGTGGCATTTACGTCGTGCCAAATCTTCCCCCCGGCCCCTACCGGCTCCAAGTCTCCAAGGTTGGATTCAAGACGCTCGTCAAACCGGATATTGTCCTCAACGTTCAAGACGCATTGTCCATCAACTTCAGTCTTCCGATAGGCGCGGTCTTCGAAACTATGACCATTGAAGGCGGGGCCCCGCTGGTCAACACGGAGTCAGCTTCGGTCAGTAGCGTGGTGGACCGCCAGTTCGTCGAGAATATTCCCCTGAATGGAAGGAGTTTTCAATCTCTCATTACGATTGTGCCGGGCACTACTCAGGTTCCTGGCGGAAGCCCCGGCCAGACCGGAGAGTTCAGTATTAATGGTCAACGAACCGAAGCTAACTATTTCAGCGTGGACGGAGTCAGTGTCAACACAGGGGTCAATGCGCTTGCCGGTACCAATACGTCCGGAATCGGTGGCTCTACCCCAAGCGAGACTGCACTGGGAACCACGCAGAGCATGGTGTCAGTGGATGCTCTTCAGGAATTCCGCATTGCTACATCCACATATTCAGCCGAGTTCGGACGCACGCCGGGTGGGCAGATCTCGCTGCTCACGCGCTCGGGCACGAATGAATGGCATGGGTCTTTGTTTGACTATTTCCGCAACGACACATTGGACGCGAACAATTGGTTCAATGACAACTCCAACCTGCCAAAGACCGCGGAGAGGCAAAACGACTTTGGCGGAACGCTCGGAGGGCCGATTGAAGTTCCGGGAGTCTATGACGGGAGGAACAAGACATTCTTCTTCTTCTCTTACGAAGGCATGCGCCTTCGTGTTCCGCAACCTGTGCAGGCGACCATGGTGCCAGACGCTTTTCTCCGCCAGAACTCCCTTGCAGCCATCCAGCCCCTGCTGAATGCGTTTCCCATACAGAACGGCGCCGAACAGGGAAATGACCTGGCCTTGTTCAGCGCGGCATATTCAGCTCCCAGCACACTCGATGCAACCAGCGTTCGGCTGGACCACACATTTGGCGACAAACTAAAGATCTTCGGCCGTTATAGTGACTCACCGTCTGAAACCGTCACTCGATATTCGGAAAACCTGGCGAACCTTATATCGACGAGTTTTGACTTGAAGACCCTCACGCTTGGAGCGACCAGCCTCTTTTCGCCCCGACTCAGCAATGACTTTCGTTTCAACGCCACCTGGAACACCGGAAGAACGGACGAGACCCTGGACAACTTTGGAGGAGCGCAGCCTCTCGGACCGTCTCAGCTTTTTTCCGTTACCCCACCGACAGCATATGACTTTGGCATGTTTCTTTACTTCGGAACGGTGCCTGCGTTCAACGTAGTGCCCGTGAAGGCCAGACAATGGCAACTTAACGCAACGGACACTTTTGTCCTGGCGTATCGAACCCACGTCGTGAAATTCGGGGTCGATTTCAGGAGGCTCTCAACGCGCTTGTACGAGAACCAGCTCCTTAACGCGTTCTACTTTTTCAGCCCTGCGGATGTCTTGCAGAACTCAGCGTCTGAAGCAGTGGCCAGCACGTACGGATCGGTTCCGCCAGAGCCGGTCTTTTTGAACCTGTCAGCCTACGTGCAAGACGAATGGAGAACCACAGACCGCCTGCACCTTTCTTTGGGACTTCGCTGGGACTTGAATCCACCACCCACCAATGCCAACGGCCCTCGTCCTTATAATCTGGATCAAATCACAAATCTCACTACCGCCCAGCTTGCTCCGCCCGGGACGCCTCAATGGAAAACCGACTACCACGCCTTCGCTCCGCGAATTGGTTTGGCTTACCAGTTGCACCAAAGGAAGGGAAGAGAGACTGTTTTGCGCGGCGGATTTGGTCTCTTCTTTGACACTGGCAACACTCAGGGAGCGGTTGGACTTAATGCAATTGGATTTGGCGTATCGCAGAATCTTTTCGGAGTCGGTTTTCCACTCACTCCTGCCCAAAATCAACTTCCTCCGCCCAGCGTCACCCCGCCATACACAAACTACGTGTTTGCCTTCAACCCGCGTCTGACGTTGCCTTGTACGCTCCAATGGAACGTGGCCGTTGAACAGGGTCTCGGAACCAGTCAGGCGCTGACTGTGAGTTACGTGGGCGCGTCCGGAAGGAATCTGCTCTCCTCGCGATTTTTGAATTCAGGCAACATCAATCCCAATTTTTCGCTAGGTCAGGGGCTTTTCGTTGTTGACAACGCTGCAGAGTCTAATTACCAGGCGCTGCAGGCTCAGTTTGAACGGCGCCTTGCCAGTGGGCTGCAAGCCTCTGCCTCTTACAGTTGGGCCCACTCGATCGATAACGCCTCCTCGAACTTCCTCAACGTAGCCCCAATCTTGCGCGGGAATTCCGACTTCGATATCCGTCATAGTTTCGCGTTGGCCTTGACCTACGAACTGCCGGATGTGCACACGAAAAGGTTGAGCGGAAAGCTGCTGGGTCACTGGGCGCTTGACGCTCGAGTGGCAGGGCGATCCGCATTGGCCTTCAATGTCTATAGCGGCTATTCCTATCTCTCAGACGGTACCTTTGAGTATGTCTGGCCCAATCTGGTTCCCGGCGTTCCGGTTTATGCGTCAGATCCGACGGCTCCCGGCGGTCGGGTAGTGAATGCGAACGCCTTCCTAGCACCGCCGACAGGAGAGCAAGGCAACGAGCCGAGGAATTTCTTGCGAGGCTTTGATCTGTGGCAGACAGATTTAGCCGTTCGCAGAGAGTTTCCCTTGTACGAGAGGTTGAAATTGCAGCTTCGGGGTGAGGCGTTCAACGTGTTCAATCGACCGAACTTTGGACAGATCGATAACAACTTGCTCGATGGGCCAACCTTGTTCGGTCTGGCCAGAAACACGCTAAACAACCAGCTGGGCGGACTGAATCCGCTTTATCAAGTCGGCGGTCCCCGTTCGATTCAGATCGCCTTGAAGCTGATCTTCTAGAGCTGGTCGTAGAACGGCATACCTTCCATCGCCAAAAGCACCTTTCGTTTGCCAGGGAGAAGGAGTGCCTTTCGCGTGCAAGTAGGGGGAAACGCCCCAAACGAGATTACACATGTGCGGAGCGGTACGAAAATGACGGCCCGATCGACACTAAGTCGGCTTTCAGCAACCCTCCTGCTTGGGGCTGTTATAGGGGTGTTCCCTTCGTCAGACTTAGCGGCCCTCGCAATGCGTGCGATCACGGTGAAAGATTGCGTGGAGACCCGGAGAGTTGTAGACGAAGAAGTTCAAATCTCTCCGGATGGTTCCCGAATCGCTTTCGTTATCAAAGCGCCAGACGTCTTGAGCGATAGGAACCATTACCAGCTTCGAATCCGTGATCTCCACAGTGCAACATCCCGCAGCAATGGTCGCTTGCTGCTGGAGGCAGACAAGATCTCCGGGATCCATTGGTTGACTTCGAGGAGAATCATTCTTCGCGCCGAGCGCAAGGCGAAGCCTGCGGAGTCGGCAGAGGGGCAAGTCATCATAGTGGACCTCTCAACCGGGAGCAGGGACGCCTTGCGATTCCCGGGAAAGATAGAGGAATACACCGCCAGCGCCGATGGAGGGACGATCGCATTTGCGGTGCAAGCCTCGGTGACGGAGCTCTCAAATACTCAGTCGGGACACCGGATCTTTCGGGAGTGGATTGGCTACCCCATTCTGTTTGGCCAGGGGGACGATGGCGCAATTGAACAACTGCCAAGGTATGAGATTTATTTGGCCCATCGACTTGCGAGCGGTACCTTCAGCCTTCGGCAGTTGGTCTTTACGGAGCTATCAAGTCAACTCAAGGTTCGGACACTGCGAAGTGTGCTGCGGCTGAATCTATCGCCGGACGCAAAATACTTGCTCATTAACTACAGTGCGGACAGGCTGCCGCCCGGGTGGCAAGATCAACCGTTCATCCGATATGTCGCTGGGTTTGGCACCTTCACAGAGACCTACGCCTTGGGTCTGTGTGAAGTCAGGACTGGGCGCTTGCGCCTGGGGTTCAACTTCCCGGCGGGCCTGATCCACACCAGTTGGTCGGAGGACAGTCGAGCGTATTCGGTTGTGGGCCCGTCGCCGTTTGGGACCAACGAGGGCAGTGCAGAGACCAACGCTGCGACAGAGGCCGGAGACATGCTGACGTTTATGAATCGTTTCCAACATGTCTTTGCTGTCGATGTGGAATCCGGCGCAGTATCGAAGGTGTTGCAGCGTGAAGGCGGGGAACCGGGGAATATCAAATTCTGGAAAGACCTTCCCTTATTCTGGAAGCGCAGTGCTGGCCCCATGCTGGTTCGTGCGGGAGACAACAGTCTCGTTTGGGTTACAAAAGTGCAGGGGAGTTGGAGGGAAACAAAGAGATTTGATGTACTGCAGGGCGAAAAATCGATCTCGTCTTTGACCAGCGATGGTAGTTTTCTGGTCGGAGTTTCGCAGACACGAATGATCCCGCCTGATCTCTTCGTCTTTGATCTTTCGAAAAAGCAAGTGGGAATTCTGACGGACTTAAATCCCGAGTACCGCGAGATCTCCCTTGGACAGATAGAGGAGATCTCATGGTCGAATCGTTACGGATCGGATTGCAAGGGGATCCTCATCCTGCCGGTCGGCTACACGCCGGGAAGGGCTTATCCGATGGTTTTCATGGGCACGGACACGAGCGACGAATTCTTCAGCGACGTCCCATATGCGAGCACAGCTTTCGCGCCACAATCCTTGGCGGCCGCGGGTTTTGTGATGGTGATCGCTCAATATCCGTTGAATGACAAGACGCCAGAGGGTCAATTTCCGGGTGAGATGAGCGAGGCATATAACTGGATGGGAATGGTTGAAAGTGCGATTGACCTATTGGTCAGTCGTGGAATAGCTGACAAAAAGAATGTCGGCCTTGTTGGCTTCAGTCGCACAAGCTGGTTGACCGACTTTGCGCTGACGCACTCCTCGTATCGGTTCATAGCGGCATCTTCTGCGGATAGCGGCATCTATACCTATGGAGCGTATTTTCGATACAACTCTCAAGCGCAGATAAAAAGCGCAGAAACGCAAGTAGGGGGAGCCCCGTACGGAGAGTGCTTTCGATACTGGCAGGGCTATGCTCCCCCGTTCAATGCCAAGCGGGTAAATGCGGCGGTCTTGATGGAATACACCGGCACAGCAGAGGACGGCTTCGAATTCTTCACGGCCCTCAATCGCTGGGGCAAAGCCGTCGAACTCTATCGCTACCCGAAAGGAGACCACCCGCTGGATACTCCCTTGGAGCGTCTCGCGTCGTTGCAACGTAATCTCGATTGGTTTCGCTTCTGGATGCAAGGCTACGAATCTCACCCTCCGGATTACGATCCTACTCAGTATGTCCGTTGGCGCGCCCTGCGCTTGCGGAATGAAACCGTCGAACTCCAATCTCACCTGCGCCCAGACGCCACGGTTTCCTGTGAAGGCGACGCAACGAAGAGTTCGCCGCAAGCTATGCGTCATTGTTCGATTAAATGACCGCGGGAGGACTCGTTGCCGGGCCCTCTCGCGGTTAGAGTTACTCGTCGGCCTCATATGCTCCGCTCGAGTTAAGGGCTCCCTTGGAATCCGGGTGCCCGATGGGCTTGGTCTGGACTCCCTGAACCGCGTCAACGGCCCTGGCCAAGCGAACGATTTCCGGCTTTGCGTACGTCATGTTCTCACCTCCTCTCGTTTTGGATTTTGTCGTCTTCAGCTAGCTGAAACCTTCGTGAAAGTGATCGGCGCCTGCGAATCTGCGGACCTGAGCGACGTTCGATGGGGAGAGAATTCCAAAGTGCGTGGGTCGCGTCGATTCGCAATGCTTCTCAGCCAGCACTCCAGGGCGAACCCTCGGAGAATTGTGATGACGTGTGTCTCTTGCCCTTTGCAAGCCTTATCAATTGCATTTGAAAAGCTTGCTGAGTCCACAATGCCGATCCTGCTGATAAGAGGGTCAGAATTGAGCTGTCCGAAGTCGGACCAACAGGCCTTCACATCGAGCACTCCTCCTCTTGATGCGAAGGCTTTTCGTCTTCGGTTCAGGATCGCGTCGGGGACAATGCCACCGAGCGCCCGACGCATCAAAGATCGGCGTTGTCCTGGTCGAAGCAGCTGTTCACGCGGAACTGCATATATGAACTCGACGAAGTCGCGATCTAGGTATGGATAGCGGACTTCTCGGGGAGGGTCGCACGCGAGTGGAAAGCAGCCCAGTTGCCTTCTCAAGTTCTCCAACGTGGAAACATCCTCTTGGAAGCTCGGTCGTGGTCCCAGCAACTTCAACCGAGTTTGGTAGCCTGAAAAAGCACCCCGATGCCTCGCAACGAACGTCGAATCCAGCCACTCTGCCGGGCGCATCTGTTCGGGCGCACCGACGAGAATATTGGGGCAGAACGCCCTTAGAGTTTCAAGGAAGAGATGAAACCAAGGCTTCCTCGCGCTCAAGGCCCACATCCGAAGACCATGCGCTAGTTTCCTGAAATGGCCCGTGGCCAGCAGGTCTGCGAGTTCGGGCAGTGGCGCAGGAACACCGCCCGTGATTTCATCCCCTCCGATCCCGGACAGGATGGCTCGTATTCCCTCCGACACCATGCATTCGGTGGCCTGCTTGGCGGCGGATCGGGATAGAAAGCTGGGAGTCGCCACGAAGGAATCTGTCCCAAACGCAACCTTCAAAGATTGCGCCCCACTGACATCGATGTGGTAGCCGGATTGGCAACGTTTCTCTTCGACCTTTGTGAAGTATGGGCGTTCGTTCCAGTTAGGTTCCGAGTCATCGTAATAGGAGAGGGTACTGAGCTTCGGACTTTCCGTGCTCCCGCTGGAAATGATGTCGTCCGCCATGCACACGATGGCGGACGAATCCATTCCACCACTCAACTCTGCAAGGATTGGAGCATCAGAACGAAGCCGCCTCTTGACGGCTTCGGCAAACACAGCGCGATACCCCTCTTCGTATTCGCGATCACTGCGGAAGCGAATCTGCCTCGCTGGGTCGCACTCCCAGTATTTCGTTACGATCCGAGTACTCTTTGTCAATCGTAGGAAGGAGGCTGGCGGAACGGCATGGATTCCAGCGTAGGGTGTCAAGTGTACGGCAGGGAAAAACGATAGCCATCCCGCGATGTATTCTTCCTCGAGCTTTAAAGAATGATCTGCAAAGAGGACCAGTGGATCTAGAATCGTGCACCACGCGACGCTGTGCTTCTCAACGGAATAGTAAAGATGGCGAGTACCGACAAAGTCCTTGGCCAGGATCAACGTTTGACTCCTTGGATCCCAGATGGACAATGCCCAATCACCCAGCAGCCGCGCGAAGGAGCCGATTCCCCAACGTTCGTAGGCCGACCGAACGATCGAAAGGTCGGTAGAGATGTTGGATAGCCCGGTTTGCAACTCACGAATCAGGTCAGCTCGATTATCGAGCCTACCGTCCCACGCGAGGACAGAACCCGACCGATTGGCTTGGGGCTGCACCTCTTTTCGCGATTCTCTGGTGGTGTGGAAGGCTCGAAAGAGAATTCCAAAGTTGTCTTTACAGATGGAACCGTCGCCGTCCGGCCCATATGGGGCTAACAGAGGGCGAACCCGATCGAGGTCCTCGGCGTCTACCGGCTTGCCGTCGAAATTGCATATTCCAAATTGAACGCTCATGGTTCGAGTTCCTTCCCGCAACTTCCGGCCGTTCCTAGCAGCGATCGAGCACCGCGTACATTTCCCGCATGTATGGTTTGTCATTGACCACGCGGCCGTCGACTTCAACCCACGCGTGGGCTCTGAACGGCATCTGCTGGGCACCAATCATCATTTGGGCATCCACCCCGCACTGTTTCAGCAGGCAGGCGGTTGCTGCCGATCGCTGCAGGCAGAGCACCTCTTTCCAATACCAAATGCACGCCTCGTCAACGGCCATGCAGATGGTCTCAATGACGCGCGGCAGATCGAGCGACTTACCAACTCTCTGGTTGCGTACCTTGGCGTACAGCCCAGCGAAATCCTTACGCACCAGATACGGCTCAAGAGAGATCAGCCCGAGGTAAGCTCGCAATGTGAGAAACGCCATGTCCCCGCCTCCTTCAGACCGAAAGCTCGAGTTGATCGCAAAGAAACGCCATGCGATCCGTAAGTGCATCGATTCGCTCACTCAAAGGAAGCACGGGCGAGTGTCCGCGTTCGTGGCTGTAGGCGAGCAGTATGGGCGCGTCCGAAGAACTGGCTGCCTGTAGTCGAGCGGTCATCTTCCGGGCGTGCAGCGGATTGCAGTTCTGGTCGGAATCCCCAGAGACGATGAGAGTGGCGGGATATTTCCATCCGTCGCGAACCCGGTGATATGGCGAATAGTTGAAAAGAACAGGGAAGTCCTCTGGGTCATCTGCGGTTCCAAATTCGTCCTTCCAGACATAGGCGCCATCGAACAGGTGATAGCGGACCATGTCGAGCATAGGAACTATGCAGACCACCGCTCCAAACAGATCTGGCCGCTGGGTCATTGCCGCTGCGACCAAAAGTCCGGAATTGGAGCCTCCGAAAATGGCTATCTTTCGTGGCTCAGTTCGCCCGGTCTCAACGAGCCACTCGGTAGCGGACAGGAAATCACTAAAGGCAACCTGGCGATTTCGCCGCTTGGCCGAGTCGTGCCATTCGACTCCGAATTCTGAGCCGCCCCGGATGTTTGGGAGCGCGAATAGGCATCCGCGCTCCATCAGAAACGCGACGAATACACTGAATTGCGGCGTCATGGATACGCCAAAACCTCCATAAGACGTCATGATCATGGGCTGAGAGGGGCGCTCGAGAACATCCCTCTTCCCCACCAGGAACATCGGGATTCGCGCACCATCTTCTGCAGGAAACCAAACCTGTACATGAGTAAAACTGCTGGACTCGAACGGCACTTCCCGTCTTGCCCAAAGTCGTAGCTGCGTCTCTTTGGCGGAGTAAGTGTAGAGCTGGATTGGTTGTGTGAAGGATTCGCGCTCTAAAAAGATCTCGTCGCCGGCCTCGGAAGCTCCGAGAATTCGAAGCGTATCCCCATCTTCGGATGGCAACTGATGCAGCCGATTGCCCCAAAGATCGAAGATTTCAATCTCTGTCTTCCGCCCTCTAAGGTATGAAGCGACGAGCTGTTCGCCTGCAACGACCCAGTTCTGGATCGGTACATCGCTAGGTGGAATCACGTCGGTGAATGTCGGGTCAGTGCCGTTCCGCGGGTGGACCTCGACAATCCGTAGATTGGGCGATCCACTGTTTGTGATGGCCAGGATGCGACCGTCGTCGAGCAAGACTGGCCCAAACACATAACCCGCATTGCGCATGACCGGTTCGGCGGTTTGTTCTGCAAAGCGCCAGAGATAAAAGTCAGTGAATGTAGTGTCCAGATAACGGCATACAAGAAAGCCAATTTGGTGCTTGCCGGCAACGATATGAAGCCGTACACGGTTGTCTTCCCCGGCCACAAAGATCTCCTCGTCGTTGCGGAAACTCGTGCCGAGTTCGTGGTGATAAACAGCGCGACGATCTGAGCTGATAGTCCCTGCCGGCTCGTGGGAGTAATAGAAGCCAAGTGAATCGGGGGCGAAGGCGAACCCACGCAGATAGCCGCGCGGGAGGGCATCCGGTAATGTCTTCCGGCTTTCAATCCCGATGAGCTCAAAGGCTCCGGTGCGCTCGCCACCTTCTTTGACCTCATAGAGCAGCAAGCGGCCATCGGGAGAGACATGAAGCGGCTTTACAGCCGTGTGCCTGCCCGTACCGCGCATACCAGGATCAACGAGTAGTTGATCCTGGCCTTCCAACCCTTCACGGAAATAGGTAGATGGTTGTTCCTGTCCAGGGCGGCGTTTTCGAAAGAAATACCGATTTCCGGCCTTGAGAATCGAGTCGTAGGTCTCAATGTCGAGCAACTCACGAATCCGTTTGCGGATTTGCTTCCGGCCGGGAATTGCGTCGAGATAGGAACGAGCAAACTGAGTCTGTGCCGCAATCCACGCCCGAGTTCTTGGTGACTCCTGGTCTTCGAGCCAGCGATATGGATCCGTGACGGCTACACCGTGGAGGATTTCGGTCACCGCTTCGACCGGGGTGTACGGCGGAGGTTCCATCAGCTTAGGCATGGCGACCTCCGCTCGCTTAGTTTGCGGGCTTCTCTGTTCATGCGGCGCACGAGGCCGCGCAAATAGCCGGCAATCTTGGGGTCATCTAGCCTCTCCGGATAGGCCCAAGTGCCGGGTCCCGCCGCATAAGCAAACACAGCGAGCAGCGGTGCACGCTCGGCAGCCTCGAGAACGCGGTCGCGTGATGCGATTTGCTCCCACGGTGCGAGGTACGAAGCAACGAGTCGCTGTTGGGACAAGGAATGAGCGCCCGCACGACGGAAATGTTCCAGCAGGTACTGGAAAGTGAAGAATGCGTGGCCAACATACGCTTCTGCCCAGTCCAGGAAGACGCAGCGCCTCCGGGTGACAATGAGATTTGCGGGGTTCGGATCCAGATGACCGACCGAATTGGGTATTGCCAGATCTTCCAGGAGGCAGAGCGCTTCTTGAATACGCTCTTCGAGAATCCCAAGTTCGATTTCACCAAGAACGGGCGGCGGTGTCTTGGATTGTTTTTTCATTAAGCCAGCCGCGACATCCAGAAATGGCGAGACAAGGTTTCGTAGCGTGCTGACTTTCAAATCGTGAGCGCCACAATCGGCTAGATCTTGGAGAGAGTGAATGGACTCGATCTGCAGATTGGCCACTGCCGCGGCGGCTGCCTGCCAAGGCAGAGGATCGGTCGTTTCATCCAGATTCGTTCCCTCCGCTTCGCACATGAGCCAGCCATTCCACTCAGGGAACGTGTCCAGGATTTCTGGAGCATATTGAGGAAACAGCCTGGCTACCGTGACGGTGATCGGAAACTCACGCTCATTGGGATCTCCCACTGCCTTGAACCAAACGGCCGGACCATTCGTCTCGAACCGAATCAGGCTAAAAGTTGGGCTGGCATTCAGTTGTCGGAAGTTTCCGTTGAGACGGAGCCCCTTCTTGGCGATTACCGCTTCTACCCATTGACACAGTTGCTGAAACCAGCTCAGTTGCCCAAACAGTCCAGAGACTCCATTGCCACCCACAGCGCCGCACTGATCGAGCGAACTCCGCGATGCCAGATAGTCGGCTGGCTCAACAAACGAGTTTTCCGCCAGGTCATTCACTGAAATCCACTGGAGAGGTGCAGCGCATTGTCCAGATGTTCTCCAATAGCTGGTGACGACGTAGAGGGAAGTGTTCTTTCCCTCTAGTGGCGAATCCATTTCGAATAGGCAAATGACCTCGTATCCCCATTGCTCCTTCATGGCAACCCTGACGTGTTCCGCTACTCGTTGCCATCGCGGAATTGTTACGTGGGGAAAATGTAGTCCTGCATCCGAACGCCATAGAAGGATCTCCTTCCCACTCCTTCCAAAGACGATGACGCGGTACGTCTCGTGCGCAGGCTCTTCTGAAATCAGCAACGGGTGCCTCCATTACGGCCTTGCTCATCGCTTGAGGTTTTCAGCAGATTGTGCGTCTCGATCGTTTCCAGAAATTCCTTTACGTCGTTTCTAACCATCTCGATGTCGGCATTGAACTCGCGGCTGACCACATTCGCGATCTCGCCTTCTGAAGAACCCGATTCGAGAAGTTCCAGGATTCGCGATCCGACGACGTTGAGGTTGAACATCTGCCCTTGCCGGACATCCAGCACGATTGCCCCGTCTTGGCCATGCGTGCTGCGCACGGAATCGTAGACCTTGAACATTGAGTGAACCTCACCAACAGGAGTGCCGAATCAATTGGGTGTATGCGGGGCACTGTGCCACCTTTGTAGGGCGGCGTGCCAGCAAAAACGAAAATTGTTCTGAAATGAATCGGCAGTAGAAGGGCGGTATCGGAAACACAAGGACTTGCCCGCGTCGCGCTGCGTGCTCGAGGGGTGCACTCTGTACAGTTTTCAACCCTAATCAGGCCAGCAGTTAACATTTGGAGTGATTGCGGCCGGTGTGGCTAGGAGAGCAGGAATCGTTTTCCGGATAGGTAGCGTCAGTCGGCGGTGCTGGTACGCGTGGAGGAAAGGTTAGCGGAGATCTCGGTGACAGTGCGGCATCGGCTCTCCAGTCGTCCACAATTTCGCCACCCGACATAACAATCCTTCGGCCAAAGAAGGAGAGTGTGGAGTGGCGGTGTGATACAACCACGACTGTCGAGGTGCTGAGATAGCGGCAAACGTTTCTTAGAATCACCTCTTCCGAGTGCGGATCCACACAGGACGTTGCTTCGTCTAGGATTAGTATGTGCGGCCGTTGCAGCAGCGCCCTAGCGATGGCCAAACGCTGGCGCTCGCCGCCAGAGAGTTGACATGCTCCGGGACCAATTTTCTGATTGAGGCCTTGCGGTAAGCTTCGGGCAAGTTCACAGAGTCCGGCGTTCTCGATTGCTGCCTCAAGTTCCTGATCGCAAACTGTTGGTTTCACGAATCTGAGATTGAATGCAACGGTGCCGTCGAACAAAGCTGGCTCCCGCGGCACGTAACAGACGTGGCGCCGCAGGCCATCGAGCCGAATGTTCCGTACATCCTCGCCGCCGATCTGCACGGACCCACGGTCCACGTCATAGATGCGCGCGATGAGCTTAGCCAATGTGCTCTTGCCGGCACCATTCTCGCCTGCGACCGCCAACTTCTCCCCAGGCGGAATTCGAAGCGACGGAACACGAAGCATCTTCTTCTGCCTATCGTAGCCAAATTCGACTCCGACAAATTCAATCTCTACAGGACCTTCCGGTGCGGCTAAGCGCACGCCTGGGGCATCGATCACACTGGGCTGAAAGGCCAACACAGACTGTATCTGCCGCACGCTGGCGAAGGTCTTCTGCGCTCTGGAATAGAGTTCGGCAGCGCCACTCAGCGGATCGAATAATTGCGTTACGAAACTATAAAAAGCAACGAGGCTTCCAAGGCTGAGCGTTCCGGCGACAACTCGCCATCCTCCGTAGCCGATCACTGCAGACATGGCCAAAACAACGGCTAATGAGGTGTAAGCTGTGAACCAAACACCCGTTCTAAACAGCTTTTCTTGCGATCGCACCGACCACGCCAATAACCGGAAGGCCTTTCGCTCCTGCCTTCTTTGTTGTCCAAGTAGTTGGATCGGAATGGCTGCCGCAAGGTGCTCTTCCGCAAAGTTGCTCCAAGCGACCCGATCACGCTGCGCGACGTCGGAATCGGTTGCGAGTTGCGTTCGAAAGTGTTGCCGTGTCAGAAGAAAGACCGGAATAAAGGGAAGAACGAGCAGGGTTAATGCAGGACTCAGCGCCAGCATGGTCGCGACGGTAAAGCCCGTTGTTAGCAGCGTGCGCAAAATGGCGGGAACAAGATCTGATCCGAAATACGCGATTTCTTCAATCGGTTCTCTCAACGGATATACGACCGTGCCGAGCGGAGTCGTGTCGTAATAGTCTGCCGATAGCGAGTCCAGGTGCCGCAGCAGTTCCATTCGCAAGCTCAGGGACATTCGAAGGGCGGCAGTCAGCATCAGGTAGCTGCCGAGACTCGTAACAGCCGTTTTGCCCTGGGAGCCGGCAAAAATCAGGGCCATCGCTAAAAGCAGCAGCGCGGTGTTCCGGCCCGGAATGATCCGGTCAATGAGCCACTTAAGCACCAATGGAGTGAGCAGGCCGAGCAGACTACCCGCTGTGATGCAAAGAAAACTGCTCAGGTGCAGGTGCAGGAGCGGCCGAATCCGCAGCGAAAGCCAGCGAAGCTCAATGGGTATCCGGGACGCTCTGCGGCCTTCGCTCATAGGAGAAGGGACACTTCACCTGCGGCACGAGCGTAGACAAGAACAAATGTGGCCGTCCAGAGGATCTGCAAACTGTTCGACTTTCGATCAATTCACGGATTTTCCTGCGTAAATGAGCGGCTTTTCGGAGTGAGGGTGCGCGTCGAGTTGTTCGGGGAAACGACAATGTGACACGCCAACACCGATGGGGTGGTTTGATGTTGGGTCATCGGAGAATTGATCTGTCCAGCGTTGGCCGGTTACGACAACTGTCGGATGATGGCGGTGACCTGGCCGACAACTTCAGCGTCGCGACGATTCCGAAACTGCTCTCGCAACTCCATGTGCTCCGTGTCAGGATGCATGACGAGTGTGCCGTTTTCGAGTCCACATGCTCCGCAAAGATAGTTACCGTCGCGCTTCACGACGATGTACAAGTTTTGTTGCCAGAGCGGGCGCGATCTGGAGTCGATCGGCTTCTGTTTATGGCGGTCGACACTGACGAGAAGACCATCGGCCAGGTACGGATGAAGAGGACTCTTGATTCCTCCAATCCAAAAGATACTGCGCAACGAAGGTGATGCTAAACCGGAAATATCTCCGATTGTCCTTCGGAGAAAAACTGGAATCTCCTCACATCGACGCAGCAATTCCGCTAAAAAGCCCCGATCACCGAGATTATTTGGTCCGGCGTTAGCCATATCGAGGGGAGCGGTTAGTGCATTCGAAAGAAGACGGTCCGGTACGGGCTCTTGGCCTGCTTTTCCCGCCGGAATGCCGACTGTGTTCAGGAAGGTGTGGAAGGACACACCGTAGATGATACAGAGCGCGATGACCTTCTGAACTTGATGCGGTGGCGTGTCGCGCGCCTCGTAATCCGACAGCGAACTCGACGACATGAAATAGTGTTCGTCGTCGAAGATGCCAGCGATTCGCTCGCTCAATGCTGACGCTTCACGTAGGGAGAGGTCGATTTTCAGGCGCGCCGCACCGAGATGCTGACTCAAGGTTGCGTTCCCTCGACGCAGCCACACTGGGGTCCAGCGCTTTGCCAGTTTCTCGGGAACCTTAGGTTGCTCGATGCCGATGAGGGGGCGTATTTCGAAGTCCACCGTGCCGAGGATTCGCGCTTCTCGCTGAAGTTCAAACTCCATCTGCGCGTAGGGCAGGTGTGTGCTGACCGTTAAGATTCGGTTCGCACCTGCTGTCAGCAATCGGCAACAGCACAGTCCTTTCCCGTGCTCGACCAAGAAAAGCCGGCTCGAGGGCATCCGGTTCAGATCCGGAACACTCGCGCCATGCCTGCGATCAATGCGTACGATGCTGCCAGGCAGCAGGTCGGGGAAAGAGCGCGCATCCTCAAAGCCGACCTTTGCGTACAAGAATCGTTGCTCGTTGGTTTCCAGCAAAGAGCCTTGGCGTACAGAGGGCCCAGTCTCCAATAGCTGGATGAGCGGCGCTACCGGCGGGATGGGAGCGTCATGTTGCCTGTCTCGAAACCAGGGAATCCATGCATTGGGATCGGTCAACTGCGAGTCCAGAAGTATAGTTCGCTTAGCAGGGAGCATGGCCTGTAGCTGAGGAATTTGTTCGAGATCGAACCCAAAGATCGAGAACCAGTCAGCCAACCTGTAATTGGTGATCCTGCTGAGTGCGAAGAGCTGATATAGCGTTGGGCTGAAGGTTCCGACCTTGAGACCGTAATAGAGATTGTGCGGCAGGCAATAGGGAGAAGCATGTCCATAAATGCTCTCCGCTTTCTGGCAGACTTGGTAGAGCGTCAGGTCTCGGGTTTCCAGAGCGGACTTGACCCGCTCTGCAATCTCCGCGCGCGTTGCTGATTTGGGCTCGAGAGGCACCGCTCGGTCTCTTGCTCTGCTAGCCGGCGGCGCGGTGCGACCGCCGGCAATCGCTCACCAAACGCTTTCGCATCCACCCAATTTGGTGTCAGAAGCCCTCTCCCCCTCAAAAAAGGCCTTGGTGATATCGGTTCGCAGAAACTAGTTGTGTTTACCGCGATCCTGGGTTCGAAGTCACAAGAAACTGCCGAGTGGTTCGAGGACTAACCACGACTGGCGTTTCGAAAACAAAAAACTAGGTCCGCTTGATCGTTGCAAGGACGAGCCCAACGATGCGAGGTGGTCAGAATTCTAACCACTGAACAGATTTTTCATCCCGAGGACAGGAAAAATTGTTACCGTGGCCGACGTGATCCTGTCCGGATTCTATAACAAAGAGGCGCGCCGATGGACAGAGAGCGGCTTTCGGCGTACCATTCCGCATCTCTCCTTAGGGCCATTCGATGTTGGCCTCAAGACCGAGTCCGGAAGCTGGCAAGCGACTCAGAGCGGCGCGTCTCCGTGCCCATTTGTCCACACGAGAAGTAGAACGTCTAAGTCACGAAATCGCAGAGAAAGAAAACAATCAGGACTGCTGCATAACCCATGGATGGCTTACTCAAGTGGAGAACGGTGTATTTCGGCCCGGCATCCACAAGCTGTACACACTGGGCCGCATCTATAAGCTGAGGCCAGAAGAAGTTCTCGCCTTCTTCGGGCTCGGCCTACACGATCAAGATGGAGGATTAACGTCCATGAATTCTCCACATACCCGATTGCTTGGACCTATCCAAGACAAGCCGGGACGGACGGTAGTGGCTCCGGTCGGCCTGCGCAACACATTCCGGCTGGAACAGACGAACCTGATGTCTCGGATGTTCGACAAGTGGGAAGAAATCCCCGTTGGCTTGTTGCAGCAGGTCGACCTGCAGCACTCACTTTTCGCCTATATAGGGCTTGAGGACCGTACTATGTATCCCTGGTTGCGTCCTGGCTCGCTCGTGCAAATCGATTCCCGCCAGAGAGCGATAAAGCCCAGCGGCTGGCAGGATGAATGCGATCGCCCAATCTACTGCGTTGAGCTGCGTGATAGGTGCGTTTGCAGTTGGTGCGACCTGGATGGAAGTCAGCTTTTCCTGATTCCCAGTTCGCAATCAGGGCAGCACATACGCAGAGTCCGGTACCCAATGGACGCGGAGATCGTTGGCCGCGTCACGGCCACAGTCATGCCGATGGTGGGGAAACAGGGCGCATGACGATACATAACCCAAGCCCGATCGTGGTGGAGAGCGCTTATGTGCTCCCACGATTTCGGATTTTCCTTATAGACCGCCATTTGTCGTCTTCGTGCAAACCGGAGTCTTTTATTACGTGAACTGAATCGCTAGCTTGGCCACCCCGGCAATTCTCTGGGAATGAAGCCTGAATGTCAGGTGGAGGGACTATTGTCTTCGCATCCTGGGGAAACAATCCGAGGCTTGGTAGTGGGGAAACGCACAGGAAGGCAGTCGCTGTACTCTGACTAGCAGGGCCGCCCGCGAGCGGCAAATTGAAAACATGCCGCGAGGCATGCACGCAGTCAAGGCAGACGATGTGCAGTAGTGGGGTCTGCAGATGGAACGCGCTCGCGGAGTAGGTGCCAATGCCAATGGCAGCCGGTCTTCTGCTTGGTTGCCGGAAATCGATCAGATTCTCCTCGTGGGGCTGAAACACGGGCGAATCGGAATTCGCGAGGCAGTCAACAAAGTCGTTGCGCTGCGAGCTGGGTTCACCCGCGGGGACTGCTGGAAACGTCTTCGATTCCTGAGGGAAAGCAACAAGGGCAGCCATCCCGCACCACGCAACTGGCCGCAGGAAGTAAAAGACCAGCTTCGCGAGGGATACTTCGAAGGCGGCCAAAAGAAACGCCAGGCGCTCAAGGCAATCAGAGGGCTGTACCCCGGTCTGCCAAGCCACACACCCTCAAGGTTCGCACGCCGGCAGGGTTGGCTGAAAAAGACAGCTTCGGATCACAAGACCCGATCGTGGACGGACCATGAAGGGCGAAAGTTGTGGGAGTTGGCCGGCTATGAAACAGCCGCCAGGATCGGGGAACGTCTTGGTCGTTCTGAGGGAGCCGTTCGATGCCGGCTGAAGATGCTCGGTCTCAGCGTGAGGGTGAAGGACGGATGGTCATTCCGGGCGCTTCAGCAACTGTTGCATGTGGGGCCTTCTAAGCTTCGCCGCTTCGTCGTCCAGGGTTCGCTGCGGGTCAGAGATCCGCGGATATCGGCGAACTCTTTGGAAGCATTGTGGGAGAGTCGAATCGCCTCAACAGTTGCGGCACCCTTAGATGAAGCGTCTGAAGCTCTCCGCAAAAAACTCCGCAAGGGCTCGAACGCATATTCCTGGGGAAGCGCAGTGAAACTGTTGGGCGTGAGCATCGAACAGGTGCGAGCGTGGATCGTCAAAGGCGAACTCAAGATCGTGGATGGGTTTGTGACGGAACGGGCATTTCAGGATTTCTGCCGAAAGTGCGGCGCAGAACTGAATGCCGTGTTACTGGGTAACGATATTCGACATTGGCTCGCGGATGGCTATATGCTTCGCCTACCTGCCGACGGGGATGCCAGTTCTGTACCTTCCTCCGCGAAGCATGCTCTTATGACAAGACAGTGTCAAAAATGCAAAAGGCGAATGCGGGGCAACGTCTTCTTCAAGCACGTGAAGACCTGCAAGGGACTTGTCTCTGAAAAGAAGACCCGCGCGGTGGCAGCATCTCTGTATGAACCAGGGTTCCAGTCCACATCACGGATTGTCTGACTCCACGTAGCAATCCGCGTCGTGTCGCCATGCCTCGAAGGACGGATAGGGTGCCGGTAAATCAGAATTCCAGATCTCATCGCAGTGATCGCAGTATTCCATTGCACGAATGGCTCGGGGATGACTGCGGGCGGAAATGAGGATCGCATCGTACCACCCCTGCGATCTCGCATCTTGAAAGAAGTGGTCGCTAATCCAGAGCATCAGGCGCTGCCAGTCATCGGCGGATCGTGTGTTTGCCCCTCGCTGCTTGGTATTCGATTCCAGAAAACCCGGGCAGCGGGAATCAAGCTCGCGAGCTACTTCGCTCGGAAGGGAAGAGCTGGCTTCGAGTGCGGGTCGAGCCCAATAAGCAAATGCTTCCCAATCGATGAAACTCGAAACGGCTTGCGCTAGGCGTTCCCCGGAAACCAGTTTGAAGCACTCTCGTTGCTTGCGAATCGCCGGCAGCAAATGCGCAGTTTCATCGCATCGAGCAGCCTCACGGCGCCATTCGTCGAACGAGGGATAATGAATGGGTCTGGCTTTCCGCCACTTCTGTACAGATTCCGACCAGCAGGCCGACGCCTTCTGAAATCGGGTTTCCCGCACAGCATAGAACGTGATCGCGAGGAGCCACCCTCCTTGCTTGGCAAATCCAAAGATACGTTCGTCGATCCATTGGCCGAGTCGGACCGGGGCCAGCGTGGCTTCTTTCGCATGCCTCAACAAGTATTGCTTTTCGGCAGCCAGGAATCCAGGACAAGCTTCGTCGAGTTTTCTTGTCAGCCAATCTGGGATAGCGTGCTCGACATCGATGATCGATCGCGCCCAATGGTAAAACTCCTGCCAGTCGAGATACTGGTTGCGTGCCTCGAGGAGAAGCTGCCACGGAATACGGCGCGCCTCAGCCGCAGCTTTTTCATTTGCGTGCCGCTGAAGTCGTGAGCTCAGTTCCCCCGAACGAAGGCGCTTCTTCCTCTGCAACGGTCGACCCCCTCGAATGCGACCTGCTCGCCCGCTAGGTAGCTGTTCAGGAAAGCCCCCATAGTGTAGCCAACTCGGCCGAGGACGCAAGCGCGCCTCGCGGAAACTGGTTGCAGGGTTCATTTCTTCGCAGGAGGGGGCGGTTGTGCTTGCCGATCAGAATTTCGCGGCCAGAAACAAAGTCAGGTTGCAGGTTGCATGCATCAACGCGGCGGCCGTTGTTGTGTGAGAAGCCAACCGCAGCCATCCGTAGGCGAGACCCGTAGCCCCGAACCAAACCCAATGCGTAGCGTCTCGAGGACCGTGAAATGCTGAGAACAACACGGCTGTCGCCACAACAGATGCGGTACTTCCCAGAGTGCGAGACAGAACCGGAAGCAAGCACCCACGGAACACGGATTCCTCAAGAAGCGGACCGAGACAGAACCCCAACACGAGAAAATCGACCGTCGAGGTTGGCGGTATCGCCTCGTGGCGAAAGTGTGTAACCAACGCAACGCCGATCGCTGCCACTGCGCCGCTGATGAGTCCGATTGCGGTGTAACGCCTGTCGGGAAGAATCCATCCTAGCGGTGCAATCACTACCCGGCGATAACGGAGTTTGAGAATCAGGTAGAGGGTGAGGCCTAGGAACCCGATGACGGACGTCTGCAGAGTCAAACTCGGTGTCACCAGCGCAGATGAGCCGAGCCAGTGTATGCGCACCGCGATTCGAACTACCGCTCCTACAAGGACGAGGACGAAGAAGTAAATTCCGATGTCTTCGTAACTCCAATACGGTTCCATCGCTCGGCCACCCTCATTTCCGCTGGTTGAGCGTGCCAACAAAGCCGGGAACGTTGACGCGGAGCCTGTCGAGCAGGTAGTCAAATGATTTATCAATGGCAGCCGCTTGTTGTTCAAGCGTTCGTAGCACAGCCTCGGGGTCGAGTTCGTATAAGTTCTTGAGGAATGTGCTGGGGCCCTGTGCCGTGATGGAATACGGCGCGAGCGCCGCGCGCTGGAAGTCTCTCAAGTTGTACGTCACGATTGTTTCCGCACCGCAGCGAACCGCGGCGGCCAGAACGTGGCGGTCTTTGTCCTGGTTGGTCATAGAGGGAATCAGGTCCTCGTAGCCTTCCACCCAGGCTTCCCCGAAGTGTTTGCGGATTTCGCTCTCGCGATAAGCGGCTTGCTCAGCAGTCAGGCCGAAGATCTCCTGCAGGTTCCGGCTGACCTCTGCCATGATGTGATCCGTCCATTTCGGAAGGTAAAGTCTGGGATCACTGGCTAGCCGTAGCAGGGTGTCCGCGAGCGGCATGGGGATCAGCACGCACGCATCGAGGACAACGGGAAAATCAGCTCTCACTCGTCCTGGCCATCTTCAGGAAACTTGTTGCGGTCATAGAGGCCAGCTGCGACAGCCGCCCGCGACAAACGATCAAGGGCTGCGTGTCGTTCTTCGTCACGCTTATGGGCATAGGCCAGAACATCCCGCAGATACACTCGTCGCTGATTCCCGACGCGGTGATATGCCATGGCACCGGTTTCGAGCAATTTTACGAAGAAGGGACGTGACATTCCCAACAGGTCTGCTGCGCGCTGAGTGGTCACAGCCTGGTTATCCGGAACTAACGTGATAGCTTGGCCATGCGCCATAAAGGTGACTACCTTTCGCAGGATCTCGTAAACCGTCTTAGGCAACTCAATGCGCTCGCCGGCAGAGCTTACGAGCGCGGCCTTTCCGCGGCTGAGAACAGCTTCGAGTTCTTCCACTCGCTTCTGCTCGGCTTTTGGCAAAGTGATCGGACGTTGTGCAGTTGCAGCCATATGCAGACACCATAACACATACTCGAAATACTCGCAATACACGAAATATGCGAATGTAGTTTACAGCTGCCTGCTAACGCGATAAGAACCTTATTTGCTTGCGGTTGCATTGATATTATAATTCGTTGCGCGACCTCCTATTTAGGGTGAAGAATCCAACTCCGCAGGAATTCAAACTCAGGAACAACCTGAAACGGCACACTCGGAGATTGCACCATTTCACCGGCCTGATCAATCGCCTCCACGCAACAATTCCCGAGGAACTTGGAAGCTTCACGAATGTGAGGGATTCGATGCGGTTCGAGGCCCATATGCCTCGCACACGTCGCATCGGCAGCGACGGGATCATCAGCGAGAACAATTCTGCCGAGCGGCCGTGGCGTCCCGTTCAACGGACCATTCCCCTCCATCGCGATGATTGCGTCTGCGATCACAAAATGCACCGGAACCGTCGCGCAGATGTCGAGAATGGTCTGCTGGATGCCGTTCCAGTGGAGAATGTTTTTCGGCCATCCATATCTGCTTCCCGGGACGACGCCGAACAGGTTCTTCATGCTGAGAGTGACGCCAGACCAGTGATGGGTCTTCACCTTGGGCATGGATACTAGAAAATCAGTTTCCACTACCGTTTTCGGCAGCCATAGACGCTTCAGTCCGGAGTAGTTGGCGCGGAGATCGACCTGGATCAACTCGTCGCGATTCAGGTCGATGAATCGGATTCCGCTCTCGCGAAGAATCGATGCATAGCCGCTCTCACAGAGCACGAGCTGTGTGTCGCGTTGATGCCCCGGTCCTTCCGCCACGACTACCTCTTTAGCCCCGAGCCGGCGAAAGCATTCCGCAGCTGCGGCGACGAGCAGTGGATCGGTATTGACGACGCTGCCGGCGATGTAATCGACGAGATTGGGCTTCAGAACAACTTTCTTGTCGCGCAGGTCCAGCGGGAACAGGTGCAGTCCTGCGTGGAGTATCTCTCCAATTCTCTGCGAGTAGTTTTCCACATGAAGGACAGCTACTCGCGAGCGTGTCGGTCGACGAATTTCATGGTAACGGGGCGCGAAGAAGGGTAGGGACACCGAAGCACCGGCGCCGACTGCGGCGGCTCCAATCAGAAGCTCTCTCCGATTGATCCTCATGTGGTCACCCCGAAGGCGGCGAGGGCGCGTGGACAGTCCAGAGCCAGGCACATGGCCGCGAGAGTGCTGTTGTCTTCGATTTGCTGCAGGCGAGGAAAACTCAAAAGCGACCGCACAAGGAATCTGACCGGGCGGTCATGAGCCGCCAGCGCCAGAATGGACCAAACGAGACTCCAAGGTGCGCCAAGTGTTGGCGCAACTCGCTCCAGCCAATCAATACTCATCTCTACCGTTGGTTCTTGTCGGCGCCATGCAAAAGCCAGCAGCGCAATGGCCGTGTCGTCAGGATGGGGAGCGAGGGCGACATCGTAAACGACTCCATTGCCGGCGTTCCACCCGCCGCCCGGACATGCACGATCAAGCAGCATTGCAATCCCGCGCTCGACACGGGAGGATCCGGCGTCGGGCGCGCAGGCGCACCTTTGGTTGAGAGCCAGAATCGCGAAAGCGGTTGGCACAACCCAACTGTTAGTGTGCGGCACCCATGGCCAACCGAACTTGTCGGGATCAAAGCGGACGTGCCGATCGGTCGTGCGAAATTTCCATTTCCACAGCCAATGCGATTCCGCTCCGGCGGAGTCCATCAGCCACGCAAGGCCCTTCAATTGTTCAGGAACAGCTTCAACTTTATCATGTAGGGCGATGCATGCAAGCGACGTAACCCACGAGCCTTCCGGGCTGTCGCCAGGCAATACTGGCCAGCTTCCATTTGAGTTCTGGATTCCTAAGAGAAACTGCGTTGCCCGATTGTGGGCGCTTTGGAGCTCTGGGCCGAGAGCAATGCATGCCAGAGCGGTGGGCTCAAGAGCAGGCTGCGACGATGACGATAAAGCAGCCCACCCTCCGCTAGGCAACTGTTTCTGTGCCAACAACAGGCGGAGATCTTCGATTGAGACATCCCTCGTCGTCACGATTGCGTTGTTGTATTGCCGACTCCCAATTCTGTCAAACTGCGTCCGAAGAACGCTCGTAGATTCGTCCACTGGATGTGCCAACGCGCCAAAAGAAGAGTGCCGTCGTGTTCACCACCCAAAGTGCGAACAGCGGAAATTCGCTGCAGCCGTCTCAGGAGATGTGAGAACGACGAGCCCGCTGGCGCGGCCACCACCCAAGGTGCATACGGCAAAGAAATGTCTCGCCTGCGCGCCGCGACCCGGAAGGCGCGTGGCGGAAGGGAAGTGTCGCCACCCAGATTGCATACAACCAGGAATTTTCTTGACGTTTTACGTCGGCAGCCTGCGCCGGGACGGTGTGCTGAAACGGTCTTCGTAGGGCCACCACCCAAAATGCGAATGAACAAGAAACCAGGACGCGATCTTCTCGAAGACTGGTTATGCGTCATTCCCGTGTTGTTTGATGATTTTCCGGTGCGGATAACGGTGGTGCCGGCGCCGCAGTCTCCCTCCGGTGCCACTCTCGATTGAGATAGCCGGAATGTTTCAGGTGTACTCTTCACAGCCGAAGGACCGGCCATCGTGTTCTCATCCGCCGCGGAACTGTCGGAAAAGCTACGGGCCGCACGATACATCATCGACCCGGTAACGCTTTCGGTTGTGTATCTCGCCGCCCGTATGCAGAAGCCGCTCCTGATTGAGGGACCACCTGGATGCGGCAAGACCGAACTCGCATATGCCGTTGCGGTCGCTGCAAATGTAAGCGTGGAGCGGCTGCAGTGCTACGTGGGAATCACGGAAGACAAAGCGATCGGAAAGTTCGACGAAGCACTGCAGAGGTTGTTCCTTGAGACTCACGGCGAAGACCTCGAAAAAGAGTGGGGAGAAATCCGGCGGCGACTACACACGCTCGATTTCTTTGCGGAAGGACCGTTGCTTCGTGCCCTACGTTACGAAGAACGCCCTTGCGTGCTTCTCATCGATGAACTCGACAAAGTGGATCAGGAATTTGAGGCAGTCCTGCTTGAGGTTCTCAGCGCGTGGCAGGTTACGGTGCCAAAACTCGGTACGATTTGTGCAACCACAGTGCCTTTCGTTGTGCTCAGTTCCAACGAGGAGCGGCGGCTGGGCGATCCTCTACGACGCCGATGCTTCTACTTACGCTTCGAATACCCCACGGTCGAGCGGGAAACCGAAATCCTGAGTGTCCGCAGTAGAAGCGACAATCCCCGACTGCGGGGTCAACTCGCTGGGCTGGCACATGCGTTGCGGGGCTGGAACATGGAAAAGCCGCCGTCGATCGCGGAAATGCTGGATCTGGCGCGAGCTCTTGAGATCCTGGGCACGGAAGAGATCTCCCACGAGCAGCGTGACTTGCTGCTGCCATTGTTGGCAAAGACAGAGGCGGATCGTAAACGGCTGTTGTTGCGTTCTGGCTTCGAGGGATTGGTCGCGGATTCCAAGCGATATCGCGATGAGCTAATGCCGCGTGTCGGGCCAGTCAAGGTGGGGCCGGGCAGAGCGGCGGTTCCACCAGGGGAGGCTGTAGCTTGAGGCGCGCGCGAGTGAGTTTTCTTCTCCTGGTCTTCTTGCAGGCGGGAACCGCACAGACGGCGACCAGGACGAGCACCGTGCGCGGCCTTTCTGCACGGTGGGCCGAATATTACGCGAGGGTATATCGAGTTCCTGTGGATCTCGTAGATGCAATTATCGACGAAGAGTCGGACTGGAATCCTTACGCGGTCTCCAAGAAGGGTGCCGTGGGTCTGATGCAGCTTATGCCACAGACAGCCGTTCGCTTTGGCGTTCGAAATCGTTTTCGGCTCGACGAAAACATCCGTGGTGGCGTGGCTTACCTGGCTTGGCTCAATCATGAATTCCAGGGGGACCTCAGATTGGTCACGGCCGCTTACTACGTCGGCGAAAACCCGATTCTTCTTCGAAGGCTGGAATATTCCTCCGCCGACGTGCAGGGATATGTGAACCGAGTGGCAAGGAGGTATCGTATGCGGCGAAAGCGGAAGGCGGAGTTCGAGTTGGCGGAACGAAGTGGGCAAGAGGTGGAAGATGAACATCCCTAAGGCGGCATTGGCACTTTGCTGGTTGCTGACTTCGACGGCCGCTCCCAACGCGCAGGTGACAAACGTGAATCTGCAGGTGCGCGCAAGAGCCACAGCGGACGGCAAGATTACAGTCGTAGAAGTCGCGGCGCATTTCGTAACCGCAGTCCGACTACCAGAAGCCGTGAATGCCGTGGCTGTCGGTGATCCTGCGCTGTTTCAAGTCGAGCATTCAGAGCGTGAACCGGACTTGGTGCTGGTGAAAGCTCTTACCGAACGTACCGCCGAAAGCAACTTGCTTATCTCCAGTGTGCGCGGACGGCAATTCAGTTTGCTTCTGATCAGCCGCGGAATTGGAGCGGGTCCCGCGAAGGTGGATTTCCTTGTGCAATACAAAGCTGCAGGCAGTTTTATGGTTGAGCCAGAGGTCGTGCCATTTCCATTGGTTGGGCAGACCGCTCCCCTCGGGAAAGCGCAGCCCACGGCGAGTGGCGGCGCGGCACAAAGTGTCGACGGACAAGCGTCATTCATTCCAACTGCGTTTGCGCTGAACCCTTCGAACGGTTCAAAAGCATCCTCAGACACGGCAACAAACCAACCAGCGCCGAAATCGCTCGATAGTCTGCTACTACGCCAGCAGGAAGCGCCTCTCCCCACTCTGTATGGGGAACGAATCGCAGGAGAAAACGTTAAAGGGGATCGCCTGCGGACAGGCATCAGCGAAGTGATCGACGGCGGCCAGGAAGTAATTGTGCTGTTCTCGGTCGTGAACACGAGCAAGCACGCGATATTACTCATGCCACCACAGGTTCAGCTGGGCGGCAAAAACAAGACCGGAAAGATCGTTAAGCATGATCGCTGGTCCGCGGCAGAACAGTTACCCGTGGCCGACTTCCGGTTGAGCCGTCGCCGCGTGGGAGTCGGAGAGCGGGCGGACGGAGTAGTCGTGTTCGAACGCCCCCCATACAAACAGTCGAACGAGACACTGTTCCTTCAGATGGCCGAGTCAGGTGCAGTCGATCGTCCGGCCCTCGCTCCCATCGGCTTTGGAGTCAGTTCACTTCGGCAGGAGGGAGATCATGGAACACCAAGAACCGCGAACTAAACCGCTCCAACAGCCGGCAGCCACCGGCGAAAACCAATCGCAGGCGACAACTGCCGAAAGCGACCGCGAGGAACCCGTAACGCCAACTCCCTTGCAGCGGTTCCGTGCTCTCCTCGACAGTGCCCAGCGGAGTCAGAACCCTGTCGCCAGTCGCCGCGAGCTTGGCCGCGACAAGAGCAAATCGCTGTTCGTGCTTGTGGGAGCAAGTGTTGCGTTGCTCCTGCTTTTTTTCGGCCTGTTCTCGAGCCCCAAGAATCGTGGTCCACTGCCGGGCGAGACCGCGCGCGGCGGACCTAGCCTCGGACGCAAGGTCGCTCCCGGCCAGGAGCAAGGTGATCCTCGGAAGGCAGTGACACCCCTGCTCAGTGCAGATGTGAATCAGGGAGATGTCGGCTCTGGATCGCAAGTCACAGCGGAGGACATAGGTGGAACCTCGCCGCGTTACAAAGCAACACCAAGATTGCCAGGGGGCAACGCCACTGCGCTGGAAAAGCCCTCACCGGCCAAGCCACGAGATTCAGGAGAATATGCGCTCAAGAACGTGGATTTCTCCGATCCAGAAGTTGCGCAGACAGCCGCGATCCCTAATCCACCTGCTCTGCATTCCGCGGAATCAGATTCCAGCCTGAAGAAGCCTTCGCTTGTGTTTGTGCGCGCTGCGCAGAGCGCGACACCGGCGCTTCAGAGTCCCCGCGATGAAGACAACACGTTGGCGGAGCTTCTTCCAGCCGGTACGAGACTCGTGGCGCGTCTCGAGGCCCCGGTCAGCTCAGCCGTCCCCGCTCCCGTGATAGCCGTTGTCGAATACAACTACGAGCACAATGGTGAGATTGTGTTGCCGGCAGGGGCGCGGGTGTTTGGCAAGCTGTCCCGCGTCACCCCGTCTGGAATTGTGGGTTTTCAGTTCGATCGACTAGAAACGCCGGATGGAATGGTAGAGAAGATCGATGCGACTGCCATGGACCTCAAGTTCGGGCCGCTGAAGGGTGACGTTTCCGGAAGAAACAGGGGGAAGAATTTCCTGGTTCGTTCAGTTACCGGTATCGGAACCGTGGCAGCATACATTGTGGGAGGGCAAGGCACGACTGGATTCAACGGTCCGATTTCAGAGAATTCATTGCTGCGAGAACGGCTCGCGGACAACATTGGGATGGCGGGGCAGGATCAGATAAACACGCTAGCCGCGAACCAAAGTATTGTTGTCACCGTGCCAGGCAATACCCGCTTTTACATCGTGGTGGAAAAAGGCAATTCAGATCAACAAGGTGGAAAACCAGGAGTGCGGCCGACTGAAGCCAACAGCGCGAGCCTTACAGGGGGCAAGGTCCCCAGCCTCGAAGAACTACGGGAACTGTTGCAACTCAAGAATGAGCTCAACCAGATGTACTTGCAGACGAGTTCGCAGCAGACAACGGCGCAGCAATGAGCGGGCAAACACTATGGAACCGAATTGGAAGCCGTTGGAGAGTCGGTTGGGGGCTGCGGGGTGTGCGGGGTTCATGTTCATGGGTCGCGTGAATGGCATAAATCTCTATAAACACGGAATTAGCCGCAGTTATCTGAGCCTGGACGATGATGGGAACTGCTACGTTACGGGAAATCCGGGATGCTTTCTCCCGGCAGACTTCGAACAGGAACTCTCGAAATTGGAGAAGTTTTTGAAGGGCTTGGGAGCGACCATCGAGACGCCTTACGACGAGAATTTCATCACTCAGAAGCGGGAAGCGCTGCGCCAACACGGGATTTCCTTGCTGACGATTCAAGTCGAACCAGACGAAATGACGATCCATTGAACCTCCCCACCGCTGAGCCTGATTGGACCTGGCATCCGACACAAAAATGGGCTAGAGTAAGCCATCATAAGGATGGCTATGTTTATGGAGCCCAGGCTGGACTGGCTCGATTACTTTGGAGCAGACGGTCTTGGCAGGCTAACAGGTCTGTGGCTGAAGTTCTGCTTGTCGCTGCCGCGACGAATAGTCCGTTTACTTGCAAGGGTTGCGAGGGGCTAACCACCTCTTTTGATCAGCCGGCTTAGCGGCGCGAAGCATGCAACCAGCCATCTCCACGGAAGGGGACTACGACTCGGCAAGGTTGGAAAGGTCATTGCCCCTAGTCTGCTTACCTTGCTGGTTTGGACCGTCACTACTTGGAAACCGATTTGGACCGCAGCCGGAGCCGATGGAGATCGAATCCTGGCTGGAATCCTCCCTGCTCTTAAGTACATTCTGTGTGCTCTCGTTGGTACGGACTTGCTGCTCAAAGAATTGACGGGGCGACGTCGCGCCTCTCGGTGACTCCTCCGCCGAAGCCGGTTCGAGAAACGCAAGGGCGAGCTAAGTCGCTGCCCTTTCACAGGTGCATAAACCTAGCTTTCGGCATGCACCACTTCGATAACAGTCTGATCGCCGATGCCTCACGGCATTCCCTCACCCTTCCGGCATTCGTTTTCTCTCGCTAGTTCGTCGCCTGTCGTTTGACAGAAATTTCTTTTGGTCCTACTTTCCCGCGCATCGATCGTTCCTCAAATCAGCTTTCGAACGATCAGGAACGGCGAGCAGAAAGGAGGGCATTGTCGATGAAACTCCAAGCCAATGCGAGGGGCAGGACGTTCTTTGCGTTGCTCGCTCTTGCGCTCATCGCAATTGGGCAGTTTATGTGGGCGCAGAACCTGGGTTCCGCTCCGGCCTCAAACGTGGCGGTTCAAGGGCAAACGGGCGCGCAACCGGAAGGTGCGTTCCTGAACTTCATCAATTGGGTGGGTAACGTAATCGCTCCAGTCGGAGCTGGCGGCGCGGTCTTAGGCGCGGTCGTCTCATGGCTGACCGGACGTGGATTCGGTCGCTGGCTATTTGCGGCCGCGGCTCTGCTGGCAATTTCCGGTGTCACTCGGCTCATCGAGTTCTGGATCACGAACGGAACAGGTGGGGTGACATAACCGAGCACGTTTAAACCGCAAGTGTGATGAGCAGGCAGCCCGATCGACCGGATCAAGGCGGGCCGACGGCTGCCTGCAGAACCGAATCGAAATCGCAAGCTCGAGGCCTAGGCATATGCCGACTCCGCAACTGCTGAACGACGTCATCTCGCTCTTGCTCTTGCTAGCGCCGTCCGCGGCATTGGTTTCACTGGTGCTCGCCGGGGTCACTCTGCGGCGCGAAGGAGGCACGGTATTCGCCATCGGTGGCGGGTTCACGAAGTGGATGTTTTGGGCAGTGGTGTTTCTTACGCTGCAGCCCCTACTGACTTGGTTTTCTTCGTTCGGAATCAATATGCCCCTGCCAGGTGGGGGAATCGGCACGCCTTGGATAGCCAGCATTCAGTCGGACGCGGCATCGTTTGTCACTAATTTTGTTGTAGGGCGGATCGTGCCGACGCTGGCCGCATTCTTCGTGCTGCGCGCAATCCTTGACACGGCGTCTGGCGAACACCCGTTGCCATCGATCATTGCCGCCATGTTCTTACTGGGCACGCAGACAACCTTCAACTTGATCCAGAGCTATAACACCCAGAGCAAGTTCGCGACAGCCGATGTGCTGGACAACCTGTGGAATCACTTGGCGGGAACGATCATGCCGATCGCAGCCGTCCTGGCTCTGGTGGGCGCGGTCTTGAACTTCACGACCCGCAAACCGTTCATGCGGTTGGTTGCGGTCGCGTTGGCCATGCTGTGTGTTTCGGGAATCTGGAAGCTGGTCGTGGCAATGGTGTCGTAGGAGAAAAAGATGAACTTCTCTCAAATGTCGTTCGACAACGGGATCTTGCATCTCGCGAACTGGGTTGGAAACGTCATCATGCCGACGATCGCCGCTCTGTTCATCATCATGGCGATCCTCCAGTTTTCAAAGGGACAGGAATTCTCCCACAGCATGTATGGAGCGTTTGCCTGTTTGATGGTTTCGGGCCTCACACGCGCTCTCGAAAAGTTCGCATCCCAGGCGGCGTGGAACAACCCGGATGTCTACTGGATTGCGCTCACAACCATGATCAATTGGGTAGGAAACGTGATCTTGCCTGTATACGCAGCGGCCCAAGTGGCTTTAGGAGCATTGCGGATCGGAATGTTCTCGTATATCCACCCCACGAGCAGTTGGATGGGCTTCAAGAGCTGCCGTTGACACAAAGCTGGGGCAAGACGACGGTCACGCTGGAGCCGGTCGGAGTTGCCGGCTTGATCACGGCGTGGAACGCGAACGCACTGTTTATTTGCCTGAAGCTGGCATCGGCTGTGGCGGCTGGGTGTACGGTCGTCCTCAAGCCGAGCGAGATGAGCTCGCTACAGACCCGGGTGATGGTTGAGGCTCTGAACGCGGCCGGACTCCCCAAGGGGGTCTTCAACGTGGTGACGGGCCTCGGCACTGTTGTCGGCGCTGAGCTAGTGCGCAATCCCGATGTCGCGAAAATTTCGTTCACGGGTTCGGTTGCCGTCGGCGAACAGATCATGCGCGATGGCGCAGCGACGATGAAGCGTGTGACGCTCGAACTGGGCGGGAAATCTCCCACAATACTGCTCGACGACGCCGCGCTCGACAAGGCGATCCCGGCGGCGCTCACTTTAGCATTTATGAATAGTGGCCAAGCTTGCGCTGCCGGAACGCGCCTTCTCGTGCCGAAGAGCCGGCTCGAAGAAGTGAAACGGGCCATACGGGATGCGATGCGTGCCTTCACGGTCGGCGATCCAGCCGACCCCAACGTCACGGTTGGACCAATGGTGTCGCAGAAGCAGTACGAGCGCGTGGAATCCTACATTCGCAAAGGCATTGAGGAAGGCGCCGAAGTGCTGGTCGGCGGAGAAGGTCATCCGAAAGGTCTCGAAGCGGGCTACTACGTTAAGCCCACGGTGTTTGTCAATGTGAAGAACGACATGGCAATCGCTCAAGAAGAGATCTTCGGCCCTGTGCTCAGCGTGATCGCCTACGACTCTGAGGACGAAGCGATCCGCATTGCCAATGACTCCAGGTACGGTCTCCATTCGGCAGTTCTGGGGACTGACCTGCCGCGCGCCCGGCGCGTGGCATCTCAGCTGGTGGCGGGCCGCGTCGTGATCAACAACATGACCGATGATCCAGATGCGCCTTGGGGCGGGTTCAAGTACTCCGGCGTCGGCCGCGAATATGGCAGGTATGGGATTCAGGCATTCGTCGAACCCAAGGCCATCCTTGAGTGACGGGTCTCGCCGGACGAAACGAATGAAAGGACGAGTTCATGACTGCCCACGCCGGTATCTCTCCCAATGAAGCCGCGGATCGCCTTGCGATCCGCGAGCTCGTTGAGGCCTACGCGCATTGCGCAGATCGTCGTGATGCGAAAGGCCAGATGGCTTTATTTACCTCAGACACGCGGTTCGTGGTGTACATGAATGCCAAGGATCCGAACCCTACGCAGGAGCTGCATTCGCGCGAGGCGCTCGCTCCTGTCTTCGCGGATCTGAACAAATACGCAGCCACTATGCACTTCCTTGGACAGACCACGGTCCTTAACCTGACCAGCGACCGAGGCACCGGGGAAACTTATTGCATGCCCCACCACCTCACCATTGACGGTGGAAAGCGACAACTCATGGTCGCTGCCCTCCGCTATTACGACACATTTGTGAAAGTGGATGGCACGTGGTTGTTTGCGGAGCGCTTGTTGTACGTTGATTGGACCGAGGAGCGGGTTCTCTCATGACAACGACGAAACAGGCGGATTCGGGCGCGTCGATGGCGGTTCCCGCCGTCGGCCAAAAGCGTCTCGTTATTGTGGGCGCAACTGGAATGGTCGGGGGATACGCCCTGCGCTTTGCGCTCGACAACTTGGCCGTGAAGAGCGTCACTTCGGTTGGGCGCAAGAAACTCGGCATCTCGCACCCCAAGTTGAAAGAGGTTCCCCATCAGAATTTCGCAGACTGTTCCGCACTGGCAGACGTGCTGTCAGAACAGGACGCAGGGGTCTATTGCTTAGGGACCTACACCGGGTCGGTATCGGACGAGCAATTGCGCGTCATAACCGCTGACTATACGATCGAATTCGCGCGCGTTTTCCGCGACAGCAGTCCTAACGCCGCATTCTCGTTCTTGAGCGGGAATGGTGCCGACCCGACGGGACAAAGCCGCCTGGCCTTTGCACGCTACAAAGGACAGGCCGAGAACGCACTACTCGCTGGCGGGTTTCCCCGCGTTTACATCTTCCGGCCCGCATACATCTACCCCGTGGAACCGCGAAGGGAACCGAATCTCAGCTATCGACTCTTGCGCGTAGTCTATCCGGTATTTCGGGTGCTGTTTCCTAACCAAGTAATTCGCGCTGACGACCTGGGACGGGTCATGGTGGATTTAGCCCTCAGCGAAACAGCGGAATCCCGAAACCTCATTTTAGAGAACCGTGAAATCCGAGCCATGGTCAAGTCGCTTCGTCGCCCTTCCGTGCAAAGTCGCTCGCGAACCAATCAACCACGCACGTGAGGTGCCTCAAGTTTGCTGAGAATTGCCCTTATCTTCGGCAAGACTTTCCGCACGTTTACCGATCTTTTTCAGGACCAGTTCAAGCTGTTGCAGTTCCTCTGAAGAGACATCCTGGAAAGCACGCTTGATCAGTGCGGCATGCCGACGGAAGAGGGGAACGAACATTTCCCGTCCTTTTTCTGTCAGAGAAACCGTTCGAACCCTACGATCTTCGCTGCACTCTATACGGCTGACAAACCCCTTTCTGTACAGACGATCTACGGCGACGCTTACTGATCCTGGGTTGAGATAGACCTTCGGGCCAATGGCGTTTACTGGCATCGATCCTTTATGCAGTAATACTTCGAGCACTCGAAAGTCGGACTCCCCTAGCCCCTCCTCGACGAGTGCTGAAAGGAGATAATGTGACATTGATTGCCAGGCCTTCATCATGATGAGCCAGGCATGAAGCGCTTCCGGAGGCCTTTTGCGTTCTTCCATAAAAATGTGAATCCGATGATTATACTCGGCATCAGATATATCGATGTCGATAAGACTTAGATCGATGAAATAAATGAGGAGGCTACCATGGCCAATACAGCAGCTCCAGCACAAACCTCGACCACCACCTGGAACATCGACCCGGCGCACTCCATGGCAGAGTTCAAAGTGAAACACATGATGATCGCCAATGTGAAAGGCCAATTTTCAAAGGTGTCGGGAGCTTTGTTCCTGGATGAATCGGATCTCGCGAACTCCCGCGTCGAAGCCTCGATCGAGGCGGCGTCTATTCATACCCGCGATGAACAGCGCGACGCTCACCTGAAGAGCCCTGATTTCTTTGATGTGGAGAAGTTTCCGACCCTGCACTTCAAGTCCAAGAGCATCAGCATCGTTAGGGATGGAGAACTGTCAGTCGAGGGCGACCTGACCATCCGTGGCGTAACCCATAAGGTGCGCTTTGCCGTTGAAGGGCCCACGCCACCTGCGAAGGATCCATGGGGCAACACGCGAGTTGCAGTCTCGGCGACCACAAAGATCAATCGCAAAGACTTCGGATTGACCTGGAACGCTGCCCTCGAGACTGGCGGCATTCTCGTCGGCGACGACGTCATTATCACTCTCGATGTCGAGTTCGTGAAGGCCTGACCGGGGCGCAGTAAAGGCCGGATTGCCGTTAGGTTCGGCAGGCGCAACACAAGGCCCATGAGTTGGGGCTGTGCCGCCTTGGCGAGCCACCGGAAACGTAATTGGATCGACAAAATGGATCGTATATGAAGACCTCGATAAGAACACACGAAGGCCGAGTGGCGTTGGTTACCGGCGCCGGCCAAGGTATCGGGCGAGCGATTGCCTTGGCATTGGCAGAGCGAGGAGCAGAGGTGATTGCGACCGACCTCAAGTTCCCGGAGGAGACCGCAAACAAAATCGGTCCCAACGCATACGCATTCCAACTTGATGTGACACGGGAAGAGGATTGGCAATCTGTAGTTGCTAAGAGCCGGGATGTGGGTGAAGTGGATATCGTTGTGAATAACGCCGGCTATTTTCCGAATCGCTCGATCGACGAACTGGATTTGGCAACTTGGCGAAAGACGATGGCCACAAATCTAGATTCACACTTCCTGAGCGCGAAATATTTCTTGCCAAACATGAGAAGGAAGAAGTGGGGCCGCTTCGTCGGGATTTCGTCGAATATGGTTGGCCTGGCAATACCCGGTATGAGCCACTACATCACCACGAAAATGGGGATTATCGGGTTCATGCGGGGCTTAGCCAATGATGTCGCGAATGATGGCATTACTGCAAATGCCGTTCTGCCTGGTCTGACGAATACGGAAGCAATCGCGCCTCAATCGGAAGAGCAAAAACGCTCCACCTGGGAACAGCAAGCTATCAAGCGCTTAGGAGAGCCCGGGGATATTACAGGTGCCATTCTATTTCTAACTAGCGATGATGCGGCGTTCATCACAGGACAGGCAATTGTCGTTGATGGCGGTCAATATCGCATCGGCTAGTACCAAATGAGACAGCGACACATAGCTAGCCACAGTGTTCGTGGCGGAGAAGACACGCATGAAATTCATCGAAGCCTCAAAGTTTGGCGGGCCTGAAGTGCTCACCGTAGTGGAAGCGCCAACACCGACTCCAACGGAAGGAGCTCTGCTGGTCGAGATAAAGGCTGCAGGTGTCAACTATGCGGACATCATGGCTCGGTCCGGTTTCTACCCGCAGGTTCCGAAGGCTCCTTTCCGTGTGGGCTTTGAGATTGCTGGGGTGATAAAAGGCGTCGGCAAAGGTGTGCAAGGCTTCAAGGAGGGCGATTCTGTTGCGGCCATTATTCAGGGCGGCGGATATGCAACTCACGCCGTAATCCCGGTTGCGACGGCGATTCCTCTTCCTGCAGGATTCGATCATGCGCTTGCCGTTGCAGTGCTTGTCCAAGGTGTCACAGCCTACATCCTGCTTGATGAGGCCAAAGTCAAGGAAGGCGACTCCCTGCTGATCTCCGCCGCCGGCGGAGGTCTTGGGAACATGGCCGTACAACTAGCAAAGGCGCGGGGTGCGAGGGTTGTTGGTCTAACCTCCAAGTCTAAGTTCGATTTCGTCAGAAGCCTCGGTGCCGATCAAGTCGCGGACTCCGATGATGCAGGCTGGGCTCGATCTGTCAAAGAAGCAGTTGGAGAAAAGGGAATTCACGTCTACCTGGATTCCATTGGCGATCTTCGAACGGAAGCTTTCCCTCTGCTGAGCCAGTTTGCTCAGTGGATCATCTTTGGAGTTCGCTCAGGTGCGCGCAATGCACTTCCTTTTGAGGCCATACCGGCGATGATCGAGAAGAACATCACTCTCCGTGGTTTCAATCTCGAAGGCAGCCTTCACGAGGTGCCGCAGGCGCTCTCGGCGCTCTTCAAGTTGGTTGGCGAAGGCAAGCTCAAGCTTGAAGTCACGAAATATCCGTTGAGCGAAGTGGCCAAGGTTCACCAACTCTTTGAAGCGCGCAAGACCTCCGGGAAACTCGTGCTGGTTCCGTAGAACTGAGGAGACAAATCATGTCCTACAGCACATCGACCTTGCTGCTTCGTAATCTGAGAGATGTATTTGGCGAAAAGGATCCCGTGCGTCGCCGCGCTGCAATCGACGAGATCTGGCACGAAGATGGTGTATTTTACGATCCCAACAAAGGCGTCTACCGTGGCCGCGACGAGATCGATCGCATCGCAGGCGTGATCAAGGCGACTCACCCAGACTTCCAATATCAGCCAATTACCGAGCCCGAGGAAGTAGGCAATGCCGCGCGGGTCAAGTGGGTGTCGGGCCGCCCTGGCGAGGCGCCAGCTTATGCCGGGACTGATTTCATTATCGCGCGGGACGGACGGATCGCCGCCGTTTATCTCTTTTTTGACGCCCTGCCTTGATCTCGACTCTGCCGTGCGACGTACCACGAGTTTGAGGAAGGAGCGACGAATGGGAACAAGTGATCAAGAGAAGGTAAAGATCGCTCGCGAATATTTCATGAGAGCTGACCAGGGACGTCCGGACATCCTTGAACTCTTCCATGAAGATGCCGAAGTCTATTTCCCTAAATTCGGACTTGGATTTGGGCGGAACTCGTTTCTTGAAATGGTGAAAGGATTCGAAGGGGTCTTGGAATACATTCAACATGATTACGACGGCTTGACTTTCATTCCCTCAGCCGACTATCTGGTCGGTGAAGGCACTTCACAGGGCAGAATGTCTGGCAAGTCGTGGGCAGGGGGCAAGACTCCCGGCGGCCGTTTCTGCAACGTCTTCAAGTTTCGAGATGGCCGAATATCAAGCCTGCACATCTATCTTGATCCAGACTATTCGGGAGAGGATGAGGCGCGGTTTCGATGGGGCAAGAAGCGTCCGTGGTGAGACCAGACGAGGTACGATGCGAATAAACGAGCCTCAATCAGGGCAAGCTGATGAACACGCATAAGAAAACACGAAAAAACGCAACAACGGATCAAGCCGAGCCGGACTATCAGCCGGCGTTTGAGCAAATTCAAGTGCGAGCGTACGAGATTTATATTCGACGCGGGCGGACGGATGGGTTCGACCTCGATGACTGGCTTCAAGCAGAGAAAGAGCTGAAGACAAGCCGTCAGAATCGCAGTCGTTGATTGGCAGTTAGAACGCTCGCTTACTAACATGGAAATCGGAATCGATAGCTTCGGTGCGGTAATTTCTGACCCAGCCACAGGCCTGACGTTAAGTGCGGTGCAACGCACCCACAATCTACTCGAAGAAATTGCGCTCGCCGACAAGGTTGGGCTTGATGTCTTTGGGGTGGGTGAACACCATCGTAGCGAGTTTGTGGATTCGGCCCCGGTTGTGATTCTTGCCGCGGCTGCCACTCGAACTCAGAGGATTCGCTTAACCAGTGCTGTTACGGTCCTTAGCGCTGCCGATCCGGTCAGAGTCTTCCAGGAGTTTGCGACCTTGGACTTGATATCGAACGGTCGCGCCGAGATCGTCGCGGGCCGCGGCTCGTCGATCGAAGCCTTTCCACTTTTCGGTTTCGATTTAGACGACTACGATTCGCTTTTCGCGGAGAAGCTCGATCTTCTTCTAAGAGTTCGCGAGAACACTCGTATTCATTGGAGCGGTAAATACCGTGCAGCACTCACGGGACAGGCCGTGTACCCGCGTCCTCTCCAGGACCTGCTTCCGATCTGGGTCGGGGTCGGAGGAACACCGGCCTCGTTCGTTCGTGCCGGCACGCTCGGACTTCCACTGATGGTCGCCATTATTGGCGGCGAACCCAAGCGATTTCGGCCCTTGATCGAACTCTACCGCGAAGCGGGGCGCCGTGCTGGACATTCCGCGGAGAAACTCATTGTGGGCCTTCACGCGATCGGCTTTCTCGGAGACACAACCCGGCAGGCTGCGGAGGATTTCTACCCAGGATATGCCCACACGTTTACCAAGATCGGTAAAGAACGGGGCTGGCCCCCAGCTACGCGCGCCCAATTTGAGGCTCTGCGTGGACCCACAGGTGCGCTGCTGATCGGCGATGCCGAAACCGTCGCACAGAAGATACTGTATGTAAATGAAGTCCTCGGTGGCCTTGCCCGTATTACTTTCCAGATGGGTGTCTCCGCGCTACCGCACGAGAAAATGTTAAGGTCGATCGAGCTTCTCGGAACCCACGTCGCTCCTATCGTCCGTAAGGAACTCAGTGCTGTCACTTCGCTTTCCTGATCGAAAGCTGCAGTCCAGAACATTCGTGGCGCAAGTCCTGTGTGAATCGTCTTTGTGCGTATTTCATCCAAGCAGGTGCACCCGCTCCGTATGTCCGTGGCGTCTACCAGAAGCGAGGAGTCCGATGAATGTTTGAGAGTATCCTTTGCCAGGTAACGGAATATGATCCAGACGTTCTAGAGTCCCTGATTGGGCTCGCAGTCGAAATAGCTCGCGAGGGTCGAGAGGGAAGGCGGGTTGGTACGCTATTCACACTCGGGGATGAAAAAGCAGTGCTCGCGAAATCCCGGCCGTTGATTTTGGATCCGTTGCTGGGGCATCCGGAGTCTTCGCGGCACGTCACCAATCTCAATCTCCGCGGAACCATCAAGGAATTGGCGCAGTTGGACGGTGGATTTGTAGTAAGCCGCGACGGAATTGTCCTTTCCGCGTGCCGCTATCTCGATGCCGTGGCCGCACAAGTGGAGGTGCCGTTGGGCCTGGGCAGCCGGCATATTGCGGCCGCCAACATGAGCGCAGTTACCAAAGCTGTGGGAGTTGTTGTCTCAGAGAGTTCGGTCGTGCGACTTTTCTGTCATGGACAACTGGTCGGCGAAATCATTCCCGAGGTGTGGATGATGGATCACGCTGCCCACCTGCGTGGTACTGTGAAGCGGGAACAGGTCGGCGAACTGACGATTCTGACACCAAATCTGCGACCGCCCTCGATCGCGGAGCGAAGATGACACAACTACGATATACGGAACGACAGCATGACAACTCTGCAGGAATTTAGATGTGAAGTCTGTGGACTCGTTACCACCAACCCCCTCCACTGGTTCGTGATTCGATGTGGAGATTCGGATCTTACCGTCTACCGGTGGAACTCTGAAACAGCCAATGCGCCGGGAGCCAGGCATTATTGCGGTGAGGCTCATGCCGAGGTGTACATCAGTCGATGGTTTGACTCGGTGTGCGCACCGCCAAAGCCAAGGTTTACCTAGCATCCTTGACGGAGTGTCATCATGGCGTGGGGGATTGGCTTTCGGTAAGAGCACCCGGTTAGCGGCTTGTGGCCGTCACTCGTCGGAATGTTTGGTGGCCTGCAACGACCCAAGGTTGGGTGAATAAAGATGAAAAACCTCCCGGTATGGCTCGACCGGATAGCCCTTCGCTTTCCAAGCTTCGAAGCCGCCTTTGAGGAACTTGATCTTGAAAAACTGTAAGTCTAAGGCTCGACGCAAGACGGCCCGGCTAGTCTTATCTCCGGGACAAGTACAGTAAACGATCGCCTCTTTGTCCTTGGGGATCAGGCTCGGTACCGCCAACACTTCGACCGGGGGGATTCTTCGAGCGGTCGGAATAATCTCAGAGTGAGCTAACAGATCGAGCGGCTGGCGGACATCGAAAAGGGCGACATTCTGACCTGAGCCCAACAGGGAATAGAGCTGTTCGGGAGAGATGGCGTGCTGCTCCATCGTTCGTAGTTGATCCCTGTTGCGTCTCTTCCAAAGGATCGTCGCAAGCGATAATGCGAGCACGACAACGCCAATTAAGGCTAGGACCGTGGCCATGTTGCTGCCCCCTCGATCTCTTCCTGCACTAGATTCAGTCGGCGGCCAAGAAGATTCATCTCCACAACGGCATGCCCTCAAACGCAAACATGTGCTGACCGGGCGCTTTGCGCCATTCGAATAGCGCGTGCTCCCGCCGATCAGACACTTCGCAGCAAGGAGACAGCGTGCCCCTGATCCTGGCGACGCAAGTTATGCCTGCGTCGCAGCGTTCGCGCTGAAGATGCCCTTGAAACTTTCGCGGTACTGCAGAAAAACCAGAATCCACAACACGCAAGCGACCAGTGCAGGCGCGATGGTGCCCGGTGACATCGTCAGGTGAAACGCCAGGATGTTGTAGAGCTCCGCAGCCAGCAGTGTCAGCGCAAGCGGCACGAATCGGCCGAAGAGCAGCAACAGCCCACCAAACACCTGGCCCGCTAAGAAGAACGCGGCAAAGTGCGATGCGATTATGGCGCCGAAAAACTGCAACGCCAGCGGATTGGTCGGCGGCGGCTGGTGGATAAAGTTGAGAAATCCGTTCAACCCGAAGACCGTAAACATCAGGCCCAGTAAATAGCGAGCAACAACTGAAGTAGTTCTCATAAGTGTCCTCTCTTAGAAGGTCTGAGCGTGCGTCTGCACGGCTTGAAGGTGTGGTGCGAGGAATGTGTTCCGGTCCTTCCCTTGGCTCAGCGCACTGGTCCCGCCAGCGGTGAGGAAGGTCGCGTCCGTCACGCCAAGAAAACCAAATACGGACCGCAGATACGGTTCGACGAAATTGAACGAGGCCATCCGCGTCTGGGCGTCGTAGATCCCGCCCGTGGCGATGATGAAGGTCGCCTTCTTGCCGGTGATGAGGCCCTTCGGCCCCTTCTCACTGTAGGAAAAGGTCCTGCCGACTCGCGCAATCTGATCGATCCAGAGCTTGAGAACCGAGGGCACGCCAAAGTTATGCATCGGCACTCCGATGACGTACTCATCGGCCTGCTCCAATTCGGCGAGCAGAGAGTCGGAGCGCGAAAGCAATTCCTTCTGCTCCGGAGTACGGGCCTGCTCCGGCGTGTAGGCTGCACCGACCCAATCCGCATCGATTGGCGGCATTGCCGTCGCATTGAGATCGCGTTCAATCACCCTTCCGTCCGGGTGCGCAGCTTTCCATTGAGTGACGAAAGCCGCGGTTAGTTCGCGGGAGACTGACCTGCCATAGAGCGGGCTCGAATCGATGTGAAGCAGAGTCGACATTGAGAATTCCTCCTGCACGACATATGATGAGTAGACGACATATGTCGATTCAAAGAAATAAACAACTGTCGTTTTAGTCCGTAAAGGGGTATGCTTTCATCAATATAGAAATGGCTCAGCTTCTCCAACCCGAGACCGAAACGACGGATCCGCGCATCCTGCGGAGCCGCCGTATGCTCATGGAAGCGCTGGCCAGCCTGTTGATGAAAAAGGAGTTCGAAGACATTTCTGTGCAGGAGATCGCGGACGCGGCCACCTTGAACCGGGCCACCTTCTACCTCCACTACCCCGACAAGAACGCGCTGCTGCAGGCCATGACGGCATCCCGTTTCCGGGATCTAGTCGAGCGCCGCACCATCACCTTTACCGACTGCCATGGAGCATTGCGCGCCATCGCGCTAGGCGTCTGCGACTATCTTGCGGAAAGCACAGGCTGTCCCACTCGGTTGTCGCGGATGGCGCTCGAAGGCTCGATCATCCCTATCGTTGAGGATATGTTCAAGGAAGGACTTGCCCATCATGGGATGGCTCCCGGTGAGGACGCGTCACTACCCGCGACCACCGCTGCCTGGGCTGTTTTTGGAGCCGCCCGCCGCTGGTTCCAGACTCTCAATCGCATTCCCGCCGAGGAGATGGCCGCCAGGATTGAAACCATGGTGAGCCCGATTCTTTTCGGCGGCCAAAACTAGCATCGCGATCCACCACGGGACTTTCCATCTGGCGGATGACGGCATCGATACCCCACAGAAACACTTTATGCCTTGCAGGCGAGGCGATTCGTTTCTGATTCTCAGGAACGGTGAATCTACCGAAATCTCAGGCTGAACATCCAACGCACGAGTCTCTGGACGTGACGCTCGTTACCTCCAAAGGCAAGGATGCCGAGTCGGAAGAGGCTCAAGAGCACACTAACAGCGGTAACAGAACATGAGATGAAGTCCAAGTACCTCACATCCGGTAGTTATGGAAGAATCAACGTCGGGGGCAATGAGATTGGAGGATAAACTATGAAAGCTGCAGTGATTCACGCATATGGTTCGCCTGACGAACTTAAATTCGAGGACGTTCCCGGTCCGTCTCCTGGGCCCGGCGAGGTGCTCATAAGGACCGCCGCCACTAGCATCAATCCGCTTGACGTGAAGATGAGATCAGGGGAGGTCAAGGAATATTTTCCGGTGTCTTTTCCCGCAATCCTGGGCTGGGATGTTTCTGGAACTGTGGAGAAGGTCGGGCCCGATGTGAAAACTTTCACTAAAGGTGACAAAGTCTTCGCACAGACGGCGCAAGCAGACGCCACGATGTGCGTGGTTAAGGTGGCTGATCTCGCGCGGGTGCCGGATGGGATGGACTTGGTGTCGGTGGCGGCGTTGCCTACAGTCACGACAACCGGGGCTGAACTCGCCGCTCTCGCACTGGAAGGAAAGAAGGGTGGCACTCTGTTGGTGACCGGAGCCGCTGGAAATGTCGGCCGTTCCGCGGTCTTTGTGGCAAAGGAGAAGGGTGCGACCGTAATCGCGGGTGTACGGAAAGCACAAATCGAGGAAGCGCGAGCCCTGGGAGCTGACCGCATACTTGCGATGGATGATGAGAAGGCTGTTGCAGGTTTGGAGTTGCTGGATGCCATCGCCGATACGGTTAATGGGCCGACAGCGACAAAGTTGATAGGCAAGCTCAAGCAGGGAGGAGTTTTCGCGTCAGTGCTAGGCGCGCCGGCCAACGCGGCTGAGTATCCTTCCATTGCAGTCAAAACGATGCAAGTGAAGGCGGACCCGAAGGTGCTGTTGCATATGGCTGAAGCGGTACGGTCAGGGAAGCTGTCGATCCCACTTGGCCAGCGTTTCGCACTGAAGGACGCGAACAAGGCGCACGCAGCAGCGGAAAAGAGTGCCGCCGGGAAAATCCTGCTGGTCGCGTAGGAGGATCCAGATTCGGAAGAAGCCGCAGGAACACGCCAACAGCAGCAGCCTGGCGCGTACGCATAACAGGTTCGTCAAATCAGAAGTGCCAGAGTGGGAGATTTCTGCCTGACAAGCAGGATCTCCCGTTCCCATTTCTACACCGCTATTTCCGTGTTGCCCGCCGTTCGGCAGGACACGCTATCGTAATCTCTTGCTGTGCAGTATTTCCGGTGGCACGTACGGTCTCGTAGTAGCTGGGGCCCCGCAAATAGGAGGATTGAATGGCGCAATCATGGTTAGTCACAGGTAGTTCTCGCGGTCTGGGTCGCGCAATTGTCGAAGCGGGCCTTTTGGCGGGCAATAAGGTGTTGGCGACAGCTCGCGACATTGAGTCACTACGTGAGCTATCGGGGCGCTACGGTGACCGGGTGAAGCTTTTCGAGTTGGACGTGACCGACGAGTCGTCGGCTGCCGGTGCGGTGAAGACGGCAATCGATGCGTTTGGCTCGCTGGACGTTGTTATCAACAATGCAGGATATGGCAATCTCTCGTCCGTCGAAGATACGCCGATGGCGGATTTCCGCGCACAGATAGAAACCAATCTCTTCGGGACAATCATCGTGACGAAAGCAGCTCTCCCGTACTTTCGCGAAAGGAAGGCGGGCCACTTCGTTCAGTTTTCCTCGATGGGCGGAAGGATCGGACCCCCAGGGCGCGGGCCTTATTCGGCGGCGAAATGGGGCGTAGAAGGTTTCTCCGAAGTTTTGTCGCGCGAAGTGGCACCGCTAGGCATCAAGGTCACGATCATCGAACCGGGTGGCTTCCGCACGGACTTCGCCGGTAGTTCCACCAAGCTGAGCGAAGGGCATCCCGAATACGACTCGACTGTTGGAGCAACGGCCAGGTTTCAGCGCGCCTATAACGGAAAGCAGCCCGGAGACCCGAAGAAGGCGGCTCAAGCGATCGTTCGGCTGACGCAGGAACAGAAACCTCCGTTGCGACTGTTGCTCGGCAGCGACGCGTATAACGGGGCGGAGAAGAACGACCTTGCACGATTAGAAGAAGCGAGAGCCTGGAAAGAACTCAGCCTGTCCACCGATTTCTAGGAGCCTGGCATGAACGTCTACCCGAGTTCGACTACGATGCAAATGGATGCGAAGTACAAAGCAGTGAGCAGAGTCGCTGCATAACGAGGGTTATAACTGCTCTCAGGTCCCCCAATTAACAAGACTGTTTCGAGCCGATGTGATCCGAAGCCCGGATCCTTAACGGGAGACGCGGTTCAGTTCTCGGTTGGTCGGCCAGAAACTGACCCATGTACGGGAACTACGGCAATGGGGCGGCTCAATAGGTTGACTGACCACGACTCACTCGAAAATTACAGTTTTGCTGGGGTTTTCGACCTGTCGGTGTGCCAACTGTGTGCGTGCGCCGGGATCAAACCGGCATGTAGTAGGGAATGAAAGAGTCCTACAGGAAAGGAGTAGCGAACCATCCTGACCTCGAGTTTTGCGGGGATCGCCGCGAGGCGGTCGTCGAAGCGTAAACAGAGGCATCAGCGGGCAGGGCATTGAGCTTCGAAAATTGGAACTTCGGGGTGCCAACCCTGTGCACACACGGGGAAGGCAACACCGGCAGAGGCGTTTCTCGCGAGTCTCTGTTGCGACCCCGCGTAGTCGTAGACCCCAGGCACGCTGAGAAACTACATGCACGAGAACCGGGAGACCTCCGCAATGCCTGACGCTCCCAAAGCTCAGGACGGCTCGGGAAGGCCAAGGGCCGCACGCCGAGCGCGAACGTTGTGGAGGAGTCGGACCTCGGCATAGTACCGATGAACCAACCGAACAAAGTCGAGTTGCAAGTGACAGCGGAGGCTGGGGAGGGAAGGCCAAGGGCCAAGGAGAACTCTTCATCGCCCAACATGTCCCCGACACAGAGCGGGTCCAACATGTCCCAGGGGTTGTGGAGAGTACGTGAAGCAGCGAAACGGAACAAGAAGATTCGCTTCACTGCATTGCTTCATCATGTCACGGCCTCATTGCTCCGAGACTGCTTCTACGCGTTAAAGCGACAGGCAGCGCCAGGAGTGGATGGATTGACGTGGCAAGAGTACGAGCAGGACCTGGAGAACCGGCTCACGGGGCTCCAGAGTCACATCCATCGAGGAACGTACCGAGCCCAACCCTCACGACGAGTCTACATTCCAAAAGCTGACGGACGGCAACGCCCGTTGGGCATCGCGGCCCTGGAAGACAAAATTGTCCAACAGGCTGTAGTGAGCCTAGTCGAACAGATTTACGAGGAGGACTTTTTGGGATTCTCGTACGGGTTCAGGCCCGGACGTGGGCCGCATGCGGCGCTGGACGCGCTGACTGTGTCCATCGAGCGGATGCCGGTGAAGTGGATTCTGGATGCAGACATTCGTGGCTTCTTCGACAACGTGAACCACGAGTGGGTTATGAAGTTCGTCCAGCATCGGGTGGCCGATCGACGCATCCTGCGATTGATTCAGAAATGGCTCAAAGCAGGAGTGTCGGAGAACGGTCAGTGGTCGGAAACGAAGGTAGGGACGCCACAAGGGGCAGTAGTTTCGCCTGAGCTCGCGAACATCTATCTTCATTATGTATACGACCTGTGGGTCCACGCCTGGCGTCGGAGAGTGGCACGCGGTGCAGTCGTGACCGTGCGCTATTCCGACGACCTCGTCGTGGGGTTTCAGTACCGGGAAGACGCTGAGCGATTCCAGAAGGAGCTTCAGGAACGCCTGGCAAAATTCGGGCTGGAACTGAACACGGACAAGACACGGCTGATCGAGTTCGGTCGCAGGGCCGAACGCGACCGGAAGCGGCGGGGAGAAGGGAAGCCTGAGACGTTCAACTTCCTGGGCTTTACGCATTCCTGCGGCAGGCACAGGAATGGCTATTTTGCCCTCTGGCGGAAGACGACTCGCAAACGGATGGTGGCGAAGCTGAAGCAGATTAAGCAACAGCTGCAGCACCGACGCCACGAGCCGATTCCTGTGGTGGGCAAGTGGTTATACCAAGTCGTCACTGGCTACTACAACTACCACGCTGTGCCGGGGAACCTAACCAGTCTTTCGCTGTTTCGAGCACGGCTCGGCCGCACCTGGCGACACCAGTTGCGGAAACGTGGCGACCAGCGAAAGCTCGACTGGAAGCGGTTCGCTCGTATTTGCCTCCGTTACCTGCCCCCACCGCGGACTCTGCACCCCTATCCGTATCAACGCTTCAACGTCAATCATCCGAGGTGGGAGCCGTATGCGTGAAATGCGCTCGTACGGTTCTGTGCGGGGGGCAACCCGCAAGGGTTGTCCCTACCGCGACCAGAAGTCACGGAACTTTGATTGTTCGGGACGCGCCCCAAAACATTTTGCGCGAACGGCCGAACCTGCGATTCCGAGACGTTTAGTTAGGTCCGTGGCATGATCTCGAGGTTTATACATTAACGCCATACGTCCTTTATGCCGGATAAAGCGCGGTCCAGATAGGTTGCTGCGCTGATCAGCGCCAGATGCGTGAACGCTTGCGGAAAATTGCCAAGATGCCTCCCGTCACGGCCCAATTCCTCCGAGTAGAGGCTAAGATGATTGGCATATCCCAACAGCTTTTCAAACAGTAATTGCGCCTTCTCCAATTCACCAGCACGCGCAAGGCATTCAACATACCAGAACGAGCAAGCGGTGAAACTTCCATCTGTCCCTGGAAGACCATCCACATGCGTACGCTCTACCTCGTACCGACGCACGAGCGTATCTTCGATAAGGTGTTTTTCGATTGCTTTCATTGTTGAGAGCCACATTGGGTCGACCGGGCTAATGAACCTCATCATCGGCATTAGCAGCGCGGATGCGTCCAGATCTTTAGTGTCCTTTGCTTGAACGAATGACTGTAGTTCGTCATCCCAGAAGTTTGTGACGATGTCGTTGCGGATTTCATCCCTGGTGCGTTGCCAGACGCCCAGAGGCCCGGGAAGGGACCGTTTGAGCGCCAGGCGGAGCGCGCGGTCAAACGCAACCCAGCACATGACGCGAGAATGGAGGAATTCTCTTGCGCCGCCCCGAACTTCCCAAATTCCTTTATCCGGACGTTGCCAGTTTTTCCCGAGCCAATCCAAAATTCGCTGCACGTTCTGCCAACCATGATGGGAGGCGCCGTGGCCATATTTGTTTGCTAGATACATCGCGTCCATAAACTCGCCATAGATGTCCAGTTGGAGTTGCTCGTACGCTGCATTACCGATACGTACGGGACGCGAATTCTCATAACCGCAAAGGTGATCCAGCGAAATCTCGTCGAGCCTTTGCCTGCCATCAAGTCCGTACATCACCTGGAGTGGGCCTCGCTGAGCGTCGTCGCTCAATCGATCCTTCAACCATTCGATGAATGCTTCTGTCTCGTCAACGAACCCTAAACGGACGAGGGCGTACAGAGTGAACGCTGCGTCCCGCAGCCAGGTGAAGCGATAGTCCCAATTCCGTACTCCTCCAATGCTCTCCGGCAGAGAGAAAGTTGGTGCCGCGATGAGAGAACCGTGTTTACGACTGATGAGCAACTTAAGTAGCAAGGCCGACCGGTTGACCATCTCCCGCCAGCGGCCCTTGTAATTCGATTGTGAAATCCAGGTTTTCCAGAACTGAGCCGTATCAAAGAACCGGTGTACAAGGAGGTCCATTTCGGGTGGCTGTCCCTTGGCACGCGTGGCGCCAAAGATAAAGTTGGCTTTCTCGCCTGCTTTTAACGTGAAGGTAGCTTTAACATCATGCGATTGCTGTTCCAGAGCAACGGTGGAATAAAGCGACATTGGTGGACAGATGCTATCGGCCGGACGGAACGTTGCGCAACTCTGTGCCATCTCGAGTTCATGTTTACCAGCTGCATAGTTGAAACGGGGCTGGCAACGCATCTCGAAATGTAAGTTCCCGCGGATGACCGAGACGGTTCGGACGATCTCATTCGGTTGCTCGCCATCTTGTTCGATCGGCATGTAGTCTGTGAGCTCAGCCACGCCTTCTTCAGCAAGAAATCGCGTGATCAGAATATTTGTCTCCGGCAAATACAGCTGACGGACGCGCATGTTCGACAGGTGTGGCCGAATCTCGAAGAGGGCCCCTTTCTTGTCATCCAGCAAGGCAGCAAACACGGTCGGCGAGTCGAAATTCGGGTAGCAGAGGAAATCGATCGAACCGTTCATCCCAACTAAGGCAATCGACTGCATGTTTCCGATTACGCCGTAATTCTCAATAGGTTGAAAGGCCATCTGCAAATATCTCCTGGATTCGGCTCGTACATTATTGATTCGGTTTTAGGCTGCCCGTTTGGCCGAATAGGCGCGGGCTATAGGTTTGTGGAATCTGCAAAGAGAAGATGCCGTACTTTCGGCTCGCCGATTACGTGCCTGTAGACCTTTTGCTCCAACTCGCGATCTGCTTTTGTCTGCCGCTCGTGTTGACGTAGATGTTCTGCCCACGAGTGGACCAGGAATATCTCCAGGTAGCGATTCGCGACCTCGATATCGCGATAGACGCCCCATCTATACGCGCCATCCCGACGCCGAACCCGGGCGTATTGCCGCATTGCCTTCACGAATTCTGAGTCTAGATCTGTAACAACCACGTATTCGATCGTGACCAACACAGGGCCATCAAGAAGTTCATTGCCGACTTCTTTGACAATGACCGGCATGCGCCAGTGATTCCACGGAGTGAGATCCGCAGTGGAATCAGGCAGCCTGGCGAAGAGGGCAAGGATCGCGCTCCCGACGGTCCCAAACCCAGAATAGAGTAGAGCCAACCGAACACTCTGATGCTGGGCGATCCCGCCCCAGACAGCACTTCCCAGGGCGAAACTCCCCATATACACAAGCGTAAAAATCGCCAACACCCGTGCTCGCACCCAATCAGGAGAGAGGTTCTGCACCACGGCATTGATCAGAGAGAGAAAGAGAACCCACGCCGCACCGCTCACGAAGATGACGGGTGCAAGGGTGCTCAAGCGGTGCAACCCAGCGACCGCGATTATCGCGCTACCCAGGATCAGGACGCCTGCTGAGACAATCTTTTCTGTGGAGAAGTGGGCGCCCAGCTTTTGCATGAGCAGGGCGCCGCCGATTGCGCCTGCCCCAAAGGACCCCAATAACAGCCCATACCCGATCGCCCTCTCGTCCACGCTCCTGGCAACCGAGGGCAGCAATGCAAACAGGGGACTGGAGAAGAACAGGACGATGCCTGTGCGAAGCAGGACCGTGAGTATCGCCGGAGAGTTGCGAACATAGCGAACCGCAGCGACAGTCGCCCCCGTCAATGTTTCCGCAGGCGCTGTCTGCTTTCGAATGGGTCTTTTCCATCGGACGACTACGACGATGACGCCAAAAAACGATATGACGTTTGCGATAAAGGCCGTGGAGACACCCGCAACCGCAATCACCATGCCGGCTAATGCCGGGCCCACTGCTCTGGCAAGATTGAATTCGATGCCGTTCAAGGCGGATGCCGCCGCCAGGTCGTCCTTGGATACCAATTCGGGCAGGACGGCGCGCCAGGTGGGAGTCTCAAACGCGTCTCCAGCAGAGAGAGCAAATGTCAGCGCGAGCAGCAGCCAGGGCGAAGTCAGGCCGACGATGGTCAGAACGGCCAGTATCAGTGCCACCCCCATCATCCAGACTTCTGTAAATAGGACGAGTCTACGGCGATCGAAGATATCCCCAGCGGCGCCCGCAGGCAGTGCGAGCAAAAAGTAAGGAAGGGAAGCCGCGGTTTGGATGAGAGCGACATATCCCGGGCCTGCGTGCAGTGAAACCATCAACCACGCGGCGCCAACGCTCTGCATGAAGGTGCCGATATCGGAGACAAGATCTGCGATCAAAAGATTGCGAAATACCGGAACCCGAAGTGGCCGCCCTAAGCCTGCCGGCTCTCGTGTCGTTGAAGCTTTTGCTGCGTCGATCGCCAATCGGGTTCCTTAAGCAGGCCTCACTCTAGGGATCTTTGACTTTAGCGCACCCGAATCATCACTTATGTCAAAAGCTGTATCTCGTGGGCTGCTGCTAGAGTTCAGCAAGCGCTCGGTGGACAAGATGAATAGCGATTGCACCTTCGCCGACGGCCGAAGCGACTCGCTTTACGTTCCCCGACCGAACGTCGCCCACGGCGAATACGCCCGGAAGACTGGTTTCCAGCATCTGCGCACTGCGGGCCAGCGGCCAGGCGGGTTGGTCAGTGGAACCGTCGAGATCACGTCCCGTGAGAATGAATCCTTTGGTGTCGAGCGCAACACAACCCTTCAGCCAGTCGGTTCGCGGCGATGCGCCGGCCATGATGAAAACGTGTCGAATGGGGACGGTGGCCATTTCGCCGGTCTGGTTATTGCGCCATGTGACGTGCTCGAGGTGGGAATCGCCTTCGAGCGAGACGATTTCGGTGCGGTAATGAATTTCGATGTTGGGATTCTGCTCAATGCGCTGGATGAGATAGCGGGACATCGTGTCTGAAAGCTGACCGGAACGCACGAGTATGTGGACTTTTCGCTGAGTCTGCGACATGTAAACGGCGGCCTGGCCGGCGGAATTGCCTCCGCCGACTACGATAATGTCGTCGTCGCCGCAGAGCTGAGCTTCCATGAAGGTGGCGCCGTAATAGACGCCCTGTCCTTCGAAAAGAGCGAGATTAGCGATGCGGGGTTTGTTGTACTGTGCGCCGGTGGCGATGACGACCGAGCGCGCGGCCAGTTCGACGCCGTTATCGAGCACGACTTTGTAGGGGCGGCGGGCGCATTCGAGGCGCACCACGTTGCGGGCAATCATCATCTTGGCGCCGAATTTTTCGGCTTGGGTGATGGCTCGATTGGCCAGTTCCTGGCCGGAAAGGCCGTAGGGAAAACCGAGGTAGTTTTCGATTTTGGAGCTGGAGGCGGCCTGTCCGCCGGGCGATTCGGTCTCGATAACGAGGACGTCGAGACCTTCGGAGGCGGCGTAAACGGCGGCGGCGAGTCCAGAGGGACCTGCACCGACAATGATGAGGTCGCGGAGTTGCGCGGTGTCAACGTCGGCGTTGAAGCCGAGGCAGTCAGCGAGTTTCTGAATTGTGGGATTGCGGAGGACATTCCCTTGGCCGCAGATTATGACGGGAATTTCGTCAACCTTGACGTTGAAGCGATCGAGGAGTTCCTGTGAGGCTTTGTCGGTATCGAGATCGATATAAGCGTAAGGATGGCCGTTGCGAGTGAGAAATTCGCGCAAGCGGAGCGTCTGCGCGGAGTGGCGGGAGCCGAGAAGGATGAGGCTCCCGTAGCCGCGGCTGATGAGTTCGAGACGGCGGAGGATGAAAGCGCGCATGAAAATTTCGCTGAGATCGGCGTCTTTGGCGATGAGCGAGCGGAGGGCGTCACCGGTGAGTTCGACGAAATCGCCCGGTTCAATGACGCGTCCGCGAACAAAGATGCGGCGGCCGGAAATCATGGTGAGTTCGCCGGTGAAACCGCCGGCATGATGGACGGTGATGGGGCGTTCGCCGTCGAGGCCCGGCTGCACAACCTCCATGCTGCCGGAAAGGATGACAAAGAAGGGTATGTTGGTGTCGCCGAGATCGAAAAGAATTTCGCCGCGGTCGACGTGCCGGACGCTGCCCTGAAGGCGAATCCGATCGATTTGCGATGGTGACAGAGTCGGGAAAATTTGAGTGCGCGCATCAAGTGCACTGAGTATTGGAGGTGCAGCCATTGTTGGTTCCTCTAGCCTTGCGTTGCGGACTGGACTCATTAGAGTACAATGCGGTCAAGAAAGTCGCATCGCGCCGGATCGTGAGCTGGAGAAAAGGGTCTGCAGTTACGTAGCCGGCGAGCATCCACGAACTGGCTTCGTTCCTACTACACGTGCGGTTCATGATAAGCAGACTGAATCGGCACGCGCTCTTCTCAATTCGACGCTGGGACACCGAATGTCGCGGTGGTTGGCGATTTTTCATCGCCACCATGTCGACCTGCCGAGGTTGCTTCCCTTGCGAGACTCTCTACTGCCAGACGAGTTTCTTTCACCATTGTCGCGCAGCCGACTACCAGACCAGCAACCCCCACAGTACCTGATGACAGCCCCAAAAGAGCGATGGCGATGAATGCCGCATGCAAAGCGGAACTAGTAAGGACGGCACCTAAAAGTGAAATCAGCGCAGCGGCCGCGAAAGAACCAAGGGATGTATAGAACAACTTCAGAGCCCGAAGAACTAGTGTCCATCGTACTTCCAGAACTTGCAATTGATGCTGGTAGAACGGACAACTCTCGTCAGTCGGGGCGAGAGACCTAAGTTGCGATGACACAACTCGAGTTCTGTCTACGATACGGCCCAACTGGTTATTTGTTCCCAGGCACAACATGCTCGACGCGCTGGTAAGAATTGCCGGCGCAACGACGATTGTTAATACAGCGAAAGGATTTTCTGTAAACGAAGTCACTCAAGCACCGGTTCAAGAACGAATCACCTCAACAACGAAGTCTCTGCTAAAAGGCCCGAGGTCGATTCATGGCTCACAGCAGATCCTCGACCGCAATCGGCAGGTGCCTTATTCTCCTGCCGGTGGCGTGATACACAGCATTCGTAATCGCGGGAGCGACCGATACTGAGGTGAGCTCACCTAACCCTTTTACGCCGATCGGGCTCGCTTCGCCATCAAAGTCACCGACGAATAAAACATCAAGTTTTGGTATGTCTGCACAGGTGGGCACGAGGTAACCGGAGTAATTCCGATTCAGAAATCTCCCCAAAGTTGGATCGGTTTCCGTCTTTTCAAACAGAGCTTGCCCTACGCCCCAGATAATGCCGCCGATGGCCTGGCTGCGCGCAGTCTTAGGGTTAATAACCCTACCGCAGTCGTAGGCGCCGACGAAGCGATTCAGACGCACGAGGCCAAAGTCTGGATCGACGCGAACTTCAGCGAACACAGCAGAGAAACTGAATACAGCTTTCGGTCCTTCCGCCACCGGGTCGTAATTGCCGTCGCCGACCAAAGTTGGCACTTCGTTTCGCTTGAGCAGTTGTGCATACGTGACGCTGACGTTCTTGCCACGCAACATCAGCTTGCCGTCTTCGACGAGCACCTCACGCAAGTCCGCATCGCGAAATGGCGCATAGCCGCCCGTTCGAGCTAACTCAATCGCGTGATCACGTGCGGCTTTCGCCGCTAGCATGACCGACCCACCGGCATTGGCGGCTGTGGCAGATCCTATCGACGCGTGCGATGTTGGTAATCTTGTATCGCCAATGCGGACCACCACTTTCTCCGGGAGCACACCCAGTGTGTCCGCGGCGACCTGCTGAAGGACCGTGTAGGTTCCGGTACCCAAGTCGTGAGTTCCAGCTTCTACCAATGCGGAACCGTCCGCTCGCAACGTGACCCGGGCTTGTGCCGGCCACCGCCAATGGGTGTAGATGGCGCCTGCCATCCCCTGTCCGATCAGGTAGCGGCCGTCCCGCATTGAGCGTGGCTCAGGAGTTCGTTTCTCCCAACCAAACCGCGCTGCACCTTCAATCAGACATTTGCGCATTGCGCGCGAAGAGAATGGCCGTTGCGTGTGTGGATCAATATCGGTGTCGTTGAGTAAGCGTAACGTGACGGGATCCACGCCAGTTTCATAAGAAAGTTCGTCCAGTGCGGTTTCGATAGCAAAGTGCCCGAGCGCTTCGTGGGGAGCACGAAGGGCCGTCGGTGTATTACGGTTCACATGCAAGATCTTGTGATTCGTTGAGATGCCTCCGCTCGCATCCCAGAGGGAGCGAGGGCAAAGCGCCGCATACTCAATGTAGTTGTCGAATATGGAAGTGGGTGAAATACTTTCGTGGCGGATTCCTGTCAGCTTCCCATCTCTGCGAGCGCCTAGTGCAACGGTCTGAATACTCGCCGCCTGATGTCCTGCCATTGAATACATCTGCGCACGAGTGAGTTGAAGATGTACCGGTCGCTTCAATACCTTTGCTGCGAGTGCTGCTAGTAAGGTGTGCGGCCAGACATAACCTTTGCACCCGAAGCCACCGCCGATGAAATGAGAAATGACGGTGATTTTCGGGAGCGGAATACCGAGCACCATCGATACTAGTTCTCTCGTCCCGAAAATGTGCTGCGTCGATTCGTACAGCGTCAGTGCGCCATCTGCATCCCAAATGGCGGTCGTTGCATGCGGCTCCATCGGGTTGTGGTGCCGATCGCTTGTTGTGTATGTCTGCTTGATTGTGATTTCGGAATTCGCGATTGCCGCATCGGCATCTCCAACCGACGAAGCAACTGGCCACAGAAACTGCGGAGGGTCCACCGCGTTCTTTACTGAATCGGGACCAAAAACCGCAGGCTGTTCAGTTTCGTAATCCACTTCAATCAGTGTGCCGGCGAACGCTGCCTGATCAAGTCTTGCCGCGACTACCAATGCTATAGGCTGGTCGGCGTAGAGAACTTTGTCGTCTTGAAGAGGCAAATACGATTGGCCATGGGGATGAAGATGGCTCCAAGGCTTCGGCGTTGGGTTCATTCGCGCCATGTTCTGATACGTAAATACTGCCGATACGCCAGGAGCTTGCTCCGCAGCCCTGAAATCGATTGACAGAATCCTGCCTTTCGCTATGCGGCTGCTGACTATTGCAGCATGGAGAAGTGCCGGCACCGAAATATCCGCGGTGTAGTCGGCTTTGCCGGTCACCTTGAGCCGGCCATCGAGCCGTGAGATAGGTTGCCCGATCGCTTTCATGCGCGTGCTCCTGCTATCTGAAGGGCCCTGAGCGCTACGCGCTGTGCAAGTTCAACCTTGAAAGCGTTATGGGGGAGCGGGCGCGCATCGGTGAACGATCTGTCGATCGCCAATTTCAGTTTGCCCGTTTCAGTCAAGGAAATGTCGCGAAGTTCCTCTTCTGCTGTTCTCAGTCGCCAAGGCTTGTGCGCGACTCCTCCCATGGCCAACCTCGCGGAATTGATCCGTTGACCCTCTACTGCAACCGCTACTGCCGCTGATACCAGGGCGAACTCATAGGACTGGCGATCGCGAACTTTGAGGTAATGGGAAGCACGTCCTTCCATTCTTGCTGGTACCTCGATTGCTACGATGAGGTCGCCTCGTTCGATCACGTTATCTCGATCCGGGGTGTCTCCAGGCAGGCAGTGAAAATCGGTGAACGGAATTGATCGTTCTCCATTGGGCCCGCGTACGATCACATTTGCGTCCAGGGCAGCGAATGCGACCGCTACATCGGAGGGATGCGTAGCCACACAATTATCAGACCACCCGAAGATTGCGTGATTGCGACTGAGACCATAGAGAGCCGCGCAGCCGGAGCCGGGATGCCGCTTGTTGCAAGGGAGATCATCCTCGTCGCGAAAATAGGCACAACGCGTACGCTGCATGATATTGCCACCCATCGAAGCCATATTCCGTAGTTGGCTCGATGCGGCGAACAGCAGACTCTCAGCGATGACCGGGAAACGATGTCGCACTTCCATATGCGCGGCGACATCGCTCATTCGAGCAAGTGCACCAATGCGCAACCCCCCATCTGGCAAGACTTCGATGGCAGACATGCCGGGCAGACTGTTAATGTCGAGCAAACGATCGGGATGTGCTGCGCGGTCCTTCATCAAACCGATGAGGTCGGTACCGCCCGCGATGAATGCGGCGTGGGGATCCGCGGCATGTGCGACGATAGCAGCCGATGGATCGTTAATTCTTGACAACGTGAAAGGATGCATAATTCAAGTCCTTCGCGCTGCTTCAGCGATAGCGTCGACGATATTTGGATAGCAAGAGCAACGACAGAGATTGCCGCTCATCCGTTCTCGAATTTCTGCCTCGGAAAGGTCAGCTCCTCGAAAGGGTTTCGTAACGTCTTCCGTGGCCGCGCTCGGCCAGCCCGCTTGTGCTTCCCGGATCATGGCGACTGCCGACATGATCTGCCCGGATGTACAGAAACCACATTGGACCCCGTCGTACTCGATGAATGCCTGCTGGACTGCATGAAGCTGTCCGTTGCGTTCTAAGCCTTCGATCGTGGTGATTTGCTGACCATCGTGCATTGCGGCCAGTGTCATGCACGACAGAATACGGCGACCATCTACGTGGACCGTGCATGCGCCGCATTCGCCTCGGTCGCATGACTTTTTGGGGCCAGTCAAACCCAGTTCATTACGCAAAGCGTCAAGCAGGGTGGTGCGCGGCTCAACTGCAAAACTACGTTCTTCTCCGTTGACATTCATAGTGACCTGCACGGTCAATGCCTGTCTCGTCTGGGTACCAATCATCTTGTCCCCTTGTTGGCCGCAATCAATGTCGACGTTTACCGGGCTTGCGCCAGGTGCTTCAAAATTCCGAGATCATCCAGTCGCACGTGAACACTGTCAAAAGAGTTGGAGTTGCGGTGTTCCTTCTGGATAGATTGCCATCGAGTGACTTCAGGACTGCAAATGACATGCCAACAGCTGAGCTCGGATTATTCGTTGAAACGATGCAAGTTGGACCGGTTCAATTTGGAAGGTAGCTGTTTGTGTCAAAATGTCAATTTTGCTCGTTGACAGGGGAGTACGAAATCTCCGATCTAGAGACAAACAACGCGATCTGGCTGATCCAGTAGAATCAGCGCGTTGTGTGGAATAGACTTCTTGACCGACAATGGAGGTAAATGAATTCCCCGCCAAAACTCGCGATTAGCGGAGATGCGGGTGTTAGGCAGACGGATGGGCAACGCTATGAAGCCGTCCTTCGCCTCAGCGAAGCCCTTTCGCTATGCCGGGAACCAGAGGACCTGACCAGGGTTCTATCGGAGCAATTGCGCGAATTTCTTAAGTTCTCGCATTTCTACATCATTGTTTACAAAGAAAATTCCGCTGAAGTCGAATGGGCGGTGTTGGGCCAGGAAAGGACCCTCATCGCTGTCTACTCGCATATTCCGGTTCAGGAACGGCCGTCATGGCGGGCATACGCGACGCAGGAGCCTTTCTACGTTGCCGACTTAACTTCAGATGAACGGATTCCGGCACGTCTAAAACAGAACCTCGCAGACCAAGGGATGAAACAAGGCCCCTTGGTTTTTGTTCCCCTTACGACGCCGCAACGACGTTTGGGTGCTTTGGGCATGTCTGGAGACCCTGGGATTGCTTACAGCGAGGATGACATCAGCTTCTTGCGACTCATTGGTCGGGTCGTCGCATTTGCCATTGATGACAATTTCAATCTCAAACGGGCCGAGGCTGCAAACGCGGAATTGCAACGTCAGAATGAGCGACTGCAACAGAGTGAACGAGAGCTTCGCGAGATTATAGAAACCATTCCGTGCATGGCATGGTCGGCCGCTGCAAATGGGGCTGCACAGTTCTTTAACCGTCGCTGGTTGGAGTACGCTGGCCTTACGGCGGACCAAGTGGAGAATTGGGGTTGGACAGTTGCCGTTCATCCGGACGATCTGAACGCGCTCATGGATTATTGGCGAACTGTCGTGGCCGCAGGCCAGCCCGGGGAAATCGAAGCGCGCTTGCGTCGTTTCGACGGTGTATATCGCTGGTTTTTGTTCCGAGCAACCCCATCCTTCGACGAAAAGGGCAACATTGGGAAATGGTACGGTACAAATACCGATATTGATGATCGTAAGAAGGCAGAGCAAGCTCTAACGGTTCAAAACCGCCGACTCCAGTTGCTTCTGAAGGTTACAAATCAGATCACTGCGAATTTGGAGCTTCGGGATGTACTGCGCGCAATCTCAGCTTGTATACGCGAGGTCATGGACTGTGATGTAGTGCACATCTCGGTGCGCGAGAATGGGAGTGGCGAATTCCGCATCTATGCACTTGATTTCCCGGAAGGTAAGGGGCTCATTAAGGAAGACTTGGTGATCACCCCGATGGGTGCGGGGAGAAGAGCTTTGGACACCCTGAAACCTACTGTCAGGAACATAGAACAACGTCACGAGTTCCCCCCGGATTATTATGAATTGCTGGTCGCCGAGGGCGTGAAGAGTCAGTACGTTATACCTCTTGTGCATCGAGGGCAAGCGGTTGGGGTGTTAGCAATTTCGCGCACCATAGCCACTCCATTTACTTCCGAGGACATAGACTTCGTCAGCGAGGCTTCTGGGCAGATAGCCATTGCCATCGAAAATTCGCTCGCATACCACGAAGTTTCCGAACTCAAAGAGAGACTGGCCCAAGAGAATCTCTACCTCGAACAAGAAATCCGTGGCGACATCGAGTTCGGGCAGATTGTGGGGAACAGTCCAGCCCTGAAACACGTCTTGCACTTGGTCGAAACGGTTGCGCCCACTGATTCAACCGTCCTGCTCCTCGGCGAAACAGGAACGGGGAAGGAGTTGATTGCCCGCGCGGTTCACGAACATAGCCATCGCAAAGATCGCATCTTTGTGAAAGTAAACTGCGCTGCGATTCCAACCGGGCTTTTAGAAAGCGAGTTGTTTGGACATGAAAAGGGTGCGTTCACGGGCGCGATCAGCCAGAAGATTGGGAGGCTGGAATTAGCCGATGGGGGCACACTCTTCCTGGATGAGGTGGCAGACATTCCCTCGGAGATCCAACCGAAGCTTTTGCGAGCACTTCAAGAACGGGAATTTGAGCGACTGGGAAGCACGCGTACCGTGAAGGTAAATGTTCGCTTGATTGCTGCCACCAACCGCGATCTCGAAAAGATGGTTGCGAGCCGCGAATTTCGCAGTGATCTGTATTACCGCTTAAACGTTTTTCCGATTCGAGTTCCTCCGCTGCGTGAGCGCAAAGACGATATCCCGCTGCTAGTCGGTTATTTTGTCCAGAAATTCGCGAAACAGATGCAGAAGAACATCAAACGAATACCGCCAGCGGTAATGAAGGCGTTCACTGCCTGGGATTGGCCGGGGAACATCCGCGAGTTGGAAAACTTTGTGGAGCGCTCTGTTATCCTAACCCGTGGTACAGGCCTTGAGGCACCACAACTGGAATCGTGGAACTTGATCACGCACGAGCATGAGCGCGAAACGGCGGATTCGCGTCATGAGGAAATAGCGGAAATTGTGAGGAGCACTCTTCAGGCGCTAAACAAAAAGCCGATTCCGGCCGATGCGCGGCATCACAAAGGCGCAGAACGCGCGAAGAAACAACGAGACGAGATCATGCGAGCGCTGACGTTAAGCAAGGGTCGTGTGGGCGGGAGTGGCGGCGCCGCCGCACGTCTGGGAATCAATCGCACGACACTCTTGGCCCGGATGAGAAAGCTTGGTATTGATCCTAAAGAGTACGCTGCATAATCAATGGTGTGCTCCGAGCCGTGTTAAACCGCACAGATTGACTCTTCGACTTCATTTCTGCTGATTTGCATCCCCTCCTGAAAATTAAGGTAGTTACAACTCCAAACTTTGGCGAGCGTGTTGCACTCTCTCAGCTCCACGGAAGTGTGTGGAATGTTGAAGATCTCTGTGGTCGAGAGCCCACGCCGATGCCGACTGGTGCTTGAGGGCAGTCTCGCCGAGCCTTGGGTCGCAGAACTCCTCCGCGAGTACACGAAGGTCAAGGAACATCTTGACGGCCGTGAACTTGTCGTCGATCTCACAAACCTCACGGAAATAAGTGCAAAGGGAGAAGATGCCCTCCTGGAACTGATGGAAGACGGTGCCAAGTTCCAGTGTGGCATTTTTGCGAAGGAAGTCTTAAAGCAACTCGCATCGAAGCGACGGCCGCAATGAATATCGGGACAAAGATGCTCTCACTACGACGATACTGCAGTACGATTTGGCTCCGCAGTGTCAACATCCGAATTTTGACAGTTTGACAGTTGATCGGGGATTGGGCCATGCCTGCTTTGATTTTCAAGCAAAACTGCGAGGCTTCTTCTGGCACTCGATTTGCTTTGGCGGTCAAGAGCGTGGACTCCGTGATAGGCAACGAACAGTTCATTCATTTTCACCTTATCGGGAGAAAAGTGATCAAGGTCATCGCTTGGACGAGCAGTTCAACACACTGACGATCCAGGCCAACGAAGGTCCCGGTAGCCGACAACGAGAGAAGAAATCGAGAGATGAGCCTACCAACCCTTTGAGGAACGCGGACGCAGGAATGGCAAGGACTTGAGAAGTGGGCTGGAAGGGAGTGACTAAGACAGTGAGCAAATTCTTAAGGTTCGATTGCGTTGTGGTGGGTGGAGGCTCGGCCGGCGTGGTGCTGGCCGCCAGGTTAAGTGAGGACGCGAGCCGTTCAGTTCTATTGCTCGAGGCGGGACCAACGTTTCGACCCAGTGAAGCCCCTCAGTCGGTCCGCGATGGTTCCAACCTCGCTCCCGACCCTGAACTGTTGTGGGACGATAACGCGGCGCGCCCTCCGAACGCACCGTTCGAGCTTCGTGCTCGCGTGCTTGGTGGCGGCTCCTCGATAAACGCCACGAACTTTTCGCGGGCGTTTCCATCCGATTTTGCCCGCTGGACGGCACGCGGGCTTGCGGGTTGGTCTTACGAAGATGTCCTACCTTACTACAAGAAGATGGAGACCGACCACCAGGGAGACCCATCGCTGCATGGGTATTCCGGGCCCGTGCGGGTTCGGCGATTTGACTACAGCGAGATGACTCCCTCGCATGTCGCTTTTATCGAGACTGCAAAGGCGCTGGGGTTTCCTGAGATCGACGATTTCAACGGCCGAGAGAACTTTGGTGTTGGCAGACTAAAGATGAATAACGAGAACGGCACACGGCTCAGCACAGCTCTCACATACCTGACCGACGAAGTCTGGCGTCGCGACAACCTCACCATTCGCGGTCAGACACTCGTTGATACCGTGCGTTTTGAGCAGCGGCGCGCGACGGGTGTGCGGCTTATAGGAGGGGAAGAAATCGACGCCGACACTGTCGTCCTTGCCGCGGGAACACTTGGATCGGGCGCTATTCTCCTGCGGTCAGGAATCGGACCTGCGGTTGATCTTGCAGCGCTCGGCATTCCGGTTGTCGCGGATCTTCCCGTGGGCCGGAATTACATGGAACAGCCTGCAAGCGTCTTGTTGCATGCCACCACGCCGAACAAGCTCGGCGGGACGGAGCCACCGGTATCGGTGCTGCTCGTGGCGCGCAGCGGTGGTCGCCAGGACGGGCCGCCCGACCTGCACGTTCTCCCCACTCACATGGCGGGCGTCGTCGGGCCCTCCTCGAAGGGGACCTCCGTTGCGGTAAACGTGGCGGTGCCTCGCCCCGAGGACGAACCGCGCGGCCGGTTGACGCTCACTTCGCGTGACCCCCGCATACCTCCCGAGATCGATTTCGGCCTGCTGCGCAATCCGAAGGATCTCGATAAGCTCGTCGACTGCGTCGAATTGGGGCGCCGGATCGCGACCACCAAGCCCTTCTCGGACTATCTCAACGAAGAGATCTCGCCGGGACCCAAGGTCAGGAGCCGAGAGGAGATCAAGTCATTCCTGCGCGAGCATCTTCAGACCTACACGGGTCACATGACCTCATCCGCACCCATGGGTCCGGACGACGATCCCCGTGCGGTAGTCGATGAGAACGGTAAGGTGCGGCGTGTCGAGGGTCTCTACGCCGGTGACGCCTCGATCATGCCCGATGTGCCGTCGGTAGCGACCAATCCAACCGTCATCTTGATGGCCGAGATCGTCGCAGATCGTATCAAGGCAGCGCATGCCGCGGAAATTCCCGTAGCGCAGAGCTCATGTTGACGTTAAAGGGCATACCGGGGACAGAGTAGCGAACAATGGAAAAGAGCATGGTACTGATTGCGTGTAAGTAACAGAATCAGCAGAAAGGAATGCATATGAACGAAAAAATCGCATTAGGCAGGCTTGATCCCGGTAAGACAGCCTTGATCGTTGTTCACATGGTCAAAGGGGTTGCCGGAGACGTCGACACCCCCTTCAACCGCCTTTTTCGGCAGCGAGCCAAGGAGAAAGGTGTCATCACGGCCCAGCTACGGTTGCTGGAAAAGTTCCGCAGGGCGAAAGCGAAGGTGGTCTACACAGCCGTCACATACCAGCAAGGGCTCCCTGGGGTCAGTCCGAATTCCCCGCTGTGGCGCACCCTCTTCGACTGTGTCTGCCTGATGGAGGGGACTCCAGCGGTCGAACTGATGGACGATCTAGCCCGCCGGCCCGATGAACCGCTCGTCAGGGGACAGGCGGCCAACGGGTTCGACCGCACCATACTCGACACCGTTCTTCGTGTGGCAGGCGTCGATACCCTCGTGCTTGTCGGCATCGCCACTGACGTCGCTATCGAATCCACCGCACGCGCTGCATCCGACCTGGGATATCGAACGATTGTCGTCGCTGACGCCTGCACCGCCGACAGCGATGAGAGCCACGCCCGCTCCCTTGACGTGCTCAAGAAGTGGTTCGCCGAGACACCCACCGCCGACGAGGTCCTGAGTGCCCTCGGACGGGAAGACCCGGCGGCGCGGCCACTTCGGCGAACCGCATGACGAAGTTGATCGAGATCGAGACGTTCTTCCCGTCCGAAAAGTGTCTTTGCTGCGGCGGCCAGCGGGCCGCGCAGCAGGGGCTAACAATAATCCCCGGCGGATTCCATGTCCTTGGCCCGACGGAAAAACAAATGCTCGTTCGGGACAAATAACGAGACTGCAAAGGGATGATCGGTCAATGCGCCAATCCAAACTGCAAGCGTGAACTTCGATACCTGCGAGAAGGAAAGGTTTATCCCTTCGAGTTGTCCACGGAGAGACGAAGAACACGTGGCTCGAACACTTCTGGCTATGCGGTGAGTGCTCCAAGCGGATGATTCTTATTTGTGTGAATCATTCAGAGGTTAAGCCAATGATTTAGACAAGATTGCAACAAGACCAAAGGCACACATGAACGAGTCGCTTCCAGACGCAATCGCTACGGACGCAGCAGAAAAGTAAGAGTGATTCAACCTACAGTTTCGAGCACAGGAGAATTTCATGCCATTCAAAGAAAACTACTTCGACACCTATCGCAGCCTCAAGCTGACGCGAGATGCAACTGGTGTACTAGTTGCCGAATTTCACACAAACGGTGGGCCGTTCATTATGAGCGCTCAAGCTCACACCGAGTTTATCGATGCCTTCTACCGGATTGCTCAAGATCGAGCAAATAAGATCGTGATTATGGCCGGCGCCGGTGGGGAGTTCATTACGGATGTCGACTGGTCATCTTTCGGTGATGTCGCCGATCCCGGCGTCTGGAGCCAAGTTCACGACGAGGGCGTTCAGGCTCTGGAGAATATCGCCAACATACGTGTGCCTGTCATTGCAGCGATCGAAGGACGGGCCCATGTGCACTCGGATTACGCGCTACTTGCCAGTGTGATTGTGGCGGCCGAGGGGGCGACATTCCAGGATGTGGCCCACTTTTCTGCAGGGGTTGCGCCTGGTGACGGAATCTTTACGACTTGGAGCTATCGAGCAGGAGCAGGGCGAGCGGAGGCATTCTTACTGAATCCGCAGCCGCTACCGGCGGCTACTGCACGCGAATGGGGAGTGGTTGCCGAGGTTGTGCCGAACGGCAAGGCTCTCACCCGTGCCCGGGAATTGGCCGACCTGTACTTGAAGGCTCCGGAGGTTACGCGCCGCAACACACGCATCCACTTCATTCAACCGCTGAAGGAACGCATCGTGCGAGAAGTTGGGTACGGATTGTCGCTCGAAGGAGCGTCGTCGGCCGACCTCGTCAAATCAATGCGAGCGAAGAGTGAACCGCCCTCGCAGAAAGGAAAAGTTGCATGATGACGCGGGAGTAGCATCCGGCACGGTACTAAAAGACACGCAGCCACGAGAGTCTGATTTCGTGATTCTCGGCGGAGATGGCGATACGAATGAGGTCGATGAAATAAATAAGGAGGCTACCATGGCCAGCACAGCAGCTCCAGTACAAACCTCAACTACTACCTGGAATATCGACCCCGCCCACTCCATGGCGGAGTTCAAAGTCAAGCACATGATGATCGCTAATGTGAAAGGCCAATTCCCCAAGGTCTCAGGGGCTTTGTTCCTCGATGAATCTGATCTCGCCAACTCCCGTGTCGAGGCCACTATCGAGGCGTCCTCGATTCATACTCGCGATGAACAGCGCGACGCTCACCTGAAGAGCGCCGATTTCTTTGATGTGGAAAAGTTTCCGACCCTGCATTTTAAATCCAAGAACATCAGCATCGTTAGGGATGGAGAGTTGGCGGTCGAAGGCGATCTGACGATCCATGGCGTTACGCGCAAGGTCCGCTTTTCGGTCGAAGGGCCCACGCCGCCAGCGAAGGATCCCTGGGGGAACACGCGGGTTGCGATCTCGGCGACCACCAAGATCAACCGAAAAGACTTCGGACTGACTTGGAACGCCGCCCTCGAGACCGGCGGCATTCTGGTTGGTGACGAGGTGACCATCACTCTCGATGTAGAGTTCGTGAAGGCTGCCTGACACCCAAAGCACCTTGCCTGGAGGGAGGACGATGGTGAGTCTTCAAGAACGACTCGACGAATTCAAGAAATCATTTGAGTCCGGAGCTCCGCCATACAACGCGCCGCATGAAGTAATCGAAACCATGCATCGCGCTACAGCCGAGCTCAAGGCCACAGGAATTGAACAGCGAGCCTTGAAGCTGGGCGACCGTGCTCCCAGTTTCACCCTATTCAATCAAGATCACGTGCAAATAGACTCGTCCGATCTGCTCGACAAGGGGCCGCTGGTAGTCAGCTTCTTCCGAGGACACTGGTGACCTTACTGCAATATGGAGCTGGAGGCTCTACAAGAGGTCTATTCCGACGTACGAGCGCTGGGAGCGCAGATCATCGTCATCACTCCGGAGCTCGAACGGTATACGCGGGCTCTACATAAAAAGCTGAACCTGTCGTTCGATATTCTGACGGATCTTCATCTAAAGGTCGCAGAGCAGTTTCGGCTCGTTTTCACACTGCCGGACTATTTGCGAGACCTGTACAAGTCCTTTGGAAGCACCCTGGACAGATTCAACGATGAACCGGAATACCGACTTCCTATGCCGGCGCGATACGTGATCGACCAACAAGGAATAGTCCGAGCGGTTGATGTGAATTCGGATTACACGATCCGGCCAGAACCTTCCGAAACGGTTAGGCAATTGCGGATGTTGAGTTCGGCCACAGCAGACTAATGGGAGGCATCCAACTTCTAGAAATTAAGACAATGAGAAAAGAGAAATCATGAAAATTGGATTCATTGGCCTGGGAAACATGGGCTCAGCAATGGCGATGAACCTGCTCAAGGCTGGACACAACGTTACCGTATACAACCGCACCGCTCAAAAGGCCAAGCCGCTTGTAGACCAAGGCGCCCACGCAGTTGCTGACCCGGCTGAAGCCTCTCGCGCAGACGTTGTATTCACTATGCTCGCCGACGATCACGCCGTTGAGAGCGTGATCTTCGGTGAATCAGGAATCCTGGAGAATCTCCAGTCAGGGTCAGTCCATATTTCATCGAGCACGATCAGCGTCGATCTCTCGGAGAAACTCGCTGCTGCGCACGAAAAACGGAACCAGCAGTTTATTGCTGCTCCGGTTTTCGGACGACCGGAAGCCGCAGCGGCCGCAAAGTTGATCGTTGTCGTTGCTGGCCGTACCGATGCGATCGACCGCTGCGCGCCTCTGTTTGACGTCATCGGTCAGCGTACTTTTCGCTTTGGAGTGCAGCCCTCGGCCGCCAATTTAATCAAGCTCAGCGGGAATTTCCTCATCGCCTCGGTACTGGAATCTCTCAGCGAAGCCATGGCGCTTGTCGGCAAAGCTGGAATCGACCAGCATGAGTATGTGGATTTCCTGACCTCGACTCTGTTTGCAGCCCCAGTCTACAAAACCTATGGCGGGCTTATCGCGGACAGGAAATTTCAGCCTGCTGGCTTTGCCGCCCCGCTCGGTTTGAAAGATGTTCGCCTCACCCTTGCGGCCGGGGAGCAATTCCGCGCTCCGCTTCCCCTTGCCAGCCTGATTCGCGACCGCTTCTTGTCATTGCTCGCCCGGGGTGGCGACGCGCTCGACTGGTCGGCGATTTCCCAAATTGTCATGGAAGAATCAGGCCAGAGCGCCACAACCCGGGCGGCGTGACGCTCGATATCCGTAAGGCCGTGGTCGATGAGATCGACGTTTGCACAAGAAGTCCGTAGTGATGCCCCTGATCGTCACAAGCGCGTCCGGTGTTAATGGGAACGGCTTCGGCACACTGCTTGCCTTTGAATCGGACGGTAAGCCACGTGGCACGTTTATTGATGACAAGCGTATCAGGCCGGCGGTTTCCTCGGCTTAGCCAATTGAACAAACAGGAACTCTACGATCTCCACTGATTGTCACGAATCCTTGCGTATTGGCTCGGCATCACAAGTAACATGAGTTCGAATTAGCGTGCAGACGCCGACTGATTGGTTTCGTTACGGCGGGCAGATCTTAATATTGAGTGGATTCTATGGCGCTGACTTTGGTTGCTGTTGCCATTGCGATCGTCTGCGCTATCGTCGTCACCTCGACGAAGCGTAGCAAGAACCAAAGTGAATTAGATCGACACAGCATTTCCGTTGAACAACTGCAGTCGATGATGGTGTCTGGCCAAGAAGTTCTTCTTTTTGATGTTCGTCAACCTCTCGATCTCTTGGCCTATCCGGAGCTGATCCCGGGTGCGAAGAGGATTCCGCCTCAAGACGTGCTCGATAAACCGTCTCTCATTCCTCAAAATGAAGATATCGTTGTCTACTGCACCTGCCCCGGTGATAAGACCAGCCGAATGGTTTTGCGTCGCGCACTGGCGCTCGGGTTTACCCGAGTCAAGTTCCTCACAGGAGGATTGGCTGCCTGGAAAACGAAGGGGTATCCTGTAGAGCCCTATCGAGAATCTTTTCGGCTTTCGGTTCCAACCGAGGCCCGGCCAGCAGAATAAACCCTTTTGCGGTTGTCCTGGAACCTCGGCCTTTGAACGTTCCTACCCACTTGGCGGATGCGAAACCCCGGATGCTTTTGTCATTCTCGTTCCGGAGGGAAACATGTCTAGCTGGAGCGAGTTATCAAATGAGCTAAGCAGCACTGTTCAACGTGTCGGCAAAAGCGTTATTGCTCTGCAAGCTGAAGGCAATAGAACTGTCACTGGAATTGTTCTCGACGAGCTCACAATCGTAACGACGGCGTCTGTCGTGAGTGACCGTGAAAGGATTCGTGCTTGGGTCTCGCCCGATCAGCAGGTGGATGCGAATGTCATCGGCAGAGATCGCGGTACTGATATCGCACTGCTTAAGCCAGATCAACAGGTCGGCTCTCCCGCTGTCTTTGTAGAAGATCCAAAGCTGGAAGTGGGCCAGCTAGTACTCGCCATCGGTCGCACTTGGCGAGGAAATCTGGTTGCAAGCTCCGGGATCCTGTCCGGCTTGATGGGTGAGTGGCACACGCCTCGCGGAGAAAAGGTCGAGCGTTTCATCCGTCCAGATTTGAATCTTTACTCTGGGTTTTCAGGTGGAGCACTCGTCGGCGCAGACTCTAGAGTCATCGGCATGAATACTGACGGGCTCCGTCGGAGATCTTCAGTAACGATTCCATACAGCACTGTCAAGCGGGTTGCAGCGGTGCTCAGAGAGAAGGGTCACGTTCCTAAGCCATATTTGGGGGTAGGTCTCCAGCCAGTGCGCGTGCCTGTGTCTCTAACGCAAAGATTGAATCTAACTCAGGAAGTGGGTGCGCTCGTGGTTCATGTTGAATCGGACAGCCCGGCGGACAGAGCAGGAGTCTTACCAGGCGACATTCTTTTGGATGTTGATGAGCAAAGCCTCGGACATCAAGCACCCACTTCACTCGTGTTTCGGCTAGAACCCAATCGCGATGCGAAGATTGCTGGTATTCGAGGTGGGCAGCAATTCTCCACAACGATCCATGTCGGAGAGCGCCCGCGGCGGCAGGCATGAATGCAGCAAGCTCTTCGCGTGTTCATCATTGCAGAAAACGACACATGGACTCGCAAACTGAGCCGTACGTTTGAGGAGGCTCCCGGATTCGTTGTGGTAGGGGTCACCGCCACGTCGAGTTCGACGCCTCCTCAGGCTGACAGCTTTGATGTCGTAGTTATTCAAGCCGCTCAAGTTCTACGCCCCGACCCTTTTCCGGGGGCACAGGTCCCGACTCTTTACCTTTTATCTGACGTGGGTCCTCAGCCAAAGGAATTGACTCGTAAAAGCGCAGTACTTTCGCGCAATGCGAGTGCCCAGCAGATCAGGGCAGCAGCAATGGCAGTTGCAGCCGGACTGCAAATTGCGCGAACCAATAGTCCAGCGCCAGCCGAAAACGAAACGGAATTGGCCTTTGTCGAACCGCTCACAGATCGGGAGCTACGCGTTCTGAATCTTCTTGCGGATGGCCTTTCCAATCCGCAAATCGCGCGTCACTTGAGCATTTCGCGGAACACTGTCAAATTCCATGTGGGCTCGATCATTGCGAAATTGGGAGCGACGTCGAGAACCGAGGCGGTAACGATAGGGGTCAAACGGGGGCTGATCATCCTGTGAAGTAAGACTAGCGCTCAGCGTAATATTTCCGTTTTCCGGCCCGCCAACAGAAACCCTATGAATGTTGCTGTTATGCGCTTTGAAAAAATAGTTGTGGAGAACAGATTGGGCGCGGCAATTGTCGGATCCGATGCAACCGTGCTGGTTGGGCTGGAGAAATTAGTGAATGATACTCATGCCGATGAAGTAATCGTTGTGGCTGATACGTATGAACACAATGACCGCATGGACTCAGATGAACGAGTGGCTGGAGTTGCCGCGGAGAACAAACTGGTAGCGAATGTTGAAACGAGATTCAGATGAACCGTTCACTCCGGAAGACAGGCAAGCGCCTCCACGCCATCTGCAACCCCGGGCTCTGGCCAAGGGAGGTCCAGAAACTTCCAAATCCGTCCGGCATCTTCTGATCTGAAGAGCCCGCGGTTGTTGCCGGCATAGATGACGCCCGGTTCCCCAGCATGAGTGGCGAACCGGCTTACGGTCGTGCCCTTCGCCTCCGGTAGCCCGCTCATTGCCTGCTCCCATTGCTTCAGCCCAGTCTTCCGATACACGTACGCCGCGGCCCGGCGGGGCGAATAGGCGGACCCGGGGCCGTCTGTTGCGGACACGATCACAGTTTCTGGGTCCGCAGGATCCACGGCCACGCCTACGAGGTAGCGGTGCTTCAATCCATCCTCTGGCGAACTCCACGAGTCCCCCGCATCGGTGCTTTCAAAGTATCCGTCGCCGGCGGCCGAGTAGATCCGCCCAGATGCAAGCGGGTGCGTCAGCGCCGTGTGCGTGTCGTACGGACTGCCGCGAACGCGATCACGCCAGCTCTGCCCGCCGTCGAACGTGCGCAGGAGCGCGCCAGCTTCGATCGCGACGAACACGCGATCTGCGTCGCTCACGTCGGCTTCGATCCACCGAACATGATGCGTATGGGGGCGTGGGGGAAAACGCCAAGTGTTAGCAGAAGGGAGCGCGCGTAATCCGGCGAGGTCAACCCAGGTATCGCCGCCATTGTCGGAGCGAAACACCGCACTTGGTTCGGTACCGGCATAGACGATACCGAAGCCGTCAGCTTGTCCTCCGTGACCCACATCGATCGCGGTGATCATTGGGTGATCGATGCCTGGTCCGACTGGCTCCCAGTTCCGGCCGCTGTCGCGGCTTCGGAAGAGGCCGTCACGCGCAGTTCCGCAGTACATTTGAGCCGGGCTGCGCAGATCGACCGCAACACACTCGGGCGATAGTCCGCCCAAGTGTTCGTCGATCGTCCAGGACGAGGAGGGCCGAGCGATTAACAAAGCTGCGCGTGTTACGACTGCGATGCCGACCATGACTCGATCTCCTTCTGAAACAACTCGGCAAAGGCCGGTCTCATTTCGACCAAAATCCTCCAGCTCAGGGTAGCTTGTCGAAAAAGAGATAAACGGCGGCAATGCGGCCATCCCGAGCAATGATGAAATCAGTCCCGGCGACGGCCGGCGCCTCACCAGGGCGCCCCTCTACCCATTTGATCCGCCCTGCATTGCTCAATTCTTCAGGCTCGCCGATCGGCTGATATCGAAAGTCGGGGTGCGTGGCCCTGAGCGTACCCGCAACGCGATCGATTTCGTCGCGGCCACGATAGACGCGCCCGCTGGGCTCGTAGAACACACAATCTTCGGTGAAGATCTCCTCGATCGCTGTGCGCCGACGCGCCGCATCGTTTTCACCGAAGACGTCATGAAGATTGCGGGTTAGCAAGGTCGATACGCTAAGAGACATAGCTTGTCTCCTCTGGTCTGCCTCAACGCTCAAACTCAGACGATTCGGAACGTGTTTTTTCTGTGCAAACGAGGCGACAGCGAACATAAGAGTGGCTATCGCGAATTTCAGCCACTGCAGCGAGCGATGCATCGAGAAATCTCCTATCGCGAACGACTGAATGCAAACGGGGGAGGCGGTAGGCATTGCCTCCGAGAATGGCGCGCCGAATAATTCAACTCAGAGCTTCCCAATATCCGTTTGCTGCGCGTTTACGGCCAGCCATGAAGGTCCTTGTTTTCAGCCGAGAATCAGTTCGGCAGCGCGGCCCGCGATCATGTGTGTTGACGCCGCCGTCCCCGATCCAGTAATGATCCGTGGCATCACGGAAGCGTCCGCCACGCGTAAACCCAAAATGCCGTGCACGCGAAGCTCCGGGTCGACAACCGCAAGCTTGTCCACGCCTATTTTGCACGTACCAACTGCGTGTCCAAAACTCGCCGAGGCAAGTCTGGCAAGTTCTCGGACCTCTTCGGCGCTCGCCTTGGGCCCTGGAATGAGTTCGCTCTCGCGCAAACTGTCGAAGGCATGTTGATTCCCAAGTTCACGCGCGGCTTCGATTGCTCGCACGATGGCCGCAAAATCTTGATCCGTGCCGAGATATTTGCCATCAATCACGGCGGAATCCTGAAAGTTGTCACTGGCGAGGCGGATGAAACCTTTGCTAGTGGGCTGCACAAGAGCGGGCGCGATTGTGAACGTGTCCGGTGGAGGGGTCCCATAGCGCGAGGCTACTTCCGGCGTAACTACCGGTAGTTGATGGAGCACAAGACTAATATCAGTGTCACTCGATGGAGCGCTCGACAAGTAAGCCTCTGCCTCGACCGCGTTGCTGTCGCCGGGCGATCCGGCATCTTGCCTTTATACTTGAAAACGACTCCGGACAAGAGCACATGATCCTGTAGATTCTCGCCAACGCCGGGCAGATTTTCGACGACGTTGATTCCAAGGCTGCGAAGCGCCTTCGCTTCTCCAACGCCTGAAAGCATCAAGATCTTCGGGCTGTTGATGGCGCCCGCCGCAAGGATCACTTCCTTGTCGGCGGCGATATCCCTTACGGCGCCGCTTGTCGTTGTCATTAGCTTGACGCCAACGCAACGGCTGCCTTTGAAGTTCAGTTTCACAACATTGCTGTTGAGGAGCAGAGTGAGGTTCGGCCTCGACAACGCTGGGCGCAGGAAAGCGCGAACGGCGCTGACGCGAGTCCCATCCGCGGCGATGTTCATGTTAATGTAACCTGCGCCAGGCCGCATGGGTCCGTTCACATCATCCAGAATCGGCATGCCCATCTCGCGAGCTGCGTCGACAAAGGCTGGCGCCGTAGGATGGGGATCTTTTGGCCGGCGGATATGTATGGGGCCGCCGGAACCGCGCCATTCATTCGCGCCGCCTTCCCAATCCTCTTGTACTTTGAAGATCGGAAGTACGTCGGCGAAAGCCCAGCCCTTGGCTCCGTCATCGGCCCATCGGTCGTAGTCCCGTTGCATACCGCGCATCCACACCATGGCATTTATGCTGGTGCCGCCACCAAGTACGTGGCCGAGGGCCATATTGAATTTGCGATTGTTCAATCGTGGCGAAGGGGTGACGGGAAGGTGGTAGTCGAGTGGGCCGCCGACATTGTAAAACCAGATGCTTGGGTTCGCGATGGTCGGCGCGTCGTCGGGTCCGCCAGACTCGATCACGAGGACTTGCGCGCCGGAGGCGGACAATTGAGCCGCCAGGACCGAACCGGCGGCGCCTGCTCCTACAACGATGTAGTCATATCGCTTTTCTTCGATCGACAGGTTGGTCATAGTTAGACCTCAACTTCTTTCCCCGAGGGATCGCTGTGGAACCGCGTGGCGCCCCCAGTTTTGAACGAGCCCGCTGTGCCGTAGCTATCCTCGAGAAACTGGACGTAAGCAACCTTGTCCCCCTCGAAGCGCGCCAACAGGCTAAATGGAGATGTAATTTCCTTTCCAGTCACGTTCGATTTGTAGGTAAAAGAGCCGAAGAATCCGACGCGGCTACCCTGCTCAATCGTGTCGGTGACCTTGAAGTCGAGTGTTTTCCAGTAGCGTTGGATCGCAGCGAAGACATCGAACAGTTCCTGAGGTCCCTTGTGAGTACCGGTCCATGGCATAACTTTCATCAGGTCAGGGTTGTTGAAGTTCAATGAAACATAGGTGGCATCTGGTGTCATGCGTTCCCGGAGCACCTTGAGGTTCGAAGTGTTCTGCAAAAGCTGTTGAAGCACTGCTGTCAAGTTCGTCGACATTTGTGGACTCTCTCTTTTCTTTTGTCTCTCAGTTCGTGGTGAACGAAATTACTCCCAAGGATCTGGTTGCGTCGATCGCCCGCTTTCCCGTCATAATGGATACTGGCCTTGACCGCCGTGCGAGTTGATCCAAATTACGTTGCCGAAATCTAAGCCACACGAAGCACGCTCTTGCCGTGTGACCTGTGCCTTGCTTCCGGACCACTGGTCGACATGCCATGAACCCCCGGCAGGTTATGTCCGATGTCCTTCCAAGCCCTTAGGTCTGCCTAATGGGTGCCAACCTTAGTCTCATAAGGAATGAGCCAGGCCCAGTGTCAGTCTCTATGCGCTCTGCCGAAGCGCGCTCCAATCCTGCCCCCTCGCCCAAGACTCAAAGTCGTGAAAAGTGACGTCCGGGAACTCGCGGCGTAGCGCCGTGCGATCCACCGCAAAACCGACACGATCGAACCATTCGTACATCTTGACGGCCTTCTCGCCCATGCGCTGACGGATGACATCGAGCGGTATTTGGTAATAGCTCAAGGGGCGTCCGGTGACGCGCGAGAGAATGGCGAGGGCGTCGTTACCTGTGAGTTCGTCACCGGCGAGGTCGAAGCGCTTGCCTGTGAAGCGGCCGGCGTCCTCCAGGACGCGAACAGCGACTCCGCCGATGTCGGCGACAGCGATTTGCTCGAGCGCCCGTGTCGGCGGCAGCGCCGTCGCATAGATCCCCTGGGCGAGTTGCTCCTTTATAAAATATAGATTCTCCATGAAGGAAACAGGCGCCAAAATCGTTGCCCGGACGCCGATTTTGGCGATGTGCTTTTCCACCTCGTACTTGCTTTCGAAGTGCGGAACACCCGTATGTCGGTTGGCCGAGCCGACAGAAGTGAAGACGAGATGCACGCCTGCTGCCTTGGCTGCGTCGGCGGCGACAATACCCTGTCGTCTCTCAGCGTGGGTGCCCTCCGACGGCACCGTCATCGCGAAGAGAGATGTCGCTCCTTCGAGCGCCTTCGTAATCGCCGAAGTGTCTTCGAGCGACGCCACAACGACCGTCGCTCCGGCTTTCGCCAATAACTTTGCTTGGGTTGAGTTTGGGTCCCGCGTGATGGCACGGACCTTGTGACCTCGCTCAAGGAGGTCCCGAGCGACCGCGCCACCTTGTTTACCTGTGGATCCCGCGACGACGACTGTCAGCTTTTGCGTCATGTTTTTCTTGCTTTCTCCTGATGTTCAGCCCCGCGGCTGCATCAAGCGCGACTGGAACAACCCCGAAAACGCCCGCCGCACATCGATGAAGATTGCGGCCCACAGTAGAGCCACGAAGAGGGCCAGCGGCAGCCCGCTCGGGGCCATCAAGGCGAGGAAAGTCAGAATGTTGACAATCACTGGTGCCAGCAGTGCCACTGCCAACGGTACGTAACGATTCGCCAGCAGAAGTACACCTGCGATGACCTGAAACGCGAAGATCACCCACAAGTAGTGCGAGACATAAAGGGCACCCATGAACTGGCTACCGATGCCTGGCGGCGGAGGAAAGGGAATGAAGTGCAGGAAGCCATTCAGTCCCATAACAAGGAAAATCACGCCCGCGAGATATCGGGCGACTACGGAAGCGGTTCTCATAACCTGTTCTCCTTTTCGATAGATCGCCAGTATATTGGCGTAATATATATTGACGACAATACGATTGATGATGATATACTTCTGACAGATTCAGGTTTTTTATGACCCGAGGCAATCAAGGGACGGACCACGTCTGGTTAGTAATGATGAAGGCGATGCGCGCCCTGACAAGGTACGCAGCCGCTGGTATTGAAGAGACCGGACTCGGCCTCTCGGATTTCGGCGTGCTGGAACTCCTGCTGCACAAAGGGCCTTTGCCCGTCAATACGATAGGCCCGATGGTAGATCTGACCCCGGGTTCGATCAGTATCGCTGTCGATCGCCTCGTCGCGAAGGGCCTGGTCAGCCGGGTCGAGAGCGCCGAAGACCGACGCGTTCGTATCGTTGCCCTCACACCACGCGGCAAGGATCTCATTGTTTCCGCGTTTCGAAAGCATTCCGGGCAGATGAAAAAGGTGTTTTCCGAATTAAGTTCGGAGGAGCTTCGTGGCCTTGAAGTGGCGCTTAAGAAAGCCGGCAAGTGCGCTGCCGCGCTGATGGAGGAGAGTTGATCGGGAGTCGCTTGTACGGATGCAATCCTGAGCCAAACCTGTCATCCTATACGCCACCAGTCGTCCCGCCGCGGAGGTCGCGATGGATAAAAATGCTTCGGCGAAGCTACATAAGAATCCGCAGACCTCATCAGAACTTCCCTATACAACATTCATTCAATTGGACGGGAAGTCCCCGGTCCCATCGCAATTTCGCACTCCAGGCACTTTTGCGATCCTCCGGCTACAGTCACCGGCGGGACTTCCTGACCGAATCACAAAGCTATCGCCCGTTCCCGCTCTGCTAGTCTCGATCTCTATTAAGTCTCTGCCGGCATCAAGCTATCGGGTGTGGACATCAGACAAGCTTATTCCCGAATCCATCGTTCACCCGTTTCGTTCCAATGTCATTGATTTCGACTCCCAGCCAGGATGTTGGGCAGGTTGTGCATTCGACTACGTTCACTACTCTGTTCCTCGTCAGGGGCTGGATGACATCGCTGAGGATCTCGGCTTTGGCTGTGTGAATAACTATCGCTTGGCTGTGCTCGAAGATGATCTAGTTGTGGCTCAGATCACAAAGAGCATTCTTCCGTTTCTCGGGCGAAGCGACGGTCCCTCCGCGCTTGCTCTCGATCAATTCAGTCTTATCCTCGGAGCGCACCTCATCCAGAATTACGGTGTACTCCAAAAAGCAGCGCGGTATTTAAAAGGCGGCCTGGCGCCTTGGCAAAAGCGGCGAGCATCAGAAATTCTCCACGAGAGCATGCATGGCCGCATTCGGCTTTCTGACGTTGCACGCGAATGCGGGCTTTCCACGAGCCACTTTGCCCGCTCATTCAAAACATCATTCGGCATCTCCACGCACCAATGGTTGATTCGACATCGCGTCGAGCACGCCAAGGAATTGATGGTCCAGACCACCATGTCGCTGCTCGAGATCGCCGTTCAATCCGGATTTAACGACCAAGCAGCGTTCACGCGCACGTTCCATGAAATCGTCGGTGTGAGCCCCGGACGATGGCGACGGAATTACGTGACAGGGCGTTCCGGAGCGTAATGTGCATTTCCCAATCTTTTAAATAGGTACGTTTGCTCGCCGCCCCTCCGCTTATTTTGGGCAAAAACGACAAAACCAGCAAAATCCTGCAAACGAGCATCCGTACGAAAAGCCTACAGTTGGCCTACGACATGTTCGCTGCGGTCCAGTTCTACGAAAAGGAAAATAGTGAAAACAAAGGAGAGCAACAAAATGAAATCAACGCAAACAAAACCAGGTATTGTCTTTTGCCACGGGCTTTGGGCCGACGGCTCGTGCTTTAGCAAGTTGATCATTCCTTTGCAGGCCGAGGGGTATGAGTGCATTGCGGCACAATACGGTCTGAACTCAACAGCAGAGGACGTTGAACTAACAAAAGCAACGATCGGCCGGGTCAGCGGCCCGGTCATCCTAGTCGGCCATTCCTACGGCGGAACTGTGATTACCGGCGCAGGAACCGACGACCGCGTCGCCGGCTTAGTTTACATTTGTGCGCTTGCACCAGATGCGGACGAGAGTTCGCAGACGCAGCAGTCTAATTTCCCGAGGACACCGGTCTTCTCCCACATCGATGTCAAGGACGGACGCATCTGGCTGCTTCCGGAGGGCATCGACGATTTCGCTGGCGATTTGCCGGATCATGAGAAGAAGCTCGTTTTGGCGACGCAGGGTGTTCCGAAACCCGACCTGTTTGAGACAAAAGCCGGAGGAACGGCTTGGAAATCAAAACCCAGCTGGTACATCGTCGGCAAAAAGGACCGCACAGTTCATCCCGATCTGGAGCGCGCCATGGCCAAGCGCATGGGTGCAACCGTCTACGAGCTCGACAGCAGCCATGTGCCGATGCTCTCGCAACCGGAACGAGTCATCGAGGTGATCCGTGCCGCCGCAAGAGCGGCTCAAGAAGCCATGACAGCAGCGTAAACCGCACCGGGGAGCGTCCTCAGCTCCGATGTTCTACACCAATTCGCGAGCCCGATATTTCGTGGGAGTTTGACTCACTGAACGTATCGACACCAAACAAAGGGCGGCCCAAGCGGCCGCCCGCACTCGTGCACATGCTCAGGCCGACAGTGCTTGGCTAGTTTCCTGCACGCTCTCAGCGGCTCGGGCGATGAGATCTGCCACAGCCTCCGGTTGAGAGACGTAGGCAGCGTGACTTCCTTTGACTTCGACAGTATTCGATCCGGCCCGCTTCGACATCGCACGTTGAGCAGCGGGTGGAATCATCTTGTCATCAGTAGCGACCAGGCTTTGATTTCCAGGACGGCACGCTGACTGCGCCTTCCAGAGCCGGTATTCCCCATGGAACTTGAGAATCGGCCATGAAGGCCGCCAATTCTGGTTTCACATCAGCAGCGAAGGATGCTGCAAATTTCGAGCGATCGAGAAACAGAAATCCGTCCTGCGGCGGCATGATCGGCGGTACCGGCGCTCCAGGGGCCGGATCCTTAATCAATGAAGCGACCGACTCGCCGCTATCAGGTGCAAATGCAGTGATGTAGACCAGTTTGGCCACTTTGTGATTGTTGCCAGCCTCAGTGATCACAACTCCGCCGTAGGAATGGCCAACGAGGACAACCGGACCGTCCCGTGCGTTGATCGCCCTGTTTGTCACGGCGACATCATCTGCCAACGAAGTGGTGGGATTCTGGACGATCGATACGTTGTAGCCCTTCTTCTTCAGAATTGTGTAGACGCCTTCCCAACCTGACCCGTCTACAAAACCGCCGTGCACTAATACGATGTTTTTGACATTGGAAGATTTCATATTTCGTCTCCTTTTCCGTTGGCCTTTATCGGCCCGTGATGTGATCAATCTATACTGAACCGCAATAAATGAGAAGTTCATAATTATCACTATTTATTGATAAACTCTCAATAATGGAATTTACCGCTCGACAGCTTCGCGCATTTCATCTCGTTGCGCAGCTTCGCAACTTCACTCGGGCAGCGGAAGCGTTGTTCATTACGCCTTCTGGATTGAGTGTCCTCATCCGTGAACTCGAGCGCCAACTTGGTTTCCGGATCTTTGACCGCACGACTCGGCAGGTTTCACTAACTACGCAAGGAAGCCAACTCCTGGGTGTAACCCTACCGGCCCTGCACGCATTGGAAGAAGGAATGTCTCAGATCGAGCAGACCGCCAAGAAAAAGAATCGACGAATCTCGATTGGAACCACTCCTTGGTTTGCCGCCCACGTGCTTCCGCCGGCAATCAAGGATTTCCGCGGAAGGCATCCGGAGACACAGATCCAATTGTTTGACGGGAATCTTCGCGCCATCGTACGACGAATAGAAGCAAACAAACTAGACTTTGCGGTCGGAATTTTCGATCGGATGCCGGGGCTAAAACGCGTGCCGTTTTTTGATTTCTCTTTGATGCTGGCCCGACAGGACGACGGGCGACCTGTGTGGCCCGACACCAGCCACTGGTCTGAGCTGGCTGGCGAGACTCTGATCTCGCTCACGAAAGATTATCCACACGAGCAACTCATCCGAAAACAACTGGCAAGAATGGGAGTGGCTTGCAAACGCCGTCAGACAGTCAATTTGTTGGACACCCAAATCGGACTTGTCGAGGCCGGGTTGGGCATTGCCGTCATTCCTTCTTTCGGCGTCCTCGCTTCCGGAGGGCGCAAGGTTATAATTACGAAACTCGACCCGATTGTGACTCTAGAGTTTTACGAGATCAGCAATCGAGGACGAAAACTGCAGCCCGAGGCAATCGAATTTAGTACTTTCCTCAAAACGTATATCACACGCCGAGTGGGAAGATTCTAGAGTAACTCTGTCACAAAAGGGCACATTTTCTTCCAACTGTCGATCTTTACTTTTGCTGTATTTCCGCTTGCCCGGATGCTTCACCGACGCTTAGGCGAACATCGGCGCTGGTCACAGAATGGTCACAATAAACTGGCCACTCTGATGAGTTAAGTTGTTGATTGAAAAAGCGGTTAAGCCTAAAGAGCGCAGCCCTGAAAAGGCTAGCGTCCGGCGCCCAAGAAGCACTTGGGCAAGGTCGGCCTTCGGGAACCGCACGCCCGCCGCAAAAACTGATGCTATCCGCCTGAGTGCATTCGGTTGGTACCCAGTAGCTCGGCATGCGACAGCTGCTTTTTTCGCGGTACGGATTTTCAAAAACAGGAGTTGCGACTTGCCGCGGCCTGAACCTATCGCCGGCCTTCACGGTGTGAAAGGCCGGGATCACACTTTAGAAAATGGCGGTACGTTTTGCGGTACGTCCCTGTCGCGCCTTCTAGGGATCATCAATGACTTAGGTGGCCGCCCGCCTCTTGCAAGTCGTTGAATTTCCTTATCGTGGTTGTTCTTTCACGGCGGTAACACGGGTTCAAATCCCGTCGGGGACGCCAACCTTCTCAACAACTTGCAAATCCACTCCAGAATTTTGTACGTCCGTTAACGTCCGATAAGCCTCGGTGCTTGGTTTTTCTTCGTTGTTGTCGAGCA
>DASYZA010000055.1:0-28959 GCA_035946775.1 Candidatus Sulfotelmatobacter sp. | reverse complement strand
CGTCACCCACCAGACTTCGCGGGATTGGCAGATATGGATATGCACTCGCCTTTTAAGCGAGACGAAGTGGGTTCGATTCCCACATCCCGCACCAATAGTTACGAAGAGGCGGCATAGCATAACCGATCAATGCGCCGAGCTTCTACCTCGGATGATGAGAGTTCAAATCTCTCTGCCGCTTCCAACATAGGGATGTGGTCCAACGGATGAGGGCGCAAGGCTACGAACCTTGAGATCAGAGTTCAATTCTCTGCATCCCTACCAGATTTAGTGCGGCTCGCGTGGTCTAAGGCATGATGACGCTTCGGTCCTAACGAAGAGATCCGGGTTGGATTCCCGGCGCGAGTTCCAGAAGGGTGGGTAGTGTAACGAACAACACGGCAGCGTCCGAAGCTGCAAATCCGGGTTTGACTCCCGGCCCGCCCACCAGAAAAGGACGGAGCAGCCGTCACGAACAACTTGCGGAGAAAGGCCGGTTTATCACGCGAGGATTTACAATTTCCCTGCCGTTATGTTGCCCGACTTTCCTTCAAGTAAAACAGAAATAAGGAAGCACATCATGCGTGCGACTGAACAGGCGGAGCGCGCCAAGGCCCCGCTTTTGGCGAAGATAAAGAGCTTTGCACAGCATGAAGGCACTGCCCACTCCTACGACCGGATCGGCGCGAAGGCCGTGACGGACGAGGGATTCGAGGCGATTGCTATTCCGATCACGATTGATGTGTCGGAGATACCGGATCTCGTCGGCGAGAAACTGGCCGCGAAGATCGACGCTGTTGCGGAGGGACTGGCTCGCCAACGTATGGAAATGTTCTACAGGAAGATGAACGAAGTGACGAAGGAAGTGGGTAACGCCATGGATATGAAAGGCGCCCCCCTTACACAAGACGCCTTCTTTACGATGCTGGAAAGAGTGGATATGGAATTTGGCCCTGACAACCTGCCCACGTCAGTTTGGCACACGACACCCGCTCTCGCTGAGGTTATTGGGAAATGGGACGACGATCCCGCGTTCAGGTCCAGATATGAAGAACTGTTAGACAAAAAACGAAATGAGTGGCGTGATCGAGAGAGTAATCGAAAACTGGTTGAGTAGCTCGAACGAGCGTTCTTACCAGATTCCTTTTTGCCAGCTCCTCGCGGCCGAAGGGGAAACCGTAGTTTATGTATCGCCGCACGGACCGTTCGAGCAGGGGAAAGACGTAATCACGATTGATGACGGCGGGAGGGTACGCGCCTACCAGCTGAAGTGCGGCGACATCGGCCTAGCCGAATGGCGAAAGAACAAAGGCGAGATCAATGATCTTGTCGAGATGCCGATCAATCACCCAGGCGTTCCAACCTCTCGCCACCACACTCCTTTTTTGGTGACGAACGGAGAAATCAAAGACACTGCGATCAAAGCGATCAACTCGTCAAATCAGTCTTGGCGTAAGCGCAGATTTCCTGCGCTTCGGACGGTATCCAGGGGTCAGTTACTGAAACGATTTCTGGCTGTTCACGGTTCCTATCTACCGAAGGAACTCGCGGACTTCACTCTTTTCATGGAATTGGTGCTGCGAGACGGGCGCGAACCCCTACACAAAGATCAGTTTTCCAGGCTCCTAGAGTCGATCCTTCCACTTGAGAACGTTAAGAAGCCAAGTCATACGGAGTTGAAAAGGGCGATCGCCAGCGCCGTTCTTGTAGCTGGCTATGTTCTGCAGCAGGCCTACTCTGCAGAAAATCATTGGACGGTCTTCGAGGGATGGACGATGACTGCTTCCTACATACTTGCCGCGGCGACAAAATACGAACTGCCGACGGCATTCTGGTCCGCTTCGTTTGATTTGTGCGAGGGTGGTGCGACTGAATCCCTGTCCGGTTTGTTTTCCGAGTGTGAGACTCGCGAACACTTGATCGAGGGAGATGGGTTCACCGACGGACACTTCTATTACGCTCGCGTTACGCTGCTGGCGGGACTTGTAAGCGCGTGGGACCTGCATCGGCGCATCAGCCAGCCATCGGCTCCTCGGAAATACGGTGTACGCGACTTCCTTCGAAAGTGGCTCCCTAAGTCCAAGGCGTGGGGGGAGTCGGCCACGCCTTTTTTTGTAATGGGCGCTCTCGATCTGGAAGCCTTTGGCGAGCAGGCTGTCGCCGAATCGTTCGTGACCTCGTTGCTTGGTTTCCTGCTGGATACGAGCGGGAAGCGTGATGGATCGAGCGGATTGCCCTCTCCCTACTATTCCCCGGAGAACGCTTTACGCATTCTGTATGGGCTGGATCAAGATTGTCGGGAGGACTTCATTGGCGAGTCTTACACGGCATACCCTCTGATGGATTTTCTCGTCCGGCGGCTTCGCAGGCAAGCTCTTAGGGCTTTGTGGTATCCGATAACAGGTAACTCGCTCAAGGCATTCTATCCCGGCCAGCATTGGGAATGGTTCCGATGGCGCGCCAAGAGTGGCTCGCTGAATTCACGCTTCGTCGGGTCCCCGCAAAGTTGGGCTGGCTTGATACGCGAGGTGGAAGACATAGACACCGCAGTGTTGCCCAAGCACCTCAGTGAACGACCCGCATTCGCCGTTTTTTTCGTCCTTGTTTACCCGCACCGTTTCACGAGAGAAATTCTAAAGCTCATCGAGAAGTCCTTGGCGGCGTGAGGCGTCGTCAAGCAGGCATTCCCGCCCGCATCGAAAGCGCTTGCGATTGGGACGTGTAGTCGGCAAATCCGGCGAGTAACCACCATTTTGGGGTATTGACGAATGTAGAGAGTCATGCCACAGTGATAACTGAGATCTGAGAATGATGCGCAAGCCCCATACCGATTGCTACCCGACGCCAGCCACATTTATGTGGCAAGGTGCGGGGAAAGGTACGGTCATGTAACGGGGGCTATCTATAGCGCGTGATTTTTCTGAGCCTCCGATACAAATCGGGGGCTTTTGGTTTTTATGGCGCATTTTTCAGGAAATGCGCAGATAGGAGGCAGTGTCGTCTAACGGCCAGGATGCGGCCCCTTCAAGGCTGAGATGGGAGTTCGATTCTCCTCGCTGCTACCAACTTATGAGTACACAAACGATTGAACTCGAAGGCTTTGAAATCGAGATTGCGTCGGAGCTGTATTGCGATCGCGGCGAAGATCATCGCGAGCTCGTGGATCGTGCCCGCATCGATCGCAAACGGCTAGGCCACAACCTCGATGAATCGGCGGTGCTGTGCGTGCGATGCATGAAAGCGATACCGCTGAAAGTTTGATGCCGGGTCGTCTAGTGGCAGGACTCTGGACTTTGAATCCGGGTACGGGCGTTCGAATCGCTCCCCGGCAGCCAGTTCTTTGACAATTTTGAAATTCCCTCTTCGTCCAATGGAAGGACGCTGCGCTCTGAACGCGGAAATCGTGGTTCGAGTCCACGGGAGGGAGCCGGAGCTATGGTCTATCGGCAGGATGGCTGATTGTCTCTCAGCAGGGACGGGTTCAACTCCCGTTAGCTCCGCCAACAGTTTGCGGGAGATTCGTCCAGCGGCTAGGACACTGGTCTCCAAATCCAGGTACGAGGGTTCGAGTCCTTCATCTCCCGCCATTGCGAGCATGGTATAGCGGCTGGTGCCTCGGGCCTCCAGCCCGATGACGCGAGTTCAACTCTCGCTGCTCGCTCCATGCGGAAGTCGTCTAGTGGCCAAGACACGACGTTGCCAACGTCGAGAGCGCGGGTTCGACTCCCGCCTTCCGCTCCAAAGTTGTGAGGTGGCGTAGCCAAGACAGCAAGGCATCTGCCTGCAAAGCCGGGGTCCCCGCCGAACGCGCTTTTCGTTCGGTGGGGTGGAAAGCAGATCATCGGGAGTGCAATTCTCCCCGCCGCCTCCAGAGTTCGTGGCTGGTGTAGCTCAGTAGGAAGAGCGCGGGCCTCGTAAGTCCGTGATCGGCGTTCGAATCGCCGCGCCAGCTCCGCTGGTGTAGCTCAACGGGAAGAGCAGGCGCACGGTAAGCGCCCGACCGCAGTTCGAGGCTGCGTGCCAGCTCCAGATTCTTGCTGGTCTAGCACAGTGGCAGTGCAGAGAGCTTGTACCTCTCCGACGAGTGTTCGATTCACTCGACCGGCTCCAGATTTTCGATGGCGGGATTGGCCGAATGGCTTAGGCACTGGATTGTGGCTCCAGTCACGAGAGTTCGATTCTCTCATCTCGCCCCAAATGGGCGGTTCGTATAACGGGATTACCCGCGGCCTGCAACCGTGAAATGCGAGTTCAATTCTCGCACCGTCCACCAAAGTTTGGCTCGTGAACTCGACGGAAGAGTGCTGGTCTGAAAAGCCAGTGGACACGGTTCAATTCCGTGACGAGCCACCAAGATCGGGGAGTGGCCTAGCTCGATAAGGCACGTGCCTCGGGCGCACGAGATCGGGAGTTCGAATCTCTCCTCCCCGACCAAATTTGCGATTCGATTGCGCTGAAAGAGTGGAGGAATGTGCACTAATCTGAGCACTGAACTGGAGTAGTGACACCAGTACTGCAAAAGGACCCGCATGTCTTCTGAAAACTAAATTGAGCTTCTCGAGAAGGAGGTCGATGCTTTCTTTTCATCGCTGGCGATCCGTCACTACCCAAGAAATCTCGCCGACTGGGCTGTCCTGACCAAGGCTGCGATTGAGGTACAACGGGCGTCCGACCCGGAATATGGGGGCGCGAAGCACAGAAATGCGACGATCAACTTTAGTCGGATGGCAGCCTTGCTGCTCACAGAGATTGAAAGCAAGGGGAGTCAAAGCTTTGCCAGTCGGCGGTCGTTTCAGTGGAGTCCGCCCCTTGATGCTGTGACGAATCGAGCTTTAACAGAAGCTGACGGGTACTTCCATGCTTGGGCCAACTTTTCGTTTTGGCGCGAAAAGCGTTTCAAAGCAGAGGCGATTGGCCGGCTGGTGAGATTCACAACTGAGGAGTCTTCACGAGAACGGCAGGTCAAAGCTTTTCAGAAAACGATTCTGAGAAAGGCAGATCGGAAGCCTCCCTCTGACAGTCTTGCTCCCATGCCTCCTTATCGCATCGAGCTCTTCGAGAAGTTCATGGCTTTCGTTGGTGGTGCCAAGTCGAGGACCATCGCTTACGAAATGCCTTGCGAGCTGTACTCCGAACTGTTTCCGTGGTTTCAGTCACAGTCGGAAATGCTCGTTCGCCACCGGGAGGAGATTCGCTTGGGAAGTTATTCGATGAAACAAGTAAAGGAATTCGTCGCCGCCATTCAAACCGTGTGCGCCATTCATGATCACCTCTGCTTCCTGGCAGCGCAGAGGCGACGGGAGTTCCCTGTTAATTCTGCCGTACTTGTGAAGAAAAGGGACGAATGGATACGCGAATTATCAGGCATCTCTGGCATGGACCGCCAGTCTGCAGGCGAGATCCTTGGAGGTCTCACTTTCGGAAACCGAGTTCCAATTGACCTGCACTCGGAGCTTTTTGTGCCGCTAGATAAGAAAGCAGACTTCTTGGCGGTAGTACCACACTTCGGTCTTTCAGCCAGAGTCGACGAGAACCTGCTCCGGACACTCTCACGCACGGATAAGAAGGCGTACGACACACTGAGCGAGATTAAGGAAGAGGAAATGCTGGACGAACTTCGGGTCGCATTGCCGGAGGCAATATCGGCATTCGGTCCGTACGAGCTACCAAAAGACGCCAAGACCAATCTTGATCTCGTCATCGTGGACGAACGAGGTTCTACAGTCTTGCTAGTTGAACTGAAATGGATTCGTAAACCGCTGTTCGCCAAAGAAAGGAACAGGGCAGACGGGGAGTTCCTCAAAGGTATTCAGCAACTCGAAAAGCTGAAGTCGTTTCTTAAAAGCAATCCCAGCTACCTCAAAGTTCGGGGCGCACTGTCGCGGGACCTTTCCGAATATTCAAATGTGCATTTCGCACTCGTCGGAAGAGACCACATAGTTTGGCCTGCAACTGATCCTGGGTATCTAGTCGTCGAGTATGAAGTATTCAAGGAGCATCTGAAGAAGCTCACTGAACTGGACACCGTTTTTCAAATCTTGAGCCAGTATGACTGGCTTCCCGTGGAAGGGGTCGATTTTGAGATAAGAATGGACGCGGCAACTGTGAATGGAATAACGATTGAAGGGCCCACGTACCACATTCTTTAGCAGCGCGAAGAATCAAGTGAGTTAAGAACCAATGACAGACACAACCTACAACGTAATTAAGCCCGACAACGGCGTTCCCATCAAGGCCTGGACGAGAGGTGTGCAGCTTGAGGACGCCGCACGCCAGCAGCTCTTGAACGTCGCGCAGTTACCCTTCGTCTACAAGTGGGTGGCAGCGATGCCTGACGTGCACTGGGGCATCGGTGCCACGGTGGGCAGCGTGATCCCGACCCGCGGGGCGATCGTCCCTGCGGCTGTTGGCGTGGACATCGGCTGCGGCATGATGGCGGTCAAGACTTCTTTGCACGCCAACCAATTGCCCGATAACCTCCACGACATCCGCGCGGCGATCGAGAAGGCTGTGCCGGTCGGCCGGACGGACAACGGCGGCAAGAACGACCGCGGCGCGTGGGCCACTGCTCCGGCGCATCACCTGGATGTGTGGGCAAAGCTGGAGCCGGCGTACACGGCGATCATCGAGAAGTATCCCAAGCTGAACCATGTGCAGCGCATCAATCACTTGGGGACGCTGGGAACCGGAAACCATTTCATCGAAGTGTGCCTCGATGAAAGCGAGAACGTCTGGTTCCTGTTGCACTCGGGATCGCGCGGCGTGGGCAATCGCTTCGGCACGTTCTTCATAGAGCTGGCAAAGAACGATATGCGCCAGTGGATGATCAATCTGCCGGACAAGGACCTCGCGTATCTGCCACAGGGAACGGAGCACTTCGAGGACTACGTCCGCGCGGTGCACTGGGCGCAGGATTACGCGCTCGCGAACCGTGACCTGATGATGCGCAACATGATCGCGGCGGTGCAGGCCTCGGGAGAGGTCCCTGCGTTTGAGACCAATGTGGAAGTCGTGAGCTGCCATCACAACTACGTGACCTGGGAGCACCACTACGGCGAGAACGTGCTCATCACACGTAAGGGCGCAGTCCGTGCGCGTGAGGGAGACATGGGAATCATCCCCGGCAGCATGGGTGCGCGTTCGTACATCGTGCGCGGCAAGGGCAATCCGGAAAGCTTCATGAGCTGCAGTCATGGAGCTGGCCGGGCCATGTCGCGTGGCGAGGCGAAGGGCCGCTTCACAGTCGAGGATCACATGAAGGCGACCGTCGGCATCGAGTGCCGTAAGGATGCCGACGTAATCGACGAAACACCGATGGCCTACAAGTCCATCGACTCCGTCATGGAAGCGCAGCGCGATCTGGTCGACGTGGTGCACACGTTGCGCCAGGTCGTCTGCGTGAAAGGGTAAGCCGGAGAGGGCTGAAACGCCCTCTCCAACAATCCGGGTGTAGGGTAGCGGCCACCCACATGCCTTGGGAGCATGTCCACGCAGGTTCAACTCCTGCCACCCGGACCATTCTTCTGTTTCGATAGTGTGGCGCGGTAGTAGCGTAGGACAATACGAGAGGCTCATAACCTCTAAACGCAGGTGCAAATCCTGCCCGCGCAACCATGTCTTATGGATTACTGTACTTAGTAAGTGGTAACTCGATCATGGTTCGGATGATGGGATGATCTCTTCGATAACTTGCAATTTTCTTCTTGCAAAATGTTTCGAGTCATGGCATCTTCGATTATCTTCTTACGAAAGGACGCCCAAATTGGCAGATGTCGAAAACAAAACGCTAAGCGGGCAACATCAGCCCCCGACATGGCTGAGTTGCTATAGGGCGTCTTTCCGGTCGCGCTAACCGACCTTAAGCGCTCTTCCGCACAACAAACTCACTGGGTGGCGCAGGCCGCGGTTCCTTCGACTGTTAATCGACAATACCGCTGCCATTTATTCCCCCAGTTCTAACTCACGCGGTCAGTGGTGATTGGCTACGGCTACTTCTTTGGTGAAACAGCCTTCGGGCTGTGAGGTTCGAATCCTCCGGGCGAAAGCCATGCCGTAACCGGCTGTTCCCTGACCCATGAGTTACTTAACTGCGGGATGAAGTTTCTCGGGTGGAAAACATTCAGTCAGTGGTGAAGTTCACGGCAACTTCGTGGCGTGCCTGTTATGAAGGCCGGGGTTCGAGCCCTCAACCGTGATCAACGTTCCCTGGCTGTGACGTCGACGCAGCGCGGGCGGAAACTGCCCGCGCTGCTCAACCGAAGGTTTCGCCGGTGGTGAAGAGGAGGGATACTTCGCGCCATTGAACGACGCGCAGGGCGGCGGCCCTGCCGGGAATCAGAGTTCCAGGGACGGGGGCGTAGTCCTGTAACACAAGGTACCTGGAAAAATCGTGCCCCGAGTCGGCTCTTCTCGCTGGTTCCCCGGCGAGTTCTTGAAACGTTGGATTTGGCCGGTGGTGAAGACGACGGTTACTTCGCCTCAGGAGCGGGAGATGCAGGTTCGAATCCTGCCGCGGGAATTACGCCCGCGTAGCTGAATTGGCAAAGCGCCTAATGTTCCGTGGTCGCTGATTCCCCGGCCAAAGGAATTTTGCGCATGCAGCTATTCAACACATAACTCCGGCCTGGTGCCGGTTAGAAAAATGAATATGTTTCAAATTCTGAAAGGTGCATTGAGCGGCCGGAACGAGTTCGCATCCGGCGGGCTTCTGCTGATGATCATCGGCGGGGTGAGTGTATGGCTGCGGGCTGTGCCAGAAAGCCTCTGGTATTGGATCGTTAGTCAGACCACCATGATGATTACGGTGAAGGATGATGACGCCGCGTTCGTTTGGGTGAAGGAATGGTTTTTGGAGCAGAAATTTCTCAAACGAATTCGGCGGCTTGATCTGGACACGACGCTTCGCAATGAGCGGATTGCCATGATTCCTGCGCCAGGAAAACATTGGTTCTGGTACGGCGGCAGACCCTTTGAGGTTTGGTTCTCGCGCACCGAAAACACGCACGAACGGAGTGGCAGGCGAGTCGAGTCGCTTACGTTCCGAACGTTGGGTAGAAAACGGACCTTCCTCCAACAGTTCGTGGACGACGTTGTGAAGTGTCATCTCAAGAGACAGGGCGTGCAGTCGTATTTGTATACGTACAACGACGGCTGGGATTACGTGGAAGGCTATTCGCCGCGCGTGCTCGAATCAGTGGTTTTGGAACCGGGAGAAAAAGAACACATGCTCCAAGACATGATGCAATTTCGGAGGTCGAAGCAACGGTACGAACGCTTGGGAGTTCCTTACCATCGTGGCTATTTGCTTTACGGGCCGCCGGGAACTGGGAAAACCTCTCTGGTCTCGGCACTGGCTGCGCACTTCGGCCTATCGATCTACATCATCAATCTGGCGGATTTCAACGACCGCAGTTTGATGGGTGCGGTCAACAATGTTCCGGCGAATTCAGTTTTGCTGTTTGAAGACATTGATTGCATGAAGGGCAGTCAATCGCGGATCGAATCAAATCCGAGCACTGGACAGAGTGGCGGTTCGACGCCCGGCACAAAAGAAGTTGTGCCGAACCAGAATGGTGTGACGCTATCTGGGTTGCTGAATGTGCTGGATGGTTTTGCTGCGCCGACAGGGGTTCTGTTTGTGATGACGACGAACCATGTTGAAAAACTGGACCTAGCTCTTCTGCGTCCGGGAAGAATCGATTACAAGCTTTACCTGGGAAAAGCGAGCGATCGCCAAAAGGTGGAGCTGTATCGCAGATTCTTCCCGGAGTCTTCGGAAGCCGAGGCGTGGGACTTCGTAGACGCGAGGCGCTCTGCGGGAACGATGGCAGAGTTTCAGGACCTGCTCCTTGCCTTGGAGGTGAAGTCGTTCGAGAGGCGAGAAGAATGCTCGGATCGAGTGACGGCAACTCACGGAATCCTTGCATAAGGTTCGCCGGTGGTGAAGACGAGGGTTCCTTCGGACTCCGAAAGTCGCAGGTTCGACTCCTGTCATGGCTTCGGGCCATGTAGCTCAGTGGAAGAGCATCGGAACAAATACCGTCGTCGCCTTATTCCCCGGCGAATTTCAACCAAGTCGGACCTTGGCCGGATTGGTCAAGTTCCCATTTGCTAGGTGCTCCAGCGAGTAAGCTATCGGCAAAACGCTGCGAGTTGAAAGGAGGCCGCCAATGGCCCGACTGAATCTACTGAATCTTAGCTTTGGAGCGCGCACCCACGAGGGCGCCGCCGCACGGAACATTTCTCCGGAGCTGCAGCTGCGCCGCTCGGTGCTGGCATGCCTGCTCTGGGAGAACCAGTTTTACGAGGACGGAGTCGAGATCGCCGGCCGTATCGCCGAACTTGTGCCAAAGGTCGCCGCCGAGAAAGCGGCTGCACTTGCCGTAGAGGCTCGCGAGCAGATGAAGCTGCGCCACGCTCCGCTTTTGCTCGTCCGCGAGATGGCACGTCACAAGACGCATCGCGCCCCGGTTGCGGAGACGCTTGCACGCGTCATCCAGCGTGCCGACGAACTCGCCGAGTTCGTCGCCATTTACTGGAAGGATGGACGTGTCCCGCTCTCTGGCCAGGTGAAGAAAGGGCTCGCGGCTGCCTTCCCGAAATTCGACGAGTATCAGCTCGCCAAGTATGACCGTGGTGGTCCGATCAAGCTGCGGGACGTGCTCTTCCTCTGTCACGCGAAGCCCCGCGATGAGGCGCAGGCCGAAGTGTGGAAGAAACTGGTCTCGGCAACGCTGACGACCCCTGACACGTGGGAGGTTGCTCTCTCGTCTGGCGCTGACAAGCGCGAAGCTTGGGAGCGCCTACTTCGCGAGCAGAAGCTGGGTGCGCTGGCGCTACTCCGAAACCTTCGCAACATGAGGGAGGCCGGAGTGGACGAATCGCTCGTACTTTCTGCGCTTGGATCGATGAGCACGGCTCGTGTGCTTCCGTTTCGTTTCCTGGCTGCGGCGCGGTACGCTCCACAGTGGGAGGAGGCGCTTGAGCAGGCGATGCTGAAGTCCGTGGCCGTTTCCGAGAAGCTGACCGGCAAGACGATCGTGCTGGTGGACGTCTCCGGTTCGATGACCGCGCCGCTGTCTCGCCGTTCTGAGATGCAGCGCACGGATGCGGCGTATGGCTTGGCGGTACTTCTGCGCGAAATCGGAGAGAAGGTTGCAGTATTCTCGTTTTCCGATAACCTCGTGCGGGTGCCGGCGCGTCGCGGTTTTGGTTTGCGCGATGCCGTTGACGCGTCTCAGCGCCACAACGGAACGTATCTCGGCAAGGCGATCGAGGAACTGAATCGCAACGAGAAGTACGATCGCCTGATCGTGATCACAGACGAGCAGGCACATGATCAAGTTCCTGGGCCAAATGGCCAGGGTTACGTGATCAATGTCGCCAGCTATAAGAACGGGGTCGGCTATGGCAAGTGGACACACATCGATGGCTGGTCGGAATCGGTCATCGAGTACATCCGTGCGCTGGAGCAGACGAAGTGGGTGAACTAGACAGGGTAGGGCAGGCAAAACCAGCCTGCCCTATAACTCATGATTCAATTCGTTGCAGGCACTTACCTATTGGTCCCAATGACGTTTTCTGATTCCATTCGATGAGCTATTGGTGGCGGGTGGCGGGTGGCGGGTGGCGGAGAACGCAGCTTTCTCCGCCAAAAATGATAATCACAAAATTATCGGAATAAGGTAAAATCAATCATCAGCATCACCAATATCTTTTTATCCGCGCGAAGCACCAAAACGCCGCCTTTACCGCGACCGTTCAAAGGGTTGGGCACAAAGACGCCTAGCACATCGCACAAAAAGTTCTTCTTATGCCCGTGGCTACCTTGGCAACGGCTGGATGGAATAGAATTCCGTCGCGTTTTTCTGCAGGATGGCGTCTTGCTCATCGCTCGAAAGCCGTGCGATGTAATCCGTTTCCAGGTTAATCACCGAGCTGTAATCTGCCGCTAAGGTACACACCGGCCAATCTGATCCGATCATAAGCCGTTGCGGTCCAAATGCGCTGAGGACGACATCGAGATACAGCTCAAAATCTCCAGCTTCCCACGAATTCCACTCGGCTTCTGTCACGAGCCCTGAAATTTTGCAAGCAACGTTGGCAAACTCTGCCAATCGTTTGAGATCACTTGCCCATGGCTCCAGGCCTCTGGATCGAATTGGAGGTTTGGCGATGTGGTCCAGCACAAACCGTTGTTCTGGAAATCGCTTCACCACATCGCGCGCCACGGAAAGATGGCGAGGGAACAGAAGTAGGTCGTAAGTCAACCCAAATCGCTGCAACTGGCTCAACCCATTCAGAAAACTTTTTCGCAGCATAAAATTGTCATCCGGTTCGTCGTGGACGACGTGTCTCACCCCGCGGAATTTTGGGTGTTGAGTTAGCCGCTCAAGCTGCTCCACAATCCGATCGCTGCTTAGGTCAACCCAACCAACAACTGCGCCGATAAACGAAAATTCGTCCGCTAGCTGCAGAAGCCAAGTACTCTCTTCAATGCTTTGTCGAGCCTGGACTGCAACAGTCGAGGTAATACCAGCTCGGTCAATAAGCGGCAATAAGTCGGACGGGAGGTGATCTCTCCGGATTTTGCCCATGGAAGGGGTCATCCACAGATAATCCCGATCGTTATATTGCCAGAAGTGCTGGTGCGTATCGATTTTTGGCCTATCCACCAATGCTCACCCCGCAAAGCGCCCTCAAGGTTACTGAATACGAAAGCTCTCAGTTTAGGATGATCTTCTCAGCGACACTCCTCAGCGGAACATGTAATAGAGAACTGCCACAGATACGGCCAAGACCGTGGCGATTAAGCGTGGATCCCGCATGCCCTTAATATGTTCTTGAGTCAAAGCGGCCAAGGGATGGTCCCACGTCAATCCTTCCAGTGATTCGGGCGCTGGGGGGGGGGTGAGGAGGGCGACCGCAATATAAATGACACTGCAAATGCAAAACATCCACCAGGCTTGCATCATGAACGAAATTCCCCAGCGGTGAGTGATTATCTTTTCCGTACCAAACACAGGAAGATCCAAAATGAAAGCAATCGTTCCCATGGTGAAGCCGGAGATCAGTGTGTACAGCGAGGCTTCCTTAGTCCCTCGCCGCCACAACACTCCCCATAGAAAGACCACCGTGATCGGAGGCGCCAGATCAGCGGCGATCGCATTAATCGCTTCGAAGATGCTCGAATATCGTCCGCCTTGAGTTGACCATGCCATGGCCAGCAGCATAACGACGACTGAACTCACACGGCCAATGGTCACTTGCGCGCGGTCGGAAGTGGTGGGCCTCAGACGCGCCACTATGTCAACAGCCACCAGAGTGCCGATACTATTCAGAGCAGCTGCGACCGCGCTCATCAAGGCAGCTAGGACTGCCGCAGTGATCAGACCTCGTACTCCTGTGGGGATCAGTTGCTCAATCAGCACCGGCAGGGTCTGGTTACTCTCATTTCCGATAATGTCATGAAACAATACATAGGCAATGACGCCGGGCAGGACGAGCAAGAATACGGGCAGGATCTTCAGAAAACCGGCGAACAGAGGCCCCAATTGAGCATCCTCTGAGCTGCGCGCACCCAATACTCTTTGAACGATCGTCTGGTCCGTGCACCAATACCAAATGCCGAGAACCGGATATCCGAGCAGGACTGCATACCAGCTCAGTCCTGCCGAGTCGTGCGTGTGTAGCATGGATAATTGTCCGGGCTTCGCCGCAGCCCGGAAAAACTCAGCAGAGTGGATTCCGTGGCCAGGCAGGGCCGCCAGGGAGAATGCCAAAATCAACAATGCGCCTAGTATCAGGATTACAGTATTGACGGTCTCGGTGATGACCACAGCTCTCAAGCCGCCAAGCACAGTGTAAATTCCAACCACGGTCGAAATGATCACGATCGAGGCGACTACACTAATACCAAAAAAACGTTGAAACACCGCTGCGCCCGCGTACAAGCTGATGCCAATGTGGATAAACAGAGCCGCCACAATGGCCATAAAAGCCAGGAATGAACGTGACGCGGGACTGTACCGGCGCTCCAGAAATTCCGGCAAGGTTGCTATGCGCGTCCGGAAATAGAAAGGAGCGAACACGAGCGACAAGAGAATCAGCGTGAACGATGCCATCCATTCGAAGTTCCCCCAAACGAGACCTTCGTTGTAACCGGACGCGGTAAGGCCAACCAGGTGGATCGTCGAGATGTTCGATGCGAATAGGGCCGCTCCGACGAACGGCCAGGACAATGATCGTCCGGCGAGGAAAAAAACGTTGCCCGTGATTGCGATGCGACGAACGGAGAGCAGACCAATGGTCAATATGCCGCCCATGTACAGAAGAATGATCGCAATGTCCAGAGGAGGAAGTGTAAGGGTGTGCTGCACGGGGTATCTCAGTCCCACGATCCACCAGCTGAATTTGATGGACAGCTGGTACATTCGCATCTCTTTGACAAGGAGGAGGCCACGCGTAGGTAAAGTCGTTGCGTCATAGGCTTGGTCTCAGACACGCCACCATTGGGTAGAGGGTCGAAAGCATTTGGATGGGCCAATGCGACGGCGAACTTTACCACCAGCTGCTTCTGAATGTCAAGAATTCAGGAACGGGAAGGACTCGCATCTAACCCTTGTGAATCATATGTTCTGTTACTATTCCAGACAGCTTGTCGAGCGTTCGCATCGGTCTGCTTGACGCAGGCGGGGACGTACTCTAGAATTCGTCGGTGCTTATGGACGGACCAATTAAAGTGGTGATTGACTCATCACCTGCCTACCAAGGAATCCCAGTATGAGAAGAATTCTGCTGAACGCTCCCGGCGAATTTGTCGATGTCACAGTGCCTCGCCCGGTGCCTTCCAGAGGACAGGCCCTCGTTCGAGTTCATCGGGTCGGAGTTTGTGGAAGCGATTTTCACGCTCTCGCCGGAAGGCACCCAATATACACATATCCGCGCGTACTGGGTCACGAACTGGCGGGCGAAATAGTGGAAGTACCCGAGAGTACACGAGGACTTCGTGCGGGCGATCGGTGTGCGATCGAACCGTACATCAGTTGTGGGCAATGCCGAACGTGCAAAGTAGGAAGAACGAATTGTTGCGAACAACTTAGGTTGTTCGGGATACATGTCGATGGAGGCATGCAGGGTTTTTTGGAGGTGCCCGTTGGACTATTGCACAAATCCGATGTACTGTCGCTGGACCAGCTCGCTCTGATCGAGACATTGGGGGTTGGGGCACATGCCGTTAAGAGAAGTCAATTGCGGCCGGGTGAAGAGATGCTCGTGGTTGGATTCGGTCCCATTGGACTGGGGGCGAGTCAGTTCGCCATGGCGATCGGCGCGAAGGTAGCCGTCGTAGAAACCAACGATTGGCGCAGACAATTTGCCAACAAATTGGGTCTCGATGCCTTCTCAGCGGCTGATGGACGAATGGCGGACGTCGTATTGGACGCTACAGGCAATGCGGCCGCCATGGCGCACAGCCTGAATTATGTAGCTCCTGGAGGGCGCCTCGTCTTCGTAGGCTTAACGCGCGATCCTGTGCCACTTGATGACGCGCTGTTACATCGCCGTGAAATCACAATTCATGCGAGCCGAAACAGTTGTGGACAGTTCCCGTCCATCATCCGCATGCTTGAAGAAAACAAGATCAATACCGACCCATGGATCACCGATCGACTCACGCTTGACGAAGTTCCGTCTCGATTCAAAGGACTCTCTGAAAAGCCTCGGATGATGAAAGCAGTGGTGGAAGTTAGAGATAGCGATCGATAGCCATCGAAATTCGCGATCGCTCGGGTCCTCGCTAAAGGTGCGGTTTTCCTATGGAATATAGCCTTCTTGGACGGACGGGGATGAAGGTCTCCCGGCTAAGCTTCGGAGCCTCATCTCTGGGCGGAGTCTTTCATTCAGTCGATGAAAGTGAAGCTATCAAGGCTGTCCATACGGCTCTCGAATGCGGCATCAACTTCTTCGATGTGGCGCCCGCATATGCAGGCACGGTTTCCGAGACAATTCTTGGAAAGGCATTGAGGGGTGTCCCGCGTGGTCGCTATTACCTCTCGACGAAGGTCGGCAAGTATACCAAGCCCGGTACCTATGGCGAGGACACACTCGACTATTCCCGCGCTCGAATTCGCAAGTCGATCAAGGAGAGCGCTGAGCGCTTGGGGACTGAGTATTTCGACCTGATTCACATCCACGATATCGAATATCAGGGGCGTAAGTACACCGAGTGGGCTCTCACGGAGGGCTATGAGTCGGTGCTGGAACTGAAACATGAGGGGCGCATCGGTGGGGTCAGCTTCGGCATTTATCCAATCGATCTATGGATGAGAATTTTCTCTTCGCTCGATGTCGATGCGGGTCTCGTACACAACCACTATTGCCTGAACGACACCCGCATTACGGAACTCTTGCAGATTGCTGAAGCAAAGCAAATTGGAATCGTCAATGGTTCCCCCTTCGGCAGCGCCTTGTTAACGGATCGTGGACCAGCGGACTGGCATCCAGCCAGTGCTGAGGAGCGGGCGACTTTCAGAATGGCGGCCGACTTCTGTCGAAAGCAAGGTAGTTCCATCGCAAAATTGGCCTTACAGTTTGCCAGCCAGAATCCCAAACTTCCTACGACCCTTTTCAGCTCAGCAAATCCCGAATCTGTGCGACGTAATGTTGAATGGCATCAAGAGCCGGTTGATCGGCAACTCGTTTCAGAGACTCAGAAAATATTGGAACCTGTGATGAACAAACAATGGAACTATTGAGGTATCTGTAAGTTTTCTGTGACTAAAGTAGCCACTCCCTAACCCTGAATTGCTGTACCAATCGCTTGAATCTCGCTAAAATAGAAGTGCCTTCTGCTTGTAGAACGGCAACTTCATACCCTCTTACGGCTTATATGCCAACTTCAGTTTCGACTCGCCGCAGGACGCCGGCTGACACGAGGATTACGGCCAAAATCCTCGAAAAGATCAAGCGCCTGATCTCGACCGGCGCCATCTCGCCAGGCGGAAAATTTCCGCCCGAGCGGGAACTGGCGAAAGAGTTTGGGGTAAACCGCGCTTCCTTGCGTCAGGCTTTGAAAGTGCTCGAGATTATGGGTGTTCTTACTCAAAGGGTGGGTGATGGAACCTACCTGAGCGCTAGTGCGGAATCAACCCTTAAGGAGCCTATCGATTTTCTGGTTCTCTTAGACGACCTTTCCCATCACGAACTGTTTGAGACAAGAATGATCGTTGAACCTGAACTCGCGGCACGAGCAGCGCAGCGCGCAACCGCCGAGGATCTGATCGGGCTCCGAAAAGCGATTGTCGCAATGGAGCATTGCCGGACCAATCAGGAGAGATTGGATGCAGACCTCGCATTCCATGAATGCATTTTTCGTGCGAGCGGCAATCGCATCTGTCATCTGTTGTTCAGGGTGATTCACCGCAATCTTTTGACCAGTATGTCGCAACTCTCTCCCCGCGTGTCGGTGGAGCGCCCGCTGACCTTTCACAAGCGGATCTATGCGGCGATTCAGGAGCGGAATTCCGAAGACGCACGCCGTCAGATGCTGGACCACATTGCCGACAGTAGAGCACTCATGACCTCAGCAGCCAAGTGATATCGGCCGAACGTCGCCCTGCCTGAAGTGGCTGATCCAATTATGCAGCCCGGAAGATTGCCACAATCTGCCAGTTCAAGGCACAAGGGCGATTCCTGCGCTTGACTTCTTAGGGAACCGGTGTACGATTTGGTTCGTCCATTATCTTCCCCTATGCAACGTCGCGAATTCTTGAAGATCAGCGCTGGAGCGGCACTGGCTGTGGTTCCGAGCCGGGCCAAGTCTCCGGAGTGTTTTACCGCCGTGCCATCAAGCGAAGCCGCTACCTTCTATGTCGCTGCTTCCGGAAATGACAAGAACCCTGGAAGCGCGACGCTGCCCTTTTCAACTCTTCACCGCGCCCAAGAGGCTGTCCGGCAATCGCGGAAGAGTTCGACGTCGATGACCGTGTTGATCCGTGAAGGAACCTACTACCTGGACAGTCCGCTCACTTTTGGTTCCGAAGATTCCGGCAGCAGCAAAGCTCCGATCGTTTATGCCGCTTACCCTGGCGAGCGCGTCACGATCAGCGGTGGCCGCAAACTCCATTGCAACTGGACACCGTATAAAGAGGGCATCATGATGAGCCCGGTTCCGCGAGGGCTGCAGTTCTCGCAACTATTCATCAACGGCAATCGCCAGATTCGTGCGCGCTATCCAAACTATGATCCATCGACCCCCGGAAAATCGGGATATATTGCGGCGGCCGGCCCGGTCCGCGCTGATGCCGTCAACCCCTTTGGTGGTGAAAACGATGACATGGCCTTCTCGACCCAGGCTCCCAAGGGGATACGATTCGACCCCGCCGCCTTTACAAAACGGAAATGGGCGAATCCTCAGCAAGCGGAGATCCACATTTTTCAAGCTGCCTACTGGGGGAACCTGCAATGGGAGATCAAGGGTATAGATTTCAGCTCTAATACGATCTGGTTCGGCGATGGTGGACAACAGATCGGCGCCAAATGGAGTCATCATCCTGCAGTGCTGAATGAACGGTCACGCTTCTTCATAGACAACGTATTCGAGGAGTTGGACGCGCCCGGCGAGTGGTACTTAGACAAGCAAAAGAACACCCTCTACTACTATCCCGAACAAGGCACTGATCTGCGACAGGCGCTGGTGGAAGTACCTCTTCTTGAGCATGCCATTGAGTTTTCGGGCACGCAGTCTGATCCGGTGCAGCATGTGTGTCTGCGGGGCTTCCGCATTACTCACACCGTCGCAACTTACCTCAAAAACTACGCAGTTCCCTCCCTGAGTGATTGGGCGATTCATCGTGGAGGGTCCATCTTTGCTGAAGGCACCCGCAACTGCTCGATTGAGGCTTGCTGGTTTGACGCCGTCGGTGGGAATGCCGTCTTCGTCAACAATTACAATCGTGAATTTTCCGTGACCGGCTGTAAGTTTACAGAGACCGGAGACAGTGCGATCTGCTTTGTGGGCGACCTTGAGAAAACTAACGGTACGCAACTCGCTTTTCCCTATGAGTGCCAGGCACACAACAATTCGATTCATGATTGCGGGTTTTACGGAAAGCAGATTGCTGGGGTATACATTTCCCGCGCCAAACGAATTAAGGTGAGTCACAACCTGATCTACAACATGCCCCGGGCAGCTATCTGTATCGGCGACGGCACCTGGGGCGGACACGTGGTTGAATATAACCACACTCACGACACAGTACGCGAGACTAGCGACCACGGTCCTTTTAATGCCTGGGGCCGGGATCGAGGTTGGGCGTTGGCTCAGTCTCACGCTCCTTATACATCAGACCGCAGTCTTGATGTCTGGGAGGCGCTCGTCGACGCCATGGAACCAGTGATTGTTCGCAACAACTTCTTCGACGAAAAGTCGGGCTGGGGACTCGATCTGGATGACGGCGCGACGAACTATGAGATCTACAACAACATATCCGTGGGTGGCGTCAGCATGAAGCTTCGTGAGGGCGCATATCGAAAGGTCTACAACAACATCTGGTACCTTTCGAAGGTTGCGCCATGCTTTCACGTCGGAAACAACAATAACCACGATCAGTACTTCAACAACATCACGGTCATGGATCCCGGGAGCGCCAAATGGCCCGATGGATGGCCGTGGTGGTCGCAGATGTTTTACTCGGTCATTGCCCCTCCAGCGGTTGGACCCTGGTTCGAGAGAATCGACAATAACTGCTTCTACTGTTCTGCAGGAGAATTCCAGGCGGTAGTGGATCAGCTACGCTCCGACGGAGGCAAACGCAACCCGAAACGCTACAACCTGCAGGAATGGCAGAAGCTGGGTTTCGATGAGCATTCCGTGTTCGCAGATCCACTTTTCGTCGACCCCGAGAATCGCAACTTCCAACTGCGACCGGAATCGCCTGCGCTGAAAATAGGCTTTACAAATTTCGAGATGGGCAAATGGGGATTGTCCGACGAATTCCCAGAGCAGTGGCGTGAATCAAAAGATTAAAAACTGAAGAGGGACACATGAGAAAACTCGTGATTGTAGCATTTGCCGCTCTGTTGGCCGCGGTATATGCCAAGACAGAAAATCCGCATGCGCAGCGTATCGGGATGGTCATCGGGATCAAGGCCGACCAGATCAGCGCCTATGAGCAATTGCACGCCGCGTCCAACCCTGGAGTTCGTGATTTGCTACAGAAATATCACATGCATAACTTTTCTATCTACATGCATCAGCTCAACGATGGGAAATACTACTTATTTGGGTATTACGAATACACGGGCACGAACTACAAAGCAGACATGGAAAAGCTCGCCGCCGAACCTCGAAATCAAAAGTGGCTCTCGGTCACGGGGCCAATGCAGGTTCCTCTTCTAAATGAGCAGTCCTGGGCGATGATGAAAGAGGTCTACCACAACCCTTAGGACTGCGGACTCGGACACCACTCACTGTTCATCAAACATTCCGCTGACCCCGAAAGGAACGCCCTAGAGTTCCTGAAATCTTGGCTTCTATTTTTGGACGACAAATTCATCAGAGTAAGCAACAGAAAGCTTCCAGATGATCCAGCCAATCGGCGTTGCCCGGCTTTGGCCGCTCCGGCTCTCACTTTCAAGCTGATTTAGCGCCTCCAAGCGGCAGCATCTGAAAATACTTGACAGGGAAAATGGGGTAGTGCTAGCGTTCGGATCGTCTTACTGGCTGGACCAATCCACGTATCGACTGGGGTAAATCGTACGTCGACAGAAGGGGTGGGAAAATGAGACCAGTGAATCGTGCGCTATTCAATGCTCTCCTGGTAGTGTTTTTCTCGACTGGCTTGTTTGGTCAAACGATCACTGGTCATGTTACGGACAGTAGCGGCGCAGCCGTGGCAAGCGCAACCATCAATATCCACAACCAGCTGACCAACGTCGATACGCCAAGCAAAACGACGAGCGCTGGAACCTATACAGCACCTTATCTGAAACCGGGTCTCTATTCGGTGAGTGTGGAGATGACGGGTTTTCAAAAGCAAACGCGGACGGACATTACGCTGGACGCGGACAGCACTATCGCTGTGGATTTCACGATGAAAGTCGGCGCCGTCGGCGAAACGGTTACCGTTACCGCCGATCAAGCAGTCGTGAACACGGAAAACGCGAGCCGAAACGAGACCTTCGGAAGCAAGACAGTCACGGAGGTCCCGAATAATGGTCGCAACGTTGACATGACGGCCGTTTTGAGCACAAGCGTAAATTTTTTTGATGTGAATAACTTTTCGATAACGGGCACAGAAACTACTAATGGATCTTTTGGTGGCGGGTGGTTCACGATGTCGGTCAATGGAGGACAGTATGGCAGCGCCATCGTTCTCATGGATGGTTTGACTAACGATTCCGCGGCCGGGAGCGGGCCAGCTTTACAGCAGACCTTGACAACTGCCTCTATGGAAGCTGTCCAGGACTTTAAAGTCATCGCGAACGCCTACGACGCCCAATATGGCAACGGCTCGGGAGGGGGCTTTGACACGATCATAAAAACCGGCACCAACACTCTCCACGGCTCGGTATATGAATTTCTCAGGCGCGCGTGGTTGAACGCGAATCCGTGGATAACGGATTACTACGCAAACACACCGAGCGCTTCGGCGAATCCCGCGCCGCAGAGTTCGGAAGATTTTTATGGCTTTACTTTGGACGGGCCGGTTGTAATACCTCACCTTTACGACGGTAAAAACAAAACGTTCTTCTTCATTCAGTACGACGAACACAAACAGAAAACTCCGGGAACGACAACCGATTCTGTTCCAGACTGCCGCACCTGGAACGCGACGGGACAACCCTGCGACTTCACCAATCCGAACACGATCGGCGACTTCAGCAACCTATATGCTCTTGGCCCTGATGGAGTTACTCATGTGCCTATCGTCCTCTATGATCCTCTGAGCGGTACCCCAACCAACCGCACTCCATTCCCGGGGAATATCATTCCGCCGTGCGTGGGCTCTACCGGTCGCAGCACAACCGGCGGCGGCTGCCTCAATCCGATCGCGATGAACATTCTGTCGTACTTCCCTGCGCCAAATGTAGCCCCGCCCACCGGAAGCAATCCCTATAACAACAATTACTTCGCGCCCTGGACATCGGACACCATCGTGCGCAATGTGCTGGCAAAGTTTGACGAGAATTTTTCAAACGCCGACCGGGCCAGTATTCGGGGTAGCTGGTATGTGAACCGCAATAGCTTTGCCAATCTTTTCGGCGGCACTTTTTTTCCCGGACCAGCCGGAAATGGAGAAGGCGGCTATAGCAAGGGTTGGTCGGTCAATCCAAGCTGGGTTCACACCTTCAGCCCTACTCTTTTGCTAGACGTTCGGGCGAGCGGCGGGTATGCCTCCACTTTCCAGTTTTACCAGCCGTTTTTCAATCCAGCTACCCTTGGAGGAGGCTGGACTCAATCTTTAGTTTCTCAGCTTGGAAGTTTCGGAAGAGTATTCCCAAGTATTAATTTCACTGCCGACGGATTTTCCCCGCTCGCAGCCACTCCTCTTCCACCAAATTGGATAAATGGTACTAGCTTTAATTTCTTTCCGGATCTGACTTGGGTCCGAGGTAAACACTCGATCCATATTGGCTTTGATATGCGTTATCGCATGCAAGGCTACATTGGGACGCCCGGCGGGCTAGGGTATGTATCCCCGAATTTCCAGATCGGAAATGGCTGGACCCAACAGGACTATCAAAATAGCGGGCTGGCGTTTCAAGGCTTTGACCTGGCCTCAACTTTGTTGGGCTATGCAGATATGGGGAATACCCAGCCAGTGGTCAACCGCACTTATTCGTCGTACTACTATGCTCCATTCGTGCAGGACGATTGGAAAATCACTCCGAAGCTGACCCTTAACTTCGGCTTGCGTTACGACTTGTCGAATGCACCCACTGAGCGGCACAACTCGGCGAATTACGCTTTCGATACCACCTCCATCAATCCGGTGGATTCACAAATCGATCATGCGTTGCTTCCGGGAGGCGAAGCGATTCGCGGCAGCTTCACTTTTGCCGGAGTCAATGGCAACCCACGCAGAGCGTTTAAGCTAAATAAATTGGGCTTCCAACCTCGATTTGGCTTTGCGTATGCGATGAATCCGAAAACGGTATTGCGCGGTGGTTTCGAGGAGATGCTCACAGGTTTCATGCTCGGTTATGCGGGCCCGGTCACCAGTGGTCTGACCGGTTTCTCCGCGCTTACAAACTATGTCGCCACCTTAGATAACGGACAAACGCCAAACCCGAACGCCAATCTAGGTAATCCATTTCCGCAGGGGCTGACTCCGATCAGCGGTGCGTCGGGAGGACAGCTGACGGCGTTGGGCCAGGGTGCTTTTTTTTATAGTCCAAACTACAAGCAACCAAAATACTGGGGATATTCCCTGGGGCTCCAGCGTCAACTCTCCAGCCACGACATATTGGAGATAAGTTATGTAGGCAGCCGAACCTACAACCTGTCTCCGTTCAACCCCAATACCGGGTCTCCGGGAACCAACCAGAACCAGATCAGCCCGGCTTGGTCGAAAAAGTGTGATCAGGGATTCGGAGGCACCCCGGACATCTGCAATAACGACCTGGTGACGAGCCCGTTCTATAACATCAGCGCTTTTAATAATGCGACGGCGTTTTCTAACACCGCACCGACGATCTCGGGTGGGCAACTGACCCGTCCCCTGCCCGCATTTGGAGATGTATTTGAAAACGTCAACAATGGCAAGTCCTGGTATAACTCCATGCAGACGACGGTGAATCACAAATGGAATAACTCTCTTACGCTGCGCGGCGGCTGGACCTGGCAGAAAACGATGGACTCTGGTGGTTGGGTCGATCAGAGATACGATATTCGCCAGAGAGTCGTTGATCAATTCGATTTTCAGCATAAAATTTCGATTTCAGGTGTTTACAATCTGCCAGTGGGACGAGGACGCGCGCTTTTCGGAAGTGCCAATCGCTTTGTTGACGGGGCGATCGGCGGATGGGAGCTTGGCAGCGCCTGGACTTATCTTACGGGGATGCCGGTTTTTATGCCCGGCGTCTACCTGAACAGCTCGCCGAAGGTTCCGGTGCAGAGGGAAGACCGTGTCTACACCCGGGTGTTTGCGCCTTGTACCAACCAATGGATCCAGGCATCGGACGGCAGTTGGTCTCTGCAGCCGGTCACGGGGTATATCTATTCGGGATCCTGCAATCAGTCCAATTTCACTCTGATACCTCAATACGGATTGATCCCGAACATTGAATACACCGGTATTCGCACAAACGACACGCAAACGTTCGACGTCAACTTATCAAAGTTCTTCACCATTAACGAGAGGATGAAGCTGCAATTTCGCCTTAATGCATTTAATGTGCTCAATCACCCACAGTTCGGCACCATATTTCCGGAATTTGACACCGGTGCCACCGATCCAACTTTTGGCACTTACAGCAAGCTTGCGGGGAACAATCCACCCCGTAACGTTGAGTTAGCCCTGAAGCTGCTCTGGTGAATGACTCACCGCGCAGGCCGGCCGAGTTGAAGCCCTTTGCAATTGCCTAAGATGATTTTTAGGGCATTTTCGGGGAGCGACGTAACAAAAAGACCAGCGAGTATTCTGCGATCGCAATTTTTCGCTGGAACTGCGATTAGGAAGCCGCGGCACATCACAAACCCGGAGATGAAAATACGATGAGCTACAGACGACGGGATATCTTGACGACCGGCCTGGCCGCTTCTGCCGCGTCTCTGCTTGCCAACATTCCTGTGGCGGCGGGCACAACAAAGAAGACAAAAAATGATGCGGTGGCTGGCAAGCTCGTTCAGCCGACCTGGAACTCGTTGAGAACAGTGAATACCCCACCCGATTGGCTAAGAGAAGGAAAATTCGGGATCTATACACATTGGGGAGTCTATTCCGTGCCGGCATTTGGGAAGAATGGCACCTGGTACGCCCATAACATGTACACGAAGCCGGATTCTGAAGAGAGACAGCATCAGGAGGCCACCTACGGCCCGCTGGATAAATTCGGGTACAAGGATTTCATTCCCATGTTTACGGGTAGCCGCTTCAACGCGGATGAGTGGGCCGACCTGTTCAAGAAGGCTGGTGCTCGCTTTGCCGGCCCCGTGGCTGAGCACCACGATGGTTTCGCTATGTGGAATACGAAATACTCCGAGTGGAATGCAGCGAAAATGGGGCCCAAGCGCGATGTTCTCGGTGAACTCTCGAAGTCTGTTAAGCAGCACGGGATGAAATTCCTCACCGCATTTCATCATGCAGAGCACTGGTTCTATTTTCCCACCTGGGACAAACAGTATGACGTATCCGATCCTCGATACGCGGGGCTGTACGGGGTAAGTCACGAGCGGGGTGAGCTTCCTACCAAGGAATTTCTGGATGTCTGGATTGGAAAGTTGAAAGAGGTGGTGGAAAACTACGAGCCGGATGTGATTTGGTTCGACTACGGGCTGCGCTTGGTTCAGCAATCCTACAAAACGGATTTCCTTGCTTATTACTTCAACAGGGCTGCCGCCGCAGGCAAACAAGTTGCAGTCACCTACAAGAACCACGATCTCACCCCTGGCGTCGGTATTGATGACCTGGAATTAGGTCGTGAAAGCAACGTGACCTACTACGAGTGGATTACCGATACCACGATCGACAATGGAAGCGCGTGGGGATACGTCGAAAGCGTCGGATTCAAGTCCGTGGATCAACTAGTGACTGGACTGGTGGATCGCGTCAGCAAAAACGGATTTCTTCTTCTGAATGTGGGGCCAAAGCCTGACGGCACCATTCCGGATCCGGCGAAAGAACGCTTAATTGGATTGGGAGAGTGGTTGCGCATTAATGGTGAGTCGATTTATGGCACAAGCCCATGGCTGGTCGCCGCGGAGGGTCCAACCCAATTCAAGAAGAGTGGCGCATTCAACGAGGACAATGACATCCGCTTTACGCCAGAGGATATTCGGTTTACCTGCCGAGATAATTTTCTATACGCGACCGTTCTAACTTGGCCCGGAGAGAAAGCTTTAATCAAGAGTCTCGTTCCGAAAGGCGACACCTGGGCGGGACTCTATCCGTCAGAAATCGATTCCATCAAGATGCTAGGAAGCGACGAACCTCTTCGCTGGGAGTTTACGAAGGAGGGCCTGTCTGTCACTACGCCAAAGCTAAAGCCCTGCGATAGCGCTTTTGTCTTCAGGTTCACCCTGAAGAAACCGTTCTGATGTTTTAAGGGGCAGAGGTTTTCCATCTCTCAATGAGGCTGCTCCTGTTCAAAGGGATGATCCCCGTGAAGCCTGTGAAACTCATATTGTGTTTAGCGCTGATTTTTGCTCCTGCCTCTTTCTATACAGTAAGAGTTATCGCCGGTATGGATTTTAATGCCCCTACTGCATCGGAGAGTCCCCTCGCGATCGATGAAGTCTGGAGACGGGCAAGCAGCAAATATGATTCTAGGCGCACCGAAATCCTGAGACAGGTGGACAGCACCATTCAACAAGGTCCTTTTCGCGCCGACTGGGAGTCGCTTAAAAACTACGACGTGCCTGAATGGTATCTGGATGCGAAGTTCGGTATATTCATTCATTGGGGCCTTTATTCAGTTCCTGCTTTCGGCAGTGAATGGTATCCGCGGGACATGTATCGAGAAGGTTCGGAGGAGTACAAGCATCATATCGCCACCTATGGCCCGCCGGATAAGTTCGGATATAAGGACTTCATCCCTTTATTCAAGGCAGAGAAGTTTGACCCTTTGGCATGGGCCCGCCTTTTTAAAGATAGCGGGGCAAAATATGTCGTGCCAGTTTTTGAGCATCACGACGGTTTTGCCATGTACGACAGTAGCCTTTCGGACTGGACCGCTGCAAAAATGGGGCCACATCGGGATTTAGTCGGAGATCTCGCGAAAGCAGTACGAGCAGAAGGCCTCCATCTGGGCGCGTCCTCCCACCGCGTGGAGCATAACTTTTATTTGGGAGTTGGACGCACGATCCCCTCCGATATCAATGATCCGAATTATGCAGCCCTTTATGGACCGGCACATCGCTGGCTCGAAGCTGCACACGGGGCGCCGCTTTCCACGGACTTTACGTTCGTTTCAAAGGCCTGGACCGATGATTGGCTGGCCCGCTCCGCGGAAATTGTCCAACAATATCATCCCGAGGTTGTGTGGTTCGATTGGTGGATCGGGCAACCGTCGATTCGTGAGGATCTCACTCGCTTCACGGCTTTTTACTACAACTCTTCACTCAAGTACGGCGATCATGTCGGCGTCATCAATTACAAATACGTCGCAATGGAGGATCATTCAGCAGTCCTCGACTTGGAACGCGGCCAACTGGGGGACATTCGGCCTCTCCCTTGGCAGACCGACACTTCAATTGGCAACAACTCCTGGGGTTACATCGAAAACGATACGTTCAAAACGCCGGAATTCATAGTTCATCAACTTGCCGACATCGTCAGCAAGAACGGGAATCTGCTGTTGAACATCGGTCCACGCGCCGACGGCACCATTCCCGACGAGGTTCAGCACACGCTTCTAGAGGTAGGAGCGTGGCTGAAGATAAATGGATCAGCTATATACGCAACTCGCCCCTGGAAGTTCTACGGTGAAGGTCCAACGAAAGTTGCGGTAGGGGCATTCCTCGACACCGCCAGCCAGCCCTACACGGCCGAGGACTTCCGCTTCACTCAGAAGGATGGAATACTGTATGCAATCGAACTGGGGTGGCCTTCAGGCCACGAAGCAGTCATCCATTCTCTAAGCCCGTCGGCGCTAGGGGACGGGAAGCAGATTCACTCCGTTCAACTGCTGGGCTTGGCGGGAACTTTGCCTTTCGACGAGCAGGCCGACGGTTTGCATGTCCGCTTACCCCAGCAACCCGTCGGCAAATATGCTTACGCAATGCGTATCGAGTTACTGAATCACTGAATCTTCGTTAGAAGAACTTCAGACTCCGACACTATTCCGCCCTGGAGGCTACAACGAGAGTTGGTTTGAAGCGGCTCAGCCATTCTTTGACTTGTAAGGCCCTGGTGTCATCGTGCAGAAATCGTCACTGTTTCGCCTTCGTAATTTACTGCTCTATCGAAAGCTGAAGTTGCGGAGGGTCCGGCTCCGTGGTTCTCGTTTACAAACACCACGTGGAACGTACGCTTCCGGTTCATACCTTCGAAGGTCCCGGCACGTTTTCCGATCGTCAACTGTCCCGCTACTTCGTTCCAGTGGATCGGAATTTCGGAATGCATCCCTCTCTCGTATGCATATGTATCCCCGGAGTCTTCGTAAAGAGTGAAACTGCCATCGGCTCCACGGTAAATGCGGATTTCGATTGACGCATCCGCTTTTTCGCCAGCGTATTCAATATCCGGACCGAGCGGCAGAATAGAGCCCGCCTTCACGTAAAGAGGTATGCGATCCAGGGGCGAGCTCACTTCGGCCCTCTCCCCTCCCACTGTCTTGCTCCCTGTCCAGAAGTCATACCAGGCCGGTGCAGGGGGCAGATATATCCAGCGCGCTTTGGCACCTTCCTCGGTTACAGGATTTACAAGAATCGAGGGTCCGAACATGAATTGATCACCGATGTTCCAGACCTTCTCGTCTGTCCGCCAGTCCATTATCAACGGGCGCATGATTGTGCCGCCGGCGCTCGTCACATTCCACGCCAGGGAATAGAGATAAGGCAGAAGACGATAGCGAAGCTTGACGTAGTTCACGAGGATCGGGGTTACAGCACCATAACTAAAGAGTTCGTTCTCGTCATTGGAGCGATGTCCGTGGGTTCGAAAGATGGGGCAGAACGTTCCAAACTCGAACCAGCGAGCATATAACTCCTGGAAACTGGGGTCTCGGGTATCCCGTCCCGATCGATTCCAGCCAAAACCTGCAATATCTGTCGTCCAGTAGGGCATACCCGACAACGCAAGGTTGAGACCCGCCGGT
>DASYZA010000054.1:0-17568 GCA_035946775.1 Candidatus Sulfotelmatobacter sp. | reverse complement strand
CGACGAACGCTGACGCGTTCTGGCTGGCGACGATGAGCCTCGTGAACTGGACAGCCAATGTGATACTGCCCGTGTTCGCTCTGACCCAGCTGGCCGCAATGGCGCTGCACATGGGCGGAGTGGTTTCGGAGATTTATCCCGGGTCAACGTGGATCCGGAAGTTTATCGCAGCGATCGCCGCGCTGATGATTTCCGGCATGGTCCGTCTTGCCGAGTCGATGGTCATGCAGGCGCATGGAATCTGAGAGGTTGACGATGAGTCTCAATATCACGCCGGTGCACCGCAATCTGCACACGAAGGTGACATTCCTGGGTCTTGAGTTCGAAGACCTGATTCTGGTGCTCGCGCTTGCCGCAGCGATGAATCTTCTCGCTCACTTCGTGAACGGCAACGCACACGTGTTCGGATTGCCGCTCAATATCTTTATGGAATTCGTTGTACCCGCGCTGGCCGTGCCCTCCCTGATCCTGTTCAAGTACGGACGACCGCGCGGATACCTGACCGATCTTTTCCGCTCGTTCATCGCCCCGAAAGCATGGTGCGCGCTTGAACGAGATTTGGAACTGAAGGAAAGTTACCTGGTCGAAGACGAGGTTTAGTTCGATGCAGGCTTCGATTACAACACAAAAGAACGGGACCGTGATCGCTGTTCTTGATGCCGAAGCGGCGCGCGTGACATTTGCGAGCGTCATGTTCGCAGCACGCATTCATGAGGAGATCGCGCCCCTCGCAAGAATCGTGGAGCAGCAACTTGATATCGAGAGGGCTAGAAGTCTTGAAGGGGATATGGGATATGCCGGTGACCCAGGCAGAGCACGATAGAAAACTCAAGGCGCCCGCCGTCTGCGCGCTGCTGCCACTACGAGACTTGCCTAGAGGCAACAACATCATGGTGCGCACCAACGGAGCATTTGTCGCCGGCTATGAGTTGCGGGGCATCCAGACTTACTTCGCCACCGACAGCGACCGGAACCAGAACAAGGCCATGCTCGAAGCACTGTTTCGCAGCCTTCCCGACGTCAGCATGCGCGTCCAGTTCCGTTACGAGGTATCGGAACGGCTGGGCGATCTGTTTGACCGCTACATCCGCGAACAGCGCACCGGGCAATCTGAGGTGATGGCGCTTGATACCCACCGTTTGCGCAGGTGGCGCGAGAAGGAGCAACAGGGCTCCTTCCTCGAGAACCGGCTCCATGCGTACTTCATCTGGGATCCGCACGTTCATGCGAAGCTCTATCACTCCATCCAACAAAATCGCACCCTCGGTGGATTCACGCTGAGCCAGACGAAAGCCATTCAGCGCGCGCGGAAGGAGCACGAGACTTTTCTGGCAGAATTCGAATCCATACTCCGCGGCGTCGAGGGGGCAATGGAGTCGGCAGACTTGTGCCCGCGCAGGCTCGAGACTCAGGAACTCTTTGATGAACTGAAACACGCGCAGCACCCGACGCGCCGCGACCACAGGCCGTATATTCCGGGCGAAGAGAGGATCGAATATCGCAGCGCCCGGGAGCAGGCGGCCGAAGCCAGCATCCTGAGCGAAGCCGAAACTTACCTCAACATCGACGGATACCTCTACGGTGTCCTGAGCCTCAAGGAACTCCCCGATGCGACGATGCCGGGAATGCTCAAAAGTCTGTCCACGTTAGGCTTTCCAGTTGTGATCAGCGCGCAGGTTGTCATTCCGGATCAGGTGAAGGTGCTGAGGAGCTATAAGAAGCGCCTGCAAAAGATGACGGCCGCTCAAAAAGACGCGAACGGCAACTTCAAATCCAATCCCGAAGCCGAAGTGGCCCAGGCCGAGCTCATCCAGGTTCAGCGGGATATCATCTCCTCCTCGTTGAAGACGGCCAAGCTGAGTCTTTCCGTTGTCGTCCGCACTTCCGAACCCGCCATTACTCTGGAGGACCTTCAGCGGTCGGAGCGCGAGCTTGCCAATCGCACTCAGGGAGTACTGAATGCATTTACACATATGAACGGCGCAAAGGCTGTGGCGGAGACCATCGCCAAGCGGCGCATCTTCATCGGGACCCTTCCCGGCATGGCTGACGCCGACAAGCGGGACCAGGACATGCTGACGCTGAACGCCGCGGACCTTGTTCCGGTGGAGATGCCGTGGAGGGGAACACGGCGGAGCCCGCTCATTCTTTTTGAGACGCCCTATCGCCAGCTCATCCCGTTTTCCATGTTCGATCCTGACCTTACGGATGCAAACGGGCTTCTTATGGCCAAGACCGGAGGCGGGAAAACATTGGCCGCGCAACAAATGCTCTTGATGGCAGCCCGCGCAAATCCGCTGATTTCGATTCTCGAGCGTGGAGATTCGTATCAGCCGCTGGTCGAACTGATGGGCGGGGAGATGATCGAAATCTCGCTCGACGGCGATCAGACGATCAATCCCTGGGACTTGCCAAAAGGAGAAACTAAGCCCTCGAACGAACAGGTCTCTTTTCTGAAAAACCTGACCCGGCACATGCTGGGCGACAGCACGCCGCCCGATCTCGATGTCGATCTGCTGGACAGTATCCTGATGGAGGCGATCACGGCCACCTACAAACGCTGCAGCGCCAAGACCTCAAATCCAATTCCATTCTTCGGCGACCTGGCCGCGGAACTCGCGCACTGGCAGGATCGTGACCGCAACCAGAAGATCAACGCGATGGCCCAGATGGCCTCGACCAAGTTGCGCGCCTGGGTGGACGAAGGACCCTATGCCCGTCTTTTTGACAGGCCCACGACCATTGATCTCGACAGTCCATGGCTTTACTTCAACGTCGAAAAACTCAAAGACGATCCACGGCTCGAACGGGCCATGAGCCTGCTCATCGCGCATACGGCTACGTACCACGCCTCGGGGGCAACGGGCCAGCCGAGCATTGTGCTGCTCGACGAATGCTGGGCATTACTGGAGTCGCCGATTCTCGCTGGGGTTGTCGTGCAGCTATTTCGCACCGCCCGCAAACGCAATGCCAGCGTATGGGGTATCAGCCAGACGCCGGAAGATTTTGTGGGCACGCCGGATCGGCCCAATGAATACGGCGCCGGCATCGTTAAGAACGCGACCACCAAGATCATCGGCAAACAGCCGGGCGACATGACGGCCCTCCGCGAACATATTCATCTCAACGAGACTGCTTTAAACCAGATCAAAGCGTTCGCACAACCGAAGAAAGGCGTAAGCGCCGACTTCCTGATTGCCATCGGCGAAAAGGCGGAATCGACGCACGCGATCCGCATCGTTCCCAGCCCTGTGGATTACTGGATCACCACAACCTATGCCCGGGAACGCGCCTTCCGCAAGTGGTGGCTGCGGAAACACCTGGATGTCCCTTTGATCCAGGCTTACGAGGAACTTGCTCAAAGATACCCGCGAGGGCTGGCGGATTTGGCCGCGCTGCCGGTCGAGTTGTCTGGCGAAGTACAGGAGGTGCTGGCGCAATGAAAAGCGGAAACGAAGCAGAATTGGGGAAGCTACTTCGCAATGGTGTGCCGTGTGATGAGCATGGAGTGCCGGAGGGGAAGGATACGCGGCTTCGGCGCTGGAAATGGCGCCTGGCCGTAGGCATGCTTGGCCTGGGTGTCGGTCTCCTTGTCCCCACCGTTGCGAATGGGCAGTTCCTGGGAGTGTTCAATGCGATCTTCAGCTCGATCCAGAACGATATCGGCGCCTCTCTTGGTTCCATCAATGAGATTGCCCAGCAGATGCGGGCGCTCTATCAGACGACGGTGGCGCCGCTTGCGGCCATCAATCAGGCGCGCGGGTTTGTGGTGAATTCGATCGAAAGATATCGCAGCCAGATGAATCAGGACTTTTATACATCGCTTAAAAGCGCCGTAACCCCTAGGCCCCAGCAGTTCGAGAGCATCCTGCACAGCCGGCTGTCGACTGAGATCCCGGCGCTCAAAGCGAGTTTCACGTCCAACTACGGCGCAATCCCGGCAGTCAACGCTGCGTCGCCTCAGGACCGCGTGATGATGGATGTCGACGATGCGCTCAGCCAGGAGAACTTGAAGACCACGCTCATTGCAGATCAAGGCGCGGACGTGATTCTCCGGACAGCAGACCAAATGGAGAATCAGGTTGCCGTTAGCACTCCGGGCTCGAACCCTTTTCTTACCGCACAGGCACAGGTCGCCAATCTACGCTGCCAGGCCTACATGCAGAAAATGCTTGCCGCGGAACTTCGCCAGGAAGCGGGACGAATCGCCCATGACAACGTACTGATCAAGCGCAAGGCGGCAGCAACCGGTGGAATCGACAGCATCATTACCGGCGCCCTCACATCGCGATAAGGAGTTCCCGACATGATCGATACCAAGCGAAATCCCAACAAAGTTCGGAAGCCCTTCTTTTGGTTGCGGAAGCCCACGCAGCAACCGGAGCTACCAAAGCCCGACACGACCGGGGAACAGACCCAGCGTGAATCCAGACCCCGGTATCGGCCAACGTTCGTGAAAGCGGTCCTGTCCGTTCTTGTGCTGCTCGTGCTCCTTCCCATGCGCGCGAAGGGACAGTTCGGCTTCGACACCGCGGCCATTCTGGCGGCGCTCTCGAAGATGCAGTCCCTGATGACCACCTATATTGCGGCTCCGCTTCGCACCATCAACCAGTACGAGCAAAGCCTGGCGAAATACGAAGAGCAGGTGATGTATCCCATCGCGGCGATTAATCAGGCCAGGAATTCGGTGACACAGTTCGAAGCGCAATTCAGGCAAGTTAGCAATCTCTTCCATGTCAACGTCGCGAGCGCCACGTTGCCGCAGTCACAGAGTCTTGAATCCACCCTGCTTTCGAGCAATGTCGCCAACATCCAGAGTGTTTCCCCTGAGTTCCAGTCGGTTTATGGAGTGGTCATGGCGCAGAACGCAGCTCCACCGGCAGTGCGGGTGATGACGGATATGACGGATGCGCAGGCACAGGATGCAATGAAACGGGCCATCGAAATAGACGCCCTTGCCGACGACGAGTTGAGCGAAGCCAATCAGTTGGGCCAGCAAATCGAGCAGGCGGCTCCGGGAAGCGCTCCGATTCTCGAAGCGGAAGCCGATGTCTGGGTAGTCCGAGCTAATGCCTATACGCAAGCGGCTTTGGCGGAGCTGATGCGCGCACGCGGCATCGACCTTGCGAATCAGAGCGCTCGCGCCAAGCTCGTGACGATAGACAACACCACCAACAACGGTCTTATCAGCGGAGCGCTGACGAATCGATAGCAGACATGTTGCTTCCCAGCCTACATCTCGTCCCCATGCTCGCGTTGTTCCAGTCAACGCAGCTTAATCTCTTCGAGCGGTTCCTCACTCAGGCGGTCTCAGGAATTGACTCGACAAGCATCACCTCGGGGATGCAGAACGTGTCGTATGTCATTTTGCTGGTGGGGTTCCTGTGGCAGGTGCACCAGTCGGCTCTACAGGGCGGAGATGTGCGAGGGCTGGGCACGAGTCTGATCAAATACGTTGTCACGGCTGTGGTGATTATGAACTATCACCAGGTTTTTACCACTATCAATCATGGGTTCGTGGATGCGGGCAACTGGGTCGGCAGCGCCTCTGGATACGTGGACCTATTTCAAAACTGGTCAGTCGCTCTCAAAACACAATTTAACCAGGTCGGATTTCAAAAAATGTGGGGTCTCATTACTGGTGATGTCCCGGGATTGCTCGATGCACTCTTGATTCTTGTCGCTTATTTGCTCTATCCGATTGTGATTGTCGTCTTCGGATTCTTCTACATATTCTACGGCAGTATTTTATACATCTTTGGGCCGATCGTGATTGCTCTCACGCCGCTCGGAGCCGCGAATCGGCTAGCGAAAACATATGTCTCGAATGTCTTCATCTGGAACGCGTGGCCTGTTCTCTATGGTGGATTCGGGGCTCTGCTCAGCGCGGTTCAAATGGGTCAACTTGGGCAGATGTTGAGCCAGGACAACTTCCTTGGCGCACTGGGAAATCTCGAAGGATCCTTTCTGATTGGCATTGTGAGCATCGTCTACTCGCTGGCGATCGCGATCATTCCCTTCGTCGCCAAGCGCATCGTCAGCGGCGACGTCGGCAGTACGGCTGTGGCCATAGTAGGGGCTGCAGTCACCGCGATCACCGCAGGAGCCGCGGGCATTGAGGGAGCTGCTGCCGGCGTGGCGGCGGCTCGAACGGGTTCAGCGGGCCCAACTTCTGCAGGAGCATTATCCGGTGTGGCAGGTACGGGATCAATAGCAGCTCTTCCGGCCTCCACAGGCGGCAATCTCCCCGCGCCGCCTCAACGTCCTCCCCTTGCAGCGTCTTCTGCGCAGGCTGGCTTCGAATTCACCTCCGGTGCACCCACTCTGGAGGGTCATGCCGAGTTGATCCGCAACTCGATCAGCGACGCGATGGGCACGGACGTTGCAGATGAGGTAAGCGGCAGCGCAACCGCACTGCCTGCCGAAAGCGCTGCGGCTCCGAATAGCAGTTCCGGAAGCGCCGTGACACGTGCCGTTTCCCGCTCCGGGCAGTCGGCCTTTCCGCGAAGAGGACCGACGGTTCATCGCTACAACATCGGCACGTGGGGCGCCTATCATGCGGCGCGGATTGCCGCCGGCAGCATCGCCAGAGCGGCCCAACCAGCGCCTAGCGGCGAATCGGAGGGCGCATGAAGAAGAAGTCACTTCCAGTGGATGAAGCTGTCTCGACGGCTCCGAAATATTACGAGATGGATGGAGCACTGCGCGCGAATGCCAACCGGGCATGGCTTCTCGCCTTTCTCACTATTCCGATTGCGCTACTATCCATCGGTTTTGCCGTCTATGTGCGCATGCAGCCCCCCACCATCATTCGCATCGGCCCGAATGGGAATGCCTCAATTTGGGGTAAACCGGCACGGGACGCGGTTTCCGATCTCTCGACAGCGGGAACCGATCAATTTCTCGACGAAGCTTTTGTACGCCGCTTCCTGACCAGCTATCTCAACTATTCGCCCGCGGACGTGGACGATCATTGGGCCGCCAGCCTGAACATGATGACCCGCAACCTGCGCGCATACACCCTGAAGGAAATGCAGGACGGCGACACACGGGGCAAAATCGAAGACGGCCAGATTCAGTCGGTGTTTCATCTCCGTGAGATCGATCCGGTTCCTGGTGAGCCGCTCACGTATCTGGCCTACGGGGTAAAGGATGTTCACCACCTGTCGAATGGGACCGAGACCACGGATCATTTCGTGAACGAGTACCGCATCCGCCTCATCGCGGATAAGCGCTCGCAGATGAATCCGGATGGATTGTGGATTGCCGAATACAGCGAGCGGCCGATTGACGGTGAACAGCGTGAGCAGGTTCTGGCAGCGCCCGACGGAAAAGACGGAGGTCAATGATGAGCACAGCCGCAGTTACCACCATTCCCGCACAACCGGCCTCTGCACAATCGGCGCGGCCGAAGAGAATGCGGAGATCACGGCAGCAGAGCGAGGAAGTCGCCCGGTACTTCCTTGCCAAAGATGGGACGTCGCCCTCGAAGCCAGAGTTGGGCGAGGAGGTTCCGAGCGAAGGAGAGGCGTTGATCAAGGCATTCCAATCAAAATCCGGGGTTGTGTATGTCCTCCATGCCTACAAGGCGGGGGCCGAGATGCAGGGAGGTTCTCCGATATTGGTAAAGAAACCAATGCAGAAATAAACAGAAGCAAGAAGAAACGGCCAGTGTGAGTTCAAAGAGGGGACACACCTGAAATATGGCTCATGTCGCCTCCTTTGATCCTTATCGCGAGTGCGATGAGGAATTCCGCTGACCCGGTTTCGCACCTCGAACCTGGCTCGGCTACACCCAACCCCTAACCGGGCGGCTAGGCGAAGAGATGCGAGAGACCGGCGTCAGCCAATCTCTTGTCACTTTGTCGTGAATCGCCAGACAAGTGAGGAGAACATGACAGCGAACAGGACACAGCATCCGGGACTCGATGAACGCCTCATTTTGGAACTGAGGATCGATGCCTCCGGTGAAGTGACCCGCAAGCCGACCAAGCTCGGACGGAAAGATACGCTGGAGGGAAAGCTCCTCGGGCAACTCTATCCCGGGATCCGAGTGGCGCGCGTCGGCGTGCCGTATGAGTTGACGCCATACGAACAGACCGTGGTCGAGAACCGCATGGCCGGTCTCACTTATGGCGGGGTCGAGTACAAGCTGGTGGGCGCGAGCGGATCGGCGAAGGACGGCAAGTTCTACTTCGTCGACCGGGCGCACGCCGGCCCGATTGCTGAGCGCTTTCAGCATTGGCCCGAGGCGGCGATCGTGTACTTTGCGATCCTCGTCTCCGACTGCAAGCTGATGGTCGAGGAGCCCAACCTGCGCATCGTCGTAGTCAAGGATCATGTCCTTGGCACCAACGACTGCCGTGGCTGGGCGCGCGAGTCCCTCTACCGGAAGCTGAAGATCGGCACCAACCGCTTTTGCCAGTTCCGCCTGGCATTCGACGCACGCGAACCGAAGCAGGCAAAGGGCGCACTGAAGGCGATGAGCGATCGTGTGGCCGAAAGGCTCGGGGTCGATGTCATTTTGCCCGAAAGCGCCTGCAAACCGGCACTCAAAGGGGGAGTGCGATTTCTTCCCCAACTGGGCACCTCGGGCCGCACGTTTACTGGCCCGGCGACTCTCGGGATCAAACAGATCTCCCGGCGGTCGGAGTTTGGATCAAGCTACACCCTGATCGAGCACGCTTCGGAAGAGGCCCTGCAGTTTGAACTGAAACCGTGGGCGCTCAATCGAATCAAGACAATGCGAAAAGCATGGGACGAAGGTGATTACGAGGCGCTGTTCGAAATCATCGGTAAGTCCGAGGCAACAACGATCGAAGACAGCGTCAACTTCGACCCCGACGCACTGGAGCGGGAAGACGATCCCGCCTCAGAAGGGAGCGACCCGGCGGAGGCGGTGCTGCTGGCGGACCGTAGTGGAAATGCCATTAAGATTCCCTACGTCTTCAACCAGTTGAACCGCAAGATGGCCCGCTGGGCCTTTCGCGCTCTCACCGGCGCCGACCTTCGGTTGCCCGCGTTTGCTCTCGCAGACGACGGCATCTTGATCGAACACCGGGGCAAGATCCTCTCGGCGTCCGACTGGATACCGGAAGACGGCGCAATCACGGCCTTGACGGCAGAGAAGGGCCTCTGCATCCGCTATCCGATCCGGATGCAGGAGGATCTCCTTCCCGTCCGCCACATCAGCAACCAGGAGTTGGTTCCGGCGCTCCAGCGGGCGCTCGGGACCACCGACCTTGATGAAACCGAGGCCTCTGAAATCCTTGACCGGCAGCTTCACTTGGAGGGGACCTACATCCTCCATTCAAAGACCGCGGGCAGGAATGGCGGCGACTTCGATTTCGACACCATCTGCGTGATGCCATCCGATCAGTTCCCGAAGTTCGTAGCGGGAAGGATCGCGTATGGGGAACGGTTTCAACAGGAGAAAACTAAGCACCAGAAAGCTAAATCTCCCTGGTGGAACGCGTGCCCGGTTGCCATGAAGGCGCGGGGAAACCGGATCGGCTCGATTACCGATCTCAAGACCTCATGCCTTGCGGCGGGACGGCCTGACCTGGCCTATAGGCTCGTTGAACAACTGCAGAACGCGCTCGACTCCTTGAAACACCGGGTCGAGATTGATGAATCCGTGATCAGCGAGATCCGGAAGGAGGTGGCTCCGGCGCCCTGGCTGCGTTTGAAGCGCGAGCGCAGGGTGTCGGATCTGCCTGCCCATCTCGATGTTGCGCCCACGGACAAGGTAGGCAGGCTCTACAACCTCCTGCGCAAGGAACTCGGCTTTCTTCCCGACGAAACCGGCCAGGGGTTCGAAGAGAAGATGGGGATCGAGGATTTCCGCGGGCTTTTTTCGGGCGAGAACGTCACCCGGGAAATGTTCGAGGAATGCCAGCTGATCAACTCGATCTACGGCGACATCGCCAGCCGGATTATCGAGCGCGAGGGAGAAGTCAAGCAGCAGTTGAAGGACGCTCAGGCGCAATGGGAAACTGTGCGGCCGAGCGAAGACAAGGAACTGAGAAGGTCGGCGGTGCTGGCGCGCAACAAAGCCCAGGCGGCCCTCTGGGAACACGAACAGGAGGCACGGGATCAGTTCAGCTCTCTGCACCTGTTCCTGCACTACTGGGCGCAGGGCAAGCAGGAGAATCGCCGGGCGTGGGCGCAGGCCATGAACGCAGTGGTCACCGGCGGCTCGGGTTCAGGCGCCGTTCTCTTTCAGGCCTTTCCGCAGGAGGTGGTCGACGCTTTTGCGGGAGTCACCGGCGGCGAACGTGTACGTGTGCGCATGCCAAAGACCGTCAACGGCTACGTCTGGTTCGATGACGAGCGGCGGGCGTTCCTCGTAGAGTGGCTCGAGAATCCGCAAGGCCCGGAGTGCGAAAAGAGGGTTTTCCTCTTTCAATACCGGGGCAAACGCGACCTGACCTTCGAAAACACGAGTGTTCCGGCTGTCATGGAACACTCCTAAACGTGGAGGGAGAAGACGCAAGCTTCTGGCTTGGTCTTCTCCCTCGTCTTTTGCGTCCGGGAGGCCGCCGCAATGAAGTGGTTCATCATTATCCCTCTCGCCTTTCTGACGACTGCAGCCAGAACGCAGACAATTACCCAGCATCAGATTCAGCACGTCGCGACCTCGCTCAATCATCTGACGGTACTTGAATTTGGCGAGCCGGTGACGACGCTGGCCGTCGGTGACCCGGACGATTTTGAGATTGAGCACCACGGGGACAAGGTCTTTGTGAAGCCGCTCCGCGATGGCGTCTCTACCAACCTCTTCGTGTGGACCGCAACGCGGGAGCTGAACTACGAACTTGATCCACCTGGCCACCTCGCCTCGATGGATGTGCTCATTCGCACTGAGCCTGCTGCTAACGCGCATACTTCGGCGCAGGCTTTGGCTGCGCCATCCGACAACGAGATTCACCGCATCGCATCGCTCGTCTTGGCGCAGGCAATGATGGGTTCCGAAAACATCACCCGCGATCCCGCGAAGACGGCGCCGGGCCGGGTCGCAGTCGATCTTGAGCAGGTCTACCGCGCCCGGGATCAATTCTTTATCCGGTATTCGATCGCCAATCTCACGCAATCGCCCTTCCGCGTGACCGCGCCGGAAGTTGTTCGTCCGTTCCCGACTGAACGGCCAATCTCGCTCGTGAGCCTCCGGGATCATCAACTCGCGCCCAAAACCTTCTCTGCGTTTAAAGCGAAACAGCACGCTAGCGTCGCAGTGCTGCGCGCCGAGTGCGCGAACCGGGATCTTGCGCCCGGACAGAAGACCGCTGGGGTCATCAGCTTTCGGAGTCCGGCCGGCGACGCGCCCGCGCTCTACGAGTTCAGCTTCGGAGCCGATCAGGGGGGCCCCTTGCGCGTGGAGGCGGTTTTCTGATGAGTGCTGCGCAGAACTCCACTTCCATCGAGCGGATCCGTTGGGCGCTACACCGGCTTTACAGCAACGATCCGGAATCGAATCTCCAGGCTACGCTCGTGCGCGTTCTTTCGGATCCTTTAAGACCGATTGATGAAAAGGGCCGGTGGAAGCCAAACTCTCTGCTAATCCTTCTCACGGGATTGCTCTGCGCCTTGGTCAGCATCTTTCTCTACTTTTCCCTCAGAGGCGCGCGATGAGTCTCTACTACGAGCCGGTTGGATGGCGCGACCGCGGTCCTGAAGACGTCGCCGGTGTCCTGGTTCTTTTCGCTTGCGCCGTGATTGCCTTGTGCTGGTACGTCGCTGTCTCGCGGTTACACTTGAACAACAGCCAGTGCCTCGAAATCTTCCTCTACGCTTCCATCCTGTTCTTCGGCGGCGGTCTCGTAGGCGCGCAGCTTTTGGGCCGGAGGACAAAGCGGGAAGCCAATTGGCCCCATCCGCCCCTCCTGATTCCGGCGTCGAAGGACGCCGCAATGGTTTGCGATGCGCATCAGGCGGGCGCAACCGTGCTCGGCTGCAACGTCCACAAAGAGCCCTGGCTCTGGCCGGACGCGGTGCGCATGAAGCATGGCGTCATCGTGGGTGGCACCGGCGCCGGCAAATCCACGTTTTTAGAAAACATCATCGCCCAGGATTTGACGCGTCACTTTGGCGCGCGCCGGATGCCCATGATCATCTTCGACGGCAAAGGCGAGCGCGATTTCCTGGAGCGCCTACTGCCGCACATCGAACGCGCGGGACGGCTCCAGGATTTGCGCGTGATCGACCCGACGCGCCCCGATGAATCAGCCCGGTACAACCCCTTCTATGCTCTCGACGACGCCTACCAGGAGCATGTGAATTTCATCTTCCGCTCCTTCGGGTTGCGCGAGGACTTCTTCAAGGGCCACCAGGAAGCGTACCTTTCCGATCTTGTCCGCGTACTCCAGTACACCGGGAAGCTCTTCAATATATATGACGTGCTGGTCATGGCACTCGATGAAGATGTGCTGCAGGAGCAGATTGCCGCAGCGAAAGCGCACCTGAAGACCATTCCCGGAATCTCGATGCAGAAGCGCCTGAACTTCGAGATGTCAGCCAAAATGCTTCAGCGGTCGCTGGCCGACCGTGAGCGTGTCGAAAAAATTCAGGGACTACTCAATGAATTGCTGAGCTTCCTTGAAGATGAACTGTCAATTGTCACCGGTTCTTACCAGGATCTGCTCACGCTGGATGATATCGTGGAAAAAGACCTCATCCTGTTCGTTTCGCTCAACGCCAACCGCAATCAGCGCGCCGTCGAAGCGCTGGGAAAGATCCTGCTCCAGAACATTCAACTGATGGTCGGGAAACGCTACGCACAATCGTCTGGCGACCGGGATGCAGACGAACCCATGCTTTCCGTAATCCTCGATGAGTTTGCGACTTTCGCGTATCCGGGATTTACGCAGGTACTGCAGACCGCGCGAGGTGCGCGCGTCTCCTTCCTCTTCTCGTTCCAAAGTCTGCCCCAGTTGCAGTGGGTGAGCCAGGCGTTCGCCGATGAAGTGTCATCCGCTCCCGGAACCAAGATGATCATGAATGTCACCGAGGAGCACACCGCGCAATGGTTTCTGAGGGCTTCGGCCCGGTTCGCCGCTAAACGCCGCAGCCTGTCGGTGCGCCGAACCGGCGTCTTCTCCGCCAAATATATCGAAACCGGGACTGGGAGCGAGAGCGACATTAAGGAGACGCGTGCGCGCGAAGACCACATCAAGAACCTTCCCGTAGGGCAGATGGAGATCCTGATGGTCGACAACCGCGAAGGTACGCGCTACGGGCACCTCCATGTGCGCCAAGCGCCGCGGTTCGAGATGGAGGGGCTTGCGACCGCGCTCTATCCACGAATGCACAGCTACCTCGACCCGCATGTCGGCGTCAATTTGCGATTCAGGGAAACGGAAAACCGGAAACAGCGCCGGCGGAGAACGGCAGGATTGTTTCTTGAGCCGGTAAATAAAGGATAACGATGCGGTACCAAAACATCCTGCGGTGCATAGCGATTGCGATGTTGCTTGGCTCGATTCATGTCCAGTTACACGGTCAAACGCTGAGCCGTCCGGCAACTGAGAACGCGCAGCCGGGCGCCAGGCGTCAGGGATTCTTCGATTATGTCCTGGGCAAGATCAATCCCCAAGATAAGGACTACGGGGCCGGACTTGAATCGGCTCGAAACGCCGTCGTTGAGAACTCCATCGACGATCTCTACTTCTGGTCGAACGTGGTGAGTTTGATTCTTTTGACCGCGACCGCCGGCGTCATCTTCCTTCAATGGCGCGCTATGGACAAGCGTGAACTCATTGCGGCAACCCTCATCGCCCAGTTGTGGAACGGACGCGTCAGCGACCGGATCGAGATCGAGCGCCGCACGGAGCAGTTCAATCAGCTAGTCGAACTCCACAATTGCGAGGTCGAAAGGTCGCTCTCCGGGAAATCGCTGCCCCCGGAACCGGAGCCCGAAACAAAGGTCGCACGCGGCATGGTTGATCTCCATGCCGCCACTCCGGAGCCGGTGAACGGCGAAACAAACTCAAATGGGATATCGGACGTGAGCATGGCCGGCCTGCAACAAGAGGCTCTCCTGCTTCGGCGACAGAATGAAGCATTCCGAAACCGCGAGCAGAATCTGAAGGAGCGGCTCAACCAGGCGACCGTGCTGCTTGACCAGGAACGGCGCAAGAACGCAACTCTCAAAGGCGCTTAAGGAGTCAGAATGTCCCCAAAATCTCGATTCGATTTTGAAAACCATGGCGATTGGCTCTCCTATGTGGCCACGGAGGATCCCGTCGGAGACCGCCATTACACACGGGCTTCGACTCGCACGGAACTCTTTCGACGCTTGTACCAATTGCTGGGTGCGCCGCTTCCTGCGCAGTTCCAGGGCGAATTCGAGCGTATTACTCTCTTCCCGGAACCGGAGCGGACAGCCGCGCTCGAAGCTCTCAACGAGGCGATCTTCGGGCATCTGACCGCGCAGATGATCAATCGCGCACAGCAAGGAAGCGCCCGGAAAGAATCCGAGGAAGTCACATCCCCGCAAGAACAGATCCAGGAACTGCGCGAACATCTTGCGCACAACAACCCCTATTTCGCGCTGCGGATTGCTTACAAAGAGGGAGTAGACGATCACAGGATCACGGAGAATTGGGGCGAATACCTCGCCCGAAAACTTGGCCCCAGGAACACGAAAGGTATCGCGTTTACGCGCGCCATGGCGGAGTTGGACGCGCTGCTCCACCATTTCCATGACAAATGTCTGCGCCTTCCCAACCTCTGTTGTGAACGGATCTGGTTTCTCCATCTCCTTGGTGAACCCGAGCGAATGGCACAGACACGGGCGGTTTTGGGCGCCCTGACGGCGGAGTTATCAGCATGTACGTCGGCATAATCAGCTTCGGAACGAACTGGTGGGCCATGCATTCGCGGGACACGGCCGATCCGTTTTGCTTCCAGCGGAGGGCGGCTTACTTCAATTCGGCAGCCGTCCTCTCAGGAAGACGCATTCGTCATTGCCTGGTTTTCCCGGGCCAGATTCGGTTCAATTCAAAGAGCGGCTTTGACCCTGAGCATCCATTGCGCGCCGTGGGCAAGACATTTCTCTGCTCGGAGCCGCGGCGATTTGCGAATAAAACCCATCTGCTGTTCCAACGCCGCGTTTCGGGAATGCCGCCCGACGCCTATCTCGTCACTTTGAAATCTGCCGAGCATGGCGCTATTCCGTTTTCGAAGCCTGGCTGGAAGTCGGCCGGCGTGCTCCCCATTTCGATCAGTATGCGAGGGCAAAGATACGAGGCGATGTTGCTCCTCGGTCGAGAGGATTGGGTCGAAAGCGATCTCGGGCGATGGCAGATCGACCTGGCTCACCGTCGCGTTTTGCTGGGCTCAGGAGAGAGCGAGAGGGCGATCCAATGAGGTATTACAAAGGCTATATCGCCCTTTCTGACACTTGCGATGTGCCGCTGCTCGTTCACATCCGCAATGCGCGGGCCGTCTGTTTCGATCAGCTACGAGAGCTTCTGGAGCACTCGATGCTGGCGCCGATCACGCGCTCGCTGCATTGGCGCGTAGCGCGGCTCGAAAAGGCTGGCCTCGTCGCGAGGCTGAACAGGAAGCACTATTTAGGCAAACCGGTCTTCGGAATCACCCAACAGGGTCTCGAATGCCTCGAATTGCGCGGCCATTCCTTGCTTTCATTGCCCAGCGGTACGGAGCGGATCCTCGACCCATCGCAGATCCTTCACGCGCTTGAACTGGTCAGTATCCGCCTGGCCTTCGCACGAGCGGGTTTGCTACGTAGCTGGAAAGGGGAACTCGAAATCGCCTCCCGCAATCTTGTGGCGGCGGATGCCGCGCTCAAGGACTACGACGCCATAGCGGAAATCGAAGTCGACGGATGCGCGCGCAAGATCGGGATCGAGTACGAGAAAAGCGCCAAGTCCGCGGCACGGTACCAGGCGATTCGCCGAGCTCTGGAAGATGACGACGTATCCGACGTCGTCCTCTATGTAAGCCCGAGTGACGACATTCTTTATTTGCTCGCCATGGAATTGAGCCCCGCGCGCAAACGTCTCGGCTTCGTACTGAGCGAGACATTCCACTCCTTGTTCCTCGATGCAAGGACGTTAACGAACTCCAATGGCACGGAAGTTGTCCCGTTGCGCGCGCTCTTCGAGGCGCGGAGTGTGTGTGATCCGTCGTTCGATTAGAGGCTTTGCGAACCAAATCTCGATTGCCGTTGTATTTCCGTTCTATCGCCTTAAGGTTGCCGTTCGATTGACCTCATTTGCCGTTGCATTGCGCGGAAAGGGACCACGGTAAGCGGTTTCCTTACTATCGTTTGCTTCCTGACTATCCCCTTGTTTTGGGGGTTATGTGATGGTTTGAAGTCGGGAATTGGCGTGATGGTAGGAGTGGCTACCGTTCTGGGTGTATTGACGGAGTAAAAGTGGTGCCGACCGGCAACTCGTCCGGAGAAATTCTACGGCGCATTTCGATTCGTCTTTGGCCAATCAATACGCCAGCGCCCGTTCGACATTGGCGTCCAGAACAGTCTCTTCTGTGGCGTACCGCGCGCGTGATGGTATAGCATTGCTGCTCTCTCATAGAACCCGCGCGTATGCCATGAATCGGGAAGTCCAAACTTTTCGTAATCCAGGTGATGGCAATATTCGTGACACAGCGTGCTCAGGAAAGTCCCGAATGACGTGATCTCCTTGCGCACGGCCGTCCGCATCCAGACCCGGATCAACATGGTTTCCGGATCATAGTCACCGAATAGCTCAGTGGTCAATTGTTCGCGAACGCGCAGTGGTCTGGCGGCAAGTACCCGGACACCGCACTCGCGAACCTGGTAGAACTCGGATGCCGATTTCAGAAACTCAGCACAAGCTCGGCGAACGGTCCCAGTCCGCTCCGACTTCATTCCCGCTTCGATCGATTTTGCGATCCCAGGCAAGCGCGCGTTAACTGGCAGGTCGAGCGCCGTATGCCGGTCGCTTTCCCGGAAGGCATCGAGGTCTGATTTGCATGGCGGAGTATCGGTAAGCATCGTCCCAAACTGCCTTTTGAACTCGAAAACGGACCATTCTACGCCGCGGCTTTCCGGTCAAGGCTTCCGACTTCGGTCGCGATGAAAGGCAATCAGGTCCATGGACTTCGGCGGTACTGCGTCCAGTTGTCGCAGCATTGTGGTGATCTGTCCGCGATGATAGGTGCCGTGATTGACCACATGCTGCAGCATCTGCCAAAGCACGTCCGATTGGTCATTACCGCGAAGATCCTCATAGTCGATCGTGCGCTCCACAGCTTCCGGTCCCAATCTTGCGAGTTGTCCGCGCATTTCGCCTTCGAGTTCGGTCCACTCCTTGCGGGCTGCCTCGACACCGGAAAGGCGGTCCGCTTTCTGAAGTCCCTGTGGCTTTTCGCCCTTCAATCGTGTGATCCAAATGCGCTCGGCGGCGCAGATATGGGCAATGGTGTCGCGCACCGAGGTGAAGCTGCTGCCCATGGGACGTAGGAATTGCTCCGGCGTGATTGCAGCCACTGCGTCGAGCACCCGGTCGCGCGCCCAGTAGTGGTAGTCGATGAGGAGGCGGAGATCGTCGTAGGTCATCA
>DASYZA010000053.1:0-3533 GCA_035946775.1 Candidatus Sulfotelmatobacter sp. | reverse complement strand
GAACATGCGGCCGAGATGGGGAATTGTGTCATCGTGGGCAGAGGGGCGCAGCAGTTCCTTAAGAATCGGCAAGACACGTTGCGAATCTTTCTCTATGCCCCAAGAGCAGATAAGGTCCGGCGGCTCTTATCCCGAGGAAAGAGCGAAAAGGATGCCGAAGAACGGGTCGATAGCGTGGATAGAGAACGTGCTCATTTTGTGCAGAAGTATTTCAGCGCCGACTGGCCGGATCGTCCCATTTATCATGCCATGCTGAACACCGCGATCGGTGACGAGTGCACCGCCGATATGATTCTGAGTCTTGCGCAAACTTATCAGACAAGATGCACTCCGTGACAACTCTTCACAATTGGACGGATCAAGAAAGAAGTCAGCTAAGTTCGGCCGCAATCGGTGAGCGACTGAAAAATAAAGAGAGCGGAATCTAGTGGACTGTCGCAGTGAATTCGTTAGCAGGTAGGCGACGAGAAGGATCGGAATATTTCCATTGGATCGGTCGAGCGTTGGCGGAGTAGGCGTTGATGTAGCGGCGGAGTTTGCGAGCGAGATCGGGCACCGAGGTGAAGATGCCGCGTGCAATGACCTCGCGCTCAATTTTGGCGAACCAGAGTTCGACTTGGTTGAGCCAAGAAGAATAGGTCGGGGTGAAGTGAAACTGGACGTGGGGATGGCGGGCGAGGAATTCGCGAACCAGTGGGGTTTTGTGGGCGGCGAGGTTGTCGAGGATGATATGAATCTCCTGCCGACACGAACACAACGATACGACCTCTTGGAGGAAGGCGACGAAGTCGCAGCTGGTGTGGCGGGCGCTGGTTTTACCGTGCACGCGTCCGGTCTTGGTGTCCAGCGCAGCATAGAGAGAAAGCGTGCCATGGCGGTAGTACTCGAAGCCGTGACGTTCGGCGCGTCCAGGAGAAAGTGGCAGAACCGGGTCGAGCCGATCCAGAGCCTGAATTGCGGTTTTCTCATCGACGCAGAACACGGCGGCGTGCTGCGGAGGCCGCAAATACAGGCCGATAATGTCGGCCGCCTTGCGTTCGAAGTCGGGGTCGTCGCTGGCCAGGTAACGCTCCAGGCGATGAGGTTTGAGACCGGCTTCTTTCCAGACCCGATGGACGGCGTCTTTGCTGATGCCCAGAGCCGCCGCCAACTTGCGGCAACTCCAGTGGGTGGAACCGTCGCTGGGTTTCTTCCGTGTGGCAGACAGAATCCGAGCCCGCAACGCGGGAGTCAAAACGGTGGCCTTCTGGCCAGGATGATAGGTGTCCAGCCCGTCGAGTCCAGATTCGAGGAAACGCTGCTTCCAGCGGATGATGGTGGGAGCGCTGGTCTGCAGCCGGCGTTTGATGGTGCTGAAGGAAGCGCCTTCAGCGAGCATCAGGATAAGTTTGGCACGAAAAACATATCCCGCAGGCAAGGAGCGTGATTGCGTAATGCTGTTGAGTTCAGCACGTTGGTTATGGGTGAGAGAGACTTCCTGTTCTGTCGCCATACCAACTTAGAAGCATAACAACTAGTAATGGTTACTTTGCGACAGTCCACTAGTGGACTGTCGCGGTGAATTCGTTACGGCGGGAAGGGTCGGAGTATTTCCACTGAATGGGACGAGCGTTTGCCGAATAGGAGTTGATGTAGCGGCGAAGTTTGCGAGCCAGATCGGGTACCGAAGTGAAGATGCCGCGGGCAATGACATCGCGTTCGATTTTGGCGAACCACAACTCGACTTGGTTGAGCCAGGAAGAATAGGTGGGCGTGAAGTGAAATTGCACGCGGGGATGTCTTTGGAGGAAATCACGAACCAGTTGCGTTTTATGAGCGGAGAGGTTGTCGAGGATGATATGAATCTGCTGCCGGGGCGGGCACAACGACACCACTTCTTCCAGGAAGGATACGAAGTCGCGGCTGGTGTGGCGAGCCGCAGTTTTTCCGTGGACACGACCAGTCTTGGTGTCCAGCGCGGCATACAGAGAAAGCGTGCCATGTCGGTAGTACTCGAAGCCATGACGCTCCGCGCGGCCCGGCGACAGCGGCAGAACCGGGTCGAGTCGATCCAGAGCCTGAATCGCGGTCTTTTCATCGACCGAGAACACGGCGGCGTGCTGCAGCGGATTCAGATAGAGGCCGAGAATGTCAGCCGCTTTGCTCTCAAACTCCGGATCATCGCTGGCCAGATAACGCTCCAAGCGGTGAGGTTTGAGGCCGGCTTCTTGCCAGACTCGATGCACCGCGTCTTTGCTGACGCCCAGCGCTGCCGCCAGTTTGCGACAGCTCCAATGCGTAGAACCGTCCCGGGGCTTCTTGCGCGTGGCCGACAGAATCCGAGCTCGCAACGCGGGAGTCAGAACCGTGGCCTTCTGCCCGGGATGATAGGTATCCAGTCCGTCGAGCCCGGATTCGAGAAAGCGCTCCTTCCAGCGGATGATGGTCGGCGCGGTGGTTTGCAGTCGGCCCTTGATGGTGTTGAAGGACGCTCCTTCGGCCAGCATCAGGATGGACTTGGCGCGAAAGACGTAGCCCGCCGGCAAGGAACGCGATTGAGCAATGCTATTCAGTTCGAGACGCTGATCGCGCGTCAGGGAGACTTCACTGCTGGTCGCCATACCAGCTTAGAAGCATAAAAACTAGTAATGGTTACTTTGTGCGACAACGTACACCTACGACACCGGCACGGCCGGAGACCTTTACCAGCGTACGCGTCCCAAGCCCAATCAGACGGGGACAGCCACGGTTACTACCACCTATACCCATGATGCTCTCCATCGCCTGACTACCATAACCTATAGTGATAGCACTCCCTCCGCCGTTTTTTATTTTGACGAACCATCACCGTGGGGGTAACCGTCCGCTGAAGCCGTGTTGACGGGGAGTGTAAGTGTCCACAAGGCAATCGAAGTGGACACTTGCGGGGCAGGATTAGGGATTGATTTCGTCGGTGAAGATACCCAGAGTGAGCGCCTTATCGATGGCCTGATCGAGGCGGACGAGGAACTGCAACAGGGTCTCGCCACGACGGCGAACCAACATGGCGTAGGTGCAGTCTTCGTCGGCGGCGGTAGCAACGCAACCAATGGGGCGCAGCCTGCCGATGGTGATATCGCCATCCTCGATCAGTTCGGCGATGTTGGGAAGCGAGAAGGCCGCAACCGAACTGTCGCTTTTCGCTTTCTTCTTTACGCTGCGAGTTCTGGCGACACGCTGGCGAGATTCCACGGTAGAAGCTCCTCGATCCGGTTGATGGGATGGTCAGCGATGCGGGTCATCACTTCCCGCAGATAGGCTTCGGGATCCAGACCGTTGAGTTTGGCCGAACCGATCAAGCTGTAGATCGCCGCTGCACGATCTCCTCCGGCATCCGATCCTGCAAACAAGTAGTTCTTCCGTTTATGTGCAGGTGCACATAAACGGAATAGGACTAAACCGCTACGCGGTATGAGTGGTGCAGCGGTATGAGTGGTGCACAGGTCAGTTGGTAGCCGCCGAGGCACGTCCGCCGTATTCCTTTCCCAGTTCGCCTGCCTTCTTCTCATCGCCCG
>DASYZA010000052.1:0-112472 GCA_035946775.1 Candidatus Sulfotelmatobacter sp. | reverse complement strand
AGCCAGGCTCCGCCGCAGAGCTTGCCCAGCGCGCCGACGCCGCAGAAAACCGAACCGCAGCAGAACGAGCCCTCGCTCTCGGATCTGGGCTTCGCTCCAACGGAAACGAAGGCCAATCCCCGGGAGCAGGCGCTCCTCGACAAGCGCACCCACATGCTGAAGATCCATCAGCGCATGGGATTGATTACGACGATCCCGATGATCGCGACGGTGATTACTTCACTACAGGCCGGCGGCCACAAGGAGGACAGCGCCACTCGCGATCTGCACGTCGCGCTGGGCTCGCTCACCGGAGATTTGTATGGCATCACGGCGTATTACGCGATTCGCGCCCCGAAAATTAAGGGCACTGAGACGCGGGGGCAAATCAAATTCCACAAGGCGATGGCGTGGATCCACGGTCCGGGGATGATCCTGACGCCGATTCTCGGAGCGATGGCTTTTTCCCAAAAGAATAATGGCGAGAAAGTTCACGGAATAGCCCAGGCGCACGGGCCGGTTGCGATTGTGACCGCGGGCGCATTTGGGGCCGCCTTGCTGTCGGTTTCATTCAAGTTTTAGGGATGCGCTTGCCGGGCTGACGCTTGCATCTTATTCATAAGAACCTATGATTAGAAAATTATTCCCCTGCTTTATTTTTCTTATTTTTGCCGTATCGGCCACGTTTGCCGCCGATACCACGTGGGTGCTGAAGCAAAGCACGCTCACGTATCACGTTTCGCATCCGCTGCACCAGTCGGAGGGGACCAGTCATGCGGCGCGAGGGAAGGGAATCTGCAACGACGGCCAATGCGATTTCCTGATCGCCGTTCCGGTCAAGACGTTCGATTCCGGCGACAGCAACCGCGACTTGCACATGCTGCAGGTGACGCGCGGCGCGGAGTACCCAATGGTCACCGTTCGCACGAAGCTTCCGGAATCAGCGGCCAACCAATCGACCATCGATGCCGATCTGGAGATCCAGTTTGCCGGGCAGACGGCGCATTATTCGCAGGTTCCGTTTCAGGTGACGACGCAGGGAAATGAAAAGCACATTACCGGAACAATTCCCGCGAAGCTCACGGATTTCAAGATCGAGCCGCCCTCGCTGCTCACGATGCCGGTGAAGAACGAGATTCCGATCCGGGTTGATATGACGTGGGCGCCGCAGTAGCCAGGGGCGAGGACTTTCCCGTTCTGAAAGAAGCTGTTACGATAGGGGTGTCTTGATCGTTGGTGAAGTATTCAAGACCTTCCGAAAGCGCGAAGCCGCGATTCAGCGGCGATAGCGCTCCTCGTTGATTTGGCGTGGGGACGTAGTTCAGTTGGTTAGAACGCTGCCCTGTCACGGTGTGCCTTTCTTTACTTGCATTTAGAAGCCTTGTAGGCGAATATGGTGGCGGTTCAGACAAGGAACCGCCAAATGCCCAAGATCTCCCACGTCAAACTCCTCAAGAAAATCAAGATTTCCACCTCGGCTGGTGCGACCTGGACGCTCGTTCCGGCGCTTTTTGACAGTAAGGGTCGGGTTCGCCGCGATCATGTGACGGTCGAGGGTAAGGACGAGGTGCACGCCGAAGGCAGCTACTACCTTGAATGGTGGGAGGGCGGCAAGCGGTATCGTGAAGCCGCTGGGCCCAATGGCTTCGCCGCTGCCGACAAGGTGCGGGCGAAGCAGGCCGCACTGGACGCCGCGCGCAACGGGATTCTTCCGGTAGCGCCTGTCGTCGAAGTAGCTCAGGAGCGCACGACGCTAAAGCGTGCCCTCGATGCGTATAAGGACTACGTCCGCTATCACCGCTCGTTGCGAACCTTCCGCACCTACCGTCCCATCCTCGACTCTTTCAGCGCGTTCTGTGCAAAGACCTACGTTGATGACGTGGAGCGTCAGGATCTGCTCGACTTTGCCACCGACTGCCTGAAGCAAGGACAGAAAGGCAAAAGCATCTACAACAAGCTGGTCGTGATCTCACAGGTAATGAAGCAGCACGGGAAGGCGAAACTGCTCAATGCCGCCGACTGGCCAAGCTTCGTCGAAACCGTGCGTCCGATTTATGAAGACTTCGAACTGGCGAAGCTGTTCAGAGCCTGCACGAAGCCCGAGGAAGTCCGGTTTAAGTTCTACCTGATGTCAGGGTTTCGTGACGCGGAAGGGCGGTTTGTTACATGGCGTGATGTTGATTTCAAGCACATGGCTGTGCGCGTAACCGCCAAACCGCATTGGGGATTTCACCCGAAGAACTGGGAGGAGCGAGAAGTGCCGGTTCCCCAGAAACTCATCGTGTTGCTGAAGGCCTTCCGTCCCACGAATGCGACCCCCGACGATCCAGTCTTCCCAAGTGCCACGGGCCGGCCCGACGGCGCCATGTTAGAAAAACTTAAGGCAGTTGCGTTTCGCGGAGAGCTGAACTGCGGTCATTGCACTGTGAGCCACAAGCTGGAAAACGGGACGGTAAAGATCAACCGCTGTGCCGAAGGAGCGTACTGTGGCCGCTGGTTTCTTCACAAATTCCGACACACTTATGCCACACGCCACCTCCAGGACGGAATCGACATCCGCACGCTGCAGCAATGGATGGGGCACCGCGATATCGCCTCGACGATGGTCTATCTCAAAGGTGTTCGAAACCGAGACATCCAGGCAAGGATCAACAAAGGCAGTCTCGCCGCGTTCGCGTAGTCGAACTCACGTTTTACACTGGGGCCTGCACGATTGAGGACGACTTCTGTGAACCTGAGTCGGGCCACGGACAGGATATAGTTCATGCTGGTTGCTGAGATCCATGGCAAATACGTGCGGGAAGCCCGCTCCTCGGAAGACTATCTGACGTCGGCTGTCTTCGGGCATCTGCGCTACGTGCCGCCTGGCCCTTTTTGGGAGACTTTGTTCGAACTTGCCATTTCGCTCCCGATCAACAGAAGGTTGATCAGTGCGGGCGAATACATTAGGGAGCATGCCGGACGGTCGCTCTCGTCCTATACGAATTTGCGCGCCATTTTCTGGCCAAACCACCCGAAGGGAATACCGGATGTAGTCCTCCATTTTCATGCCAGCAAAGCGAGTCCCGTAGTGATAATCATCGAAGCAAAACTCGAGGCCGGCAAGAGCGGCACCGGGGATGATGATCAACTCGCTCGCTATTTGGGGCTGCTAGATTCGCTGGGTGATCTGCGCCCCAAAGTGCCCTCGGACGCGATCCGAGTCCTTGTTTACCTAACGACGATGGATTCTCGCTCCGATCTGATGGAGAGTCTCTCTGTACATGGCGATACTGACGCTTCTCGGGAACATCTCTATCGGCTTCAGTGGCAAGATCTGGTCACCGCGGTTGAGAGGACCAGGGTGACGGATTCTCATGAGGCGCTCATCTTGGAAGACGTGCGGGCATTCCTGCGGAAACGGGATCTTGAGTACTTCTCTGGAATGGTAGATCAGAGTGATATGCCCGTCATGGCACTTACTGATGGAGAGTTGTTCGCGAACGAACCGCTCTTCGACGCTGGCGATGTGCCTACGGACATCGCGGAAACCTTGGAGGGTTGGATGCATGCCAACTGAAGCTGGAGCGAAAATGCAGAAAGGCATCAGCGCCGTGTGCCGAATGCACTCGGCCGTCAGTAAACTGATCGTCGACTTCGACAAGAACGTCCCTTGGTCCAGCACATCAGTATTCGGTAACTTCGCGACGAAGGATTTGACGTATCACACGAAGGCTAGCTATTGGATGCCTGAAGGAGTGTTCCGGTATCTCAGTAGCAAAGCGGATCCAAAGCTCGTTGAGGCTATCACTGTCTGCTTCATCGATTCACGTCTTGTCGAACCACTGCTGTTGATTGGCCGCCTAGAGTATGCTGATGACCCGATCCAGGCGAAATACCTCTGTGACGGCTGGGATCTTTGGAATCTATACTTCGAGTGGAATAAGGATTGGCTAGAGCGAGTGCCGATGAACTGTAAGATTGCTCCCGAAGCTTCCAGCCGCATTCGATCTGCGACGCTCGTTGCTGCGCCCCTATATAGCGTCACGAGCATGAACGATGTTGTTGAACTCATGAAGCGGGTGCGCGAGGTCTGACCGAACCCTATTCGAAGTGGGCGCTTGAGGCTGTCTTACTCTCGTTGCCGGATTTCCAGACCAGAATTTGGTCGTGATATTCGAATCGACTCTAGGCCCGAGCAGTAGCCTCGGGATGACGCTCTGTCCTAACAGAATGCGCCGGCATTTTCATCTCCAGCCAATCCGCCACCTGATGGGGATCAAAGCGGATGGACGTCCGCACACGGAAGAAGGGAATGTGATCGTCCTCGACCTCTTTGTAGAGGGTCCGCAGGGCGATGCCCAGCAGATCAGCCAACTCCTCGACCGTCAGGGCTTTCTTCTTGGAGCGCAACTGTTCAGCAAGGGTCATGGGCTATTCGCACAGTTGTTCGACTTCGACGAGCGGGTGTTCCAGCCCATCCAGCCGGAGTATTGCGGTTGGATAGCAGTCTGCCGAACGCTTGGCGTGAACTCGTCAAGGGCCGGATTGTTTACTAGTTTGAGTCCTTGTCCGCAACATGTCTAATTACTTTTCGTACGAAGCTCATTCCTGCCGGTTATAAAAGCCGGTTTCAACAGGCAGTAGGCGCCTCATCCACACCAAGACTGTCCTCTTTGGTCTTGAGATAGAGAGTTCGTTTCGAGCGGGAATCAGGCGGGCAAAGGCAGATCCATCTGCTTAGGCGGCAAAGGCTTGGGGCAATACTTGCAAAGGAATGCGCGAGCAAGCTCGTTCACCATGCGCGACTTGTCATCAGACCGCAGTACGACACAGGATTCAAAGCACAAAGTTGTATCCGACAGCGGCTTTACCACGACACCTTCAACGCGAAAAGCCAAGGCCGTAGGCTTAGGGAGAATAGCGACCCCAACATGTTCAGCAACCAAGTGAACGGCCTGCTGCGGGTCGAGTACGTCGTGAGAGTGTTTGGGAGCGATTCCCTGGCTCCGCGCGGCATTCAGGATCGCGTCGTGGACAATCGGGTGGGCCCGTGGTCCGAACAGAATCCATTCGTCTTTTGCCAAGTCTCGTAGCAGTACGCTGTCTTGATTAGCAGCGGAATGGGTCGCCGGTAGAACGGCATAGAGCGGAGCCCGATCAAACACTGCTGCTGTAATCTGTGCATCCAGTGGCGGTGCTGTCACGAGGGCCAAATCTAGTTCGCCGGCAATAACGCTTCGCACTAACTCCATTGGGAAAAATTGGCCTGTCGTTTGGATGTGGAGCTTCGGGAACAAGGGCAGCCGGATGGCGAGAATGGCCGCAACCCAAGCGGGATCAGCATAAGGCGAATGCCCGATCAGCAGGACGGTGTCTGCTCCGTCGTGGGTCGCGCGAGCTAAGTGAATTGCCCTCTCCGTGTGGAAAAGCGCAGACTTGGCTTCCTGTACGAAAACGCGTCCGGCGTCGGTAAGCTCCACGGGCCGTCGTTTAGAGCGGGTGAAGAGGTGGAATCGGTGTTCTTTTTCGAGGTCGGTGATCTGTCTGGTAAGCGCAGGTTGGGTTATGTTCAGTCGGTGTGCGGCCCGCGTGAAGCTTAGCTCTTCGGCCACGACAATGACCGCGTGCAGGTGCCGAATTTCGACGTTGGGGAACACTGCTCCAGGCCCCTATCAAGAGTTCGGTGACACCAGGTGTTTCGTGCTGCCATTTGCTCGTGAAGCGACGAGTGGTTATGAGCTTAGAACCCGTCGAGCCTTGTAAAGTTTCTTGAAGTGCCAGAAAAAGTTTCGATGCGTTGTCCCTGAAAAGCCGCTCGGGACAAGGGTTCTGCCGTGCCCGTGTCGCGACGTTCCGCGTGGCAGTCCACCACTGTCGGGTTTCGCGACGTCAAAGCGACAGAATGTGGCTGGAACTCGCGAAAGCCTCTTCCGTACCTAGGCGAACAAAGAGCGAAACTAAACGGGTATAATTCCCGGATGGGCGTATCCCGCTGCCGAGTTTCGTTCACGGATGCAGAGGGAATTCCGCACGCTGTCGAGGTTCAAGCGGACTCTCTTTATGAAGCCGTCGCTCTTGCTGTGGCCGAGTTCAGAGTCGATGCACTAACCGCGACGCCCGACCCAATGACCGAATTTACGGTTTCGATCCAACGGCCCGCCATTGAGCATCGGATTCGGTTGAGTCAGGTATCGAGGTGGGCGGAAATCAACACCAGAGAAGGGCCTGCGGGGGTTACAAAGCGACAGCGTGTCAGGGCCCTTTTGGAGAACCGCATGTCAGAACGCCGAATATGATCTACTCAATCTGCCAGGCCACTGGAAGTGCTCGGGAACGGGAGTTTCTGCGAGACACCGATCTGCCATAATTGCCACATGTGCGGACGATACAGACTGTCGCGAAGGAAGCAGTTAGTAGACGAGTACTTCGAGTCAGTCTCAGACGGATGCGAATGGACTCCGCGCTACAACATAGCGCCGACTCAGACAGTCCCAGTCATTCGTCAGAATCCGAAAGAACCTATCCGAGAGTTGTTGCTGATGCGCTGGGGGCTGATTCCCTCGTGGGCGAAAGACTCCTCTGTAGCTGCCAAGATGATCAATGCAAGGTCGGAAACTGCGGGAACAAGGCCCGCGTTCCGTGATGGGTTGAAGTCTCGCAGATGCTTGATCCCAGCGGATGGATTTTACGAGTGGCAACGAGTGGGGAAGACGAAGCAGCCATACTGCTTTGAAGTCGGTAACGCGCAAATGTTTGCCTTCGCGGGAATCTGGGATCGGTGGAAAGAGCCGAGTGGCAACTGGATGAAAACCTGCTCGATCTTGACTACAACGCCGAATGCCGTGACATCACCCGTCCATGACCGCATGCCAGTCATTCTCGATCCGGATAGCTACGATCTGTGGCTCGATCCGGGAATGCAGGATCCGAGTGCGGCGTCCGAAATGCTGAAGCCTTACGGGGCACAGTTCATGCGACGCTATCCGGTAAGCACTCGCATCAATCATGTGGTAAACGACGATGAAGAATGTTCTGCTCCTGTCGAAGTCGTACAGGTTCAGAACCCACTGTTTTCATAGATACTCTTCTCATTTGGCTGTTGATCGCAGCGAATTGCGCGAACTCAATGCCCGTTTCTGGATCGAGGGGAGGAGGGCGGAAGGATTCGGATTATAATCTGCTGGAGAAAAAGAGAGTTGCCGATCGAACCGCCACCGAATGCTGTCGCAGCCGCCGAAGCGATTCAGAAGATTCTCGCCTGGGTTGAACCGACGGGAGACACTTTTAAGAAAACAAACCGAGAAGCCAAGCTCTTTCCCTCTTGGCAGGAAACTCAACTCCTAGGCTTTATACGATACGTGGGACTCTACGCTAGCGATCTCAATAAGAGTTACTCGTCAAATCGGGTGGATTCGCTTGCTCAAGCTCTCCGCAATCTTACAGAACTTGATGTCTGGATCGAATTCTGCGGTGTGTCGATGGAAAACGCCAAACGCTTTTTTGATGATATGGCGCGTGATATTCGGGAAGTTATCGAGACGCACAATAAAGTTCATCTTCATAAATACAAAGCCTCATACGAAGGGTTTGATGATTTGAGAAAAACCCTAACAGAGTCTTCTGCGACGCTGCAGATCACAAATCTTGACGGAAGGTTTACTCCGGTCAGCCAAGCAGCGAAAGATATAGGAAGAGACCTGAGATATGCATCAATGTACAAGATAGCGTCAAAGTTTGCTCACCCAACGTCCCTGTTGTTGAGCGGCGCCCGCGATGAGCAGGTCCTGATGGATCGATTTTATGATGTTGGAGCTCAGACAGCCGTTTCTTGCGCGCTCACCATTCAGAAAACGATAACAAAGCAATACCCGAATTTTGAACTGTAGCCACAAGCGTGAATAGATAACCTCGCGAAACTCTCTCTCCGTTGCCTGTCTCAGAGTGTCGATACGAATGAGCGAGGGTGCTGGTTGGGCATTTGCTGTGGAGTTTTCTTACTCGTACAAAGCGGGGTGGCCGGCCTGTCAATTGGAGGTGAACATGGAGATCACGGATTGGTTCATCGCTCCGAGTCGCGAAGTCTACGAGAAGGCACAGTTGGATGAGCGATTTCAATATATAGTGGCCCTCGGGAGGGCGGTCAACGCACTGAACTTTGTCCGATCGCTCGCACAACTTCGCGGCCTGGAAGAGGACTCCCCTGCCGCTAAGCGAGATCGGATGAATTCATATCTTTTCGGTTCGGCGATTATGTATGAAGCTTTGCTGCTCATACGTAGGCTCAATAAGCCGTTCGCGGCCGATCCTATTTTTCAAAATGGCCTGCGCCTATTGCTGAAGGATAAGGATGCCCAAGCTATCGAACGGGAACATCTCGACGCGGTGAGGAATCAGGCCGTTTTCCATTTCATCCCTGCGACATTCGCGGCGGCTATTCAGAAGCATTCGAAACCTGAGAAATTCTGCTCGGGACAGGGCACGACGATAGCCGGCGTCAACTTTTCGTACTCGGACATTATTGCTGCTGAAATCTTGATGGGATCATATGCCGACGTGGACAGCGATCCAGATGCCCTTCAGAAATTTAATGCCGTAGTGGCGAGAACAAACACTCTTACGGGCCAGTTTGTTGAGCTCGCCGAAAACCTTATCAGGCACACTCTTGGGAATTTGGGGTTTGAACTCTTTATGGATCGATCCCAACAGCCGGGAGTCAGTTCCTCTCAATGATCTCAGTCCGTGGCCAGGGGTTGGTAATCAGCGTTCTGACGGAAGAGGTAGCGTACACTTTCACCATTGCGCGGTCCAAGAAAAGAAGGCTTCAACGGTCAGAGTTGAAGACCGTTGACACCGCTGCGGCTGGCCTCCAATCCCAAAAAACTGGCGGAGTGCAAACTAGCTGTAGCGCACCCCGCCCAGACACTTAGGATGCTTGGCTTATGCCGCCGTTTTTCGGCCTTTCGGCTTTGCCGTGGCCTTTGTCCTTTTATCTCGTTTTGCCGCAAGTTCCTCGGCCACAGCCTTCTGAAGTTTCTCGGTATCCACTCGGTAGCGTTTGGCGGCGTCCATGAGAACGTCGTCGCGGCTAGCGGTGGATCGCTGATAAGCCGAGTCCAACAGGCTGATTTCCAGAAGCAGCTTGCAGAGTGCGGCCTCCTCATATCTGCTGACCTGCTTGGCCAGAAGCTCTTGCGCGGACGCAGAGTCCTTCTTGGCCTCTACTTTGTGCCGCTTCGCCAGGGCCGGAACTTGGCTGTAGGAGAGATGGCCGATCAGGTAGTGGGCGACTGCCAGCAAGTCGGCCTTCTTCAACGGAGCGGATACTCGCTGGAGGATCGTGGCCAAGACCCGGTGGCGAGTCGTAATAGCCACTTTTTCCTTTTCGATGCGCTTCCGTTCCTCGGCCCGCTCCCGCTCGACTTGCAGCGGAGAAGGTGTGTTGGGATGGTGGACGCGGCAAGCTGGATCGGCACAAACCTTGACGACCTGTCCACGCTTACCGCCGTCCATGACGATGGCCTCAGCCATCTTCTCGCATGGCTTCTGGTTCGCGGAGAGCTTGGTACCTGCGCCGTTTGCCTTCGGCTTCTTGATCTCCAACTCGACATATTGATTCCGTCCCAAGGGAGCGCCTTCGCGGGAATTCCATGCCGCCGAAATCTGGATGAGCTGCGGCTTGGTTTCCAGAGTTTTTCTCACGGAAGCGTCAATCTTGGTCCGGAAACAGTCGGGCGACGTGCAGGAATCCTTTCGCACGTCTGGGAAAAGTAGCTTGTTGAATCCGGTTCGCTTCGGACAGTTGACGCACGAACCTGCTTCGGGAACGAGTGTCTCGTCCTGCTTGTCAAACGGCGCTGAGGCCAGCTGTAGCAAGATGTTCGATTCGATCCAAGCTGCCAACTCCCGCACTGGAATCAGGACTTGGCTGTTGCCTTCGCTTGTCCACTGTCCACGAAATGCTGCTGCGAAGGCTTCCTGCTGTTGCGAAGCCGGGAGCTTGGCAACCAGTAAAGCGTGGCCGATGGTGATCTGGTCTTTCAGAAATGCCTCGGCCACGGGCGGTATGAGGTCAGCGAGTCGAATACGACCGTAGACATACGCCTCGCTCTTGCCAGCGCGTGAGGCGATAGTGGCGATGGTGTAGGCAGGTTCTCCGAGTTCCAAGAGTGATTTGAAACCAAGAGCTTCCTCAAGCGGGTGGATGTCTTCGCGTTGCAGGTTCTCAACACACTGTGCCTCGATTGCCTCCGCATCCGTCAGCTTGACGACGCGGACGGGGAGTTTTTCGAGTTCCGCCAGTTTCGCTGCTCTGAGGCGACGTGCCCCGGCGACAACTTCGTATTTGCTTTCCTTCAGTTCTCGTACCAGAAGTGGGGCCAGAATCCCTTGCGTCTTAAAGCTGGCGGCCAGTTCTTCGAGGCTTTTTGCATCAAAGCGTTTGCGGGGATTGGTGGCGGACTCCGCAAGTGCGGTGATGGGAACGCTGCGGTATTCATGGTTGTTGACTGCATTTTGCGTACTCGGCATGATCTTTTCTCCTCTCATGTGTCTTTGGTTGGGTATTGATGGACTCGGCGCACACGTAGGGCCTGAAAACAAAACGGTGCAGGTGTTGGCGTGTTATGCGGCTGCCGCGAGAGCCGCTGGCTCGGGGGCAATGCCCCCGAGAATCACGGCAGCGGTTTGTTGAACGGCTTCCAAGCTCTCGCGCAGGAGATTGGCGTCTCCGTGCCAAAGCTGGATGTAGTCCTGGGATGCGGTTCCGTTCCGAAGCCCGACAGATTGGCAGACCACAAACGCCACGGCTTCGGCCTCGGTCTCGCGTACTTGTTTGGTGGTGAGAGTGCGGCGGTCGCCACGATGCAACATTTCGTGAGCAATCTCATGCACGAGCGTGGAAAACTCCTCGGCTGGCTGCATCCCTGAAAGCAGCGTGATCTTCCCACCATGCGAGAGACCCTTAGCGGGAGCAATTCGCTCGGAGAAGCTAAGCTCGACGCTTTGCGATTCCACGAACTTGAACAAGCGTTCGCGGTATCCGCTCACGTCGCCATTGACTTCGGTCAGTGTGGGAAGGTCTTTGCCTTCGGTTTGGCTGACATCGAAAACGTAGACTGCCCGGAATCCGTACAGCGTCCGCTTACCCTCCGTCGATGCGTCTTCACTAGGCTCGTCGGTCGCTACGTCCTTCGTGCTTCGCTTTCCGACCATCGGGGCGAGAATGAAAATGCCTTTTTCTCCCCGTTTAACGAAGCGGCCAAGCGAGTTCCATGTCCGAAGTCCGGCAACGTTGGTAGCATCGGGCTTCTGACGTGCGATGAGCATGATGTTGCCGAAGCTGTAGGTGTGAAATTTCGCCATTGCTCCGAGGTAGGCGGTGAGGACTTCACTGTGACCGGACTCCAATGCTGCAACGAGGAAATCGACGGCCTCTTTGGTTCGTGTGTTGACTTCTTCTAATTTCATGTTTTTCCCTTTCTGCCGTTTCCGGCTTGTTTCTTTCTTCACTTGAGCGGTAGCGGGAAGAAACAAGGCGGAACGGTGAAAGGGACAGAACGGAGGCCGAAGGAGGGTGGCAGGGCGTGAATGAAAGCGCGGTGAGTGCCAAACGCGGTTGGGGTTAGTTTGGCGCGAAGCCGGCGCAGTCCGAAACGCCCGGCCGAGCCGCGGCTGAGCGGCGTCCACCCGGAAGTGGGCGTAGTGGAGGAAAGATGGCGGAGCCTTTCATTGAGAGTGCCTGAGGTTGAACTATGGGCGGTCCTTTTCAGGAGAAGCGGAATGGCCCCGACAGAAGATCAGGGCCTCGGGTTAGTATCGAAAGAAAGTATCTGCGCGTGGGATTACCGTTTCCTCCGACGTTTCTTCGCGCCCGCCTGTTTTTCTGCAATGATGTGCGGACGCTTCCCGTTAGGGAAAGCGAACCAAGCATAATCGGTTTCTTCGCGATCGACGTTGCAAATGGCATCCACTAGATTGCTGGTAAAGTACGATGGCGACAGTCGATTTAGGTTGTAGGCTCGCCAGTACTGACGCTTGGCATCGGCGACGGGATCGTCGCCAGGCTCGTACTCTCCGATAGGCCAGTAGCGGACGAATACGTCGTAGCCACAGGTGACACAGTTAATCGCGATGCCGGTTTCCTGGTAAGTGCGGTGCATCGCATCCAGGATATTGTCAGTCTGTGAAGGGCTCCCCTCATAGACAAAAATGCCAAGCCAAGGTTCGTTATTCGCGACGTTCTTACAGAACTGGCCGTGCATCGCCAATTTGTTGACCACTTCGTACCATGCGTTCATCCCTTCGAGCTTCGTCTTCACCTCAGCAATAGCTCTTGGAACATCGGGTGTAACGATGGCCAACTCTCCATCTCGAAAGAGCGTAGGCTTCTCCGGCTTCAAGACGAGCAGGTCGATTTGTGTGGAACTGCTGTCGCGAGCGACGATAAATCCTCGCCCCACCAAGGTGCCAGCTGGAAGGCGGCCGCGCAGGAGGGTCCGCAAAGCCGCCTCCTTCCATTCACCGTCTGTGAGCCAATGCGTGACTAGATTTCGAATCCGGTCCTTAATAGCATCCAGTTCGGAAGTGACTGACCTGTGATAATCGAGGATGTTCGGCATGATAACCCTCCACGAATGCGAAGAGAGCCTTCGCTTGTTGGGACAGCTTATGGCTTAGGCTGCCAACTAGGAGACTCTTAACAAGTCGCGACCGAGCGACTGCAGATCCTTCCGCACGTTAGGAAACGCAAGCGCGACGATTCGTTGATTTCCGTATTTCGATTTGAAGAAATTATTTGGAGTGTAGAGTTCAGGATCTTTTTTCCGTCCTATACGCCAAGCACGCCACATTTCTTTCGTTACCCGGCGAATGATCGTACGCGTCCGCCTCTTCCTTTCTATTTGGTCGAAGGCCCGCTTCAATCCAGCAGTGTCAAGGCTCGGGCGTTCTGGATCGCTGGATACAATGCCACGATGCAGAATCCACAGAGCATTCCAGAAACCGTGCCGCTGGCGCCGGTAGATCTTCGCGTTTGCGTATCCGAGATCGCTAAGCAGACCAAAGAGGCGATAGGCGGTGTACATTTTTCGAAAGCGGTGGGCGATTTTGGGGCGCGGGGGGAACATGTTGTCGTAGTGGCGATCATCGAAAATGCTGTCTACACCACGCTTGGCTGTAATTACACCATCGCCGTTATCTTCTGACACAACCATCAGAATCTGCCCAAGGTGAGGAAGCGAAAGTCTCCTGAAGCCCTTATATTTTGGGTCCGTCCTGGATTCTCTCCATTCGCCCCTCTTACGCTCATAGAACACGCCTAGATCCCTGAACTTGGTTTGAAGGAGAATCTGTTCGGGTTCGTTCGACCGAAAATCATAGTTGTGAACGCGATTCTGAGTGTTGACGCCGCGGATGATTCTTTGTAGCCACTCGTCGTCGTCAGATGACTGGTCCGCGTCCATACCGCGAACAATTACGCGTGTGCCTACTAGCGCGGGAGAGTTCTCTACGCGGGAACGATCGACAGCATAAAGGGTTTGTGCTCCGTTTATCACACTCGGATTTGTCAGCGTCGCCTTCCGATTCCTCTCCGAAAAATCGTCGCATACGATGGTGATTCCGTTGTGCCGATACCAGAAATCGTGAGGCGTGTTCTCGTACGTTTTTCGGATGCCGGCTCCAACTAGACCGGGTAAATGGTATCGAATGTTTCTAGCCACGAGTCGCCCCACATCATTGCGGTCGAGGTACCTCTTGAAATCCGATATTCTTGCGTTAAACAAGTAGGACGTTACGCCACGCTTTGGATCTTCGTACGAGAGTTTATCGTGAACAGTCAGAATCAATTCTTGTGCTTTCGGAGCCCAAACTCTGCGGAACTGCCGATACAACTTCACGATGTCTGTCTCATAAACAAAGTTCTCGGTCGGGATGAGGTTAAATTGGAACCTAGAGGCGCCCTTTGAGGTTGTGATCAGTCGGAATGCCTTTTTGTCTCTCAGCCAGTTGCCATCAAGCAGCCTAAAGGCTTTCAGATAGATTTTTCTAATTTCGGGAGCGACCTCCTCCAAGAATTTGTCGAATGTGTCGCCTCCGCGGTAAAAGGCGTTGACTACCCTTTGAAAGTCTTTGTAGGTGGGCTTTTGCAGTTTTTGCGTTCCGATTTTTTCGGCAAACTTCGACTGAAGAATGATAACCGGTGGCTTGTCGTCTGGCCTGCGCCAAATAACAGCGTCGATCCCACCGTCACGAGGACCATCCGTGAATTGCCACTTCAGTTGTCCGAATTCAGCTTCCACGTACCAATCGATGAACGCCTGATGGAGGTGCCCCTTGAAGTGTTTGTCTGCCCGCTCTCTCAGACACTGTAAGAACTCCGGCAATAACAGATCAGGCCTAATGTCGTTCATCCGGGCCTCCGCCAAGATTGTACGTGTTGGATCCTCGGATGAAGCAGAAATCGGTAATGCGGGAAGTGCGAAGTGAGAGATTCTAGAGGATTGCGAGGCGTTAGAAGATTACTGCGTAGGCGCAGTGGGGATCAAGAGAGCCTGAACGGTGTCCCCAAAATTCTTCGCTTTCACGAGAACCGTGCCGCCACTCCAACGTGCGCCTTCAGAGCTGCTCCAAGAAGAGAGTTCCTCAATCGCCTCTGCGTACGGAGTCCCTTCATGAAAGACTCGGTACACTACTGATTTCGGGGGAACACGGAAGTTCGGAATTGTTTTGATCCCCATCTTCCGAGCGGCATCGTTCGGGGTCACGTGCACAGCGCGAAGCACTGGCGGAGGAACCACCTTGAAAGAGAAACTATGTTGCATTGGATTCATTTGCCCTGCTTTGTGGGCGAGCCGAGCGTCAAGCAAGATGCATGGTCGTGGCCACGCCTTGCTGATTCCAAGCAAAGCGGAATGTCGGCTTGCGGAAGGGCAAAGTTTCTGGCGGAGTTCTTCAATGCGTTCAAACGAGATTTCGCCCTGCGCGTGGGAGCGAACCATTTCTGGATAAAACGCAAGAGTGCCGGCGATGACATCCACTAGGGCTTCTTCCGGACTCTTGGGCTGATCGGCAACGTGCGTTCTGCGAAAGACCAGCCGACTCTGGTCAGTAAGAATGAGGAGATGAACGAGTTCGTGCCATTTCGTGTAATACGCCTTGTAATTGTTCTCGCCGCGGCAGTCGATGACGGAAACATAAGCAAGATCCCAGGGCTGAGCGCTAAGACGCTTTAGCGTAATTCCTAATACGTCTCCGTCCAGTTCTTTGTGGATGCTCACAAAGCCGGCTTCCTTTTTGTTCAAGAACTCGGCGCGAACCTGTTCCAAATCTTGGTCGGTGTGTATTTCACGGAATTCGGTACGGAGCTTGTTGGCGACGATTCCAAGCAGTTCCATCGGATTGGCGCACTTGGGAAAGTCGGCGAGAAATCGCTTTACCTGTTTGTGGCAGTGGCTGATGATTTCAGCGACAGGATCGTCGGACACTTTCAAGTTCAAATCGGACGCCAAGGTCCGAATCATCAAGTTGTTGTTGAGTTTTGCCATCACCCAAAGACCTCTTTAATCGCTTTGTGAAATGCAATCCAGTCGGAAACATTGAATTGTTTAATGTCCTTGTTGCTTCGACGCGCAACTACAGATTGATGGGCGTTGAGAAGCTCAACAGTTTGTGGGTAAGTGAGATTGAGCTGGTGTGCGGCCTCGGAGAGCGACGGTGGGATGATTACTGGTTCACGTGCGATTGTCTCGTCGGTGGTGGACTCACCCTTGAGGAGATAATCAACCGATGTGCCTAAGGAATTCGCGATCCGAAGCAAGTACTCAGAGCTGATGTTTCGCTTGTTGTTTTCTACGTCACTCAAGAAACCTTTGCTGATCTCCGACATTTCTGCCAGTCGGTCCTGCGTTATGTGGCGGTGCTCCCGAACGTCACGAATCCTGTCGCCAACACTTGGCATTTCACCTCCCGTATTTGCGCTGAATTGTAACGCGAATACTGTTCGCAAACAATAGCTCGAAGGGCCTTGACAGCCATATCAATGTTCGCTATACAATACGTTAATTCGCTATTGCGAAGTTACTAAAATGGGTAATGGGAGGTTTTGTGGGGGCAAAACAGGAATCAAAGGGAATTCATACATCCCGCACCTTGGGGCCTGATGAGTATTCGGATCTATGGGATTCGATCCATGTACCGTCGGAATTGAAGGAGTCCTTGTTGTGCCAGTCACTTGTGACTTTTACCCTCCGCCCCAAGGTTAGCAGAACCGTGATTCCCCTTCACGGAGTCATTCTGTTAGTTGGAGAACCCGGTACGGGAAAAACATCATTGGCAAGAGGACTCGCTTCCAAGACAGCGGGGCTGCTGAAGGCGAAGAAGCTGTCGTACCTGGAGGTCGAGCCGCATTCATTGGGTAGCTCCGCACTTGGTAAAACGCAGAAAGCTGTGACGGAACTCTTCGGGGAGACGATTGCAGAATACGCCCAGGGTGGCCCAACATTTGTGTTATTGGACGAGGTGGAAACGCTCATTGTGGCCAGGAGCAAGTTGAGTTTCGAGGCCAATCCTGTCGATGTGCATCGAGCGACAGACGCGGCTCTGGTTCAACTCGACTACCTTGGAGATGCATTTCCGAACCTCCTGATTGTTGCAACGAGCAATTTTCCCCAAGCAATTGACGCAGCTTTTCTTTCACGTAGTGACATGATTTTGTCAGTTCCTCTGCCGGACAAGGCGGCGTGTCACGAAATAATCTGCGACGCTCTCAAAGGTCTTTCAAAGAGCTTTGCGAGGGTTAAGGATTTATTGCAGTCTCGGGAATTGACTGAGATTGCAGAAATTTGTGTGGGAATGGATGGCCGCCAGATCCGCAAGATGATCGCTGCGGGCTGCACGTTCAGCCGCGATACCGCGGCAGACCCGAATAAGTTGAGCATCGCAGACCTTCGGCGTGCCGCTGAGAAGGCGCTGCGGGAAAGAAAGAAGGTAGCTACGACATGACAGTCATTGCACGCAAGATCATATCGGTTCCCGAGCGTACCGCGACCGAAACATGGGAGGTCATTTCCCATCTGCTAGCCCCCGATTCGGGTTCTGAAGCGGCACGGGAACTGGCGTCGGTAGCTGGGATTGCGAGTTCTCTGATAACGCGTGAGGCAATGACTTCGGCAATGGTGCTTTACGGATCAGGGCCGCGAGTACGCCTTTACTGCTTGTACAACGAGGATGCTGTTGAAGGCGACGGAGCGAGTGAGTCGAGTTTGCCGTTTGATGCGACCTCGGGCGGCTGGAGGTTGTCTTTGCCGTGCCCTGAGGACGATTTGGCTTGGGTGCAGAGTGCGCTTCGCGCCAAGAGCAAGCGAATCTCGGCAAGGGACATGGACACCCTAGTTGAGGAAGACGATGCCAACGCGGACGAAGACGTCGCAGCCTCGGTTAGCGCTGTGGATTTGGAGGCCTTCTTTAAGTCATGAGCACATTCGTAGCAGTCAACACATACACCCATTCCGTCACATATGTCACGGACAATATTCTCCGCAGCCTCCAAGACATCGTGAAGCTGAGCGGACTGAATCCGAGTCAGATTTCAGATGATTGGAACACCTTGGAGCGTGGGATCAAGGTCTGGATTGATTCCCGTCATCTGGAGACGATTGTGTTGGAAGTCTACAACCCCAAAACAGACGAGTTGATTGGACGATGGGATATCGAAATCTCCTATGACTGGAACGGCGACAACGGTCGATTTTGGGTTGATACCGACCAAATCCGGGCAGCTATTAAGAAAGCGGGAGTTTGGCCAAGCGAGAGTAAATACAGGGTTGTCTGTTGCACCAAGACCGGGGCCGCCGACGTCAGCGGATGGTCGTCAACAAGTTTGCGGTCCACGTCAGGGATGATCAGGCAAAGTCTTGGAACCACGATTGAGCACGGCGGTCTTGCCGCCGGAGCGAGCTACTACAGGAAGAAGGCCTAAACAAGATGTTAACGATTGATGAAGCTTTTCGAAAATTCAAGAGTCGCCTCGAATTGAATGAGAAAGAGCAGAAGAACGCCTCCGCTCGCCACAACGAAATTCGCGATCACGTGCGCACCAGTTTTGAACTGGATGATGATTTTCTCACCGGATCTTATAAACGGTACACAAAGACGAAGCCGTTGAAAGACGTGGACATATTCTGCGTTCTTGGGAGCAAGGAAAAGCATTATCGCAATGAGCATCCGTCGAGTGTTCTTGGAGCGTTCGAGAAGGCGCTCGCCAGTAAATATGGCGCTAAAGCAATTTCGGTGCAGCGCCGCTCGGTGACTGTGGATTTCGGAGTCGTCGTGGATGCTGAGGACAACACTGACTACCGCGTCGTCAGTATGGATGTGGTCCCGGCGTTTGGGTGTGGGAAGGATTACGAAATCCCGGACAAGCAGAGTGGTAAGTGGATCAAGACTAACCCGAAAATCCATGCAGACAAGGCCACTGAAGCTCACGAGGCGTATGGGGGAGAGTGGAAAGGACTGGTGCGGATGTTGAAATATTGGAACAACCATCATGGCAAGCCGATTAAGCCGTCCTTCCTGTTGGAAGTTATGGCTTTGGAGTGCCTACACCCGCCATTCAACGGTCGGTTCGATTACGAGTTTCAATCCGCTTTCACAACGTTGGCCGACCGAATATTTGATACCTGGGAAGATCCAGCAAAATTAGGGCCGCCCGTGAGTGACATGATGAGCCAAAGCGAGAAGCAGGCAGCAGCAAGTGCGTTAAAGTCGGCGTCGCGGGCAGCTACTTTGGCGATCGATCTCGTCCGCCAAGGCAAAAATGGGGAGGCGCTCCAGGCCTGGCGATCTCTGTTCGGTCCAAAGTTCCCGCTGTCCTAACTGTGAGGTCTCCACAGAAGTGGAGGCTGACCATGGACGTTTTTAAAATAAGGAGCAGGGGTGTCCAAATGAGCACATGGTCTCTGTCAAATCTCTTGGCTGGATTGCATCTCGACATTGAACGCCGGTTGGCGACGGCGCGGCAAACATTTGCTCATCCGGGCACGAAGGGCAGTGCAAGCGAGCATGTCTGGCTTGAACTGCTGCAAACGTACCTTCCCCGACGCTATCACGCCGAGACCGCGCATGTTGTGGACAGCAATGGTGTCTTCAGTGAACAAATTGACGTTGTTGTATTCGACAGGCAGTATTCACCTTTTATCTTTAACTACGAAGGCCAAGTCATCATTCCCGCTGAAAGCGTTTATGCAGTGTTCGAGGCAAAGCAAGTTATTGATGCCGGCCAAGTTGACTATGCACGGAAAAAAGTAGCGAGTGTTCGTCATCTGTTTCGGACAAGCCTTCCAATCCCTCATGCCGGAGGTATTTATCCGCCAAAACCGTTGCCGTACATCTTCGGTGGACTATTGACATTCGAAAGTGATTGGAAACCCGCCCTCGGTGAGCCTCTCAAAGACGCTCTTAAAGGCGACTTGGATGAGCGTCTTGATCTTGGTTGTGTGGCTGCACATGGAACTTTTGGCTGCGATGGAGAGGGTTGCTATACCATTACACTGGGGGGAAAGCCTGCTACGGCGTTCCTCCTTGAGTTGATAGCCCGTCTACAGGCCAGTGCGACGGTCCCGATGATCGACGTTCGAGCGTATGCCCGATGGCTAGCAAGCTAAATACCTGGAGCGAAAGTTTTGGAGAGCGAGTTTCAGCTTTCGATCCGGAAGATGAAATGTGCGACGAGCTCTTAGACGATCTAAGTGCAAAGGCGATGTTTCAGCGTTGAGCCGAGTTCGGGCTGGTGTGAGTGCTACACCACTTTATGCAGAGTAAGCTGCTTCTTGATCCGTGGTCGCCGGACTACGAGGCGCCGATTCAGACCGGCGGGCCCGATATGGCTGCGATGGGCGAGATAGATCCGTCTGTTGAAACGCATGTCTGGAAGGCAATCCGGCCGACGGCGATCATCCCATTCAGTCAGATCTGCTTCGTGGACGGCGTACGTCGCATCGAAGCTCGTGTTCTAGCTCAAGATGAGAACGGAAAGCTGATTCACGGACTATTTTCCAGTGCCGGGGCTGGATGCGTTGTGAATGAAGGAGGGCAAGCGAACTTTAAGGGCATCGACATCCGCCGATATCTGATCCTCTGCGCCGGCCGGCAGAAGGCAGAAAGTATCTCTGCCGGAACGCAAACTATCGAATTCGAAGGTGTCTCATGCTCAGGCGATACTCAGGACGAGCTGATGAATTGCTTGCAGAACCTGATGCGCACTGGCGAGGCCGCATTGGGGGCAAAGCTACTCGGACCCGGCACTTGTGTTTTCGCCGATGGCCCGCTCAACTACTTCACCTCCGCGACAGACGCGCTCGTCGGCGTCATCAAGCGCATCTTCCTCCCTTATCTCGATGCGGCGCACTTCGCTCTGGTATCGCAGCTCGAGCCCCGCGAGCGTACACCTCTTTTCTCGATTCGTGACGGAAAATACGACCGGTACTCTTGGTTTCAGCGGCTGGCAACGCCTCGCGCTATGGAACATAGCCTGGCTGGGATCATCCGGCTTGAAGTTCGTGCAGCTCTTGGGTTGCAACAGGCAAGTGAGATCGCAAACTTCGCTGCAATCCGGCTACCTGACTTTGCGTCGACCGCTGTACGCGATCCGCGTGCACCACAGAATCTCGTGCCCGTTGGGGCCCTCGAAGAGCGGCTTCGGCATCGTTTGGGAGACCCAATCACAATTCGCCGCGCAATCGAAAAGAGAATCTACGAAGGGGTGATGATTTGAAGGAGATCGGAAAAGTTCTGGGCACAGCCGACGCGCAGCCGCTTGACTACTGGTTCGCGGTACCCGATGACAACTTGGTGCAGCTCGATGACGTTGTCGCGGTCGAACGCAGCCTACGAGATTCCCGCAATCTCTCGATTTACGGCGTAGTCGATACCGTAATTGCTCGGCACGAAGGCGCGAAGCTTGAGAGTGACGTGTTTCTGGCTCATCAAGGCATCTTGCCATTGAACCACGCAGTGAAAGCCCACGTAATGGTGACCCGCGTGGAACCGGAGATATTTGTGCCGCCGCTGCCAGGCGCTGCAGTTTGCAGGGCAGAAGGTCTTCAACGCGACCAAGCACTGTTCTTTGATTCAATGAAGAAGCGGTTCCCGCTCGGAACTTCTCGCGATGGAGAGGTTATCCACGGGAATTTTGAGTTCCTTGATGGCACGCGAGGCGCCCATGTGAACATCTCAGGGATTTCGGGTGTTGCGACGAAAACGACATACGCCACTTTCCTGCTCTACGGAATTTTTCATTCGAATCTGCTGGGAGCTGAAGGCGCCAACACGCGTGCTGTCATCTTTAACGTGAAGGGCGAGGATCTGTTGTTCCTAGACAAACCGAATCGGGAGTTGAAGTCGGAAACGATGGGTAGGTACGAGATGCTAGGCCTAACTGCAGGGCCTTTCGAAAGTGTCGGAATATTCGCGCCCGCGCGTCGTGGAGAGTCGGTGCTCCTACCTGATGTTGGAACTCGCTCGCAAGGAGTAACAGCGTATTGCTGGTCCGTCGAGGAATTTTGCCGTGAACGATTTCTACGCTTTCTGTTCGCAGATGCAGATCAAGAGACAAGTCACTTGGCTGCTGTCATTGATCGCGTGGAGGCCCAGCTAGCAAATGAGGACGTTAGCAGCATAGTGACCTTCAAGGAGTTGGTAGAACTGATCGACAATAACCTGGACAGCTGGGCAGGCACGGCTGCACCGGGCACTCGCGCTGCGTTCCAACGCCGCCTAGAAGCAGCGTCGTACCGGGTGGGCCATCTCATCCGAGGAAAGCTCCAGGGCGATGAGCATCGCATCGATTGGCATCGTGAACAAGTAACCGTAATCGATATCCACAATCTCCATGATCGAGCCAAGCGATTTGTGATTGGGGTTGTTCTGAAGCGAATGTTTGAGGAAAAAGAAGCTTCCGGATCGGCGCGGCCGCTCGTATTCGTTGTGCTCGACGAATTGAACAAATACGCACCGCGAGAAGGGTGGAGCCCTATCAAAGATGTCATTCTTGACATGTCGGAGCGTGGTCGCAGCTTAGGTGTAATTTTGATCGGCGCACAGCAGACCGCAAGCCAAATTGAACCACGGGTGGTTGGAAACTGTGCCTTCCGTGTTGTGGGCCGACTGGACCTGGCGGAGGCGCAACACCACGAATACAGCTTCTTACCTGCGGTAAGCCGGACTCGTGCTGGAATTCTGAAGCCTGGTTCGGTGATCGTATCGCAACCTGAAATTCCCATACCGTTGCTGGTCCAATTCCCCTTCCCCGCATGGGCGACACGTCCGAGTGAGGCCGCCGAGTCGGGACCAGCAGACCCGTTCGGAAGGTTCCGGTCATAGGAGTCAGCTATGCGATTGCTCCATACTTCTGATTGGCACGTTGGAAAGCCCTTCGCCGTTAGCCGACTGACGGAACAGGAAGCGGTCTTAGCCGAAATCATTGAGATTGCCGCCCATAACCGGGTGGATTGCGTCCTTGTCTCAGGGGATGTGTTCGACAGTCGAGCTCCATCCGCTGAAGCAGAGAAAATTGTCTTTTCGTTTTTTGCGGACTTGGTCAAGAGAGGTATCGCTGCTGTCATCATCGGTGGTAACCACGACCATCCCAAACGCCTTGGAGCATTGCGCCGGCTTCTTGATCCTTTGCGAATTCTGATCCGTCCAGAACCAGCACGTGCGGAGGACGGCGGCGTTATTGAGTTCGCGTCGGGAGGTGAACTTGCCCGTATTGCTGCTCTTCCGTTTGTTAGCGAGCGTCAGATTGTAGATGCGTGCGCGATCATGGGACCTGAACAGCAGTGGTATGGCGAATACGCTGAAAATGTTTGCGCGATGATGGGCCTCCTGTCACGCGCCTTCTCTCCGGATACGATCAACATCATGATGGCTCACATCTTTGCCTTCGGCGCGGAAACTAGCGGCACAGAGTGGGCGTTTCACACGGCTCTTCCATACGCTGTTAGCCCAGCTCGATTCCCGACCACTGCGCAATATGTTGCCCTTGGCCACTTACATCGTCCCCAGGAGATCGTGACATCTCCAGTTCCGTGCCACTATGCTGGGGCACCTCTACAACTCGACTTCGGTGAGCAAGGCCAGCGTAAAAGGGTGATCTTGCTGGACGCGAAAGCGGGTCGTCCCATCCGCGTTGAAAGCATCCCATTGAGTGCCGGGAAAAACCTGCGCGATCTCGAAGGCAGGATCGATGAGATCGAAGCCAAAGCAAATGAGTTCGCCGACGACTACTTGCGCGTTACCGTAATCACTGATGGGCCGGTTCCGGGGTTGGCGGAACGTATCCGCGCTTGTCTTCCTAACGCCATTTATGTCCGTACCAAGAGTTCGATGATCAGTGAAGCGCTGCCTCCTGGGCCTCGTGCACAGGCCAAACCGTTGGAATTGTTTCAAGACTTCTGTCGTCGCCAGCAAGGTGGTGAAGCGCCGCCGGATCTACTGCGTGTTTTCAGCGAGCTGTACGAGGAGGCGATCCATGCGGCCGACTAAGCTAACGATGGAGGGGTTCACCAGCTTCCGTCAACGGGCGGAAATCGACTTTACAGACCTCGACCTGTTCGCAATTACGGGGGCGACAGGATCGGGGAAAACGTCGATCATCGATGCCCTCACATACGCTCTTTACGGTCAAACCGCGCGCCTGGGGGCCAAGAATCTTGGTGAATTGATCACACAAGGCTCGGCGCGATTGTCAGTGAAATTGGAGTTCGACTGTGGAGGAAAACAATACCGTATCGCCAGGGTATTAAAGCGGAGCGGCCCAGCATCCGTTCGCTTCGAAATCTTGGGGAAGGATGGCGAGCATCCCGTCGAAGGAGGTGCCCGCGAGATTTCTGCACAAATTGCACGAATCGTTGGCCTTGATTTCGATGCGTTTACGAAGGCTGTAGTGCTACCACAAGGGCAATTCGATGAGTTCTTGAGGGGAGAGTCTGCAGACCGGCGCAAGATCCTCGAAGTCCTACTAAATCTTGGCGTTTATAGAGACATGATGCAGCGGGCCAACGCTCGGCATAAGGAAAAGCAAACTGCGCGGGAGCTTATCAGCGAGCAGCTCCAGCGTGAGTATTTGGACGCAACACCGGAGAATCGCAAGATATTGGAGGGGGAGATCAAAGAGCTGACTGAACAGGCCAGCTCGGTGAATGCACAAATAATGCGGGTGGATGACCTGCGCACACCGTCGATTGAACTACGCCAGAAACGTGCGCTCGCCATTAGCTCGAAGGCTCAGCGTGATAGTGCCGAACAGCAGATTGCTAACGACGAGAAGGCGCAAAAGAAAAAAGCTGAGGAACTCGAACGTATTGAAACGAGTCTCGAACTGCTAGAGCGAGATGTGACAAAGGTACCTTACAAAGAAGAGCTACACCAAAGACTCCTTGCACTGCGCCCGGTTGCACAACAACTGGAAAAGGGTGAGCGTGAGCATACGGACAAGGTGGAGGAGAAGGATAAAAGGCTTACCGAGTTGGATAAACTCGACAAGAGGTTAGGGCCGGCCAAGCAAAGTGCGAAAGAAGCAGCAGACAAAAGCCAAGCCGCGACCCGTGCTTACGAAGGTGCGAAGGCCACACTTGCGGCTCTTAAGAAGAAGCACGGCGCAGTCGAAACAGTGGAGCAGGTAGCGGAAGAACTCGAAGGCATTGGCGAGCTTGAAGAACAGCTTGAAACGGAACAGCAAAGGCAAACAAGTCTGGAAAAGAAAGATGGTGAGCTGAAAGAAAGGCTCAAGAAGCTACAGACTGAGGAAGCACAGGCTAAGAAGCTCTGGGAGGACGCTCAAGCAGTATATGAGGAGCTAGTTCGCAAGCATTCCGCAGAAGACTTGCGCAAACACTTGCAGACCGGAGAAGCGTGCCCGGTGTGCGATCAGGTTGTGAATCGTTTGCCAAAGCGTCTCTCAACAGCCGGACTTGATGATTCTAAAAGAGCGGCAGAACAACGGCAGGAGTCGTGGCAAAAGAAGCAGCGGGCCGTCAATAAGACCGAATCTGATCTAGAGGTCCTTCCCAGTCAGGTGCAATCAGCGAAGTCCGATGTTAAGCGCACATCAAAACAAATAGCTGATATCAAGAAGAAAGCGGAACGAATTCTGGAGAAGGCACCGGCCAAGGATGCCGCGGCCAAGCTTCAGCGCATCGCGGTTGAGCTACGTGATGCAGAAGCGGATTGTGAATTGAAAGAGGAGCAGAGAGACGCAGCTGGAGAAGAGGAGGCTAGCGCGACAAAGGTGCTCGGTGAGTTGGAGCGTGCCCGCGCTGTCCTTGATGAAAAGATACAGGGGCTTGCAAAACAGATCGAGAGCTCAGGGACGGAGATTGCGAATCTTCGCGCCCAGTTGAAAGGAATTGGGGATCTAAAACGAATTCAGGCCGAATTAGTCACGCAGGAAACAGCCAAACTAAAACTAGCAAGTATTCAGAAGGAAATTCGGGAGGCACGCAAAACGCGCGATGAGGCCCAAAAGCAACATCACGAAACTAATGCCAGGATCGCTGGCCTTAAGGGGGCACTCGACGCATTGAATCGGGCGGTTACGGACGCAAAATCTGAAGCCGAAAACATCGAGCGTAATCTCAAAAAGAAATTGGCGGGACTAGTATTGCCGAAAGGCGTGGACGAGGCGGAGCAAATTGGTACGTTTCTGACAGACCTTCGACGACAATGCAACGACTTAACGGGCCAGGTTGAGCAACGAAAAGCCCGGATTGATCAACTAGAAATCCGGATTGCCGAAGCCGAGCACAAACGTGCGCAGGTTGTGGATTTGGACAAGACAGGTCTGTTGTATGCAAAGCTTGGAAATCTCCTCAGAGCGGATCAGTTTATTCAATTCATTCTGGAAGGTGCGTTCGACCTTTTGAGCAGTGAAGGCACTCGTCAATTGATGACGCTTAGCCAGGGGCGGTATTCCTTCCACACTGAAAGCAATGAATTTCATGTGGTGGACCACTGGAATGCGGATGCTCGACGGTCTGTTCGTACCTTGAGTGGAGGCGAGTCGTTTCTAGCATCGCTTGCTCTTGCACTTGCTCTCTCTTCAAGTGTTTCGCAATTTGCAGACGGTGGAGGCTCGTTTAAGCTGGACGCACTTTTCCTCGACGAGGGATTTTCTACGTTGGATGCAGAAACACTGAACGTCGCCGTCGAGGCTATCCAGGCTCTCCAACAGGGCGACCGCATGATCGCGGTGATTTCCCACGTTGCAGATTTGGCAGAACGCCTGCCGAGCCGAATCCAAGTCCTCAAAGGTCTTTCGGGTAGCGAAATCAGATTGGAGCAAGAAGGGCTAGCATCGGCCTAAGGATTATCGATGACCGGTTGGTAGAGGCAGCGGCATCCCAGATCATCATTGGAGCACTCCGCAGAGGGGAGTTCCGGGGCCTCATCAATGCTCCATTTCTTTCCGTTCAGTGTGGTACATGTCGGACAGGACCCCACTGCGGCAAAATGCGTAACGAACTTGATATCGAGTTCGCGCCACTGACGTGTGTCTTCGGTGTGTCTGGCGAGAAAGAAGATCATCCTTGCAGCCGTTTCAGCATCGAGTCGAATGCCCGTGTTGAGCCCGGCCAACAGGTCACGGGGAGCGTGCCGACCTGCAATACACTGCAGCGCCATTGCACAACGAAGCTTAGCCAAAACCTCGTCCGAGCATCCTGCCAATATCCTTGGATTAACGGTCATCACAAGTTCAATAAATGCTGGACTAGGAGCCCTTTCAAATTCCCACTTGGGGAATCCGAGATCATTTTCAATTCCCTGATACTGCAGGATTGCACTTTCGTAGTCTCTTGCTTCAATTGCATCAATAGCATTTCTCTTAGCCTCTTCCTTCCGGGCCTCGAACACGGCAGCGAGCTTGGTCCCCTCACAGGAGCAATGAAAGAGCCCGAGGTTGTCGATTTCGCGAGTGATTCCCTGACTGTCTGCTACTAGCAGTCGAGCAACTAGCTCATTTTTCTTGCCACTTAATTTTAGTGCCCGTGATTTGAGCATCACCCTCAGTTGAGCAACACCATAAATAGAAGCCACTGCAGAGGCGAGGTTGTCATCGGTCGGCGAGAATTGCACTAGCAGACCGGCTACCCTAAGACGTTCAAGGGCAGATTCTGGGGATTCGCCGAGTGCCGTTGTCCACTCTGCAAGTTGACGCTCGTTCCAATTGAGGTGTGGGAGTGCCGGACGCAAAAAGCGCCTTAGTAAGAGAGAGTGAGCCAATCGAAACAAATCAGTTTTCCTACTGGCCAGAATCGCGACCTTGGTGGAGTAGCCCTATACTTCCGCAGTCTCGTTCGACTCAGTGAGCTCGTCAACAGTAAATGAGTGATCAGAAGCAGCTTCGTACAGTTGATCCAAGGTGAAATGAAAGACCAGAAGAGCGGCTATGCGCTGCACTATGTTTCGCAAATGGTTCATTTCTTGGACCGATAGGGGTTCGTCTCCCCTGCGCCCTCGATCTCGGTACCCCAGCCATTTCTTTATTACTGGATAGCCTCCGAGCTGATATTCCCACACGGCTTGTGGGACGTTCCTGAGACACACTCGGTCATTAATAAAAAGATCTCCAGTGGATTCGCCTAGAGCCGCAGCACCAAGCTCGTTTGGCTCTGTGGGTCTGCGCCTCCACCCCCCTACCGCGGCACCAAAGAATGAGTATTCCACAAGCAAATCAGCGGTTGTAACGCTCTTCCCATCCGTGCGTTCTACAACAGCAAGCTCCATAGCCGAGTTGGCAAGTATTTCCTTTAGCGGAGTGGTTGCACTCTTAAGGGGATCGAGAAGCACGCCCACAGTTGCCCCCGCTCGGGCCAATTGAAGAAATGCAGCTCTATCCCTCGGGATAGGTATATGGGCCCAGTCTTGAGCTAATGAATCCTTGTGTTCGGTTTCGTATGCGGGGGAGTGACAGACTGCGACACAGACTGCCGCTAGCTGTCTCGCGAGTTTCTTGGCGTCCTGACCAGCCCGAGTGCCCGTGAGGGCCCAGTTCTTCTTAAGCGTGGTCCATGTTTGTTCGTTGATATTGGCTATGCAGGTAGATTCGTTTCCAGTTCGTCCGAAGAGAGGTGCTTCAGGGCCAGCGGAAAGGTGAGTTTCAACTGGGAATCCAATTGAACCCCGATCGTGAAGGTGCAGGTCAAAAGCACAAGACAACAGAAGCGGGCGCATCTCAGAATATTGACGAGGCTCAGGCACAGCAACGAGAAATTCGTTCTTTCTTAGGTTCGTCCAAAGTTCTGGTCGGCCTCGGTTGAGCAACTTTCTTTCGACTTCGTAATAAAGCCACCTGGCATCCAAAGGAAACAATACGTAAGGGACTATTTTCTGTTCGTCAAAGGATGAATTGTCCAACAGATCTCTGCGGACTTTGTATGGGTCATATCCGGCGCGGGGTGTAAAGAGCTCCGGGTATTTTTTGTGTAACTCAGAGTCCTTCGCGTCGGAAAAGTATTCCTTCATGCGCTCGATGAGAGCATTCTTGTCCACGTCTATGACACTGGCGAAGATGCCCCGATTTGGGTTGATGCCTTGAACTCCGGTCTCGAAAAGTTCATCTAAAGCTATCCAGTCCTCAAAACCACCCTGGGACTCGTAGGGCAACAACTTCCAGCGTTTCTCCTGCGTCGGAGTGAAATGCTCGTACTCACGTGGTCCAGCCGGCCTTTCGGCGGCATCGGATTTCTCTTGCGTAGACCATTGCTCCATCGAAAGAGACGCGAGGAGCGCCTTTCTCTTGTTGTCGGACTTCCCCCAGAAGGTTCGGTAGAAAACTTCAGCGACTGCGCTGTTGCCCGAGGGCAGTTCCCGTTTCAAAAGAGTGGTAATACCGGTTCCGACTTGAATTCCACGCGGATCGTTAGCCGTGGTGAAAATGCTTTGGTCCGAAGTTCCTTCTCCAGGGACTCCTTTCGGGACGACTTTGCCGGTCTTGTATTTGTCGCCGTTCAGTACGTCGAGCCATATGGTGCTGAACGACCGGAGCAACGATTCGCGCATGAGAGGATGGGAGCGATGCGCATAGAACGAATAGTTCGAAATGAAGCTGACAACTCCGTACTGCGCTCTTTCGCCAATACAGCGCTCCGCCAGCCGAAAGAAGCGAACATACAAATCATCCAGCAATTGTTTTCGAATACCCCATTTGGTGAACAGGGCAGTAGGCCCGATCTGGCGGCCTCGTTCGTCCCGTTCTATTCCCTTGTAGTGGTCGACCAACTCCGCTTCTTCAGCAACCGGAACACCTGCAAAGCGGTTGTATGGCGGATTGCCAATGACGACAATGATCCGACTGCCTCTTTTTACAGCCTGCGCTGCATCATGTTCTTCCTGCAGTTCAGGAAAATGCAGCTTAAGTTGGTCAGATCCATCCCAGCCGGTAAGAGCATTTGTCAAGAAAACTGCAGGACGATGCCCCTGCGGCGGTTCGATACCCAACTCCGCAAGGATTAGGTAAATCTGAAGTTGAGTTATGACAAAGGGTGCGGTCAGGATTTCGAAGCCTAGGATCCTTCGCTCGACTAAATCGAGCAAGGTCGTCCCGAGCATGTTGCCAATTCCTTCGGAGCGTAGCTGTTCTGCGACGCAGCGCAATATCTCAATCAGATAAGCGCCGGTGCCACAACAAGGATCGAGAGCTACAACTCTGTCATCTGCAAAACCGCGTTCACAGCCGAGTTCCTCTCGGAGCAAGCGATCCACTTTTTGAACCTGATAGCGCACCACCTCTACCGGTGTGTACCAGACGCCAAGCTGTTTTCGGAGCATCGGATCGAATGATTCCAGGAACGGTTCGTAGAAGTACAGGATTGCCGCCGATGCGTTTCCACCTGTAGTATCCGGTTCCAGCGATGGGGGTTGGAATCGACTAAAGAAGGCATCCACATCAACCCGAGACAGGGTCTCAGTGGCCAAGTCCAAGTGTTTCTTGAGACCGAGTTCTTGAATTCGGCGGGGGTGGCGGAATTCATAGAAGAGTTCCCCTAAGAACGGGATCCTTAAATACTCGCCCAGATCTTCCCACGTGAATGGTTTCTTTCGCCCGGATCGTACCCAAAGTGTCCATCCAGCAAAGAGCCCATAGAAAACCGTCTGAATGAGGGATGATCGAAAGAATTCTTCCCCCTCAGGTCCCTCGAACGTGACACCCAAGGCTTTCCCGAAGTCTTCGGCGAGTCCCGCCACCGCCTGACTGAATAGAGTGGGAAGGTCTTGCTTTGCTCTCCTAGCTTGCCGCGCTAGGACTTTCGCTAGGCTCTCTGGCTCAGCGATTGCGGCGTACCTAGTGACGGCCGCCTCGATGAGGTCTTCGAGCTCACCAACAGTGGCGGGTGCGTACTTGTGGCCCGCGACAAGAGCAGCAGTGGACGGCCATAGTTCGACGGTATACTCCAAGATCCGATCAGTGGCCGCAACCGCCTTCTGGCGTGATGTTCCTTGTTTAGCCGTTACCAAACCGAAGCCACGGACGTTGCACACCAATACCGCCCCTGTTTGGGCGAGGTATCGGCCAACTTGATTGTTCCGATCCTCCGAAAATGCGACTTCTGCGAGCTCAACGCCGGGAAGCTTGGCCTCACCGCAAACGACCAGAAATTCACCCGGTCCGTCGTAGAGGGCGAAATCAGGAAGGTCGCGCCCTCCTTGGGCACGTGACTCACTAGTGCTTGTCCTTACATCGAATGGAAGTTGGATGAAATCAAGGATGCGGGTCAGCAAGCCCTTGATGGCGGGATAGTAGCTCTCTTCCGTGGTTGACGTTGCTGAAGCCAGCCGAAGTACCTCTTCGGCATAAGGATCAAACAACTTCTGGCTGTCAGTCATTCCATTTTCCCTGAGAGAGCATTCTGCCCGACCCGTACTGGAATGTCATTAACTGACACAGCACCTCACGTAGGACGGTTCATCATCTATTGATTCCAGCGCAAAGTGGGGGCCCAATGATTGAGCTCGGGTCGTAAGCTCGATCTGACAGATATGCACGGCAAAAGGAAGTCACGAAGGACGCTGCCCAGTTCCTCAAGAGATGGGGCCGTAGCTTCTGGGTTCAATCGGCTCACGAATGCGGCCCATTGCTGCTTTTTCTGGGGATCGTTCAGGAAGTCGTTCGTGAGGGCGAAGGGGACTCCTTCGGGGATTGGTGAGCCGCGACGTTCAAACGAGGCAAGAATCGCCTTGCGCAGGGACGCCATGTCGAAGGTCCAAGTGTTCGCCATGAACCAGATGTCATAGAAGTCCTTCATGCGGCTATTGCGAATATCGAGGACGACCATTGCGTGGAATTTCTCGGCGATGCTGGCTTCCCGTGGATACGCTCGGATCACGGGTGCTTCCATAGGAAGTAGGACGGGAAACGAAGCGAGTTCCGGTTCCGGGTAAACGGCATCGCCAAACCCGATGTCGATCTGCATTGGAATGCGCGCTCCGGCCAACTCCGCCTGGAACTTGATGCGCACGCCATCGTACTCGTCTTCCTCCTTTATCTTTGTGCCTTCGACCGAGTTGCTGTCGAAGACAATACCGTCTTCTTCTTGGATTTCGCAGATTGTGCGGATGGCCCCTTCTACGTCGCCAATGGCGGATGATCCGCGTCCGAGGAGGTCTAGATCCTTTGTGGGACGGTGAGTTTGGCCCGTCCAAAGAGTGAAGAGAGTGGCCCCTTTGAGAGCAAAATTGTCCCGGTGTGGCGACCGCCCAAGGCGGCACAAGAAGCGCTCAATGGCGAATCTACCGAGTACCCGTCGGTAGTCCTCGCCCTTGGTCTGTGCGAGTGCAAGCAGGCGAGCGCGGACGGATGCTGCTGTGTTCTTGCCTTTCTCGCGAGTCACAGCGTCTCCATGTAAGGGCGAATGACGTTACTAACCCGACAGACTTTGGCGTAGCGATAGATTTCGTTGACGGTGGCCTTCTTTTGGCGAAGGCAGTCCTTCAGAGCCTCGATCGCAACGTCGATTCCGATTTTGTTCCTGAACTTAAAACAGTCGGCGACAGTCTTCGCGGCTGAATAAACGCGGACGGGAACACCCTCTACTTGATGGTTTTCGATTCCTTCAGTCAGCGACGGGCCGGAGAGGCGGACGATCCTGAGTGAGGGTGAAGTGAGGGCAGGCGTTCTTGCCCCTTTACCGAGAGCGATCCAAACCGAAGCTGGACTCTGAGTGGTGATCTCGTGAAAGGTAAGTGCTGAAAGAAGGCAAATAACAGCTTCGGGCACACGCTTCGCCACCTCGGCATAAGAGTGGCGTTCCGTCACGCTCGCGTCTGGCAGGGTGTAGATTCCACGTCCAGGCCGGTTGAGCTTGCCTTGTCGGTGGAGGCGAACGAGATACTCCCGCGGAAGGCCGATGGCCTCGATATCGCGGGGCCTAACGATCCTGTGTTTGCCGATGTACTGCATAATCTTCTGGAAGGGCTTGGCCATAGAGGCTGTCTCAATACGTCATTACTTAATCACATCTAATGACGTTTTGCAACACTCTATAGACATCACCTCAAATGCCTTGTCCCAGGCTGACATCCGTTATGACGTTACCCGTGGAGTGTGAAAACTCAACGGCAGAACTCTTGGAGACGTCGCCACTCAACCGTTGCCCTAAATCTGCCACGCCGTTTGTGTAGATTTCAGCATCGAGGCTTGCACGCGACACTGCAACGTAGGCGAAGCGTGAATTGAGCAGCTGAGGATTGACGGTCGTATCGATATTGATGAGCACACGATCCGCAGTCAAACCTTGTGAGCTGTGGCTTGTTACTGCATATCCGTGGTCGAAATGGGGGTGCTCTGTCGCGTTGAACTGAACATTCCGGCTGTCCTCTAGACGTAGTGAGATATTGCCTTCAGCATCCACTTTCTCGATCGTGCCTAGCTCCCGGTTGGCGACGCCAAGTTGTTTCTCGGGTGCAGTGAACTGAATCCGGTCGCCTACAGAAAACTCCCGTTCCATTTCGCGATAGACGCTCACGCCGGAGAGCCTTTTCGGGTCATAGGAGACCCGGTCGCCGCTGGCCTTTTGAATCGTCAAGAGATTCTCGGTTGGGTTGACGCCGACTACAGTGCCGTAGGTGCCCGCCTCGATTCCAGCGATTCTGCTCCCTCTCGAATACCGCACTACGTCCTCGATCTGATAGAGGCTGGCCCATGCACGCTCAGCACCAGTCATGTCCTGGCGCGGAATGAGCACACGAAAACTGTGATCGTCCGGTTTCAAGGTGCCGATTGCCTTCAATTCTTGGCGTACGGCCCGATTCAACTCTTGCCGTGAGGCGTTGTCGGGGGAAACGATCAGGGTTCGCTCCAGGCTTGCAACATAATTCCGCGCAATCGCTGCGATGCGCTCCTGCGAATTGACGATCTGCGTAACTCTGCCGCGCTCTCGTAAGGCCTCGATGGCGGCAGCAGTTTGCCCGTGCGCCAGCATTTCAACTGTAGCCTTCAAAGCTGGGTCTTTCTGCCGAACAATCTCTTCCAGCTTTGCGGTGTTCATACCAGCTTCCTGCAATTGCTGGAAGGGACGGCCAGCTTCCACGCCCTGATGCTGGCGGGTGTCGCCAATCAGTAGAACGCGGTCACGGGAGCCCATTCGTTCCAGAAACTCTCGCATCTGATTCGTACTGGCCAGACTCGATTCATCGATGAAAAAGAATCGTTTGTGGGTTGGTTCGGTTTCCGCGTTTTGCACGCGGGCGAGAAAACCCTGCAATGTTCCGGCATGAACACCCGCCTTCTCCAGTTGCTTCGCGGCACGGGAAGTTGGTGCAAAGCCCTCTACCTCATAACCCTTGGCTTCAGCCGCACTGCGGATGACTTCGAGTGTCGTGGTTTTGCCGGCGCCGGCCACACCTTGAATTCCCTGAATACGATCGGACGAACTGAGTACGTCTTCGATGGCAGCCTTCTGTCCGGAGTTCAAATGGGAATGCTGGTCCACGGTAAAGATGGCATTCTGGCGTGACATCACTGGCTGAAGCTGGTTCTGACCTTCGCGCATTTGCCCCACAATCTCGCGTTCGGCGGCAATGGTCTTGACGGTTGTTAGGAGGCGACCTGTCTGATGTGCGCTCCGTTGGACGCTGACAAATTCCCCGGCTGTTTGGCGGCTTTCCAGATTGGCGCGAACCTCGGCGTACCTGACCTCGCCCATGCCACGGCGGAGCGAATCCCGCACCAGCAGTCGCTCATCCACGACGGCCTCGCGCTCGAAGTTCTTGTCACGAGCGAATGTGACAGCCTCGTTGGCGCGTTGCGCGGGGTTGGTCGGTGGTTGCAATTGCTGGGCGTGCTCCCGCGCTGCCCTAACGACGGCGTTCGGCTGGTTTCCGAAGTCTGCCGCGAGCCGACGATGAGCAGCTAGGACCTCTCGCGGGGACAGTATCTTCTTACGATCCCGTGTCGAATGAGCGGCGATTTCTGCCGATTCCTTGCTGCTGTGCCCAGTCTTTTCGAGGTATTCACGAATCTGCTGACTGCGAGGGCTGGACGCATCGAGATACTCTTGTGTGTATCCCTTGATCTCCGGGGCACCGCTCCGCCCGCGTGCGATCTCATACCCAAGTTGGCGTAAGCGATAGGTCAGCTCGGCCTGATAAATAGCAGTCGCAAACTGTTGTGATTGAAACAACCCACGTTCCTGCAGGGCACGTGTTTCTCCGTTGGCCCGCTCGGTCACATTGAAGATGACGGCATGGGTATGAAGCTGGGGCGCAGCGTAGCCATTCACTGGCCGGGCAGTATCGTGTTCAAACTTCGCCACCGCGAACCTACCCGTGGTTTCTGCCGGATGATTGCCGCCGATTCGCGCCTGTGTGTATCGCTCCAACTCGTCAAGCGCTACGCTGACGCTCTCGCAGTGCGCCTTGCGTATCCGTCGATCACCACCAACGAGAGCAGTAAGCGAAACCGATTTGGCCGCAGAAAATGTAGCGTCCCAGCCCGCTCGATGCTCCATCGTCTTGATGGATTTCCCGTTTTCATCTTTGTATTCGTGTGGCATGCGGTGTTGAACAAGTTGCTCGGCTGTTTGCGGGTGTTGCCCCTGGCTCAACTTGGCGAAATCTTCCGCACTCACCGCGCCGACCAAGCCGTATTGCGTGGCCAAGCGGCCTTGCCACTCGCCTTGGACAGCATTGCCTTGTGACCAGTAACTCTGCTCTTTGGAGGTGAATTCCTTCTGGTGATAGGTCTGGGCTTGTCCGGCCGATAGAGGTTTTGAGATTGTCAGCACGGCGCTACTCCATTCCTTCATCAATGCCAGAATGTTCTTCGATGTGGTCGGGAACAAGGGCGTGGCCTGCCTGCGGTTCCGGCGCTACGGGTGGGAGTTTGCTGGAGACAATCAAGTCGTCCATGTCGCGTTCGACGTACCCCGGATGCTTCTCCTCAAGGGCAATGAAGGGGAAGGAGAAGCGCGCAACGTGGTTGCCGTACTTCAGAAACCCTCGCAGATCGTCGAGGCCTGAAATCTCTGACGGCATCACCAAGGGTTCGGTCTGTCGATCGAGTGCGAAGTTTTTCCCCGCACGAGAACCTTCATAGTGCGTTTCACGCAGGCGTTCGATTTCGATCTCGCCTATGGCGTCACTCACCCATTTGGCAGCACGTGGCTCGGTAGTGCGCAAGAAGATCTTGGTGGCCGGCTGCGACAGCATGGCCTCAGCGTCATCGCCGTAACGGGCCTCCATCTGGCTGCGCCCCTGAAACCCTAGGATGACTGGGTTCTGCGATTTGCGATTCTCGGTGATGGCAGTGTGGAGTTGAGGTAGTCGCTGCAAACTGGCCAGTTCGTCGATCACGAACCAGACTGGTTTTTGCTGCTGCGTGGGTTCATTCAAGAGGCGCAAGACAAGCAGGTCAATCCACAGACTGATGAGTGGACGGAGGGCTTCGCGCATGGTCGGGCGGGATGTAATGAAGATCCATCCCTGCCGACTCTCGGCCCATTTCGTCGCCGTCCAAGTGGGAACCACATCATGCTCGCTGGGCAACAAGCGGAAGCTGTCGGCGCTCATGTTTAGAGAACCCAGGACACCCGTTCGCTGGTGCGGAGCTTTCGGATCAATCAACATCCAATACTCGGTTCCCTTAACGCGCCGATCAATTTCTGCTGGATTGGACATCCACGACACGAGTTGTGCCGGTGTCGGAAGATAAGTCATCAGGTGCGCGAAGATCTTCTGCGGCGCTTCTACGAAGAACCGATTCGTCACGCCCTCTGGTTGATACAGGGAAACAGCCAGGGACTTAGCCTCGGCTTTGCGGCGTAGTTCATCCGAGGGATTCCAATAGGGCATCCGAGCGTCGAGTGGATTGAGTACGATGTCTCCCCGTCGTTCGTTATAAAACTGCTTCACAAACTCACAGGCTGGATCGTAGACAATGGCGCTGTCGCCTCTGTCCGCCACCTGATAGAGCATTTGCCGGATGATGCTCGACTTGCCCGAACCGGTGTCACCGACAACCAGGAAGTGCTTGTTTTCGGCATTGCGCGGCACTCGTAACGGGCGGCTGTCATCGTTAGTAGTGATGCCGATCCCATCACCGACGACGGCGTTCGTGAACTGGCGAGGGCTTACCAGAATCGGCCCCTTCAGCCGCCTTCCATAGCGAAGTTCTTTACGTCTCCGAATGTCCTTACGGACGGAGAATGGTAGCTGCAGGATGAGCGCTAAAAGCCCGCAGTAGAGCGGCGTGGCGAAGATCCCGCTAGTGGATGTGTCGGCGTATATCCAGTGTGCGATCCACGTGTGCAATTCCTTGTTGTGATACTCGCGCATAGGTTCGCGTGCGAGGTAAGTGAAGCCCTGCGTGAGTGCTGCCGCCGAGAGCACGAACGGTAACGGTTTGCCTGACAATTGAGGCGTCTCGCCCGGTCGAACATCGGCATCCAGTGCGATTCGGGAGCGCGATTTTCCATCGCTGACATATACGAGCTGGTACAGGCTGGCGGGGTGCGTGAGTCCCGCGGTCTCCGTCCGCAAATAGTAGGGCAGGTAATACTGCTGCAGCGACGAGAGGGCGAATTCGAAGTGGACGTGGACCAGAAATCCAGTAGCCACGATGGCCAGAAAGATCGCGCCGTAGGTGTAATAGAACCCTCGTGGAGGCCAGATGATGGACTCTCTTCTGCCCCATTGCTGTACTGTCGTCATACCCGTCGCTCCTCCGTGCTCAGTCGCTTCGTCAGGAGTTCCTGTGCCTTTCTCGCTTTTGCGGATTGCACCTGTCTGAGCACCCCGTCTAGCTGTTCCGCCGTGAGTCGCTCGCCGCGAAGCAGAGGGCCCAGAGTGTTCATCAAGAGCAACTGAATACCGACAAGTTCGGTAAAGAGGTGTTCATCAAGAGAACTGGTACCGTGGAACGTTGGCCGCCCCAACATTTGATCGCGTGCCCAATCGGCTATTGTTTTTCCCATCTTCCAAGCCTCGGCCTCAAGAGCAAGGTATTCGGGTTCTGTGACTCGAACTCCAACGGTCTTTGTCTTGGGAATGCGCCGTCCCGCCTTTTCGAGCGCCTGCGTTGAAGCAGTGGTCCCCATTTTTCACCTCAGGTAATTTCAACGTGCTTCTAAAGGCTTACAAACGTTAACGGTCGTAAACGGGCTGTCTCGCAAGAACCACGTTTTCAATACGCTAGCGATTGCAAACAATTGCTATCGAACGCCAACCCTTTCAGGGATGGAGTGTCAACAGTTCTCCCGACGCGAAGCGTCGCAAGGGTCTCAAGGTCTGTGTGAACGCCGACAGCCAACCGCTCCGACCCACACTGACATAGCTATGCAATGGCCCTCCTCGCCCGCGCAGGCTTATCCTGCCGCTCTGCAGGCTGCGGTACCCTACGAATCCGCAGACTGGGAGCAGCCGCTGAGGCCTCAGCCGACTTCAGAAACTCCTGAAAGTCGCGGTCCTTGCTGAACACATAGTCCAGCGCGTGATTCACAACCTCGTCTGCCGGCGCATGAACGAATGCCGCGTACTGATCCACTTGAGCGGCAACCTTTTCGTCGAGCCGGATCGTCGCGGTAATTTGGTGCGTTTGCGTGATCTCCAGAAGAGCCATGTTCCTTTCTCCTTGTAGCGATTGATTTACGCCACGGTGGCGCTAGGCGTCGCCGTGGTGCACGAATTTGTAGCGCTCGTCTGCCGGGTTGTGGCTGGCGCGGAGGTTTTCCGATCCGTCGTTGCAACTCACGCGATACCTCGTGCCGCAGACATATGCCGCAGAGTTCAAAAGCACTCGCAATGCCCGCATGTTTGCGCCGCACCTTCCGATGAGTCTTCCGCGATCTGATTCATGCACGTCTATCTCGAAAGCAGTGACTTGTCGCCCTACCGCGTCGTGTGAGGTTTGGGTCGTCACACGGACACATTTCGGAATTCTGACCATGATCTCCACCATCGCCTTAATCGTTCCTGCGACCGTGTCAATGTGGATCATGCGGCAACTCCATTTCCGGACGGGAAAACTCGTGCGCAGACAAACTGCTGAGCGCGGCGGTCGTAGCCGTTAAGACGGATGACTTCGCTTACCGCGCGCCGTCCTGGCTGGCGCGCAATATGAACCACGAAGTCGACCGATTCACCGATCTCGGCCTCGATGTCTTCGATGGTGGCCTGCTGATGGCTACGCATTACCAGATTGGCGAAGCGACGCAGGGCTTTGGTAGCGGAATTGGCGTGGATTGTGGCTAGTGATCCCGCGTGTCCAGTGTTGAAGGAATCCAGCAATGTTCGTGCTTCGGTACCCCGGACTTCCCCCAAGATGATCCGGTCGGGACGCCACCGCAAAGCGCTCTTGAGAAGATCGTCGAAGGATACCGGAGATTTGTAAGTATCGGTTTGGCATTCGACGGCTAAAACGTTGGGCTTCTGGATCGCAAGTTCACTCGTATCTTCGATGATTACGATCCGTTCGCGGCTTGGAATTGACTGCGCCAGGATGTTCAATAAGGTGGTCTTTCCAGTCCCGGTTCCGCCGCTGATAAGGATGGTCTTGCCGTCCGCGATTTGGCCTGCCAGGTAGTCGGCCAATTCGCGCGTTAATGTGCCGCGATTAATAAGGTCGTCAGTGGTGAACTTGCGGCTGGAAAACTTGCGGATGACCATCGCTGGAGCCGGTCGCACGACAGGGGGAATGACCGCCGCCAAGCGACTGCCATCGGGAAGCTGGGCATTGAGAACAGGATTGTCCTCATTGAGTTTCTTGCCGAGTTTGTTGGCGACTACCTCAAGGCCCGTCCGTAATCCTTCGGAGCTGAAGGAAATGCTCGCGGCTTGATGAAGGACCCCTTCCCGCTCGAACCACCAGGTCGAATCAGGATTGCCCATGATTTCGCTAATGCCATCGTCAAGCAAAAGCCCTTCGATTGGTCGAAGAAACGGGAGTATCAGGTCAAAGCTCATGTCTCTCTCGGTGTGATGAATACAGCGAGAGGAAGTGCCCCTAAAAGGGCACTTCCTCGGGTGCCGGAACGGCGGATGCGTCGTCCGCGGATGCCTTCTCGGCACGATCCAGCTTCAGGATCGAATCGACCCGCACTTCCCAGACACGACGCTTGGAGTTTCCGTTCTTCTTGTCGGCGTATTCCCGACTGCGGAGCTCGCCCTCGATCTGGAGATGAGAGCCCTTGGACAAGCTCTTGGCGTACTCCGCCAGCTTTCCCCAGGCGATGGCGCGATGCCATTCGGTATGCGAGACGTATTCGCCCGTCTTCTTGTCTTTGTAGGAGCTTTTAGTTGCGAGGGACAGCAGCGTGAATGTCGAGTTAGTGGCAGTGTGAACTTCAGCGTCACTGCCGAGGAAACCGATGAGCGTGATTCTGTTCAGATACATGTCTGTTTCTCCGTTTTGGTCTCCCGAATTGACTCGGGGCACACATGGCGAAGCCGCGGGAGTGGGCCCGGCTCCCAAGTGCCGAAGGTCTGCTTTTTCGGAGGGAACCGAAAGAAATTCACTCGGCGTTCTTTGCCGTTTGAGCGAATTTGTTTTGGGAGGAACCGGAACCCGCAAGGCGCGTAGCGAAGCAGAAGACCGAGTGCCGCTGGGCGACAGATATGCCCCGAACCGGTGCACGAGGAAAGGCGGGTATCGAAACGGCAAGACGGGGATGACGAGAATCTGCCAGTCAGAGTTTCCGCAGGCGCTGGAGCCTGCCAATCGCGGGCATTTACCGCTGTTCGCGGACAAGAAAAAGACTGCCGGGCGACTTGCACATGCATCAATGGAGAGTCACTACTCGGAAAGCCGGGAGCGCCAACTGACGGGGACGTTCCCTCAACGCAGTAAGGATAGCGGGATATAGAGATGGAAGCAGTCATGGTGTCGGTCTCGGGAAGGGCAAAAGTCTCCCTCAGTCAAAGGCTTGGTCGGATCGGAACTTCACGATCGTCAGTCCGAGTGGGTTCACTTGGATCTCGCCGTTCTGGACCGCATCGCGAAAGACATAGGTCACGCTGGCAGTCCATCTCTCGCGTTTTAACTCGGAATGGTCAGATGGGTTCGTATAGATTTTCAGGAACTCGATGCGAGCTGAATACGGCGACTGTCGGAGGTCGTCGAGAATCACATTCTTGACCTCGATATCGACATAAGGGATGGTCATGTCGCGCACGAAAGCCTCGATGGTCTTGTTCTTGCGATAGTCCTCGACAACCGCCCGCTGCACGTCGGCGTTCAGGAAGTAAAGAGAGTTCGTGAAATCGCGCTGGATGCTGTAGCGGTTTCGGCTGAAATAGAGTTCCGTCCAACGCGAGAGGTAGTACTTGTTCTCAGCCTCTTTGGGTCGGTAGGCGAAGTCGCGATAGTCAACCGCTTCCGCGTGGCCAACTTCGTCGATGCGCACCACCAGCGGATGAATGTTCGCAAGAGCCTTCTGGCTGCGGAACACGAGTGCGCCGAGCATCAAAGAGATTGCCGCTAGAACAAGGATGGTGACTTTCAGGTAAGTGTTCATCACCAACGGATCGCCATACTGTTCCAAGTAGCGCACGGCCGCCCGGGTGATTGCGCGTGAAGGCTGGTTTTCGGCGCAAAAAGTCCCCATCTCTGCATTTTTCAGCATGGTTTATACCCTCCTAAGTTTTTAGAGGAAACGACTCGCCAGAGCGAGCAAACCCATTCCTCCACCGTGGCCACCGGTGTGGCCTGAGAAGATCGAACTCGTGATCGCTGGAATCTTGAAAAGCAGATAAATATTCACGACGATCAGCAGGATCAAGAGGGGCATCTTGGGCACAAGTGTCGAGGGATCAAGCGGCATAAGGCCGGTGTAGAAGAGCGTATAGAGATGCCCGAGAATCGCCAAAACCGCAGCCGCCACAACCTTGTAGAAGCTGAATCCTATGAAGGCCCGCAGCCATCCCCAGAAGAGAAAACTGAGCTTGTCCACAAGGAGAAAGGGAATGAAGAGTGGCCCGAGCAGGCCGGCGACGCCAGCGGCGAGGACGCCGTAGGCGACGATCGCTGCGATGACGGCAGAATAGATCGCAAGAAGCACCTGGATCATAACGACAATGATCGCGTAATAGGTGTTCATCATCGCTTTCAGAATGTCGCTTCCGGCTTGTGATTGAAGGTCGTTGATGGCCTTGAGCATCTGGTTGATGCTGTCCTGCCCAATCAGGTTCGCAACGCCGGTGGCACCGACCGTGATGAAGTCGTGAAAAGAGTAACCGACACCTGGAATTGCTGAGTGATAGAACTCGATCAAAGTGTAGGTGAAAGAGCCCATAACGACGAAGTGAACGAACTTTGCCATATTGAATCCGCCGCTGCCTTGCGACGAGGCAAGAGCCTCCTGCACACCGAACCACACCATCATTGTCGTGAGCAAGGCAACGAAGATGTGGAATCCGAGGGCGTCAATGCTCGGACTCGCGCTGTTCGTCAGCGTATCGATACCTTGGTTGATCAAGTCGAGTAGGTTCATGGCTCTCACCTCGTCGTTTTCAATGGCGGCCGTCAGTGGCTCTGATTCAGGCTCGATCCAAATCCTGTCAGCAACGGCGCAGTGGTGGAGTTGTATTGCTGTTGGTAGCTAGCTGCGTCCTGAAAGGCCGCGGTGAGCGCGTCCTGTTGCTGCTTCTGAATGACCATCTGCTGCAAGACCGCAGCTTGAGCAATCTGGTTCGCATCCTGCTGAGCGTGAAGCTGCATCAACGTCGCCGAATTGATCCGTTGCATCGTCGACATGTAGGTCTGTTGATTGGGGTCCGTGGAATAGGTCTGCGATTCGAGCGTCTGGATATCTGCGGCACGTCTCTGAGAATCGGCACGCATAGTGCCGAGGGTCTGGAGATTCGTCTGCATGATGCCGATGCTGAGATCGCTGGTCGCTCCCTGCGCGGAGACGAATTGCTGGCTCTGTGCGCTCAGACTTCCATAGAGCGGATATCGTGGAGGCTGTCCTAGCGTAACCGCCTCAAGGCCCTGCACAGCTCCGATTCCGCTGTTGATCGCTTGCAGTAATGCCGGGGTGTTCCCGTAACTGTTTACGGCGACCACGGAATTCCAGTTCGTCCAGGGCGTGACGAAGCGTAGGTAGAGTTGGCTGGGTGCCATGGAAAGCTGGTGTGCCAAGTTGTAGGCGGACACAACCGTGTTCCTGGTTTGAAGCGCCGTTGTGTAGATCTGCTCGGCCTTTTGAATCTGCTGTTCCGCCTTGTAGAGCTGTTTCTCAAACTGCTGAATCTGTTGGATGGCGTGAGCGCCCTGAGTCGGATCGTAGACTATGCCCGAACCGAACTGCCCAAAGGCTTGAGCGGTCAGCGAAACGAAAGTCAGAGTTGCTGCGAGCGAGAGTCTTTTCATGACACGTCTCCTTACTGTTGTGGTTTGGCTGTGGACGAAGGCGGCGCTGCGGGTTGCGATTGTGTTTGTGATTTGGTCGTTGGATGTTGTTTTCGCGGGTGAGTCTTCTTCCATTCCGCTGCAGGATCGGTTGTTGGCGGAGTGGGCGTCTTGCTGAGGCTCTCTCCCATGCCGCTCGTGAGCGTATTCATCTCCTTCTGGGCTTTTGCTTGCTCGTCCTTTAGCTTCTGCTGTTCTTCCGGGGTGGGAACCTGCTGCTGCGAGGACTGGCTGCCATTGCAGCCGAAGAGCGACGCCCCCAGAGCAACAATCAAGAGAAGGGATGGTAGGCGCCCGTTGCAGTAGTTTCTTGTGTTCACGATGGTCTCCTTTCTAATACGTTTGTGAGATGGTATGGTTTTCGACCGCCGGCAACAGCATGTCCTGGCTGATGTAGACCTTCACGCGGTAACCTTCCCGAATGGTGATAGTCGGAGGAATGTTGATGAAGCGGTCTAAAACAGTGGTGGCATTCTCCGACAGGCTAGATGCGACTCCATATTTGTAAGCATCGATGCCGTTGCCGGTGAGGGCACCGCCGTTGCTCGATATCTCCGCAGCTCCGCCGATAATGCCGAGCGCGATCGAAGTGCCGAAGATTGTTAGGTAATGGTTGTTGACCTTATCCTTGAGCCCGGTTTCGCCTATTTGATTGAGGCCCTGGAACTGGTCAAGGTCAACCGAATAGCCGTCCGGCATGATCATGCGGTGGAAGACAACAGCCATGCGCCGCTGTTGGCCGAAGCCAGCTGAGCCGATCTTGCGCGATTCTCCGAGCACGACGGTGCCTTCCGGGACAAGGATATGCTGATGATCGTGCGAGTAGACGGGAGTGGTTACCATTACCTTTACAGGCCCGGAAGCATCTCCGTCAAGGCGATTCATTAGGACGGTTTCGAGCATTGTTCCCTCATAAACGACATAGGGCTGGCCGGTGGCGGAGTTGATATTCACTTCGGCCGGGCGCTTGTCGGTGGCAGGTGTGTCCTGGCCTGCCGTGCGTGGAGGAATCATGCTTGATGTAGGGACAGGGTTCGATCCAGGCAGGTTGTAGGGCTGACTAACAGTACTGCCATTAGAGCCGGGTTGATCCTGCGGAGGAAAGCTTGCGGCGACCAAGCTCGATGGCCCGCGAATGTTCTGGCTTTGGCTGTAAGCGAGATTTGACGCGAACCGAGCCTTGTATGCCAACTCCTTTTCCTGGGTGTCGAAGGCCAATGCCTGTTGCTGTTGTGGCGTCAATTGGCCCGGCTGTTGACCGTACTGCGCCCCGGCTGAACCATTGAACGGTGGTCCATTCGGTCCGTACGGCGCTGTGTTCGGAAAAGTTGTCTGTGCCGCTGTCCCTGCCAGAGAAGAGTCGGCACCTGGGCCGAGCCGTGCTGTCTCCTGCTGCTGTTTAGCGATTTCCCGCTTCATCTCTTCGATGTTGGTCCCGGAAGCATCCTGCACAAAAGGTGTGGGAGGCGTGTTGGGATCAACCTTGTTTGTGGGACTTTTGTGATGCAGGGAACTTACCGTAGTCGCAATGATGAACAACACCGCAATCCCCAAGTAGACCTGCATTTTCAGGTTCCGCCGAAGGACGCCCAGCGGCTCCGTAACGCTGTTCGTGAGGCTCGGTTCTGACGACAGTTTCGCGGTCTGAGGGGGAAGGGCTGCATCGTTCATGGCTGCACCTTCCGGGTAAATTCCATCCGCTTCTTTCCAACTTCGAAGTACCCTTTGTCGAGCACCTTGGCGACTACGTACGTTCCATCCCGCAGCTCGTAGTTGATCAGGTTGGGCGTGCCGTCTCTCACTTCATAGACTGCGAACTTCTCGGTTGGATTCGATTTGATGTAGGTGAACTTGGCGTCGTGGTAGATCGCCGTCACGTTGAAGGGCGATTCGAGGGCCTTGAACGTGTAATCAAACTTCAACTCCATCGGATACGTCGCTTTGTACTCATCCACGACTTGAGTGATGTGAGATTGCAATCCCTGTAGCTGATTCTCCATTGCCGTCACCTGCGTAACGGGAACGTACTGGGCCAGACCTGCGGAAGCGACAATCGAGGACTGGTCGGAAGGCTGTACGATCACCTTCAGGTCGGGATCGCCTGCCTGGTCTGTCACATCTTCGAGCGTGAACGAATAGATGTTGCCTTTGTCCGTGATGAGGTTCAGGTTGGAGCGAATGTCCTTTCTTGCGGGATGAACGAAACAAAAATTGCCCACCACATCGATAATCCAGAACTCCTTGTCCCCGGTTGCAGCCTCGATGATCTTTTCGGTTGCTGGAAGCTGGATCAGCGTCGTGTATTTAACTTTGGCACGGATGTTCACGATGTCCTTGGCATGATAAAGAATCGTTCGCGCGGTCGAATCGGCGTGCAACGGGAGGGCGATGCTCAGGACGAAAAATACTGCGACGATCTTGGCCTTCATGCGGTGACTCCTGGGACGGTAGCTTTAGTGGTTTCGGGTCGTGCGGCATTCGCTGGCTTTCGGCCCTGCGAATAGGGATATTCCTTGGCGAGGCGGCGCAGTCCTTCAGCGATACCGTGCAGATCGAAGTACTTTTGTTTTAGAAGGTTGTCCTTCGCGTTGTTTGTGGCCATCCAATAAGACAGTGAATCGACATGCAGGTGAACTTTCTTCGATCCTGTCGGTTTGCGAATGAGCATCTGCCCCGGCGGGACGAGGCCGCCGATGAGGTCAAGCTCGGTATCGTTGAGGCCGAAGGCGTCCCGGTAGACCTGCGGCTCCATGTCCGGGTTGGCGAGAAAGATCTTGGTAGGGCAACTCTCGGCCACAACCGTGAGCATCCCCGATGTGGCAAGTTCTTTGATCGATTGAGTGGCAAGAAGCATCGCGGCATGGTGCTTGCGCCAGGTCTTCTGTGCTTGGGTCACATAGTTGCGGATCGTTTCGTTGCGGATGAAGAGCCATGCTTCGTCCAGCAAGAACATTTTGAACGTGGCGAGCTTTTTCGGATCGCAAATCTCGTTACTTGCCCGATGCAGAACATAGAAGAGAAGAGGTTCCAGCACCGCGGGTGAGTCGTTCCACCCGTGGAAGTTGAAAGTCTGGAAGGGGCTGAACGTGAGGGTGTCTTCGACGTTGTCGAAGACAAAACCATACTGCCCTGCCCGCGTCCACCGATGCAATCGTTCTTTGAGCTCGCCGATGATCTCGGCGAAGTTCGAAACCGTGCGCTGCTCCCGGTCGAGCATGTACATGCGCTCGATGCCCGAGTAAAGCTGGCGCTCCTCCTTGAAGTCGAGGCGGTAGCGGTCCCCTTCGATCAAGACTCGGAATAGCGAGAACAGGAACTGCTGGTTCTCTCGCGTGGGCTCAAGGGAGAACGGATTGATGGTGAAGTCCCGCGATTCCTGGCCAACGTTAAGATAAGAACCATCGAAGATGTGCGTGAGCGACTGGAAGCTGCTGCCGATATCGAAAATGTAGGTGAGCGGTTTGTATTTCTGCGCATTCTGCAGAAGGAAATTGCATAGAAAACTCTTGCCTGAGCCGGTCGCCCCAAGAACAAGCGTATGGGCCACCTCGCGTTCATGCAGGTTTAGGTAGTAGGGTGTGGCATTGTCGGTTTCGAGTACCGCTAGATACTCGCGGTCAAGATGCTCGTTCCAGGTCTCTCCCGGATGAACCGTAAACAGGAACGAAATGTCCGCGTAGTTTGAGTTGAGCAGGAAAAGCTTGCGTAGATTGTGGGTATAGTTTCCCGGAACGATGGCGAAGTAGGCATTGAGCTGGTTGTAGGTCTCGGAGAAGAGACTGCCGTCAGCGCTGGTGAAGATCCGCACTACGTCAGGCATTACTCGATCGAGCGTTCGCTTTTCTTCCGCGTAGAGGATGATGGTGAGGGAGAAGTCCCCTAGCGTCTGGCCATCCCCGAGGACGCGAAGGCAGTCACCGAGGTTCTCGATGTCCGCCTGCTTTGACTCGTCGATCAGGACATCGCGTGGATTGACCATCGCTGGATCGCTCTGCACGGAGACAATGAACGACGATTTCGAGACGTTGAAGTGGCGTTTTCGCTTGGAGATCTCTTTTCGTGCGATTGCGTTGTCCATCGGGACCCATTCAGTCACCACGCAGAAGTTTGCCTGAACCTCCAAAAGCTGCTTCAGCGCCAGGGGCCTGGTCTCGCTGATGGCCTCTTTGATGGTCAGGACGCGGACATAATGGTCACCGACCCTCAGATGGTCGCGCTCGGCTTCGACGTTGGAGTTTGCAATCTGGTAGTCGAGGAATTGGGTGCCCTTGAAACGGCCCTTGATCCTCCAGTCGTCGTAATTTAGTAAGCGTCGCAGGAACTGAAAACAATCGTTCTGCGACAGAATGTCGATTTGCACGAAGTCGGAAAGCTGGCGGACGAAGCTGTGAACGCGCTGTTTCAGCTTGAGCAGGTCTGCTTCGATCTGTTCGCGTAGGAGCACCTTCAGCTTGTCATTCGAGAATTGCGTTTTCAGCTCTTGCAATCCACCCCTGGGGTCATGGGGCATACGAGAAAGGGCGGCCATAACGCCTGTCTTTGAACGGGTCCCCTCGATGACGATCGCATAGAAGATTTCGATGTCGAACAAGCGATCAAGCTTCTGTCGGAAAAACTCCTTTCTCTGATCCACTGCGGCCTGTATGACTGGGTCCTCGTAATTTTGGAAGGGAATGTCAGGCCGGTTCGTCTTGAATAGATATTGGTACACGTGGAATCCAACCCCGAAAGTCTTCAAAGCTGCTTCGAGCCTCTTTACGGCGTACTCTTGCGCCGCTTGGTCGAGGCTTTCGTAGTCCACACCGCGTACTCGCAGAACAATTCCAAGGTCCCCGCTCTTTGTCAGGAAGGCCTGCTCGTTCCAGAAGCCATACAGATTTATCTGGGAGTTCAGTGCTCCCGACTCTTTCCATGGCTTTATGACGTGATCTAGGCGGAGCATCTAGCGCACCTCGACCAATGGAATTTCTTGCTTGGCGGCGTCGTAGCGAGTCTTGAATCGCTCGCTCTGGGCGAGGATGCGCAGCATTGCTGGATCGGCGTTGGTTACCCAACGCCCGAAGATGAACCCGCCAACGAACACGACAGCGCCAGCGAGCAGGCTTTCGAAGAGATTGAAAACTCCGACTGCGCCGACGCACACAAAGTAGAAGACAGTCCGCTCGACGCCCAAATACGTGAGGGGCTTGTGTAAGCTCTTGAAGACTCGATTGCGCCGCCTGAGAATTGGTTCCTGCATGAAAGCCCTCTTTGCTCGATTGGGTAGGAGTGGGGAAGTTCGCTCAGGCTGACCCGTCCAGCTAAACGCCCCAGAGCCAAGTCAGCACGTTGGCGGCGAGCACGGCGATTCCTGTACCGGCCGCCACGCCGGCCAAGGCCTTCTTTCCACCGGGTTCGCCATGGGCGAACTGGTATCCGCCGATCACGATGGCGATCAGGCTTGCGACCTTCGCCACGGTCCCAGTGAAGAGGGTCTGGAGGGCGGTGAAGCCGTTATCGAAGGGTGACCCTTGAGCGTCGGCTACCAGCGGTAGGAGCAGAAGAAGAACAAGAAGTGGGAGCTTTGATGCCGCTCGTCCAGGGCGGACAACAGAACGTTTGGCAGACAGAACTTGGTCAGCGGAATGCCACATGGGAACCTCCAGCAGCGATTTTTAAGATCGCTCCTTTTGGTTCAACCTAGCTCGCAACTTGGATGTCGTCTAATTACTTTTCGGCAGAAGCTCATTCCTCCCGGTTATAAAAGACGCGTTGTTATGACAAAAGTCTCTTGAATTGCTTCTTTGTGGCCACCTTGCCGTAGCGAGAAATTGCTCGTGAAAGCTTCTTGGGATCCATCGTTGTGATTGTCAACGGCACTAAGGGTTCCGAGGATATGCAGGCGGATCCGGTCCGATTTGACGCGGATAATCGCGATGTTCTCTAACGACTCTAATCACGCTCGTGAGAAAGAAGACTATGACTAGAGTGGCAAGTTCAGGGCCGGACACGCGCTCATGATAGAAACGTCGAGACGGGCGCCAAGTGATTCCATGGTGCCCTCTTGACATGGATTCATATTTCTGCAAATATAGAAATATGGCAGGTCAATCCAAGAAGGCTCTGGACCGAATCCCGAAATACGCAGACATGCTGTCGGCCATGGGCACGGAACCGCGCCTACGGATCATGCGGCTTTTGCTTTCTGCGCACCCTGACGGCCTAGTGGTAGCCGACATTCAACACGAGCTCGACATCCCGAATTCAACGCTGTCCCACCACTTGGACAAATTGAAGAATGAGGACCTGGTACGAGTGCAGCGGGAAAGCACGTTCTTGCGCTACAGCGCCAATACTGAATCGCTACAAGAGCTCTTGAGCTTTTTGTATTCCGAGTGTTGCACACGGAATCAGGCAGTCAAACCCGAAAGCATTGTGCAAATTACCCGTTAGGAGTCAGGCAATGAGCAACGTGGATATTAAGGAAGCGGTCAAAGAGAAGTATGGACAAGCAGCCTTGCAGGTTAAAAATGGTGGCAGCGCTTCTTGTTGTGGAACACCATCTACTGCCAATAGAGGGTGCGGCTGCGGTGATCCGATTACGGCCAACCTGTACGACTCTTCCCAAGCCGGCGAGATTCCGCAAGAAGCGCTGCTTGCCTCGCTCGGATGCGGAAACCCTACGGCGTTGGCCCAGCTTCGTCCCGGCGAGACCGTGCTTGATCTTGGCTCCGGCGGCGGTATTGACGTGCTGCTATCTGCAAAGCGGGTCGGGCCGACGGGTAAAGCTTACGGTCTCGACATGACCGATGAAATGCTTGCACTCGCGAACGAGAACAAACGCAAGGCTGGCGTGGAGAACGTCGAATTTCTCAAGGGTGAGATCGAGAGCATTCCGTTGCCTGACAACTCGGTTGACGTGATCATTTCCAATTGCGTGATTAATCTTTCGGCGGACAAGGATCGGGTACTAAAGGAAGCCTATCGTGTTTTGAAGCCAGGCGGACGCTTTGCTGTGTCTGACGTTGTGACCCGCGGAGAAATCCTGCCCGAGATTCGCCAGAGTGTTCTAGCCTGGGTGGGCTGTATTGCCGGCGCTTTGGAGGAAAACGAATATCGAAGCAAGCTGAATGCAGCGGGATTTGAGCAGATTGAAGTGGAACCGACACGCGTTTATCGGGCGGAAGACGCGCGGGAAACGTTGCTTCGCGAGGGCATTGACATTGAAGCAATCGCCCCGCAGGTGGACGGGAAATTCATGAGTGCTTTCGTCCGCGCCGTGAAACCCAACAGCGCAAAGTCATGTTGCGGTCCGACTTGTTGCAATTGAGGTCAGGAACTTTCCGGAGTGATTGCGTGGGCTTCCAGCTTCGTCCCGACACTGAATTCGAGTACCAGTATTACTTATGGCCGGCATCGAAACGATAACCTGCTCCTCGCACCGTTTTCAGATGAAGCGGGTTCTCAGGATCACGTTCTATCTTCTCCCGTACGCGACGGACATAAACGTCGACCGAGCGAGCAGTCACGAATCCGCCATCACGCCAGACGGAATCTAAGAGTTGGTTTCGGGTAAAGACGCGACCGATGTGACGGGTGAAGTGTTCCAGCATTCGGAACTCGGTTGCCGTAGTCGGGCGGTACTCTCCCCGAACTCTGAGTGTCATCGCCGAAGGGTCGATCTCAATTTCGCCTACGCGAACGGGGTTAAGTGCAGGAGCGTCGAAACGACGAAGCACGGCCTTGATCCGCGCTACCAGTTCGCGTGGGCTGAAAGGCTTCGAAACGTAGTCATCAGCACCTAAGTCTAGTCCTAAGATCCGATCCGCCTCGCTGCTCTTCGCTGTCAAAAAAACAATCGGAGTGGCAGCCAACGACGGCACCTGTCGAATCGTGCGGCACAACTCAAATCCGTCCTTACCTGGAACCATAACATCGAGGAGAAAAAGGGATGGCCGCACCTGTTCCGCTTCTTGGATAACGGTACGACTGTTCGAGAAGGCGGTTGTGGCAAAGCCCGCTGTTTTCAAGTGGTGCTGGACCAAACGACAAATGTCGCTGTCATCTTCAACGACAAAAATGGTCTGTTTGGCCATAATTCTCCGGGCTCTATAGTTCAACCGAGTTTGCGCGCTCCTGTACATCACTTTCTCTCTTGGCCGTGAAACATCAGTCGGCTTGCCAAGGTCAAAAAGGTTGTGAAACCCGCGGAAATGAGAGTGTACCGGTTCGGGCCGGTTTCAATTAGGAGCACCGCGGAAAACACAGCCATGAACATCTGCGCCAGGCCCAGCCCTAATCGCAGTCCGGCGTGAAACGGAGCCTTGGCACGCCAATAAGATAATGGGCCATTCCGCAGATTGCTCAATTCTCCTAGGAAACTTCCCATGCCTGCGCCCTAGTTGCAAAGTTTCTTCACCGTGCTTCCGCTAGTCTGGTGCAGCCACAAACTGCGCCTCAAGCACAGTGCCAGTTGGAGTTGCGCTACCCTGGATTGCGATGGTGTAGGAGTCTCCCTCGATTTGCCTCACCAGTGTCATGGCAGCGTTAGTTTCCGACGTCACGTGATACTCCGGGCCGAGTTGATTCTTGAGCCATTGAAAGTACACTCGGTTGTCTAATCTCGTCTGAATCTCCCAGCTGGCCCGGATACTGGATGTATCTCGAACCGGCCCGGTCTCGCGGAGCAACGAGCCATCGTTCGGCACGGTTCGATGCTTCACTTCCTCGATCTCACGAACGGTCGGGGAAGCCCAAAATTCCTGTCGCCGCGTGCAGGCTACCAGAAAGACAGTTGCCAAAAGGCAGAGCGACATCGCGCGCCAGTGTTTGAGGCCGATCATGTCCCGGAGCGTTCCGCGACTTGTGGAGACACCAATTCCTTGTCGATTCTGTGCGCGATTTCATCGCGAACGCGCCGGAACACAGCCAGCTTCTCTTCGTGCGAGCCCTTTGCGGCCGCTGGATCTTCGAAGCTCCAATGGAGGAATTTGAAGGTCCGTGGGAAGATGGGGCAGCGCTCCCTCGCGTTGTCACAGACCGTTACGATGTACGGAATGTATTGGCCTAAGAAGCTCACTACGTCCTTCGACTTCTGATGCGAGATGTCGATCCCGATCTCCTGCATTGCCTCGATCGCAAGTGGGTTGAGACCTTTCGGCTCGATCCCGGCGCTGAGTGGCTCGAAGTGTTCTCCGGCCGCATGGCGGAGATACCCCTCGGCCATTTGACTGCGTGCTGAATTCCCCGTGCACAGAAAAAGTACTTTGGGTTTTCCTGAAGGCATGGTCATTATCCTCTCGAGTCACGCGGTGTAGTGATGGAAATCACAGTGTGACTCGCGAAGGATGCTATCATATGTCTATGCTTGTAGGCGAATACACCTAAATAAGCGAGTGGTCGTGGATCTGCAAAATGTTTCAAAGTCTCCTATTTCCGACGGATTTCTCGTCACAGGCAGAGCAGTTGGCCAAGTGTTTGCACGAGATGCAGCCGCTGGGCGTCGAAGAAATCATCCTTCTGAACGTCGTGGAGTTGGGGCCACAGATCGGCTTCGCCTCCGACACTTTCGAGCAGATGCTTTCCTGGAAAAGGGATGCCGAGGCCCGATTAGCTGAAATCAAAGAGCGAATTCAGGCCAAGGGCATGCGCTGCCGATGGCGCCTTGAACTGGGTAAGCCGGCGCTTGAAATCGTCAGGGTTGCTGCAGAGGAGCGCGTGAGCGTCATCGCGATGGGTACACACGGTCACGGGTTCTTGCGCGGTGCACTGATTGGCAGCGTTTCTCATGATGTCGTCCGTTACGCGCCTGTTCCAGTTCTGGTGTTGAAGGTCAATGTAATGGGGGAGTTGGGCGCAACCGACTGTGCCTTCGTATGCCAGCACATTTTCCGGCGGGTCCTGTATCCAACCGATTTCTCTGATTGCGCAGTCGAGGCGCTCTCTTACGTGAAACAGCTGAGGGCGGCAGGCGTGAATGACGTTGTTGTGCTGCATGTTCGCGAGAAGCAAGGGCAAAGCGATACGGATAGCGAAGCAACGGTGAGCGATCAAATGCAACGAATTCGGTCCGAGCTCGAATTTTTCGGTTTCAACGTCAGCAGCATCATCGCCGACGGCAGTCCGGCCACGGCGATCGAACGCGTCGCTAGAGAACAAGATGTCTCTTTGATTGTCATCGGTTCTCATGGTCGGAGTGCCGCCGAAGACGTTCTGCTGGGCGGCGTGTCCGATGCGGTGATTTGCCGTCATACGAAACCCGTTTTGGTTGTACGGCCTGTACGTGTCGCTATGCTTGTATAGGGAGGGGTAAATGCACAAGCTAGAAGTATTTGATCCACCAATGTGTTGTTCCACTGGTGTCTGTGGTCCGAGTGTTGACCCGAAGCTCGTTCGGTTTGCGGCCGATCTGGACTGGCTGAAGAGCAAGGGTATCGAAATCAACAGAACTAATCTTGCCCAAGAGCCGGGCGCATTCGTACATAATCTGACGCTCAAGAAAGCGCTGAATTCACATGGCATGAAATGCCTTCCCTTACTGGTGCTGGATGGCGAGATCATTGCGACAGGTGGGTACCCGAGTCGAGAAGAGCTTGCAAGACACACAGGCGTTACGTTCGAGCCCGGACCGATCTTCAAGGCGAAGCATACGGATTTAGTTGGCATCGCTCCAAGCAAGCACAAGTGAAAGAAGGCGAATTGTGAAACTACTTGGCAAGGTGACTCGGACGTTGTTGTTCACTGGCAAGGGAGGGGTCGGTAAGACTTCGATCGCTTGTGCATCAGCTGTGAGCCTTGCGGAGGAAGGCAAGCGGGTTCTGTTGGTCAGCACAGATCCGGCGTCCAACCTGGACGAGGTACTTTCCACAAAGCTTGGCGTCCGGCCCACCCCGGTCGAGGCGGTTAAGGGTTTGTTCGGGATGAACGTCGACCCTGAAGAGGCAGCACGCCAGTATCGAGAACGAGTCGTTGGACCCTATCGCCAGCTCTTGCCCGAAGTTGCAGTTAAGAGCATCGAAGAGCAACTGTCCGGCGCCTGCACGGTCGAGATTGCTGCCTTTGATGAGTTTGCGAAGCTATTGGGTGACCCGAGTGCGACAGCGGATTTCGATCACGTCATATTCGACACCGCTCCGACTGGTCACACGCTCCGGCTATTACAACTGCCAGCTGCTTGGTCCGGGTTTATTGAAAGCAGCACAGGCGGAACTTCATGCCTCGGTCCTCTGGCGGGTTTGCAGGCGCAACGCGAACTTTATGCAAATACAGTTCGAGCTCTGGGTGATACCGCATTCACGACAGTATTCCTTGTCGCTCGGCCTGAGGGATCAGCATTGGCTGAAGCGGAACGGACACGCAATGAGTTGGAGGCACTCGGACTGAGAAACCAGCGTTTGATCGTGAATGGCCTGTTCCGGGCGCGGGCTGACCATGATCCAATTGCCAAGGCGCTTGAACTCCGTGGCCGCGACGCACTCGAAGCGATACCGGCTGGGTTGAAGCAACTTCCGCGCAATGACGTGCCGCTAGTCCCGCGGGCACTAATCGGCGTAGAAGCGCTCCGTCGCCTGGCGGATGGCGATTACAACGGCACCAATGGCTCGGTGCACACGCAAAGGCAGACCCAGTTGCCCGCCCCACTTTCAGAGCTCATTCCCGAAATCGCGAGGCGAGGCAAAGGCGTGATCATGACCATGGGAAAGGGCGGCGTGGGCAAGACCACGGTTGCCGCGGCAATCGCCGTTGCGTTGGCTCGTTTGGGATACTCGGTGCATCTGACGACAACTGATCCGGCCGGTCATGGATCCGCGCTCGGCGGCACCGTTCCCGGTCTGGAAGTCAGCCGCATTGATCCCGTGGCAGAAATACGCGCCTACACCGAAGAAGTCGTGGCAGAATCCGGCAAGGACCTCGACGAAAAGGGTCGTGCACTACTGGAAGAGGATCTGCGGTCTCCGTGTACCGAGGAGATCGCCGTATTTCGCGCTTTCGCTCACAAAGTGGACCAAGGCAACCATGGTTTTGTGGTGATCGACACCGCGCCGACGGGACACACCCTGCTGCTACTGGATGCGGCGAATGCTTACCATCGCGACGTCGAGCGAAACTTGAGCTACATCCCCGACAGTGTGCGGCGATTGCTTCCGCAACTCCGTGATCCGGATTTCACCAAGATCCTTATTGTGACACTGCCGGAAGCAACGCCGGTACACGAAGCGGCTCGCCTCCAGGATGACCTCAAACGTGCGAACATTACGCCCTATGCATGGATTATTAACCAGAGCCTCTACGCTGCGGGCACTCATGACCCCGTGCTCGCCGAGCGCGGTTCTCTAGAGGCTCGCTTCATAGATGAAGTACAGCACAGGCTGGCCAGCAGAACTGCGTTGATCCCATGGCAAGCGGAGGCGCCTCTGGGCGCAGTCGCACCATCGGAAACAGTGCAAGCAGTCTGACAATGAATCGTGATGTGGGAAGGTGCTCCGAATGAAGGAACTAGAACAATATTGCAAGGGTATGGCCGACAGCAATCGGCTTCGCATTCTTAATCTGCTGCTCCATGGCGAGTTGTGCGGTTGCGACATCCAATACGTTTTGGATACGTCACAGCCCAACATTTCACGCCATTTGCAGTACCTGAAGAATTCGGGGCTCGTGCTTGATCGGAGGGATGGCTTCCGAATTTTCTATCGGCTTGCAGAACCGACACAGGGAGCCAAGAAGTATCTATTCGAGTTCCTGCAACAGGCGTTCAAAAACGAGGAGCCTTTCCAGGACGACACCCTGAAGCTCAAAGAGGCCATTCAACATGGCTCCTGTACCCGTACTGAATGGCGGCCCTATGCCGCGTTGCACCGCTCAAGGGCAGGCAGCGCGACCAACGTGTAGTAACGAATCGCAAGTTTGAGAAACTTAACGAGGGAATGCAGCCATGGGAACGATAGTTCAGAGCGCACCGACGATTGCTGCACCTAAGCGACTCAACCTCTTTGAACGATACCTGACTCTGTGGGTCGCACTCTGCATGCTTGTGGGCCTCGCACTCGGTAAATGGGCGCCTTCGTCAGTACAGGCACTTCGAAGTATGGAATTCGGGAAAGGCAGTCAAGTCAATGTCCCCATCGCGGTTTTGATCTGGCTGATGATCATCCCGATGATGATGAAAGTGGACTTCAGTTCGATTCTGAACGTCCGCCAGCGACCGCGGGGGCTGTTGGTCACGCTCTTCGTGAATTGGCTAGTAAAGCCATTCTCAATGGCTCTGATCGGCTGGGTATTCTTCCGTCACGTATTCAGCGCGTGGATTAGTCCGGCGGAGGCCGACCAGTACATCGCCGGCGTGATCATTCTGGCAGCGGCTCCGTGTACAGCGATGGTGTTTGTCTGGAGCTACCTAACCGACGGCGATCCTGCTTACACACTCGTGCAGGTATCGATCAATGACTTGATCATGCTGTTCTTGTTTGCTCCGATCGTGCGCTTCCTCGTCAGTGGTGCCTCGTCCTTGACGGTGCCGTTCATGGTGCTGTTGTACTCTGTCATCGCGTTTATCGTGATTCCGCTTGCGGTGGGAATGACACTCCGTTTCTGGCTGACTCGCACCCGAGGCAAGAACTGGTTCGAGCAGGAATTTCTCCCGAAGTTCAGTCCGGTGACAGTACTGGCTCTGCTGGTGACGTTAGTATTCATCTTCGCGTTCCAGGCAGAGAACATTACAGGCAAGTACCTCCACGTCGTATTAATCGCAATACCCATTCTGATTCAGGTCTATTTCAATTCAACACTGACCTACGGGTTGATGAGGCTGCTACGCGTTGAGCACTCCGTTGCTGCGCCAGGAGCGCTCATCGGTGCGAGTAACTTCTTCGAGCTTGCAGTTGCGACTGCAATTGCCCTTTTCGGCCCCGGCTCCGGCGCAGCCCTAGCCACGGTGGTGGGAGTACTGGTGGAGGTGCCGGTCATGTTGTCAGTGTGCAACGTTTGCAATCGTACTCGCCATTGGTTTCCTGCCGCACAGGCTGTGGGTCGCCCGGAGCAGGCTGGGTAGAAGGAGGAATTTGTGTACTGCTATGAATGTTTACAGGCGGGTGAAACCCGCGATGCAGTCGGAAGCTGCCACCATTGTTCCGCTGCGCTGTGTGCGGAACACATCTGTGTGGTCGACGATCCAGTTACCGGTGGTGTTCCGCTTGTGCGAACGGTAGTTCTTCCCAAGAAGGCTAGGCTGTTGCTGTGTGGTACCTGCAAAGCGGCGCTAGAGCAACCCAGATCGGGCCACGCGGAATACGTTGGAATCGAGCACTAGGAATCGCTAGATGACAATGACTAAACGTCAAAGAGTTCTCTTCCTCTGCACAGGCAATTCCGCTCGCAGCCAAATGGCAGAGGGCTTGCTACGGCATATCGCTGGCGATCAGTTCGAGGTATTCAGCGCGGGTACACGTCCGGTCGGTCTCAATCCGAATGCTGTCACGGCGATGTCTGAGATCGGAATCAACATCGCAGGAGGTCGCTCGAAGTCGGTAGACGAGTTTGCAGGGCAAGAATTCGACTACATCGTTACGGTCTGCGACAACGCCAAGGAGTCATGCCCCATCTTTCCGGGTGGAGGCGCCCGCATTCATCAGAGCTTTGAAGATCCGGCTGCTGCTCCCAAAGAGAGTCAGTTAGCAAAATTCCGAGAAGTACGGGAGCAGATCGCGAATTGGATGAATGATTTTGTTCGTAACAATAAGGGATGATTTTGCATTTCTTATTTGTAGGGCGGAAGAAGGACCGACATGGCTGCAAACGGCAGTCTGGCAGCGATTGAAATAGCGTCGAAGGGTAAAGAGCCGAGGAAGAGGCCAACTTGGCTTACCGGGATTTTCTTCGCTCTAGGGATTGCGCTCTGGTGGCTCGTCTACAGCCACTTGCTCCCTGCCGCAACGTGGATTAGTTCTTCCTTCTTTCGACTTGACGCGCGCACGCAGCTTGGCGCTGCTGTCCAGTTCTTCACTTTTGAAGTTCCCAAAGTCTTGATGCTGCTCGCTCTCGTTGTGTTTGGAGTCGGCATAGTCAGGTCTTTTTTTACTCCAGAACGAACGCGGGCCATCCTTGCTGGAAAGCGCGAATCTACCGGAAACGTTTTGGCTTCTCTACTCGGTGTCGTCACTCCCTTCTGCTCTTGTTCGGCGGTACCGCTCTTTATTGGATTTGTTACAACTGGTGTTCCTCTCGGCGTCACATTTTCTTTCCTGATTGCTGCGCCGATGATCAATGAGGTGGCCCTTGTACTCTTGTTCGGTCTGTTCGGCTGGCGCGTCGCCGCGATCTATGCCGGGACGGGACTGTTCATTGCGATTCTTGCCGGTTGGATCATCGGGCGTCTCAAGCTCGAACGCTTCGTCGAAACGTGGGTGTACGAGATGGAGTCCAGCCCCAGCGTGGTTCCGGATGGCCCGAGCAATTGGTCCGCACGCACGCGAATTGGCTTTGACGCGGTATGCGACATTGTGGGCAGGGTCTGGCTTTACGTTGTTGCTGGGATTGCCGTGGGCGCAGGGATACACGGATATGTTCCTGAGAATTTCATGGCGCACATTATGGGAAAGGGTGCTTGGTGGTCGGTGCCGTTGGCTGTTCTGATCGGCATTCCGATGTATTCAAATGCAGCCGGAATCATCCCTGTTGTGCAGGCATTGCTTGGAAAGGGTGCCGCGCTGGGCACTGTACTGGCCTTCATGATGTCAGTGATCGGCCTGTCGCTGCCTGAGACCATCATTCTTCGTAAGGTGCTCAGGCCGCAGTTGATCGCGGTCTTTGTTGCGGTAGTCGCTGCCGGGATTCTCCTGGTCGGCTATTTGTTCAACGTACTCATGTAGGAGGCATATTGGAAGCCGAAGCAAAGAACGGTCCTCGGTTGTTGCCTATTTGGCCAAATAGCAAGATACTGACAGCTATGACCCAGCGTGGCGTCTTCAAACAGCAGGCGCGGGTGCTGAAGGCACTCGCCAACGAGTCCCGACTCATGATCATTGACCGCTTGAATAAGGGTGAGTGTTCAGTTGGAGAACTTACCGGCCTTGTGGGTAGTGACGTTTCAACCATCTCCAAGCACCTCGCGCTGCTTCGAGCAAATGGAATCGTGGAAGACCGCCGTCAGGGAACGACGGTGTACTACAGGCTTCTTACCCCGTGCGTTTGCAATTTCTTCGCATGTGCCACGCAGGTCCTAAAGGAGAGATCAAAATGAATATCGACATCAAAATCCTCGGTCCCGGATGCGCCAACTGCAAACGGCTCTACGGTGAAGCTGAGAGAGCGATCGCTCAGCTCGCTGCCCCTGCCACACTCACCAAAGTTGAAGACATCAGGGACATCATGGCCTACAAGATCCTGGCCACTCCTGCCTTGGTGATCAACGGCGAGGTGAAATCTGCAGGCCGAATCCCGAACACTGCTGAGATTGTCTCCTGGCTTGCAACTGCGGCTACGAAGCAATAGAGAGCGTTGTGAAGGAGGCCACACATGCCTGAGTTTCTGGAAACTACGGTCGACAAGTTCACATTCAAGGTCGCCAAGGACCGTTGGTACACGCGCGACGGCGTTTGGCTGCTTGACACGGAAAATTCCGAAGGTGGTCTCATTCGCATCGGGCTCACCGACTATCTCCAACAGCACAGTGGCGACATCGCCTTCGTGAATCTGAAGCCAATCGCCACGGTGCTAAACACCGGAGATGACTTCGCTGAAATCGAGACGATAAAGGTTAATGTCGGCCTTCCCTCGCCGATTTCAGGCACTGTTACGGAAATCAACAAGGGCCTCGAACTTCATCCCGAACTTGTCAACCAGGATCCCTACGGCAAAGGCTGGCTCATGATGCTGAAGCCGGCCGAATGGACAATCAGCCGTCGGGACTTGCTTGATGCTGACACGTATTTTGCGGTGATGCGGAAGCAAATCGACGAAGAGCTGAGGGAGACATCATGAGCCATCATTCCAGCGTTGTTGTCATTCCATGTAGCGGGATCGGCAAGTCATTTGGGACCGTCAGCCGGGAGGCGGCTTACGAGCTCTGCGAGAACCTCCGTCCGGCCGACACCGACCTCGTTGCACTGTCAAAGCTTGTTCTTGGCGAACAGGACGCGCAAATGCGGGTCCGCAGCAAGCCAGCGGTAACGATCGACGGCTGTAAGTTGATGTGCGCGTCGAAACTCGTGAAGCTCAGTGGCGGGTCTGTTGCGCAGGAAGTATCGGTACTGGATGTGTTTCGACGGTACAAGCACTTGAAACCCGAAGGCATTGCGGAACTGAACGAGCCCGGCAAGGAACTCGCGCGGGTCATCGCCGCCGAAATATCTGAAGGCTTGGATGACACGCAAGGAGGGCACCATGCCTGATCTCCCTGAACGTAAGGTTGGAATCGTTGCGTGCTCTGGCGAGGAACTCGCGCTCGGAACGGTCTCCCGACTGGCCACATTAAAGGTGCTGCACGAGCTGCGACCGGGCAAGACCGTCACCATCTGCCTGCCATTGTTTCTGGCTGGCGGCGAAGGGGATCGCGCGTTCGCACGTTTTCACCCAACCATTACGGTGGATGGCTGCGAACTGCGTTGCGCTGCCCGAGGAACCGAGATGTATTCGGGAAAGCCTACTGAGAGCCTGGTCGTCGGCGAGTTGGCTGCGGCAAATGGATTGGAAGGGGTTGATGGACGGCGCAACCTGAATGACGCCGGCCGGAGGGCCGTAGACCTGACGGCGGAGAGACTGGCATTGCTTGTGGATGAGGTGCTGGCGAGCCCGTCCGCCAAGACACTCGTGACGATCAGTGCGCCCCAACCGCCAGAAGCGCCTAAGACCGTGGGGTGCTCCTGCGGTTCCGGAATACCGGTGCAAAAGGTCGTGGTCGACGGTCAATGGGTGGAACTTCTGGCACTACCGCTCATCTTCGCGAACTTCCGCGAACGTGGGCGCCAACCGGATGTTGCTGCGGATGAACTTCTGGCGAGTGTTGCGATCTATAACTCCATCCCGGAACAATCAAAAACTCTTTACCGAGAGGCAATCCTCCGAGAGTACGCCTCATTCTGGCGAGGAGGAATGAAATGAGCCGCACTGCCACGTATCACACTACGGTCAAGTGGAAGGGTGAACATTGGGGACATATTGCGATGGGCAATGGTCCCGAGATGGCATTCTCCGCTCCCCCTGACGCACAAGGACACGCGGGCGTCCTGACACCGGAAGACGCATTTGTCGCCGCCGCGAACACCTGCGTGATGATGATGTTCATCTGGGCGTCAGAACGTTTCCAGCTCAAGCTCCTCTCGTATGAGTGCCGCACGGAAGGCACCAAGCTCATTGAACTCAATCGCACGGAGATCTTTACGAAGCTACACTTTCGTCCCGTGATCCGGGTTGCTCGTTGCGATGAGCGCAGGGAGATCCTGGAAGCTCGAATCCAGCGCGCCTTGCAAGCCGCGCAAAAGTACAGCTTGGTCGCCAACTCTGTGAAGTCTGAGATTGTCATGGAAGCAGAAATTGTCATCGAGGACGTGAAGAAGGCTCCAGTTGAAGCAGTGCGGAAATAGTGATTGAAGGAGTAAATCGAGTGGAATACAGCGAGGCAGAATAGATGAAAGCAAAACGAATCATACAAGTCGCTCTATTAATCTTTGTCGCTGTCAGCGTGGTCTACTTCGTTGCACAGGAGACGAGGCGCTCGGTGGTCGGAGCGTCAGCTGAAAATGGTACGCAAGCTTCAACCACCGATAACGTCCGGTCGGCGAAGGTCGTTGCGTACTATTTCCACGGAAATTTCCGGTGTATTTCGTGTCGCAAGCTGGAAGCGGTATCGCACGAAGCGGTGACTAGCGGCTTTCCCGAGGAGCTAAAGCGAGGCGACCTTCAATGGCGGGCCGTCAACGTCGAACAGCCGGAAAATGAGCATTTCGCCTCGGACTACCGCCTGTTCTCACGCTCCCTCGTGCTGGTGAAGTTTAAGAACGGGAAGCAGGTCGAGTACAAGACCTTGATGAAAGCCTGGGAGTTGCTGAGTGACGATGCAGCGCTAAAGAAGTATGTCCAATCGGAAGTGCGTTCCTATCTAGAGGCGATCTAACATGGACGACTTTTGGGTTGGCGTGACTTCCGCCACGTGGCTGGGCGTGCTCACTTCCATCAGTCCATGCCCTCTGGCCACAAACATAGCGGCCATCTCTTACATCGGGAAACAAGCGGACCGGCCGCGTACGGTGCTTCTAACCGGCAGTATGTACACCCTCGGGCGTGCCCTCACGTACGTGATTCTCGGCGCGTTGCTGGTCGCCAGCCTGCTTTCCGTGCCGGGCTTGTCCAACTTTCTCCAGCACTACATGAATAAGGTGCTTGGCCCGGTCCTGGTTCTGGTCGGCATGTCTCTGCTTGACCTGTTACGCCTGCCGGGGCTGAGAGGCTTGGGTGCGTCGTACCTTGGCGAACGATTGGCGCAATCCGGCGCTTGGGGCGCGGGGCTGTTGGGCATGATGTTCGCCTTGTCCTTTTGTCCGACCTCGGCGGCGCTATTCTTCGGCAGTTTGATTCCGCTGTCCATCAAATGGCAATCGAGCGTAGTGCTGCCGTCTTTGTATGGTGCGGGAACGGCACTGCCGGTATTCGCTTTCGCAGTACTCATTGCGATGGGAGCCAAGTCCCTGGGTGCGGCCTTTCAGCGCCTCACCGCGGTTGAGTTGTGGGCCCGGAGGATCACCGGTGTGGTTTTCATCCTGATCGGAATCTATTTCAGCGTGACATACATTTTTCATTTCTCGAATAGCTGAGTGTCGTGTGAGGTAACCATTTATGGAAACGCTAGAGGCTCCAGTTCAAACAAGAGTGACGCCGGTTCGCAAATTACCCACGCCCATTTCGCCACGCCGGCGATTGGCATGGTTCCTCGCCGGGGGGATCGGCGCCGTAATTCTTATTGTTGTAGTTCTTCTTCCTCCCAAAGTCTCTGTGGTGCGGCTTTCCACGATGACGATACGTGACGAAGCGGTGGGTACGGGCTTCGTACGCGCCAAAGTGACGATCGGAGCGGGCGCCAAGATCAATGGAGTAGTCCTCAAGACCTTCGTCGATCAGGGTGACGTGGTAAAGAAAGGCCAGGTTCTGGCCGAACTACAGAACGAGGACCTCCGGAGCCAACTTGGACAAGCTGCGAACCTGGCGCAAGCGCAGCAGAGCGCTAGTCGTTCCGCACAAGCAAATCTGGCTGCCGCCAAGGCACGTCTTCAAGGCGCCATCAGCGACGTGGGCAAAGCGCAGGCCGGACTCCGGCTAGCAGAGATCAATTTTCAGCGCGCAAAGGCCTTATATGAGAGCCAAGTTTGGTCGAAGGAAGCACTCGACTCCGCGGAGACGGCCTATCTTCAAGGTCAGGAGGACGTGCACAACGCGGAGGCTTTGCGAGCCTCTGCACAGGAACAGGTCCTGGCTGCTGAAGGAGAGGTGGCGGCTTCCGAACAGACCGCTGCCGGATCCGAAGCGGCTGTCCGCTTGGGACGGGCGAACCTTCAGTTCAGTGTCGTAACCAGCCCGGTAGATGGATATGTCGTCACCCGCGATCTGGAGGAAGGAGCAACCGTTGTCCCCGGACTCTCAATCTTCACCATCGCCGAATCACGAGTGATCTGGGTTTCGGTGAACATCGACGAACGGGAAATGGACCAACTCAAAGTAGGCCAGCCTGCCATGATCACACTGCGCTCGTCTTCCAGCCGCAAGATTCCTGGGGTGGTTGCTCGAATCGCAAAGGAAGCAGACCCCGTCACCGAGGAAGTGTTGGTTGATGTTGCCTTCTCTCAGCAACCGCCGGACATAAAACTAAACGAAACCGCTGAAGTTCGCGTCTTGAAGTCCGAAAAAGTGGCCAACGTCCTTCCGCAAACGGCGCTTGTTTCAGGACCTGACGGGAGTGCGGTGTGGACGGTAGCGAGCGGAAAACTGCATCTCAGTCCGGTCCTTCTCGGCATCCGAGACAAGCGGGGGTACGTTGAGGTTTTGGATGGCATCTCTGAATCCCAGCATGTGCTTGTTCAGGCAAATTCTGGTGGGATGTCGCTCGCGAGCGCCCAACGTGTGCGCGCCAGTCTTGTAAAGACGGCAGAAGCCGGCAGGAGATAGTCCATGAACCTCGCCCTTCGTGATATCCGCCGCCACATGATGCGTTTCGTACTCACCTGCTTTGGCCTGGGGCTCCTGTTGACCGTGGTTATGGCAATGAGCGGCATCTACCGGGGCCTGATCGGCGATGCAACGAAAGTCGTCGAAGTAACACCCGCTCAGGTGTGGGTGGTGCAGAAAGATACAAGAGGCCCTTTTGCCGAGAGCTCTCGATTGCCGGAGGACCTTGAGTACTCGATTGCTGCGGTCCCAGGTGTGAGACGGGCATCGGCAATGTCATTTCAGTATGTGCAGATCCCGCGTGGCGGGAAACCGGTTCGCCTATTCCTGATCGGTTACAAGCTGGGTGGCATCGGCGGTCCGTCGGCGGTCACCGTGGGTCGCGCGATCACAAAGAAGCATTACGAAATAGTAGTAGATACCAAGTCCGGGTATTCCATCGGGGACAAAATTCATCTTGGGTTGGAAGATTACACGGTCGTCGGCCTAACGCGGGGAATGACGTCTCCGTCTGGAGACCCGGCGGCCTTTATCTCCCTGGCGGATGCGCAGATCATCCAGTTTCAATTGGACAATGACGCCATCCGGAATAATCGTGAGCGCGTCGTAGCCACGTATGCCCAGTTGAGCAGCATGAGCCCGCTGATGCGGGAAAAAGCCACTCAGCGAGCACTCGCTGCCGCCGAGAATCCCCACTTTGCCAATGCGATTGTGGCCGAACTGGGAAATCCATCGATGATTCCTGAAGTCTCAACTTCCATTCGACGATGGAACCACTACCAGGTGTTCTCCTCGGAACAGGAACGAGAACTTCTGCTTAAGGGATTTATCGAGAAGTCGCAGAAACAACTCTGGCTGTTCCGAACCATCCTTGTGATCGTGTCCGGAGTGATCATCGCGCTAATTATTTACACGCTGACCATGGACAAATTGAGAGAGATTGCGACGCTGAAGATCATTGGTGCCGCGGACCGCACCATCGTCAACATGATTCTTCAACAGTCACTTCTGCTGGGTCTGATCGGATTTGCGGTCGGCTACGCGGTGATCAGCAGAACCTACACCTTTTATCCACGCACTGTGGTCTTGCAGCCTTTGGACATGGCCGTTCTGTTTTTCATCGTGGTGGTGATTTGCGTACTGGCCAGCATCCTCGGGATCGGGCGCGCGCTGAAGGTTGATCCGGGAACAGCATTAAGCGGGGGATAAAGCAATGGAAGTCGTTCGCATCGAGAACCTGACAAAGATCTATGGCAAGGGCGACGCGCAAACAATGGCGCTGATCGATGCCAACTTGAGCGTGCAGAGAGGCGAACTGGTGGCGTTGCTCGGCCCCAGCGGCTCGGGAAAGACCACATTGCTCACGTCTATCTGTTGTATCAATGAGCCCAGCCGGGGGCGGATCGAACTGGATGGCACGCTGGTATACGACGATGGCTGGACCGGTATTGACGTACGTGCGCTGCGCCGGCAGAAAATGGGCGTGATCTTCCAGGCGTACAACCTGATCCCGTTTCTGACAGTCCTGGAAAACGTAGAGCTGATTCTCACACTCAATCAAGTTGGTCGGGAGGAAGCGCAAGAGCGCGCTATGGAACTCCTCGACTACCTGGAGATCGCGCACCGCTGGCACCACTACCCGAGCGAAATCTCCGGCGGTGAGCAGCAGCGTGTCGCAATCGCACGCGCGTTGGCCAACAATCCAACAGTGCTGCTAGCCGATGAACCCACGGCTGCGTTGGATACGGAACGGGGCAAGATCGTCATGAGCCTGCTTCGCAAGCTGAGCCGGGAGAAGGAAGCGGCCGTGATCGTTGTCACGCACGACGTACGCATGGTCGAGGGCTTCGACCGGATTTATCGGATTGCCGACGGCAGAATTCAGTAGAGGTTTGTTCAAAGGCTGGATTGTGAGGCACGCATTTGTCGAATTTAGCGGAAAGCCCGAAATTCCCATCACCTTACGACGTGAGGTCGGTCACGGTGAGTGGGCGTCATTCCAGAAATCCTAGGAAAGAGGCTGGATTCTCATGCGGGATGCATTGTTGGCCGGGCTGCTAGCGGGACTGGCGGCTGGACTGGGCGGAGCTCTAATAGCAGTCTTACCGAGAATTACGCGGCAAGTGTACGACGCTCTTCTCGGTTTTTCGGCCGGCGTTATGCTGGCAACGGGAACGATCACTCTCCTCTGGCCCGCATTGCGCCAAGGCAATGCCGTACAGCCATCTCTGGGATTGCTGTGCGGAGCGGTGCTCGTGTTGTTGCTGGAGCGATCGGTACCTCACTTGGAACCACACTTTGCTCCCCAGATTGACGGTCCCGAAAAACGCCTGGGCCTGCTGCTATCGGCAGCCATCACACTGCACCACATACCGGAAGGACTGGCGATTGGGGTAGCTTTTGCGGGTCAAGGCAAAGCCGTCGGATCTGTGGTTGCACTGGCCATCGCCATGCAAAATATCCCGGAAGGACTGGCGGTGGCCGTGCCACTTCGTCGTGCCGGGTTTTCGCGTTGGCGGGCAATCCTTTGGGCAACAGCCTCTGGGTTAGGTGAGCCACTGGCCGCAGTGATCGGCGTGTTGTTTGTGAGGGCGGTGGGGCCGGTGGTGCCGTTCACTCTGGCGCTCGCCGCAGGCGCTATGATTTTTGTCGCCTCCGATCAACTCATTCCGGAAAGCCGACAACAACCGGACGCAAAAGCCCCATCCCTAGGTTTGATCCTAGGGTTCCTTTGCGTTTCAACGATGACGAAAATTGTCTGAGAAGGGCGACAGAGGGTAGGCTTTCGCACTGTAAGAGAAGCTGTTAAGATGTTTTTGCGAGGTTTTTCTTTTGAACTCCAATTGGCCGCTGATGTCGATTATCCTGGGCAACGTGACAGTTTGCTCAGAAATTTGTAGGCGGTTTGGGGGCGGTTCGGACAGGAATCGCGCTCTTTTGGGCAACAAAGGCAATTCCATGCACGAAATGCAAATCGCGCAATACAGCATAAACACTGGCGATTGCGCATCTCGTTGATTTGGCGAGTGGGGACGTAGTTCAGTTGGTTAGAACGCTGCCCTGTCACGGCAGAGGTCGCGGGTTCGAGCCCCGTCGTCCCCGCCATACAAAGCAAAGGACTTAAGCTTGTATGGCACCCACAGTGACAATCCACAATCCGATCCACAATTCATTGCACTGTGCGACTTCCAAGCCCTACCGCGCTTAGAAACGCGCCCTGTGCTGCCTGCTTTTCGTCGCGGTCATCTTGCGTGTAGAGGTTCATGGTCGTGCGGATATCGCTATGCCGCAACATGCCCTGAACCGTCTTCGGATCAACCTTCCCCTTGTTCACCAGGCAGGTGCTTAAGCTGTGCCGCAAGTTGTGAAGGCCGAAGCGCTGCCCCTTCGCGAGTATGACGCCAGCGCTGATTGCCGCCGGCCGCAGATGGTCCTGGACGAATGTCGATGCCCAGATGGGCACCTTGCCGTCCTTGAGCAGCGACGGAAAGACAAAATCAGCGACCTTCGAGTATGGACTCTGCGCACGCCATTCCTTCAGATATTGCGCCAGTACCGGATGCATCGGCACATAGCCGTTCGAAGCCGCCGTCTTAGTCTCGCCGTCCTCCCCCTTGGCCCATCGCTTTGATATGCGGATTTGCCTGTCGTTCCACAGAATGTCCGACCAGCGCAACGAGATGATCTCGGATGCGCGAAGCGCCGTAGCGGCAGAGGTCAAAACCAGCGTGTAATGCAGCGGGTTCGTCAGCTTCTTAAGAATGGCGAGGGTTTGCTGCGGAGTGATGACAACTGCTTTGTAGAGGGACTGCGACCGCGTCTCGACATGCTCCACCGGATTCTTGTCGACGCGCTCGTGCAGGATGCCGACCTTATAGACCCTGTGCATGATGCCGCGGATCTTCGAGACCGTCGTCCAGGCCAGTCCATTGCCGGTATGAAGCGACTTCAGCCAGCGTTGAATCTCCAACGGCCGGATATCGCTCGCGAGTTCATTGCCCCAGCGGGCAATGAGGTAATCCCGGACGTAATGCTCCACAATCGGGATGGTGTTGGCCGACTTCGGGCGCGCTGCATCCTCGCCAAAATCAGCCTTCAAGTAGTATTCCGCGAGTGCGTCGAAGCGGATGCGAGTACCAGATTCTTCACTGTTGATGCGAACCAGCAGCCCTAGTCTGTCTACCTCGCGCCATGCAGTCTTCTCAGTCGGGAAATCGCTGAGGAGACCGATAGGCAAGGTATTTTCTTTGCGGTTGCCGTCCGCTGTGTTGAGCCTGTACCGGAGCATCCACACATCTCCGCCCTTTCGGGACACAAGTCTGAGTGATCCCCTCTGATATGCCATAACGTCTCATTTCAGTAGGGAACGCCTAATGATTGAATCATACGCCCGCTCGCTTTCTGGCGGACGGCGTTGGTTCCGGCCATTCTTGCGATCAATTGCCGCGGCCAGCTCCGAAAGGCGGAAGACCCAAGTCTTGCGTAAGTCGCCAGTCCCTATCGGGTAAGCGCCCGCGATTCCGCGGCGAGCCAGTTCCGTGAGAAAGCGTCGGCTAATTCCGACGAACTTAGCGGCTTCCTGGGCGGACACGAAAGGTTCGGGTGTCATGACAAATTCCTCCGTCAGGCGCCATGCGGCCTGATGCGAAAAAGATCGATTGCGTCGATCCAGCGCGTCTCGGCACAAGTCTGTGCCACGCGTCAGAAACCGTCCAATACTTCCTGTCTATGCCGCCATAACTTTTTCTCTATGCTGGAAATGGATGAGAGAGCGTATCGGATAGGGAACCAAAAAGTGCCCTATTGACTCACAATCCCTTGTCATGAAAGCTGGAGATGAGATCGACTTCGAGATGGATGAACGACTTGCTGCCTTGTTTCTTGTTCGTAGCGCACTGGAGACCCAGGCCATGCATGATCTCGTGGAGTTCAGGCATCTGAAGTACATCGCCGTGGTGGCCGAAGAGGCTAACATTACGCGGGCCGCGGAACGCCTCTACGTGGCCCAGCCCTCCCTGAGCAAGCAAATCAAAGACATTGAAGACGAGATCGGGTTCCCGATCTTCATACGGCAACGCGATGGCGTTCGCATGACGCCATCCGGGCAGATGATTGTCGCCTACGCACAGGAAGCGCTTGCGCGCCGCACCGAAATTGTTGCGCTGGCCCGCGCTGTTCACACGGGCAACGTGCCTCCCCTGCGACTTGGCTATTCCTCCTTCATCAATCCTGCTCTGCTGCAACATCTGCGCGATTCCTATTACGCATGTTTTCCGGATTGCTCGGTTCACCTCACAGGAGGTAATTCCTCGCACATGCTTCAGCGGCTGGAGCAAGGCGCGCTCGATGGAGCATTGTTGCCATTGCCGATTGAAGGCCGCAACTGGATTGTGCAGCAGGTCGCCAGTAATCCGCTCGTCGCATGTATGCGTATAGATGATCCGCTGGCGCGCGAACAGGAAGTCTCGATTGCGGATCTGTCTGAGCGGTTGGATATCTTCGGCGATCCAGAACTGCACCCGTTTGCGCACAGGCGATTGATGGAAATGTTGAGAGAGGCCGGAGTTCATCCCAAAGTGCGCTGCGTTGCGGCAACGTCGGCCGATGTTCAATGGATGGTGCGTGCCGAGCATGGCATCGCCCTGGTCGATCAAACAGTTGCGCTCGCTTCCGACCTGACGACCCGGCCGGTTGCCGGAGTTCAATGGATGATTGACACGGCCTTTGTTCATCACTCCGAGGCGGAGCATGTGGCCCTTCCCTTCGTCGTCCAATTCGCGCAGCAAATGAGTAATCGAACCGTGCGAAAACGTGGTCCTGCCAAACAGCGGAACGGGCCCGTGCAATTGCAGCTCCTCGCATAGAGCAGGCATAGCCATGCTGTCTACAATCATTTCCGCCACTTCGTACAACGCCATGCCGCCCAGTGCAATCGCGTAAGGAACAGAACAGCATCATCCACGCCAAAAGGCGTGTGGGGATATTGATCAACCAGTAATTGCCGTCTAGGCGATTGACACAACCGGGACCTGATTCCTCGATAAGTGACTCGATTATGCGTAAATTGAGACCGCATTCAGCAAACTTTAGGATTATTCGTCCTACTTCATTCGCAAGGCCTGCATAGGTTGCACAGAAGCCGCGCTTCGGGCAGGCAGCAGACACGCAATTGTTCCTACGGCAAGGAGCGCGCTGACCGCGCCAACAGCGAGTACCGGATCGTATGGGCTCACCTGAAAGAGGAGACTGCTCACTGCACGCGCTGATCCAAAGGCCAGCGCAACGCCGACAATGGCACCTACAACAACTGGAAATAATCCATCGCGGAGGACCAATCGATATACACTCGTGCGTTGCGCTCCGAGAGCTATCCGCAAGCCAATCTCGCGGGATCGCTGCACGACGGAATATGTGACCACGCCGTAGACTCCGAGTCCCGCCAGAAATACAGCGCTGGCTGCGAATAGAAGCAGCAGGTCCATCTCGAAGCGCTGGTTTGCCACAGAGTCTGCGACGACGCCACCCAACGCGCGCACTGTAGGAACGGGCACGTTAGGGTCAACGCTCCAGACGGTTCGTCGAATCGTATCTGCCATGTCGGATGGATCTTGATGCGTTCGGACCACCAATCCAGCCGTTTGCTCGCAGCGATACCAATACGGAACATAGATCAGCATCGGATCTGGCTTTGCCAGCGAGATTGTCCGCGCGTTGGCCACAACGCCGATGACAGTAAACGGTTGTTCCTTGGTGCGATCTCCCCGCCTGAACTGCAAACCAACGGGATTCTTTCCCGGCCACAGCATCTTCGCTGTCTTCTCTGAAATGACAGCTACGTCCTTACCCCAGTCATTCTGAGCGAAGAGCCGGCCGGCGGTCAGTTGCAGATGGATCGTTGAGAAGTAGTCGGGACTAATCCACCGGAAACTCTCCAGCGGCAATTGTGTGACAGGTCTTCTGTCTCCTGCAACGCGGGCCATATCACCCCAACTATCTCCCGTCAGCGGTAGAACGCTGGTAATCGCCGCGTGCTCCATGCCCGGTAATCGATCCAATCCTTCGAGGACCTCTCTGTAAAACGCCGCGCGATGTTGATCATCGCGATACGACATCGTTGGCAGGTCGATCATCGCAGTCACAGTTCTCTCAGTGGTGAATCCGCGGTCCACCTGCATGAGTTTGACTAAGCTGGTGGTCAGCAGTCCAGTCATCAGCACCAATGCGACGCTCACCGAGACCTCGAACCCCACCAGAACGCGTCGGGCACGTCGGCTCGTGCGCGATTCGCTGGCCAGTCGCGACTCGGTGTGTAGAACTTCGTTCGGTGCCGTATGAGAGACCATGAAAGCTGGCGCCGCTCCGGCGAGCAGGCTAGCGAGGACAGCCAGAAGCAATGCGCAACCAGCTCCGGCCCAGTCAAGATGAAGGGGGCCGCGAAAGTCGAGCGCAGGAGGAAGGTATCGCTGCATTGCAGGAACAATACCCGAGGCGAGCAAGATACCCAATCCGCCTCCGACTGCAGCCAGAACAGCGATTTCGCGCAACGCCATACGAACCAATTCCGCGCGCCTTGCGCCAAGTGCCGATGCAACTGCCATTTGTTGCTTCTGCCCGACTGCGCGCGCCAGCAGCAGGTTCGTAACATTCACGCATCCCACCAGCAACAAGCCTGCCACACCTGCCAGCAGGATAATCAGCGGTTTCCGATTGTTCCCTACCAATTGCTTCTGAAACGGGGTGAGCACTGCCGAGAGGGTCGCTTTCTCATCAGCAGGTAGGTTCATGCTGATCGTGTGTTGCAGCGCGTTCAAATCTGCCGTAGCGGCAGCTGGAGACACTCCCGGTTTCAGCCGTGCCAACCCAAAATAGTTCAGATCGCCCATCTGTTCGGCGAGCCGCTCTTTTGAGAAGGCCAATGGCTCCAAAACCCCAATCGGTAACTGACGACTCGTGTTGCCAAGCGTGGCCAGCACCGGGGGCATGTGGAACGACTGCGGCATCACGCCGATGACTGTGTAAGGAAAGCCATTGAGCTGAATGGTTTTGCCTACAATGCCTGGATCGCGACCGAATTGCTCGCGCCACAGGTCGTACATCAGGACCGCGACACGCTCGTTCCCTGGCCGTGCCTCGTCATCGGTAAAGGCCCTCCCGAACTGCGGCTGTACCTTGAGCACTGAGAAAATACTGGGTGTGGCAGAGAGCACACCAACTTGCGAAGGACGGCCATCTGCGCCAAGTGGCGCAGAGCCCTGTTGCATCACTGTCATTGAATCGAAACTGCGGCTATTTCGCTGCCAGAAGGTGAAGTGATTTGCGCTCACCGGAAGCGTCGGATAAATATTGCTCCATTCCGCCGCGACTTCTTCCATGGTTACAAGCCGATCTGCTTTCGCAAAGGGTAGCGGGCGCAGCATCACGTCATAGACCAGAGTAAAGATCGCAGTCGTAGCGCCTATGCCAAGCGCAAGCGTCAACACGGTGACGATGCTGAATCCGGGCGATTTCCCCAGTTGTCGAGTGGCGTAGCGAATGTCCTGACCCATGCGTTCGAATTGTGCCCAGCCCCAGGCCTCGTGCGTTTGCTCTTTGATCACGGTCGTGTTGCCGAGCGCGCGTCGTGCGGCGTAGCGCGCCTCCTCTGGTGGCAGGCCTTCTTCTCGTTGCTCTTCCTCTTCGAGTTCGAGGTCAGAGCGCAGCTCCCGCTCCAGGTCCGCATCCCGTTTCTTCAGCTGCCACCATTTCATCTCAGTTCTCCTCAGCGGCGGGCCACATTACGCGGGCCACTGCTTCTGCCATCTGCTTCCATTGCGACTCCTCCACGACAAGCTGTTTCCTGCCCCTCTCTGTGAGCCGGTAATACTTGAATTCGCGATTACGGTCCGAGGCCATCTCCCATTTGGAAATGATCCATCCTTGCTTCTCCAGGCGATGCAAAGCCGGATAGAGCGAGCCGTGTTGCATCTGCAGAAAATCATTGGTGGTACGCTGAATGTGTTTTCCGATCTGGTGCCCATGAGCAGGTCCGTAAAGGAGTGTTCGCAGGACGAGCATGTCCAGCGTGCCCTGAAGTACATTCGCACGTTGCTGCGCTTTCTTGGCCATAGTAGATATCCGACCCTCAATGGGAAGTGATAGTAGATAGTCGACCATCGTCTAGTCAAGTGCAAGATTCCGGATCGCTCGTCGAATGATGCCTTCAGGAAACGATGCACTCATTGAGCGGGTTATGAGTGGTTGGCCGCCTCCCCGGAAATCACTAGTTGGTAAACAGCGTTTTTCGTGGCGAAATTCGATTAAATCCGGTGCGGGCTAATTGTGAATTAAGGGTCCGCCGCTGGCGGCTTAACGTTGTTTAGGTGGTGTCATTCCGTTGTATCCGGCATTAGCCATAAGAGAAAAATTATGGCGGCATAGACACAAAGTCTTGGACGCGGAAAAATAACCGGGCTACATTTCGGCACATGACGGCAAAATTCAAGCCGTCGGAGGTGCCGATGAACATCCTGCCTACGCAAACCGCCCGGCGCTGGATTGCCCGTTGGCAATCGTTGCGCCGCTTCTGCCCCGTCCTCAGCCTCTTCTCCCTGCTCATCCTCTCGCCGGCCCTGGCCCTCGCCCAAAGCGGCTCGCCATTCGACACAGGGTTCATGGCACTTCAGAACCTATTCACAGGGACCATCGCTAAAGTTGCCAGCTTGATCGCCATCGTGATCGGCGGTTACCAGTTCGCTCACGGAGAGCCGGGCGCGAAGAAAGCGCTCGCAGGCGTGGCAGCCGGAACAGGCATCGCGGTGCTCGCCGTGAACGTCCTCAATTGGCTGTGGGGTATCTAATCGCGGTTCTCCGTGCCTCAGCCGAAACCGTTTAAGCGTTCGAGTGTGAGGGGCAACGATGCAGACACACACTGACAGCCGGCGCAGAAACCGGGTTTACAAGAGCCTGCACAAGCCCCTCACGTATTTGGGCGTCGAGCGGACACTTTTCTATTTCATCTGCGTCGGCTCCGTGGGAGCTTTCAACCTCTTCAACAGCCTGCTTGCCGGAGCGGCTGTCTTCGTCGGCGGCTTCGCCTTTGGCCATTGGGTGACGGCGAGCGATCCGGCGTTTCTGCGGATTCTGGCGAAATCGGAACGCTACAAAAGCCGCTACGACGCGGCGAAACAAGGAAGCGCACGCGTGGAGGTCATCTGATGCTGCGTCTCGATAAGGTCATCAAGCCGTGGAAGGAGGCCGCCGCGCTCTCGGACCACATCAATCTGTATGGCTTCTGGAACGAAACAGCGTTCCTGACCAAGAGCGGCGATTTGGGCATGGTTCTGAGCGTGACCGGCGTCGATTACGAGAGCCTCGACTATGCCGGGCAGGAGTACGCCGTGAAGCGCCTCGAAGCTGCGCTGAAGGCCTTCGGGCCAGGCTTCCACGTCTACCAGTACCTTTTCAAGTCGAACCGGCCGGAGATTCCCTTCGCCGACCATGACAGCCCTGTGGTGCAGGAGGCCGTGGATTACCGGCGACGCTTCTTCGAGGCCAAGGCCGATCAGCTTTACCAGGTCGGGATTTTCTACTGCATTCTGCTCGAAGGTTCGCGCTCGAAGACGGGCGTCATGGCTGCGCTGGCACAGCTCTTCCGCGATCCTGCAGGGGCAGCGAACGAGCTGAAGGCGCAATTCACGAACAGCCGCATGAAGACTCTTCTGCGCGCGCAGATTGGGCGTGATCTGGCACGGCTCGAAAGCCACGTGCAGGGATTCATGCGGCAGCTCAGTGATCTTGTGCGCATCGAGATGCTCGACCAGAAGAGCCAGTTCCGGTTTTTCCGGCGTCTGCTCAATTATGACGAATGGCGGATTGCCGGAAGCCCCAAGCACACGCAGTTTCTTGACTACCAGGTGGTCAACTCAGACATCGAGGCCGAGCGCGACCATCTTCGCGTCGGCGATCACTCCGTGCGGATTCTGACGATGAAAGAGGCTATCGGCGAAACCCGGCCGCTCGTGCTTGATGTGCTTCTCAAAGTCCCTGCGAACTTCTATGCTGTTACCGAATGGACGCCGTTGAGAGCGGAGAAGGCGCGCAAGGAAGTCAATAAGCGCCGCCGCCACTTCAACATCTCGAAGACTGGGTTCGTTTCGCAGTTGGGCACGAGCACCGCGCAGGTGAACCCGCGCGATGTGCTCGTGGATGAATCGAAGCAGGCCGACATCGAGAATCTGGGCGACTGCCTGCGCGAGTTGGGCGAGGGCCAGTCGCTCGGCGATTTTTCGCTAACCATCTTGCTTTACGGCCGGGATCGCCTGGCGCTCGATGAGCGCGTCGGCGCGTTCGCCGGCGTCTTCACGAACGCTGACGGCAGCTTGTTCGTAGAAACCTACAACCAACTCAATGCCTACTTCGCCACCGTGCCCGGCGGCTACGCCTTCAACCTGCGCAAGCTGCTGCTCTTGAATACCAACTACGCCGACCTCTCGTTTCTGTTCACGATCCTGCCAGGCGAGAAGATCAATTCCTACCTCAACACCGAGTACCTTGCCGTGTTGGAGACGGACAACGCCACGCCCTACTATCTGAACCTGCATTGCGGCGAAGTCGCGCACACGTTGATTCTCGGCATGACGGGATCGGGCAAGTCCTACTTCTGCAACTTCATCTTGCAGAATGCGCAGAAGTACAAACCGCTGACGTTCATCTTTGATATCGGCGGCAGCTTTGAATCGCTCACCACGATCTTTGGCGGCAGCTACTTGAATGTCGGCCAGGAGGCACGGGATTTCACCATCAATCCGTTTTCGCTGGCGCAGACCAAGGAGAACATGCAGTTTCTCTTCAGTTTCTTTCGCGTGCTAATCGAGGGTAATAGCCAGCGGTACCGGCTCGATTTCAAGGAAGAGATCAAACTGTGGGATGCCATCGAGCGCATCTACATGCTTGAACCCGGTCAGCGGACGGTCTCGAACTTCTCGAACATCATCGGCGAGTTGAAAGACAGGCTGCATCGCTGGACCCGCGCTGGGCAGTACGGCTTTCTCTTCGACAACGCCGAGGACACGCTCACGTTCAGCGAGTTTCAGACTTTCAACTTCGCCGGATGGGGCGATGCACCTGAAGTGCTGGAGCCGCTGCTCTTCTACGTCCTTCACCGGGCATCGAATGAAATCTGCAATCCGGCGCGGCTGGCCACTTTCAAGATGTTTCTGCTCGACGAGGCGTGGCTGTTTATCAAGAACGAGACCATCCGCAACTACGTGGTGCAGGCGCAGAAGACATGGCGCAAGCACCGCGCTGCGATGATCCTTGCCACGCAGTCCATCAAGGAATTGCAGGAGTCGGGGATGCTGCATATCGTCTCCGAGAGCTGTCCGACCAAGATCTTCCTGGCCAACCCGGAGATGGACCGCGCGGTCTACGCCGAAGCCTTCCACCTGAACGACACGGAACTTGACCTGATTGCCGGTCTCGTTCCGCCGGGCCAGATGCTCATTCGCAAGGCGCAGTCCAGCAAGAAGGTTCACCTGAACGTCGATTCGGTGACGCACTGGATGGCGACTAACAACGCCAAAGACAACTTGAAGAAGCGCGACTACTTCGCTCGCTACGGCATTGCCGACGGCTTGCGCCGTCTCGCCGAGGAGTACCCCTTCCAACCGCGCTCCTTCGCCGCAACACCATCCTCCGCCCTGAAAGGAGCCGCTGCATGAAAGGCAAATTGATCTTTATCGCCGGGATTGCCCTGGCGCTCTCTCCCCTTGGTGCCTCCGCACAGGATGCGTCGGCGCGCACCGTCCAGTACCACTCGCAGGACATCGTTCCGATCCATGCCAAGCTCAAGTACACGACCTTGATCGAATTGCCTGCGACCGAGAAGATCATGGAGGCCGCCACGGGCGACAAGGACTTCTGGGTTGTGGATGTGGTGGGCAATTTCTGTTTCGTGCATCCGGCCAAGGCCGGCATCAGTTCGAACTTGAACCTGATAACCGACAAGGGCAACATCTACTCGTTCACCCTGCAGGACGTGTCCGGTTCCACGGACACGCCGGACCTGAAGGTGATCGTCGTGCCGGCGGATCAATCCTCTATCGTGCGGTCAAGCGGCCCACCGCAGTTCGTACCTGCCGCGCGGCTCGAACAGTCGCAGCAGGCGCTTGCCGCGGTGCAGTCGCACATTACCGAGGCTGTCGATGAGTACAAGAGCGCCTATCCGATGCAGTTGAAGTTCGATTACACCTTCAAGGCAAACGAAGCGCCGTTCAATATTGTGGCGATCTACCACGACGACAAGTTCACCTACATCAAGACGGACGCGCAGGAGAAGTTCTCCGTCTACGAAATGCGCGACGGCAAGCCGAACCTGATCACCTACCAGCTCAACAACGGTACATACATCATTCCCAAGGTGATGGATTCAGGGTACGTCGAGCTGGGCAAAAAGAAGATGGAGTTCTCGCGCAAGGGGTAGGAGGTGGAAAATGCCAGAGCCGATTGCGGATTCGTCAAGTGCATTGCCGGTTGAGCCGGGATTACGCCGTTCGGGCCAGGAACCCAAGGGCGTGCTCCAGAAGAACTTGAAGCCCCTGCTTTACCTGGGTGCGGCGATGCTGGTCATTGTGGCAGCCCTCTTCAGCAGCACGGGAACGAAGACGACGGCGAAGAAGGGTACGTCCGCGAACCAACCGCCGCAGCCACTGCTACAGGACGCTACCGACAATAATGTGCAGGATCTGAAGAGCCAGGTCGTCGCCGCGCAACAGCAGGCGGCACAACAGAAAGCGATGGCGGACTCGACGCTGGCTAATGCGACTCTGGCGCAGCAGGCGGCGGCAGCCAACTATGGGCCGAACGGACAGCCGGTTCCATGCGCTCCGGGGCAGCTCTGCGCGCAGCAACAGACGGCGACCATGCAGCCGCAACTCACTCCTGCGCAGCAGGAGGAGCAGCAGCTTGTCGCAAAGGACAGAGAACTTGCCTACACTTCCCGTTTTGCGTCTAACATAGTTTATCGAAGTGCGCAGGACGAGACGCCTCGCCAGCACCCCTCCGCAGCCTTGGCGGAGAGCGAGAGCGCACCTGGCGCGCAAGGGATCACCAGTTCCTATTCCCCGGCGCAGGACCGTGCCGCGAGCAATCTGGTAGCGCCACGCGCGGCAGGCGATCCGCCGGCTTCTTCCTCTGCACAAACAACCGCTCCGCATCGAGCCGAAGTGAATATCGATGCGGCCACGGGACAGCCTTACGTGATTTACGAGGGAACGACCTTGGATACCGTTCTGATGAATCGTCTGGATGGAGATGCCGCCGGGCCGGTGAAGGTGCTCGTGTCGAATCCTCTCTACTCGCACGATCGCCAGCACGTGCTCATTCCTGACGGAACGATCGTGCTGGGCGAAGCGCGCAAGATCGGCGGCTCCGGCTTCGGGCAGCAGCGCCGCATTGCAATTGTCTTTCATCGGCTAATCATGCCCGATGGATACTCAATCGATCTCGATCAGTTCCATGGCCTCGACCAGATCGGCGAGGAGGGAGTCAAGGACAAGGTCAACAACCACTATCTCGCAATCTTTGGAACTTCGATTGTGCTGGGCGTCATCTCCGGCGCGGGCCAGATTGCTCAAGGGGGCGGGATGATCACTACGAGCGGCTCCCAGGCATTCACCACCGGCGCAGCTTCGAGCATCTCGCAGTCGGCGACAACGGTTCTGGACCAGTTCCTTGCAATTCCGCCGACGATCACGATCCGCGAGGGCCACCGCGTCAAGGTTTACTTCATGCAGGATATGCTGCTGCCTGCCTACGAGAACCACACCATTCCACAGACGTTTTAAGGAGACCGCATGCACAACACGATCCGGTTCTTCGCACTTTCAGCAGTTCTCACGTTCTCCCTTGCTGGATGCCAGAGCCATCAGGCCAAGGTCGATGCGCTCCAGAAGGAGTACGACCAACTCGGGGCGCAGTTTCAAGCTGACTGCTCCGCTGAGTATCTGAAAGTACCGCCTACACTCAGTCCAAAGTGTGCCGACGAAAAGAAGAAGTTGGAGGAGGTCGGGAAACAACTTCAGGACGAGCGCGCTAAGGAATAGCGCGGAAGGAGAGTCATGAAAAGAACATTGCTCTTTGCGGCTATTGTCTGGGCAACAGCCGCACAGGTGACGTACGCTCAATTCGGCTCGGGGATCGTCTTCGATCCCACACAATCAGCCCACGCCGTGCAGCAGATTCTTCAGGCGAGTCAGCTCTACACGACCACGGTGCAAACCACGCAGAACATCATTGCTGCCTACAACCTCGCCCAGCAGATGGCAAGTCTCCCCCAGACGCTGTATGGCTCCTTCAGTAATCTGGGACACCAGCAGTGGGCTGTTCTGATGCAGCCTGCAAACACCTACGGCAACGCCGCTGTGTGGATGAATGCCGCAGCGACTGGCTATGGTGCCGTCGGGGCGAATCAGGAGGCCAGTATTCCTCACACGGCTCAGATTGGTGGGTACAGTTCGCTCAGCAGCCAAGGCCAGCAGATCATTGCAGCCCAGGGCGCGACAGTCGATCTCGCGGATGCGGTGAGCGCAAGCAGCCTGCAAACTATCGGGACCATCCGGGCAAACTCCGTCCAACGGGAGTCCGATATCAGCCAGCTTGAAGCAGCTAGCCATTCCTCGGACCCTTCACAACACACCGAGATGGCGACTCTGCAACGCATCAACCAGGCTCTCCTGATCGAATTGCGCACACAGCAGGAGACCAACCAGATTCTACAGGCGCAGGCGCTTCAGCAGCTCATCGGCCAGAAGACACAACAGGACAACCTGAAGGCGCTCTTCCAGGCCGGAAACAACTACAAGCAGACCTTCAATACGGTCACCCCACAGCAGACCACTTCGGGGACGCAGTGGGCCTTCCATTACTGAGGGAAAGGAGCGGCGGCGATGGATTTCCTCATTCTGATCAAGAACGGCTGCGACAACCTGACGGCGACAGCCGCTCCATCCGTCGACGCGCTTGGATTACGGATGGTGATTGCGCTCGCTACGATCATGCTCGTCTGGTTCGGCGTGCAGGAGGCGCTCGCCTCCGCCCAGGGCGGCCCTGGCTTCAATATGGGGAAGTTCCTGAGCTTCTTCCTGCTCATCACTTTCGCCTACGGCTTTGTGAAGTTCTACGACGGAGCGATTCCGGGCATCGGGTACTCGCTTAAAGGCTTCGTCAGCGGGGGAACCAGCAGTCTGGTCGATACCATCGGAAGCGACTCCACCCAGGAAGTGCAGAACACAATCCGTGAAGCTCTAAGCAAGATAGGGACTCTTTCGCCGTCCTTCACAGAACCCTACACGTTGCTGTGCACCTATACCGTGCAGATCATCCTCAGCGTTCTGACTGCCATTATTGGGGTCATCATCGCCTATGGAGCGGTAGCCGCAACCGTGATTGGCCTGGTTGGACCTGTATTCATACCGTGGATGGTTTTCGACAAGACCGACTTCCTCTTCTGGGGTTGGCTCCGAGCCTTTCTGGGCTTCGAGTTCTACAAGGTCGTGGCGGCGGCGACTATGAGCGTGATGAGCCATTTGCTTATCTCCTATCTAACGAGCGGGGCAATGAATCTCGGAGATCCTAAAGTCCTTGTCACCCTTATGCCGGGACTGCTCATTCTGTGCTTTGTTGCTGGCTTTGTCCTGCTCAAGATCCCAACCATGACGGCGACGCTCTTCTCTGGTCACACGGGCGGCCACGGCATCGGGATGGGCGGCCTGCTCACTGCGGCAATCATCCGGGCCATCTAGGCCTAATGGAGGTGATCCCATGGCAACTCAAACGATGACCTCGCATGACATCACTCGCGCAGCCGAGCGATACCTCGAACAGTATGGCGATCCGCTGGTCATGAACACCTACCTCAAGGTCACGATCCTGGTCCTTGCAGGCATCGTGGTCCTGCTTGGTGCACTCGTTTATCGCGGCCAGATGGCACTGGCCAGCGTTCATCCGCTTATCGTACGGATCAACGACGTGGGGCGGGCCGAGGCAATTGACTATCGCAACTTTCAGTACCGGCCCCAGGAAGCCGAGAACAAGTACTACCTGACCCGTTGGACGGAGTTGTACTTCAGCCGCAACCGCTTCACCATCGAGCGCGACCAGACCAACGCACTCTACTTCCTCAATGGCGACGTGCAGCGGGCCGTGATCGACCAGGAACGCAAAGACGGCATCATCGCCAAATACCAGGGCGACAGTTCGCTTCCGTTCGTCGACGTCGAGGTGAAGAACGTCGTCCTCGACGATCTGCGCCAATCGCCCTATTCAGCACGCATCGAGTTCGAGAAAGTCTTCTCGAATCCAGCGGATCACTCCGAGCTCAAGCGTGAGCAATGGACCGCCAGCGTCACCTATGTCTTCCGCGAGCAGGTAAAAAACAACGAACTGGCCGTGAATCCCCTCGGATTGACCATCATCCGCTTCCGGGCTGACCAGGCGTTCGAGTAGCGAAGCCACATCCCTAACAAGAGGTTTGTCATGTCCACACGCGGCCACAAATCGCGGCAGATACGCCCTTCGTTTCTTCGCAGACGGCACAACGCCTCATCACGAGCGATGAGACGGTATGGCCCATCGCTCGAACCAGTCCTTGTCCGCTTGGCAATCAGATGGTTCCGCAGGCAGCGGCAGGGCTTTGGCTTGCCGGAAATGCCTTGGTCGATGCGGAGCATGAAGCGTTCGCTCCATCATTTCCTCCCTTGCTTGTCCGGTCACACGCTCCGGGCCTCATCCGACGCCCGGCGGCACTGCGCCGCTCTGCTTTCCGGACTCCTCTCCCAAGGCGAGCTTGGGCCCCATCTCCAGAAAGCGCGGCTTGGCGCTTGGGAGTCGGGCTCCTCGCTAACGCTTCGCCAAGGAGTGACCCGGCCAAGCCGGGAATTCAACTCAAGGAGACTCACCATGTATCAGAACCGCATCTCGCTCATCGGATTCCTCGGCCAGGACGCCAGCTCCTACACCGCCAACAACGCCAGCTTCACCGTACTATCGCTTGCCACCAAGAGTTCGTACAAGGACAAAAAGAGCGGCGAGTACAAGGGCCATACCGAGTGGCATCGCTGCATCGTGTGGGGCAAGTTGGCCGAGTACGCAAAGACGCTCACGAAGGGCGCGCATCTGGCCATCGACGGTGAGTTGCGCAGCCGCGAGCGCGTGGACAAGAAGACCGGCGCCAAGCAGCGCGTTTGGGAAGTGCGCGTGGCTTCGATTCTGAAGCTCGACCGCGCCGAGAAGGCCGCCCCGGAAGAGACGGAAAGCGCCGAGTTCAATCCCGAAGAAGAGGCAGCGTAAGGCCTCTTCCTCCCAACCTGCGGAAGCCCGGTCACGCCGGGCTTCCATTGCTGCGAAGGTCCGCTATGAGCTTTGAACTGATCCTTCCGTTTATGCGTCCGATTGAGGCGCTCCTGCTCGATGACAACGTGAGCGAGATCATGGGCAATCCCAACTCCACCTGGTACGCCGAACGCCAGGGCCGAATGGAGCACCACCCCGACGTTACCTTCGATTCCGGCAGCCTGCGCACCGGCCTTGAAGTCATCGCCAACAACCTGGGCAAGCGGCTTGACGATGACAACCCGCTGCTCAATGCACAGCTACCTGATGGAAGCCGCCTCTGCGCCTATATTCCCCCGGCAGTGAAGCCTGCCCCAGGGCTGACCATTCGCAAATTTACCAGCCGCCACTTCACCTTCGATGATCTGATAGCTCACGGCTCCCTGACCGCCCAGCTTGCAGAGTTCCTGCAAGGGCTGGTTCGCACCGGCAAAACGCTGCTCATCAGCGGCGGCACCGGTACCGGTAAGACGACCCTATTGAATGTCCTTGCCCAGACGATACCCGACGACGAACGCATCGTCACGATCGAGGACACGGCTGAGCTGCTCATCCGCAAACCAAACATCGTGGGCTTCGAATGCCAGACCGATACCTACAAGCAGCCGGTCACCTTCGATGACCTGCTGAAGACATCGCTCCGCTGCCGCCCCGACCGGATCATCCTTGGCGAAGTTCGCGGCACCGAGGCACGGACGTTGCTCGACTCATTCAACACGGGCCACTCCGGTTCGCTGGCAACGATCCATGCCAACTCGGCAGCGAAGGCGCTGCGGCGCTTCGCCAACCTCGCTCTCCGCAGCCACCAGCAGGCGACATACGAGGACGTTGAAGCCGAGATCGGTGAGGCGGTCGATTACGTCGTGCACATCGAGCGGCAGCCGGGCCGCCGCTTCGTCCACGAGGTGCTGCGTCTGGACGACTATGACCGCCGCACGCAGCAATTCCAGATGGAGTATGTCTATCGGGCCGACGAGCGATCCCCTGTGGAGGTAATTCCATGCTGAAGACGAAGCGCGATCGAGGCTTTTCGAGCAACGATTTCAGCCGGGTTCTCGCCGCCCTTCGGGCCAGCATTGATCCTGCCAAAGTGACCCGCGAATTCGCGGCTCAACACTCTTGCGACGCAGGCTTCGCGCGCCGCCTTGTGGACACCGCATCGGCTCGCCTTTGGCTTGACGATCAAGCACCGGCTGCGGACGTTCTCACCATGCTCGAAGTCCGCTATCGCTTCGAGCTGTCACCCGGCCGTGCCCGCGCCTATGCCGTCGAGATTCTGTGGACTGTTCAGCACTCGATTGACGGCTGCATTCCTCACGCAATTCCAACTACGAAGGAGGCTCGTTATGCCGCTGCTTGAGATCGTTCAGACCAACTATGTAACCGCCATGATCCGTCTCGACGAGGCGACCGCCGGGCAGATCGACCAGTACGCCGCCTTTCTTCATGCTTCTGCCGACGAGGTTGTGGACAAGGCGCTCGCCTACGTCTTTGCCAAGGACCGCGACTTTCAGAACTTCCTGCGCACTCCGGAAGCCGCTCGCGCGCCGCGCAGCCTTCGCGTCCGACGTTATGGGCGGGATGGCGGTGCTGCCGAGACTGCCAATGGCGCTGCGAAGAGCGTCAAGTCCGCCGAGGTCAGCCATGATTCGCGTCTGCGCAGCAGGGATGGAGCGGTTTGATGCCCGTTCGGTGCTCCGCACCGGGTTTATCTCGACACTCCATCCCTCGCAGGGTGCTGCCGAGCTACTTTTGTAGCTCGTTGGCTACCGCTGAAAACAGAAGGGTTGCAAAACCACGGTAGCTAACGAGCTACCGGAATTGATCGCACTGGAGGTGAATCCATGACGGCTCTGACAGATACAGAGCGTGTCACGACACGGAAGCTTAAAGGCCGTACACGCCGTGCCGTAACACTCAGTACAAAGATCACGCCGCAGGAGTTGGAATTGATAGTTGCAGCATCGGAGGCGGCTGGCCGCGCGTTGGGCGAATGGGTCCGGGAAATTCTCCTCAAGGAAATTCACTCACCTTCAATTGCCCTTGGGATGGACCACCTTATGACCGAAATCGTCGGCCTGCAACTCTTCCTTACCAACGCCCTGACACCGGTTGTGTGCGGCGAGCGCATCAGCGCCGGACAGTATGACGAACTGATGCGGAATGTAAAAACCAACAAGCGCCGTGCCGCCCGCGAGGTCATTGCGCAGTACATCGCGGAGAGACGGGAGGACAGCCATGACTGAGACAAGCTGGGGCAGAAAAGAGACGATTGTCTGGCCGCCGCACAAGCCAATCTACACCTTCGGGGCGCTGTTCCTAGCGCTGATTGCGACCGGATTTTTCGTCTATTTGCGCTTCGCTTTCGCGCTCAATCCTCTGGAGCGGTTCTACCTTCCGGCGTACATCAAGACCTGCGTTGTGCCCAGCATTCGCTCGTCGGGAAAGTATCGAGTTCTGCTGATCTCCAACGCCCAGGGCAAAGCCTGGTATGCCGGCAAAGAGGACGTGCAGGCAGGCTCCACACCACAGGCGAATGCCAAGCCCATTCCGCTTGCGCTGTCGGACGCCGCCCGGCAGCGCGGCATCATCCGCCTTTACCGCAGCGCCCCGACTGTCTACCAGAACAACGCGCTCGGAAGCTACCTCAAGGGGCAGGTCTATAACGGCGAGAGTCTCACGGACATCTTCGAGCTACCGCTGGTCTTTGGCGCGCTCGCGCTGTTGTTGCAGCTTCCGTTTTCGATTCCGAAAGACATTAGCCGCCGCAAACAGATGAAGTACGGACGGCGCCTCAAAGGCCCGATTCTTGTCACTCCCAAACAGTTCAACAAGGCCGTCGGGGGAACAGGAATCGGAATCAAGGTGGATCAATGCAGCGAGCTGCTTCGCGTTCCGCTGCGGGCCGAAGACCAGCACTTTGAGATCATCGGCGACACCGGCAGCGGCAAGACGACCATCATCATGCAGATGCTCCGGCAGATTCAGGCTCGTGGGCACTCGGCCATTTTGTACGATCCGGCCTGCGAGTTCATCGAGCGGTTTTACGACGAGAGCCGAGGCGACATCGTGCTCAATCCGCTCGACCGCCGCTGCCCCTACTGGGGGCCGTCGGAGGAGCTTGTCCGCCGCGCCGAAGCGCGCACAATCGCGGCCTCGCTCTTCCAGCCGACCAACGATAGAAAGGGCGAGTTCTTCATCGAAAGCCCGCAGAAAATCTTCGCGCATCTGCTGCTCGATCAACCTTCGCCGCAGCAGTTGGTCAGTTGGATGTCGCATCCGGAAGAGATCGACCACCGTGTCAAAAATACAGAGTTGGCGTCGCTGATCGATCCGTCCGCTCCGCAACAACGCTCCGGCGTACTCGGCTCGTTGAGCCTCATCGCAGACAGCTTCCGTTTGCTGCCTGCCAAGGACGAAGCCAATTCGGAATGGACCGCGCGCGAGTGGTCAAAAGACCGCCAAGGCTGGATATTCATCACCTCGCAGCCGGCCGAGCGCGAAGCTCTTCGTCCGCTCCACAGCTTGTGGATCGATATGCTCGTCTTGCGGCTGCTCAGTGCGCCTAAACCTGAGCAGCACCCGGTCTGGTTTGTGCTCGATGAGTTGGCCAGTTTACAGAAGTTGCCGCAACTCCATACCGCTATTACCGAGAACCGCAAGTCACGCAATCCGATCGTTCTCGGCTTCCAGGGTAAGGCGCAGTTGGAGGTCATCTACGGCCATCTGGCCGAGGTGATGCTCTCGCAGCCGACCACCAAAATCTTTCTCAAAACAACGGAGCCGAACGCCGCCGAATGGGTCAGCCGCGCCATCGGGAAAATTGAAATTGAGCACATGAAAGAGACGCACTTCGATGGCAGCCGGAGCGGGAGAAACTTCGCTCTTGACCGCCAGACAGAGCCGCTGGTTCTCGACTCCGAGATCAGCGGCCTGGATAACTTGCACGCCTATCTGAAGCATGGCAACTACGTCGCCCGCTTCTCCTTTTCCGCGATGGAGATTCCAGCGACAAAACCAAAATTCATCGAGCGGTTGAAAGACGATTTCATCGTGCGGGAGCCTGAGAAAAAACCGCCTGCGCCGGTAAAGGACGACCCGCACACGGCGGTTTCCGCACCCGCGATTGTGAGCCCCGGCAAAGCCTCCACAGCCAATCCTGCGCCGGCTGTCAAAGCCGTCCAGAAATCACCCGGCAAGGAGCAGGCTGAATTTGCTTTCGGTCCGAAGATTTAAGCCATGCTGACCATCTCCAAGCCGCTTTCCGCAAGCCAGGCTCAGAGCTACCACACCAAGGAGTTCACGGCCCGCGAGCAGAACTATTGGTCGCAGCGCGGCGTGATTCAGGGCGAGTGGCAAGGCCAGCTCGGCCCCCGGTTTGGCCTTGCTGGGGCAGTCTCCGCCGAGGAGTTCGCTTGCCTGAGCCAAGGGCAACATCCGCAGACTGGCGAGCAACTTGTCCGCCAGCGCGCGTCGTACACCTATCAGGATGCGGACGGAAAATCCGTCAAGACGATGGAGCATCGCGCCGGTTGGGATGCAACCTTTTCCGCGCCAAAATCCGTATCGCTCACCGCGCTTGTCGGCGGCGATAACAATGTCCGGCTGGCCCATCGGGAGAGCGTGAAGGTCGCCCTCGACCAGCTTGAGCATTACACCACGGCGCGTATCGGCGGCAACCACGCGCCGGAGCCGACGGCCAAATTCATCGCCGCGAAGTTTGAGCACGACACCGCCCGTCCGGTCGATGGTTATGTTGCTCCGCAACTTCACACGCACGCCGTCATCTTCAACGTGACTGAGCGCGACAACGGCCAGTACCGCGCACTCCAGGAGCGCGGACTCTTCCAGTCGCAGCAGTTCGCCACCGCCGTCTATCAGTCGGAACTGACCTACCGACTTCGTCGACTCGGCTATGAAATCACGTCAGGCCGCAGCGGAGCGCCAGAGATCAAAGGGTACACCCAGGAGTATCTCGACGCATCGAGTCCGCGCAGCCAACAGATTCGTGAGTATCTTGAGCGCACTGGGCGCGCTGGATCGGAAGCGTCCGAAATCGCTGCTCACTCCACCCGCGACCGCAAGGAGATTCATTCGCCCGCCGAAGTCATGGCGGCGCATCGCAGGCTCGCCGCCGAATTCGGACACCAGGCTGATGCTGTGGTTCGCGCCGCGCGCGAACGGCTTCAGCACCAAGTTCAGCCTGCCAATACGGTTGACCGCGTGCGGGAATCACTGACGTTTTCCCGCGACAAGAACTTCGAGCGCGAGGCCGTCGTGGACGAGCGCGCGTTGATCCGCGATGGCCTGCGTCGCGGCATGGGAGAGGTCACATACGCTCAGGTCCGCGCCAATCTCGATGCGCGCCTTGCCGCCGGAGAATTTCACATTGTGGAGCGTTTACAGAGCCAGCCAGCCCGCCAGTTTACGACCGCCAAAACCATCGAGGCCGAGCAAGAGATCGTGCGCCGGGTAGGCGATGGACGGAACCAGGTCGAGCCGGTTCTGTCCCGTCACGAGGCCATCCATGTGGCAGACCAGCATCCACATGTCAATCGAGCGCAGCGGAGCGTCGTAGAAGATGTCCTGAGTTCTCCCGATCGCATCCAGGGCATTCAGGGCTACGCCGGCGCGGGCAAGACGACCACGCTTTCGGTCGTCCGCAGCGCCGCCGAAGAACAGGGCTACACGGTCGAAGGCTTCGCCCCGACCTCCCGCGCCGCCCGCCAGTTGAATGAAGCAGGCATCGAGTCCGGCACCCTGCAAGGCTTCCTGGCCCGCTCGCCCAACCCTGCCGCTCAAGAGCAGCGGCACTTCTACTTCATCGATGAATCGAGCTTGGCGAGCACCAATCAAATGCGCGAGTTCCTTGCGCGCCTTGGTCCCCATGACCGAGTTCTCCTGATTGGCGACACCCGCCAGCACCAAGGCGTCGAGGCAGGCCGTCCCTTCGAGCAGTTGCAAGCAGCCGGAATGCGCACGGCCAAGCTCGACGAGATCGTGCGCCAGAAGGACCAGGCGCTAAAGTCTGCCGTCGAATTGTTGGCCAAAGGCCAAGTGTCCGTCGCCCTCGAATCGCTTCAACAGCAGGGTCGTGTAAAGGAAATCTCCAACCCAGAAGAGCGAATCCGGGCTATTGCCAAGAGCTATGTCGAGTCACCCGAGAAGACGTTGATAGTCTCGCCCGACAACGCCTCGCGGCACGAATTGAACGTCGCTGTGCGCGAGGAGCTGAAGGCCAATGGAACCCTTGCCCCGGAGGACCATACTTACCGCGTACTCGTTCAGCGCCAGGATATGACTGGCGCCGAACGCTCGTGGGCCAGCCATTACGAAGTCAACGATGTTGTACGCTATGCACGCGGCAGCAAAGCCGCCGGAATCGAAGCAGGAACCTACGGCTCCGTCGTCGCCATCAACCCCGCCGCCAACCTTCTCACAATCGAGAAATCCTCCGGCGAGCAAGTCACCTATGATCCGCGCCGCCTGGCCGGCGTCAGCGTCTACCGTGAGATCGACCGCGAGTTTTCCGTAGGCGACCGCATCCAGTTCACCGCACCGGACAAGTCTCTCGGCGTGGCCAACCGCGACCTTGCTGTCATCGAATCTATCGCTCCCGAAGTCGGCATTTCAGCGCGACTCGAATCAGGCCGCGAAGTCAATTTTGATCCCGCCGAACATCGCCACTTCGACCACGGCTACGCCGTCACCAGCCACAGTGCCCAGGGTCTCACTGCCGAGCGCGTCCTCGTGAACGCCGATACCGGAGTCCACCCAGACCTACTCAATTCCCGTTTCGGCTACGTCGCGATCTCACGCGCCAGCCACGAGGCGTCACTCTTCACCGACGACCTTGGCAAACTCAGCCCGCAACTCAGCGCCAATGTCTCGAAAACCTCCGCGCTGGAGATTAATCAAACGCCGTCCATAGCTCCGCAGATCGGAATTGGCATGGAAATGTGACGGTTGCAAACTGTAAAATGGAGGCTGCATCAGCCCTCCATAACCAGCTCGCTCGCTGCGCGGCAACATGGAGGAAGTGCAATGACCAACCGGATAATCATGCCTGAGAACTACGACAATATTCGTACTGGCATCGTCGAGCTGCTCAAGGCCGCTCGTTCCGCTACCGCCCGAAATGTCAATTCGATCATGACCGCCACCTATTGGGAGATTGGGCGGCGCATCGTGACACTTGAACAGGGCGGGGAGCATCGCGCCGAGTACGGCGAACAGATCGTTGAACAACTCGCCCGCGATCTGACCCGACAATTCGGGAGAGGTTTTGGGGAAACGAACCTGAAGCAAATGCGCACATTCTACCGCGCATGGCCCGATTCGCAGATTCGTCAGACGCTGTCTGACGAATCTGCAACACCAAATAGTATCAATGCGTTGGGCGGTAATTCCTCGACCATTTCGGTCCTCGCAACGCGGTTTGCCTTGCCCTGGTCCGCATATGTACGGCTGCTATCAGTCAAGAACTCAGAAGCCAGGAACTTCTACGAAGCTGAGGCTCTACGCGCAGGCTGGTCCGTCCGCCAACTCGACCGCCAGATCGGCAGCCAGTTCTACGAGCGCATCGCGCTATCCAAGAGCAAAGCCGCGATGCTGGAGAAGGCGCAGACCCCTGAATCGTCAGACGCGATCACGCCGGAGGAGGCCATCAAAGACCCGTTCGTGCTCGAATTTCTGGACCTCAAGGACGAGTATTCCGAGTCGGACCTGGAGGAGGCGCTCATCCGGCATCTCACCGATTTTCTGCTGGAATTGGGCGACGATTTCGCCTTTGTCGGTCGCCAGCGGCGGCTTCGCCTCGACGATAACTGGTTTCGCGTCGATCTGGTTTTCTTCCATCGCCGTCTGCGGTGCCTACTCCTTGCGGACCTGAAAATTGGCAAGTTCAGCTACACCGACGCGGGCCAGATGCACCTCTACCTCAACTATGCCCGCGAGCACTGGATGAAACCCGGAGAAAACCCGCCAGTCGGCCTCATCCTCTGTGCGGAAAAGGGCGCTGCCGAAGCCCACTACGCACTCGACAATCTCCCCAACAAAGTGCTCGCTGCCGAATATCAGACCATCCTACCGGCCGAGAAACTAATCGCGACAGAACTGGAGAAATCGCGCCGGGAACTTGAGGCGCGGAAGCCGTTGTCAACCGGACTGCCCTGTGGGGCGGACCAGTAAGAGCATACAATCGACCGCGCAAATCTTTTCACGGGCGCACTCTTCAAAACATGCTCGCAGGGCCGAGCGCGATGAGGTGTTCCAACTGGTTTGGCCCAGTTCTCGATGACAAGCGGAGGCCCGCCGCTATTGGGTTCGTCAAGCGAGAGAGACCGGAACGGCTTGGTGCTACGATATCCCGTGACGGCGAGCCATCAGAGGGTGAGCATTAGTCATTGCTTCATGGGCCCTTTATAGAGGGCCTTCTCAGAGGAGAAAACACCATGGATTCGGTTTCCCGGCCACGTGAGCATCTGGTCGCATTAGCGAAGAAGTATCCAGGAATTTGGAAAATTGCAGATGCGGCGAGAGCTAACGGCGTGGAAGCCCGTGAAAAGTGGCCTTCCTACTGCTTTATGCCGGGTTCGCGCTGGACCATGACTCTCAGAAAGTTCTATTGGGATACTTGCCCAGAAGTGTACGAGGGCACCGACCCGAGATCGCCCGAGTCGTTCTCGTTTCTGTACAGAAAGGGTCTTACCGATGACTGGATCGTGCTGGCGGTGCTCGGGACGTGGCGCATGACTCAGGGCATCTACAGGTTTGATGCGGACCTTTATCGTGAGATTGTTGATACGCCGGTTTCAGGAGATATTCCCTGCTCGATCCTGCGAAAGATGCCGGAATGGTGCGTCTACATCCCCACAACTGGACTTTCGGCCTCAGGTGAGGACATTCACGGCTTCTTTGCTACTCACGAATGGTTCGCAGGACAACAGCAGGAGATGCTGTGTCTCATGCCGGATATTGCCAATCATGGCTTGGTCTCCTTGCAGCTACCGCTGGGCAACTATCCGTTATCGGAGGCACTAAACCGCTCTCTCGAAGAGCGGAGGAAGATGTCTTTCCAACTTGGTGGCGTACAGGACGCGGTAGCGAAGGAAACTCGATTCGCGGCAATGTTTCCCGTTGCCAATGCAGCACTCTCCCTTCTTCTCTACCTGTGCAGCCAGGCTGCAGAATATGGCGGTGACCGCCGCCCGGCGAACCCGCAGCCGAGGCGCGTAAAGAACGGTCCGGCGCGCTACTTCCCGCCTGACAAACCCACCACCTGGGATGTTGGGTTGCGTATGGGCGCAGCTTTGCGCCGAGCCCACGCGCAGGCGGAATTCGAAGGTGCGCCTGTCCCTCATGGATCGCCACGCGCTCATGTGCGCCGCGCTCACTGGCATGGATATCGCATTGGCCCGATGAAGACGCCAACCGGCGATCCGATTGCGACCGATCAGCGGGAGTTCGAATTGCAGTGGCTACCGCCCATTCCTGTCAATGTCACCGATTTGGAGGAACTCCCAGCAACGATCCGAGCGGTTGAGAGGATATGAACCGCGCCCAGCGGTTGCTACGCCGAAACGCAACATATTCTAGCGTGGTGAGTGAAGCAGTGAAGCGGATACCCAATTAGAGAGATTGTGTTTCCAATTCTGCCTGTTTCTTGCGAAACTCCCTGAATACGCGAGAAAGCTGGTCGATATTCATTTCCCTCAGCGACGTACACCCCGTGATTGCATTGAGTTCTGCCCGATATTCAGTCTTCGACAAATGAAGTTTCTTGGCGATCGCATGAATTCCGTCAAGATGACGCTGCCTCGTTTGTATTACTGTTTCTCCTTTGCGTCGTGCGAGGAACTTTTGTTCGAGATAGCGCCGAGCGACGCCCATCTCCCCCTTGTTCAACCGGTCATAGGCGGAGAGTTTGAAATAGCTCGTAAATTCCGCGTACTCTCGGCTGTAATCGGCGGGCATGGGTTTCCGACCCTTTCGAGTTGCAGATTCCTCGACCAGCCTCGTAATGTGCTGTCTCAGTTCTTCTCTTTCGTCACCCGAAATTACCTGTAGGCCATCCGCGTCTCCGGCACACGGCTTCTTCCCCTTCGCCAGGCGCCGCAGCTCTCTACGGATTTCAGTCGGGAAAAACTCTTCGCGCACTTTAGGATAGGCTCTTAATAGCTGGTCAATCTTCCTAGCGCCCCAGATTTCTCCTCGAATCGGTGATTCCCTCAACGCAGTTTCTACCCAGGATATCTGCGGTGGAGATGGGTCCTTGGGAATAATCAGGACCCATGCCTTGGGGCGTGAAGGAGAACCGAGAATCTTCCGAATATCCCGAACGATCTTATCTTTACGCGGTGCCCGTTCAGGGAAATAGAACTGGAAGACGGTTTCCGTATCCGCGTCGTACCCGTCCACACCTGAGTCCGGCGCTGAGAATGCCTGAAAACGCGCAAAGTGCTCGGTCAGCAACGTCTTGCAGAAGCTCTCGAAGCGTTCCCCGGCCCTCAGTTCCAGGAGGTTCATCGTACAAGTTCCTCTCGCAGCCCGCGGGCTGATGTCCGCACCAACTCCCTGGCCAATTCTATTGGATCATCGTTAGAACTTCCGTTATCCAATCGGGTACTGATACATCGGGTCTTTGCAGTTGTGGCCCTCCGCGAACATGCTCGACACGCGTTCTTTCCCCCAGATCTTCTTTCCCGCGTGCTTCGGATGGCGAGCAAAATCTTCGTTCCGCCGAGCGAAGTATCGGTCAATTGCCTCCTGAGCTGCCTCAACAGAAGAGTAGTCGCTGTTATGGATAATCGCCCTGGCCATGCCGCTAAAGACCGACTCGATCACGTTTAGGAACTGCGAGCAGGCAGGCAGAGGAGCCGTCTTTACTATCGGAAATCCGTCCGCGGCCGCTTGTTGGTTGATCTTTTCGAGATGTGCGGCCAGATTCTTCGACACATGCCACGATGCGGCGTCCCACGATAGATAGATTGTGCTGCACACGCGGTACTGACTCCGCAGATGGTCCGCCATTTTGATCATTTCGTCGGTATTCTTTTTCCGAGAATAAAAGTGGCTTACTTGATTTCTGGACAATTCAAGAGCGGCAGTCAGAATCATCCATCCTTTTGATTTCTGACTCTGAGGGACGACATATCGCTCGGCCGGGGCTACTCGCTTGACCCCGCCCTTTTGCTTAATGGCAAAAGGGCCATATTCGTCAATCGAGAAAAATGCCTCATCGGCCTTGAGCTCTGACAGAATCTTCTTGATGGCATCCACTTTGGCGCGATAGTCGGGATCGTTGCTGGTAAGGACGACCCGTGCGTGCCGCCACTTCCAGCCAGCTTCTTTGATGATCGCATGAATGACCTCACAGCCGATGTTGCGGTGACATTGTTCAGACACCACGCTGCGAAGGTCTGCCATTCTCCACGTGGTTCTATTAATTCCATGAATGGCCGGCGGCGAATGCAAGGCAGAGAACACTGCATTTTTAATGACCTCATCGTTGGACTGTTTATCGCTTCTCGGCTTCTTGGCAAAGAGGATCGCAGTGCCGCCTTTCCGAAACAGCCGCCAATAGCGAAACAGAGATCCCCTAGAAATTTGAAGAAAAGAACAGATTGGAGTGCCACTGATGCCGCGCAGGTAGGCCATCACGGCCATCGCTTTGTTGCGCGTTGGGAGTTCTCCTTTGGTCGCGGCTGACCGTAACGCATCCAGTTCCGGCAATGAAATGTCGCGCAGCTCCTTCGCCAGCGTATTAAGCGGTATGGCTCCTTGAAGCACGTTGCGCATCCACTCAAATACCAACTCTTCCGGTTCTTGGGAACGTTGGGGCCGCTGTGATAGGCGACAACAGATGGAAGGGACAGACTGTTCAGGAAATGCGCATTCCTCCGGTTGGGAATTTGACACGGGCGCGTCCGCAAGTTGCGACGAGGCAATTGACGGAATGATCTTCTTTCGCCGACCGAGTTGTGCGAGACGACGGGGATTGGTTTCTGGACTCGCCGATCCACGCGCTTGCAGCACGTATTCCTGAACCATCGAGTAGCCGCCGGGGTATCCATGTTCGTCGCGCAGCTTATGCAATATTCGCATAGCGGTAGTCCGAAACTTCGTGGGAAGCGCGGCATCATCCTTTATGATCTGGTCGATAATCCCAATCCACGGTCTCAGGGTTGGCCGCAATGAGGGTTGTGGCTGTTGAGGAGCTGACGGCAATGAGGTCGCGAGTGGTAGAAGATGCTCCAATATCTTTCGGACAGTCTTACTCGAAAGCCTGATCTGTACAGCTCCTGTTGAGGCGGGGGAATTCCTCCTCAATAGTTGCTGGCGAAGCCTGTACCTCTGAACGGTGTTCTTGACCATCTGCTGCCTCCAGTACCCTATACGGAATCGCCCATCATAACGCGCTCGTCTCGCTCTGTATCCCCAATGTCTTCCATGTCCCGATTGCAGGGAAGGCTGCTGCGCCCTTCCCTCGCTGCAACCGCCGATAGTGCAGGCGTTTTCCGCTTCCCATCCATGCGGGGCCTGTTCCTGCCCCGCAACGCCCGGCCTTGACGTTCGGACGAACGCAAGACAATTCGGTACGGTTTCCTAAATTTCTTCTTCTGTCACGTGCCCCCGCTTCATGCGGCTTTATGGCAGAGGCGGTCGGAACCTGTCAAGGCTCTCCGCTTTGCTCCGACCGCTGACGCGGCGCCTGCGGCGGCCTTGACAGAACCCTCCGCGCCTCTGCCCGCCGCGCAAACCATGAAGCGGGAGCACTCAACAAAAGAAATTTGGGTTAGAGGCAGTGCTCTCCCTCATGCACGCAGATCGCCCACAGCGGGCAGCAGAGGAGAACCAACATGCCATTTCCTATCAGCAGTACCGCAGCCGTCACCGCCAGCAATGGCGCAACCGGCATCAACGCCACCGCGCCGCACAGGAAAGATGCGGCGCAGCGTAGCCGCAGCGATTCACCCTACCAGCAGCGAACCAGCCAGAAGGATAACCCCACGCAGCAACTCATCAAGCAGGCCGTGGATTATCTCATCCGGCAGCTTGAGGCGGGCAAGAGCGAGACATTGACCGCGTATCTCGGCGCGATGGCGCGGTTCCATTCGTACAGTTTCGGGAACATTTTGCAGATCGCCAGACAAAGGCCCGATGCCCAAAGAGTGGCGGGCATCCGCGCGTGGAACGAGCTTGGCCGATTCGTGAAGAAGGGCGAGAAGGGCATTCAGATTCTCGCTCCCATGATCGGCTATCGCCGCAAGAAGGATGTGGCAGAACAGGAACAGGATGCCAAGCCCGCGCCTATGCTGATCGGCTTCCGCGCCGTGTATGTGTTCGATGTGGCGCAGACCGACGGCGCGGACCTGCCGGAGTTCGAGCACAACATCACCGGCGAAGTGGGCGCGCACCGCGACCGGATGATTGCCTTTCTCGCCGCGCAGAATATCAAACTGGAATTCAACGAGAAGATCGCCCCGGCCCTTGGCGTCAGTTACGGCGGCAAGATCGCCCTGTTGCCAGGCCAGTCGAAGGCCGAGGAGTTCACCACGCTGGTTCACGAAACGGCGCACGAGATTCTACACAAAACCGAGCGCCGCACGATGACCACCGCCACCGTGCGCGAAACCGAGGCCGAGGCCGTGGCCTTCATTGTGGGTCAGGCCGTGGGCTTGGAGATGGGGACCGCTTCGAGCGATTACATCCAGATGTACGCGGGCAACGCCGCGCTGTTGGCCGAGAGCCTTGAAGTCATCCAGCGCACATCCGCCGTGATTCTGGCCGCCATTCTCGCCGTGGAGCCTGTCAGTCAGAACGGGGCCGTTGCGGAGGTGGCGTAATGCGGACCATCGCACAGATTCTCATGGAGGCCGGAACGCTCTCGCCCGGCTTCCATCTTCACGTCGAAAACCCGCCGTGGATGCCGCTGGACATCGAGGACATCGAGACCAGCGGCCCAAACGGTCTGCCTACCATTTCCGTTGCGCATTACGGCAAACAGAACGGCGATCCGATGCGCGATCCCGAAATGCTCTTCGAGGTTCGCCGCGATGGAAGCGGTATCGAACTATTTGCCTACTACTGGCGCAATGACTATCTCGGAATCGAGCAGTATTCGAGCTATCGAGACGACGAACAAAAGCTACTCACTCTTGCCGGTTTGAAACAACGGCACGAGCAGTTCGCCCGCGTATGGGATAGGAATCTCCGCGCACAGGGATTCTACGAAGCCTTTGTGCATAGCCACAGCCGCTAACCCGCCATTCAACGGGCGGATGCCAGCGGCTTCCGCCCACGCATTCACGCTCGACAACCTCACAAGGAGAATCAGCAATGACGACCACAGTTCAATCCGAATACCGCAACTTGCCGCTTCTGAATCTCACCGAGTCGGCAAACAATCCTCGCAGGAGTTTTGACGAAACGGCTCTCAACGAACTGGCCGAATCGATACGCACCCAGGGTGTGCTTTCGCCGCTCTTGGTTCGGCCCAAAGGCCCGCACAGCTACGAAATCGTTGCCGGGGCGCGGCGCTACCGCGCGGCGCAACTGGCCGGACTCGATTCGGTCCCCGTCCGCATCGTGGAACTCACCGATGCACAGGCGCTCGAAACGAGCATCGTTGAAAACCTGCAACGACGCGATGTCCATCCACTTGACGAGTCGAGCGGCTATGTCGCATTACTGCAACTGGATTACTCAATCGAGCAGATTGCGGCCAAGTGTGGGAAGAATCCTGCATACGTGGCTGCTCGTGCCCGCCTAGTGCAACTTGCCCCCGCCGCCGTCGAAGCCTTCGCCAAGGACGAAATCGGCGTAGGTCATGCTCTGCTGCTGGCGAAGCTTCAGCCAGAACAGCAGGAGGAAGCTCTCGCCGCCTGCTATCAGGAGAGCTACGGCAACGGCAGCAAGCCGAAGCGTATCCTGCTGCCTGTCCGCCATCTCCAGCAGTGGATCGAGCACAACATTTTGCTGAAGCTTGCCGTCGCGCCGTTCTTGAAAGAAGACACGCAGCTTGTCCCGGAGGCGGGTTCCTGTCTTGAATGCCCGAAACGCACCGGACACAACAAAGTATTATTCGCGGAATGGGCGGCAACGGACGGCCAGCGATGCACCGATCCGACCTGCTACCAGAAGAAGATTGACGCCCACGTAAAACAAACCGTTGCCGCAAAACCGAAGCTGGTACAGATCAGCACGGCTTACGGGCAACCGAAAGATGGGAGTCCAACTGTCCCGCGCAACAAGTACGTTGAAATCCGGCAGGACAAACCACCGAAGAAAGAGCAGCGCGACTGGCCGGAATACAAGACGTGCAAATTCACGTCTGAGGCCATTGTCACGGAAGGCACCGAGAAAGGCGAGATGAAGAAGGTTTGCTCCAATCCGGAGTGCCCGGTGCATCACCCCAAAAAGCAGCAGCAGCGAACCCACGCCGATGCTGCCTTCAAAGCCGAACAGGAGAAGCGCCGCCGCGAGGAAGCGCAGGCCCAGGCCACCGGACTGCGCGTACTGAAAGCAATCGGGGATGCCGTTCCCGTCCGGCTGATGAAGCGCGACCTGCTCTTTGTGGTCGAACGAATCGCCGCGATGTTGGACGAGCGGAAACTTGCCGTCCTCATCCGGCAGCATGGCATCGGCAAGCCGAAGGACGGAGAGGCTCCGGTGAAACTGCTGGCGGCGTTTCTGCCGAAAGCCGAGGAGAGCAAGCTCGGACGCATTTTGGTGGAGACGGTCATCCTCCTGTCCATGCACAACCAGACGGACACGGCGAAGGTGCTCCGCAATGCTGCGCAGGTCTACAAGGTGGACATTGAGGCCATCTTCGCAACGGTCAAGCAGGAGTTTGCTGCGAAGGAGAAAGCCAAGGGCGCAAAAAAGGCCGCGCCGAACACGCCCGCCAAGGCGAAGTCCAAGCCGGTAAAGAAGACCGTAGCGGCATAACCGTCAATCCGAAAGAAACACTCCGCGGAGCCAGCAAAATAGGCTCCGCATTTTTTGCGCCCGCTGCCCGTCTACCCACCCTTGAACGACGCCCCGGACGGACACCGGGGCGGCATCATTGGCCCACCCGACGCGCAGGGCGCGCCTTTGTGCGGCGCGCCATTGGTTCGCGGCGACTTCGGATCAATGCACATTCGGCTGAGGGGAGAGATACCAGACGTTTTTGCTCATGTCCGTCAGCTTGCACGAAAAGCCGCCGCCAATTACTCCCCAGAGGCCGGCCCGGATGATTCTCTTGCGCATCGTAGCGCTTGTTGCATGATTCGCTCCGTGGCATCTTCTCCCAGCAGTGCGTTCACGAATAGGCAGAATTGAGTCGCTCTCAATATGAGCGGTTTCACCACCTTCTTCAAATCCTCTTCGGACAGCGTGTGGAGATCGGCGGTGGCGCTTTCCGTTTCGAGGTCGCAGAAAGCCCACTTCAACGCAGAAATCACTCGCCATACGTATCTCTCTTCGAGCGGCAGCGCAGCCAATGCAGCCAGATACGGTTCGTATCCTGCCCTCCAATCTGAGCCTTGAGTAGAGCGAGATACGGCTTCATCCTTTCAGAACGAACAAGCTCCTGGGCGCCCGGTTCGGTCCTAATCTCGTTGATCGGGAGTCGTTTTGTCTTTCCACCTGCCATATGTGCCATCTGTTTCCTTGAAAGTTGAAGCGTTCTTGCCCCTGATCCCCATCAGGTGAGCCGGTGAGGACGCAGCAACGACGGATCACTACGCGGTCCACCCTTTATGATAGGTTTCGACACTGGCAAATGCGAATTGCCAAAGACCAAATCGTTGCGGGCTATCCGGCGCTAACGGTACGCGCCTTTCTGCGGCGCTGCCGCTTCTTCACCATTGTCGCCGAGACTGCTGCCCTTGCGCTCAAGACCGATGATCGGCACGCAGCGGGTTTTCTGCGCCAGCTTGCGTCTTTGGGCCTAAGAAGAGACGCTGAGGACATGCCGCCGGGCGCAGAGGAGGCATATGAGATCACGACGCGTGGTCATGCGTTCGCCAATGCCTCCGCTGCGAAGCCTGTCTTTCGCAAGACCGCCGAGGCGGCCCTTGAACGATTCGTGGAGCGGCTTCAAACGGTGAACGCAAGCCCCGAGTACCTGTATCGGGTCGAGAGCGCCGTACTCTTCGGTAGTATGCTCTCGGCCGTGGACCGGTTGGGTGACGTGGACATCGCCATCGAGTTGCAGCCGAGGATCGCCGACAAGGCGGAATTTCAACGGATGTGTGTCGCCCGACAGCGCGCGGCTGAAGAGCAGGGCAGATATTTCAGTTCTACCTTCGATTGGATCATGTGGCCGCGCACGGAAGTCTTGCTTTTCCTCAAGGCGCGAATGGCAGATGTACGCTACCGGATCCTGTGGGGCGACCCAGAGCGAATTGCGGGGTTGATTCCGAGGGGGCTGCCGAGCTGACCAGGAAGAATGCTGTCTCTCGAAGACGAAACCGGAATTGCCAGCGTGGTCATTGCGCCGAAGGCCCGCGGCTGTACTAAGCAATATTTGACGGTCACTCGCGCAGACAACTATTCGTATTTCAATGCGGCCATAGGATCGACGCGCGAAGCGCGGCGTGCTGGAAGGTAGCACGCAAAGACGGATACACCAATCAACACGAACGATACAACCATGAACGTCACCGGATCGTTCGCCCGCACCCCGTAAAGCAGCCGTGAGAAGCTCGAAAGCAGCCGGGCGAGCAGGAGAGCGACCCCCGCGCCAATAAGGAGGCCCGCAACGGCCAGCCGTAGACCTTGCCCAATAATCATCCTCAAGACATCGCTTCGTTCAGCGCCAAGGGCCATGCGAATCCCGATTTCCTGGATGCGCTGGGATACCGAATACGAGAGCACGCCGTAGACTCCAACTGACGCTAGCACTAGCGCGAGGATGGCAAACGCGCCAAGCAAAATCATAGGGAGCCGCTGCGATGCCATTGAGTCCGACGCAATCTGCTGCATGGTTTGAACGTCATATACCGGCTGGTCCTTGCCGGTTCCATAAACGACATTCTTGATCGCAGGCATGATGGTCGCGACATCGAGCAGAGTGCGAACCGCCACGGATAAGTCCCGGGCAAATGCCGGCACCCACTCGTCCGAAAGTTGGTAAAACGAAATGTAGATTTGGCTGGGATTGTAGGTGCCGACATCGCCCAGACCCCAGTGCCTCACGTGGCCCACAACGCCGATCACGCGAGCGGTCCGCCAATGTGCCACAGTGATGAGCTGACCCACAGGATCTTTGTGGGGAAAATAAGTGTGTGCAAGAACGCTGTCGATGACAACCACGGGCTCGGAGTCGGAGTTGTCCGCCGGGGTGAAGAATCGACCTCGAAGCAGTGGAATTTGCATCACCTGAAGGTATTCCGGACCTGTCTCAAAATAGAGCGCATGCGGCGCGTCCTGCATCGAGGTGGACTGCTGAGCGCCGACCCAGAATGGACCGCCGTTGTCGTGTTCACTCAGTGGAACGATATTGGTAAAATCCGCCGCCTGTACGCCGGGAATCTCGCGAATGCGGTCGAGCAACTGCCGGTAAGCAGTTCGTGTGCTCGATGCTGTCCTTGTCAGCGAAGGCGAAAGCCCCACCTTAAACGTAATGACATGCTGTCTGTCAAAGCCCGGATTCACGTTCCATAATTGGAGAACCGTGCGCAAGAGCAGACCGGAACCGACCAGCAACACTAGGGTCAGGGCCATTTGGACAATCACCAGAATGCTCTGAGCGCGAGGATGAGCGCGCGTAGAACCGCGTTCTCCAGCCTTGAGCGAAACTTGCACATCGACACTCGAACCATTGAGAGCTGGTGCGAGACCGAACAGAATCCCGACTACAAGCGAAATGCCAAAGGCGAAAAGGAGGACAGGAATATCTAAATGGATGTTCTCGGTACGCGGCAGGATCTCTGGGAACTTTGCGAGCACCAAGCGGATTCCCAGCATTGCGACAATCAAGCCGAGCAATCCACCGGTGATCGCGAGAAGCACGCTTTCTGTCAACAGCTGCAGCACCATGCGCGCACGACTAGCGCCCAACGCGGAACGAATGGCAAACTCGCGTGTCCTCGCTGCCGATCGTGCCAGCAAGAGGTTCGCGACATTCGTACAGGCGATCAGCAGAACAATCCCCACTGCGCCCAACAGCAACATGAGTGTTCCACCAGCATCGCCCACCATCGACTGCTTGAGCGGTTCGATATTGGTCCCAAGGCTTCGATCCGCGGCGGGGTAGAGGCGGTCGAGATTCGCTTGGACGGCGTCCAGTTCTCCCTGCGCCTGACCCAGGCTCACATCTGGCTTCAGGCGGGCAATGCAGGCGATTGAATGGATTGTGCGATCGTGATAAAGCAGAGGCTCACCTTGCCCGAGCGAGGTATACACATCAACGTCGGTCCATAGGCGAAATTTCGGAGGCAGAATTCCGGTGATGGTGAAGTCCGCTCCGTCGAGGATTATGGTCCTGCCGAGCGCTGCCGGATTCGATGCGAATCGTTCTTTCCATAAGCGATCGCTGATGACGACGGTCTGCGCTTCATTCGGGCGGTCTTCTGCCGGCGAGAACTCATGACCCAGAACAGGCTTGACGCCCAGAGTAGCGAAAAAACCGGAAGAGACTTCCATGCCGTCCAGGTGCTCGGATGTTCCCGGACCAGTCAAATCATAGCTGCGCCACGTGAGCGCCGCCATCTGTTCAAATGAGCGTGCGCCGCGCTGCCAATCCTGAAAGTCGGGATATGAAATACCCAACTGTTTAAGGCTCGGACGGCTCTCTAGCACCATTACCAGGCGATTCGGTTGAGGGTAGGGCAGCGGAGCTAGAACAACACCTTGCACCACGCTGAAAATGGCTGTGTTGGCCCCGATGCCGAGAGCGAGGGTCAATACGGCGACAATGGCAAAACCAGGATTCTTCCGCAGCGCGCGGATGGCGAAGCACACGTCTCGGAGGAACCGCTCGATCCAGAGGGAACTCCACACTCCCCATGTCTCTTCCTTGACTCTGGTTACGTTGCCAAATTTGCGCAATGCCGAAGATCGGGCTTCGTCCGGCGACATCCCACGCTCGATGTTCTCCTGCGTCTCTATCGCTATGTGATTGCGGATGTCCTGGTCGAGATCCTCCATCATGCGCCTGCGCCGGCTCATTATTTGCCCTCCTGCTCCACGGGTCGGAGTATCCGTGCAATCGCTCCAGCGAGCTTATCCCATTTGCTCGTCTCGATTACTAGTTGTCGTCGTCCTTTGGTCGTCAGCCTGTAGAACTTGGCGCGGCGATTGTTTTCGGAGGTGCCTTCCTCGGCGGAAATCCATCCTCGTTTGATGAGACGGTGGAGCGCCGGGTATAGCGACCCCTGCTCGACCTGCAACACCTCGTCCGAGTTGAATTCGATCATTTTGGCAATGGCATGGCCATGCGTTGGTCCCAGCAGCAGTGTCCGGAGAATTAACAGGTCCAAGGTGCCCTGCAACAGCTCGATCCGTTCGTTTCGTTCTTTAGTAGACATTCTAGGCAAGACTATAGCTGCTTCCAGTAGAATGTCAAGGTGAGAGATAGCACGACTCTCCAGCCACCATGCGAGAATTTTTGGATGGTCGGCAAGCCGGAGGCGGACCGTTCCTATTGCTCAGTTCGCGCGAATCAACTCTTGCAGAGTCTGCAACTCGGAAACCGTTACGTTGATCTGCAGGCTCGATTCTGGCAATATTGAAGGCAAAGTAAATGGGGCGCTATGCGAATTGCCATTTCCCCCAAACTTCGCATCGCTGCCGGTTTGCTGCTGGCCGTCCTGCTGAGTGTTGTCGGGTATCAAGTCGTCCGACGGCTGAATTCTCATGGTCCAAAGGCGCTGCTGAAGCGAGCCGACGATCTGTCGTGGCTCAATAGCTGGATTGCTGCGGAACCCCTCTATCGAAAAGCCGAACTGGAATTCACCCAAAGGCGTCAGCTTTCAAAGGCTCTTTACGCGCGGGTCAGCGAAATGCCTGCGCACAGCGAATCCTCAACGACCATTCCGAGCCAGATTGCGCTATTGCGACATGATCTGGATCTTCCGGAAGCACAGGACCCGGAGACCCGGCTTCGCATTTTGACCATTCTCGGAATGCTCGAAGCGAACTACGACGCTGCGATGGCACGACAGACTTGGGCACAAGTGGAGTCTCTGGCGATCCAACAGCACCATTACCTGCTTGCATCGCGAGCGATCGGCGAGCAGGGTTTCGCCGCGTTCCTGCTCGGTGACATCGGGACGGCAAAAAAAGATGTGGTGAGGGCGTGGACGGTGGCGAAGGTTGCCGATCCAAGCGCTCGCATCCGCTTCGCCAGCATGTACGGCGCCGGTTTGGTGGAATTTCACAAGTACAAGGAAGCTCTCGGACCGCTCAATGAGGCAATCAAAGTCGCGGCAAGGACCCGCGGGGCGGCATATCCAACAATTGCCATCGATGCCAAGATCGCGGCGCTAAGCGGCCTTGGACAGAACAAAGAGGCGCTGGCCTTGACCGCAGAGGAGATGCAAAAGGTCTCCGCATACCATCTCGCCGGACACCTCTATCAGATTTACCAGACGAGAGCGGGCATCTACGAACGAATGGGCCAATGGGACCAGGCTGTGTCTGACCTAGTGCAGTCCGCACAATATGCGAGGCAGCTCTCGTACTGGCGCGGCCTGACTCAAGTTGATGGATCGCTTGCCGAAGCGTATCTCCATCAGGGAGCATTGCAACCCGCGTTGACTTCGATCAACGAAGCAATCGAGGCCAACAAGAACATCCCCGACGAACTGTACTTTGTTCCAAGGAACTTAGGCATTAAAGCAGAGATTCTGGCGCGACTCGGGAATGTAAAGGCGTCGAATGGTCTCTACGAAAAGAGCGCCGACATGCTGGACGCGCTCCTGAGCAAGGTCCCGACGCCTATGGTCGAGCGCCAACTGCTGAGCGACCTGAGCGTAGTTTATGCCGGATACTTTGCCTCACTATGTGACCAGGGCAGGATGGCCGACGCATTCCACGTGATCGAACGCGCCCGCGGGCGCGTGGAAGCACAGGCCCTCTCGCATCACGAGGTGGTGACGCCGCACGAGCCGACCCCGGCCGAGTTGCACCTCACTACGTTGAACCTGCAGTTGCTCGATACAGACGATTCGAAAGCAAGAGGTCAACTTCTCGACGCAATCTATACAACTGAACTCCAGCTTAGCCCTGCTCCGTCGGAATACGATGCCCCGCCCGACCCGGTCCCCTTGAATAGATTGCAGAGCGATCTGCTCCCCTCTGAGCTTTTTGTTGAGTATGTATTGGCCGATCCGCACTCCCACGTGCTGGCCGTGACACGAACCAGCGTCCATTGCTACACGCTCCCGGCAAAATCCGAACTGGAGCAGGAAGTGACGCAGTATCGATCAGAGCTTACGCAAAAGAAGACGGACCTCCCTCTGGCGCAGCAGCTCTTCGATGGCCTTCTTGGACCCATACCGGAATTCAGGGATAAGCACGCTTTGATTCTGGTCCCCGATGGAAAGCTCCACCTGCTGCCGTTCTCCGCTTTGGCGAATTCAGGACAATACATCCTGACCTCGCATCTGGTGGCTGTTGCGCCGTCCGGGACAGTGCTCGACATGCTGAGGCAACGTGCCGATCAGGTGGTTCGTGACGATCGCCCCTACGTCGGAGTGGCAGCGTGGACATCGAAAGCGCCTCCAAACACACTTTTCGCAACCATTCTCCGCGGGCTCTCAGGACCGGAAAGGCGCGAACTGGTTCCCCTGCCTGAGAGCCGATACGAGGTTGTCTCAATCGCTGGAGACCTGCCCAAACCAAGCACCATTCTGCTGGGTTCCCAGGCGACCGAGACGAACTTCAAACGATTACCACTCAGCCAGTACGGCGTCATTCATCTGGCGCTTCACGGCTATGTCGATCCTGAATTCCCTGACCGCTCCGCTCTTGTCTTTGCCCCTGAGCAGCCGGCGATTGACGATGGACTTCTTCAGGTGCGCGAAATCAGAAACCTGCGTCTCAACGCCAATCTCGTGACTCTCTCCGCCTGCGACACAGGTGTTGGCCCAGTGAGTGAAGAGGGCGTCGCCAATATCGACAATGCCTTCATTGAGGCTGGCGCTCAGAGCGTCGTGTCAACGCTATGGCAGCTCGAAGATCATGCCACAACTCAGCTGATGATCGATTTCTATGGACACCTCGGCCGCCAAGAGGGAAAGGCGGAGGCGTTGAGACAGGCGCAACTCGACATGCTAGACTCCGGCGCCCCGCCGTACTTCTGGGCTGGATTCGAACTCGACGGAGAACCAAGCGGTAGCCTCTTCAAGAAAGCACGAACGGACATTTCCTACAGGAGTAGCCGATGACGATGAATGCCGTGACGGCGCCAGCCTTGCCCAGCCAACTCTCTGCGAAAGATCGGCACACTATCCTCGAAAAAGTCCTTGCCGCCCTGCGGAAGCGGTTCTATTCGCCCGAAAAGTTGAATGGAGACTGGCAGGCAGCAGTGGAGAGTCATCGGCCGCTGATCGAAGGAGCCGCAACATCGGATGCTTTTGAGCAGGCTATGACCGATTTGCTCGCCGAACTGCATTCATCCCATCTCGGCTTCTTTCACAGCAGCGCCCGCCGAGCATCAAGCCGCGCCGCGCTCAGCGCGACCTACCTTGCCGACGATACGCCTTATGGGAAGCGCTGGATCTTTCAGGATGTTCACTTGAGCGGAGCCGCATCCATCGCCGGCATTCAGCCGGGAAATATTCTGCTCGCGGTTAACGGGAAAGACATCACGCCGCCTGAGCATCCGGTTTTCCCCATGGGAAGACAGACCACCGTCGAAATCATCGACAATGACAACCAGCCACGCACTGTATCGATCAACGTGGCACGACCTAAAGGGAAGAAACTCCACTTCATCGAGCCGCAGCTCGTTGAAGCGCGGCAGCTCGGAGATGGACTGGGCTACCTTAAGATCGCTATGTTTCCCGGCATGGTGGGCGTCGTTGTGGCGAACCAGATTTCCAGCGCAATGGCGAGCCTGGGCGCAATCGCGAGCCTGATTATCGACCTCCGCGGGAACACGGGCGGCGGAATCGGCGCGCTTCGCGTCATGAGTCTGCTCACGCCAGACCAGATTCCTGTAGGCTTCGCTCTCGACAAGAGACGTGTCACGAACAATCTGGACACGGCGAAGCAGGGCTTCCGTCGATTCTCCGAGATTCCTGCGTCGACGAAAGCTCTGTGGCCGCTCGCCCTAAAGTTCGCTCCGGCGATGCTGGCAAAGAAGCCGATCGTGCTTCAAACGGAAGGACTGGGTAAACAGCCATTCCACGGCAGGGTCGTTTTGCTAGTCGATCGCCACACCGCGAGCGCCGCAGAGATGATCGTCGCGTTTGCGCGCGAGAACAACCTCGCTCGGATCATCGGCGAGAAAACTGCCGGGCGACTTCTCTCCGCGACTTCTTTGAAAGTAGGCAAGGGATTCCGTTTGGCATTGCCAACGGGGGCCTACTACACATGGAAGGGATCGATCCTTGAAGGAACGCCGATTGAGCCAGACCGCACCGCCGAATTTGACTGGAAAGACCGGCGGCTCGGACATGACCGACAGCTCGCCTTCGCAATCGAACCTTTGCGAAACGTGCCGACGGTGAAGGCCAGTTGAACTCGCAGAATATCAACCTCCGGACGCCTACCGCGTCGCCTGCTAAGCACTGGATTCGGCGCGAGCAGTTATTGGTTCAGGACTCGGTAAGTGCCTCAGCTATTTCGCGTCAATTGATGTAAATGCGACAGCCATGGAGCGACCGTGAAACAATGACAGCCTCGCCAGAGTATTCAATAACGGCAGCACCGTCGCTTCACTCGTCGCGTAAAGTCTGCGCGGGAGAAATCCTTGCAACGCGCAGGGTCGGAACGGCTGCCGCGATCAGGGCTACCGTCGCAAGCACCAAAAGAACGCCAAGCATGGTGGGCCAGTCATAGACACCCACTCCATAGAGCACGCTATGCAAAACTCTCAGTGTTCCCGCACATAGAATCAACCCCACGATGAGCCCCCATGCCGAGGCTCGGACCCCCGGAACTCCGGTGTGAACCATAGCCCTGCGAACGGAGGAGCCAAGAGCGATGCGGATGCCGATCTCCCGCGTCTTCTGCGTGACCAAGCTCGCAACCAGCGAGAAGATTCCGACGGCGCTCAGCAGCAGCGCCAGCCCGGCCATCGCGCTCAGCAGCGCCACTTCGATTCTCTGTGTCGCGAGGGCTTCTGCCTGCAAATCGCTCATGGTGTGGAAGCCGGAGAAGGGCAGGCCTGGGGCGGCACTGGCCAATGCGCGCTGCATGTCGCCGGTGAGGCCCTGGACCGGTCCGGCCGTGCGGACGATCCAATTGGGCTGAACCCAAGTGTGGATCATCGCCAGTGCGGCGGGCTGCGTCATTTGCGCCGCCGGGACGTACATGGTCTCTTCGGTCTGCAGAGGGGCAATCGGATCGAGATTCGACGAAAGCTGAACATCGCCTACCATGCCCACAATCGCGATGCCTTTGTTGAGTGTGCGGCCCACGGGATTCGCGCCGTGATAGAACTTCTCGGCGAAGGCATGGTTGACGATGGCGACAGTCTGCGCATTCGGCCCATCCGAGCGAGTAAATCTGCGCCCCGCAAGCATCGGAATCTGGAGGGTCTCAAAGTAGCCCGGCGTCACGTAGAGAATATCAGTGCCGACATTTTCGCCGGTCTCCTTGCCATCGGCAAGCGTGACCTCATCGTTCATGGTGGGTTCAAAGGGAAGCGTTAGTCCAACCGCGGCGCTCTCGACGCCGGGGATCCGCCTCATCGCAGCGGTGCTCTCGTCGAGCAGTTTGCGAAACGTCGCAGGATCGTCGTAGCGCACGTCATTGAGCGAGGCCTTCGCCGTCATCACGCCGTGCGGGTTGAATCCCGGCGGCAGCGTTTCCAAGTGGACAAGAGTGCGGACGAGCAGCCCCGCCCCCGTCAGCAGAAGGACCGTTAGCGCGACTTCGCCTGCGATCAGCGTCTGCCGCAGACGCTGTCTCTCCGTGCTGCCAACGCCGCGGCTTGCCATCGAGGAGCGCAGATCGATGCGCCGCGTGGCAAGGGCCGGCAACATTCCGAACAGAATGCTGGTGAGCAAGGCGACGGCCAGCGTGAAGGCCAGAACCCTGCCGTCGATTGGCACGTGGGCGACCGGCAAGAATCCCAGGGGTAGCAGCGAAAGCAGTCCGCGCAGCGCCAGGAAGCCTACCCCCACGCCCGCAGCTCCACCCGCAACCGCCAGCACCAAGTTCTCAACCCATAGCTGCCGTTCGATCTGCCACCGCGAAGCGCCCAGAGCCAGGCGCGTGGCGATCTCCGAGGTGCGCCGGGCCACGCGCACCAGCGTCAGCCCGGCAAGATTCGCGCAGGCGATCAGTAGAATCAACCAGGCGGCCAGCATCAGCGCCAAGGTCTTGGGCCGCAACGTGGCCGTCTGGCCCTGCTGCAAGGGCACCAGGTAGAACGATACACGCGAAGCATGATTCTCGTTGGCGAGGCTTATCGCTTCGCCCGCCCACGCGCGGTTGAGCTCCGCGTCGGCCTGCTGCCAGGTGGCGCCGTTGCGCAGGCGGGTGATGACGTCGTAATTTGTGCCGCCACCCTCGCCCTGGGTACTGGGCTGGAGAGCTGTGTAGAGGCCTGCATCCAGCGGAGTGGTTGCGCCCTGCGGCAGGATGCCGATTACCGTGTACGGCTCGCCTTTCAGTTGAATGGCCTGCCCCACAATGCTACGGTCGCCGCCGAAGACGTTGCGCCACAGGCTGTAACTCAGGATGACGGCGTTGGGTCCGTGCGGCGTGTCCTCCGCTGTAGTAAAGTTGCGACCGGCGGCGGGTCGGATGCCCAGCACATCGAGGTAATGCAGGGAGATACGGCCGTCCTGCACATAGGCCGCGTGCGCGCTGGCCTGCAGATTCACGCCTGTGGTCGAGCCGGAGACCGCGGAGACGAGTGCGGGCACATCGTCGCGCAGCAGCTCCCATTCCTTCCCGTCAATACCGTGTGGCCCATCGTAGGGACTCACGCCCTCGACGCGCCTGAAAATGGTCCCCATACGGTCCGGGTGCGGATAAGGCAGGCTGGTGAGCATAAGCGCGTTGACGAGAGAGAAGATTGCCGTGTTTGCCCCGATGGCGAGCGCCAGGGTGACCACAACAGCCGTGGTGAAGCCCGGATTGCGGCGCAACTGCCGGATGGCAAACTTAAGATTCTGTCCGACTGTCCCCATCGAAGCTCACCTTGTCCCATTCAGGATATGTGTCCGAAAGCCGCATGGGCGAATTGCTGCTTTTGGAGCTTTGTGTTGCAGCAAGCGCGCGCTCTCCGCTTTGCAATAGCATTCGGGATGCCAAAGTTCAATGGCCGCAACCTCAATAAATCGCGCGGTTTCTCCCATTTCGAACGTTTCTGTTGAGGGATTCGGCGTTCGCTTCCGAACAGCGGCGTGCGGGAACGGACATTCGGTCTCATCGCTCGATACGGCTGCTCTACTGATACGGGAGTACGGCGCGAGAAGTTCCGCGCAGACTCAGAAGTGGAAATGAGTCGGGAGCATTCATCTCGAAAGTAGAACTTGCCAGACGGATTCACTATTGGATCTGGAGTGGATAGTAGTACGACGCTTGATCCTGTTCGTGCGTAGTCGAGAGGAAATACTGCCCAGATTTGGCCTTTCGCAAGTCGAGATCGACGGCGACCGTTTCTTTATCTCCATTGGCGAGGGCCACCGCGCTGCCTTCGGCCATGACACCGTTGCCAGATTGATCCCGAGTGACCGCGACGAGGTACTGCCCGGGTGGACTGAAGCGTGGCAGGATGATCTTGAGTCTCAGACGGGCCGCAGGCAACGGCACGAATTGCAGTTGGCCGGGCTGCTCACCCCGGAACGTGCCGACATCCCACAGATTCACGGTCTCGGAGACGATGGCCATATTTGACGCCGGAGATTGCCGTTGCACTCCATAGCGCGCCACTGCGATGACCGCCGCGATGACCAGGCACGCCGTAACAAAACCCGCGACTGCTAACTTTCGCCAGCGTGAACGAATCTCTTGCCGAAATTCGAGCAGCTGATTCAAGCATGTGGGACAGGTCGCGGCGTGGTCGATTCGCGGATCCGACAACTTGATCCGCCTCGCCTTGCGCGCCAGATCCCGAAGGAAAGCTTCGTCGGGACAAGATCCAACAGACGTCGTCCCGCCAGCGAGCACCCATTTCTGGTGGCTCTCCGTGACCCATGCTTCAAAGCGGTCCTCAGCACGGGAGGACCGGCGCCAGCTCAGTCTCATTTGGGAACATCTCCAGGCTGAGATAGACTTTGCAGCAACGACTCCAACTCCCGCAAGTATGCACGGCGAACCGCGGTGTGATCCATTTCCATTTCTCCCGCAATCTCCCGCCACGTGTATCCGCCCGAGCGCCAGTGGACGATCGTTTGCGCAAACGGCGTCAGCCGGGAGAACAACTCATTGGCGTAGATTCTCGACTCAGCTGCCAAATGACCCGCGCGCAGATGCTCCATGTCGAGCATCGACCCGTATGGCACCTCGTGGTTCCGCATTGCCGCAAGCTGGCTGGCCCGGCGCCGGATAACGCTCTTGATGCGCGCGGCCAGCTTCTCCGAAGGGGCGTCGGAATGGCGTGTGACGTACTGGGATGCATTTTGAACAGCATGGTCCATCAGTTCGCGTGCGGCGTCCTGGTCGTTCAGGTAGGTCCATGCGCACAGGAGAGAGTACGACCAAGCTGCCTTGGCAGCGGCCTCCAATTTCTGATCAGAAGCCGGGTGCCCGGTCGAATAGGCCCAACTCCACGTCAGCTCTTCCCAACTTGGATCTGTTGGCGGCATTCGCGAGCATCTGCCCGTGGGGGGATTAACCACCAGTTCAACAGTAGTATAGGCGAACTCTTTTCCCGCCCGTCGAAATAAATCTCCGGAACTGTGCCCCAAATTGCCTTCGAGGCTGCCTTTAGTAGGTAGAGGGACACCTCCACGAAGCCGTCCCTGGAGAGCACTACGAACCCTCGCCGAACTGCGGCGGTGCGGAATGACCCGCGTTGCGTCAGGACAAACTCAGGTTGATTTGGACCGGGACGGCCGCCGGGCGGCATCCACGGTAACGCCTCTGCACGGTCCGAATGCCCCTGGTCCGAGACTGGCTGAGCGCGGAACAAGAAGCAATTGCCATCGACCTACAGCGCACGATGAATCCAATGTCCAGTTCGCAATCACGCTCATGCAAGGGAAATGGAAGATCGGGATTCTCTGCCAGCTTCAGGAGGGCCCTGTGCGATTGAGTCAACTCCGCAGGATGTTTCCTCGGGCGTCAAAGAAAATGCTCACCCAGCATCTGCGCGAGATGGAGAAAGACGGACTCATCCTTCGCACGGATTTGAGCGGCAAACTCCGGCATGTCGAGTATTCGCTCTCCGATCCACAGGGTCTGGATGTCTCACGTCTCCTTCAGTTGTTGGTAGCGTGGAGCACGGAATATTCGAAGCACTGCCAAGAGCCACCTCCTAATGGAATCTCCGGCTGCAAGGCCGTCCTTTCAGAATCTGAAGCCAGTCAACAGCGCGACAGACCGGTATTACGGGCAGGCGCTGGAAGTGGCAAGTTGGCGCTGGCAGCTAGGTAACGCAACTCCGCACTTCCCGTGCCCGGTTCTTTCCAGGATGAACGAAGAATAGCTCTTGATCTGAGCAACTTTCCGATCCACAATCCGATCCACAAAATGCACTGTCTTCGACGACTTGGGTGGTCTTAGGCGTTCCCCACGGGTTTGTAAGTCGTTGAAAAACCTAGTACGGGTAGACTGTCACGGCAGAGGCCGCGGGTTCGAGTCCCGTCGTCCCCGCCATTCCTTCCAGTGATGTTCCGCTGACCGCGGCGGCTTCCGCTACAACATTCGTTTTTCCCTTCTTTCCACCACCCAGGCAGGCCCCTCCTAAAAATCCCTTGCTCCCCACCAAAAAACCAATTAAGACTTTCGCTTCAGAACCAGACGGAATATAAAGATGAGGTCCGGCGATTCGACATCGTCGCCGGACGGC
>DASYZA010000051.1:0-3310 GCA_035946775.1 Candidatus Sulfotelmatobacter sp. | reverse complement strand
AGCCCCCGATTTGTATCGGAGGCTCAGAAAAATCACGCGCTATAGATAGCCCCCGTTACATGACCGTACCTTTCCCCGCACCTTGCCACATAAATGTGGCTGGCGTCGGGTAGCAATCGGTATGGGGCTTGCGCATCATTGCTTGTAGCTTATCTTCACTGTTACATCATTCCCGTAATTCGTCAATACCCAAAAGTGGTGGGCAATTCCAGTTTGCCGACAAACTATGAAACTGGCATGGTGCGTCATCACAAAGGGCGTTTGTTGGAACTATCTTTCCAACTCTGCCTAAGATGTGTCGAATGAGCGCATTTGCCTCTTCCAGCCCGGCACCTATCGTTTGATAATGGGATTCCGAATATGGCGAAGGCATTCCCGTGGAAGCGCTTCTGGTGCCGTCGTGAGGATTCCTACTCACTCGGCGACCGCGGCTTCTTGTCCGATCCCGAAGGACAACATGGCAACCTCCTTAATCCGCACTTGGTCACGTTCGATCGACTCCAGGCAACTCCGTGTCTTGCATTGCTCGGTGAGCCCGGAATCGGGAAGAGTTGGAGTTTGTCAGGAGACCTCGATACTTTCCTGCAGCAAACCCCACCGTTGGCCACAATGCGCCTGGATCTTCGCAGCTATGGAAGCGAAGACCGCCTATATCGAGCTTTGTTTGAGGATACCCGCGTCCTGCAATGGGTTGATGGAGACCACGACCTACATCTCTATCTCGATAGTTTCGATGAGTGCCTGCTTCGAATCGACAATGTAGCAGCACTTTTGGCGGATGAGTTGGCGAAACGACCTCTCAACCGGCTAAAGCTGAGAATTGCATGTCGAACAGCGTCATGGCCATCGCTGCTGGAGAATGCCTTAACGAAAGGTTATGGCAAGACCGATTTTGTGGCCGCAGAGCTTGTGCCTCTGCGTCGAATCGATGTTCTTCAGGCAGCTGCACTGAGCGATATTGTAGATACGAATGCCTTCCTGGAGCGAATCGACCACCTCGGAATTTCCGCGCTTGCCAGCAAACCAATTACGCTCGGGATGCTATTGAATACTTTCCAGCGTGATGGAGATCTGCCGGGCAATGTCCTCGAACTGTACGAAAAGGGGTGTACGATCCTTTGTGAGGAACAGAACGAAAGTCGCAGAGCAGCTCATCGAGTCGGTAGTCTGAATCCTAAAGAACGCGTTGCCGTGGCGGGCCGCATCGCTGCGGTCACGCAATTTGGCAATCGGTTCTCGGTTTGGACCGGCACTGAAGCCCAAGGTGCACCTCCAGAAGATGTAACCCTTGCACAACTCATTGGAGGTCCTGAAGCGGCCGAGGATTCGGTGAAGGTAACGACCGACTCTCTCATTGAAGCCTTGGGAACAGGCCTTTTTTCTTCACGCGGCCAGGAACGACTCGGCTGGTCTCACCAAACGCTCGCCGACTATCTGGCAGCAAGGTATTGCGTCTCTCACAAGCTACCGATCCAACAAATTCGCTCTCTTGTTTTCCATCCTCGGCGCCGTAGAGTGATTCCCCAAGTACGGGAAGTTGCATCGTGGCTTGCTCTACAGAACGAGGAGTTGTTTGCTGAAATCGCGGAGAGTGAACCGGAAGTGCTGCTCGGCTCTCCAGCCGCGAGCCTATCTGACGCCCAAAGGCAAGTACTCACCGATGCACTCTTAAGGAGTTGCGATCAAAGTGAGGTGCTTCCTCTCCAAAACACAATAGAGTTGCGCCATCTCGCCCATCCCTTACTAACAGAGCAGTTGAAGCCGGTCATCGGTAATCGTGCGCGATCCTGGACCACGCGTTATTTCGCTATAAGGATTGTTCGTGACTGCGCGATAAACAGTCTGGGAAAAGCACTCTTGGAAATTGCTCTTTCTAACGAGGAGCATCACGAACTCCGCACCATAGCAGCATATGCAATCGCAGATCTTGGCTCGGCTGAGGAACGAACCCTATTACATCCTCTGTTGCGAGCAAGCCGCGAGATTGATCCGAATGACCAGCTAAGGGGTGCGGCGCTCCAGGCAGTTTATCCAGGCGACGAATACGACGATGAGATGTGGAACTATCTAGAGAGTCCACGCGAGTCAATGTTCTTTGGCTCCTACGACAATTTTTTGTCGTATGCGGTTGTCCCGAAACTTAACGCAAGCAATCTCCCAGCAGCATTGCGGTGGTGCGCTGCGCAACCAATCGATGACATAGGAACAATTCCTCGCTTGCAGGGCGAGATTTGCAGGCTCGCAATTGAGCATATTGCGGCTGAAGGAGTAGCTGATTTGCTGGCGCAAGTAACATTTGAACGATGCAAATCGTATCGAGGATTTCCAGATAGGGGGCACAAAGAGCAATCTCTCAGTGACATTCTTGTGAATGACGACGTTCGGAGAAGGCGTTTCTTAGAAGCATTTTTGCCCCTCCTTACGACTGCGACCGAGCACTTGTTGTTTCATCCTCTCTCGGTGCTGTGTTCCGCGGACCTCGGATGGTTTATCGACAGGGTAATCAATGGAAAATCTCCTTCTCCAGAGGTGGAAGCGAAGATCATTGCGCGGCTGGCGTGTTCGTGGGAACCGGAAACTGTGAAAGCGGTGTGGGATGCGTGTCAGATTAGCCGGACGTTGGCGGCCGAGTGCAACGCGTTATTCGAACCGGCTCCCCTCGATTCAGATCTGGCGAAGTGGGAACGAAGATCGCGAACAGATGTTCTCAAGGAGAACAATATTCAAGTCGCACTGGCTCTCCAGCCACGTTGTGAGGCCGCTTTGGAGAGCATCGAGAAGGGCCAGGTAGATGATTGGTTACGGCTCATCAGCGAAATGTCCGTTGACGAGGGTGGAACTCACTACCAGGCGTTTCGCCAAATGGACGTCGATAAGCTGCCTGGATGGTTGCAGGCTACAAATGAGATGAGGTCCCGAATCATTGCGGCGGCAAAGGCGTATCTGACGCTGTCGACATTTCCGACAATCTACGAGTTTCCGTCCCATCAAGTCATGAACGGCGCATCAGCCGGTGTGAACGCTCTAGGGCTACTACAAATAGTAGAGCCGTCCTATTTAGACGCTCAAGGTCCAGAATTTTGGATACGGTGGATTCCGTCGCTGATCGGAGATGCACGTGCTGGAAATGATAAAAAACCGGCACTCGAGCGAACGTTCAGAAGGGCATCTAGCCTGCTTAATTCATCAGACCTGATTCGGTCGCGGCGACGAGTGGTCAGTGGGCGGCTAGGTCGCGGGAACGAGTCGGGTGAGAGTTTCTAGGTGCGGAGAGATGCGACAGCAGGAGGGGGAGGCATTTTCGGACACG
>DASYZA010000050.1:0-3918 GCA_035946775.1 Candidatus Sulfotelmatobacter sp. | reverse complement strand
GACGAGATTGTCCACACTGCGGTAGCGAACTGGTGAGAGCCAGGCACTCGGATCGGCAACCAGCGCCAGTAATCGCGCAAGCTGCACCTCCGAGCTGGCGCTGCAGCGTTTGCGGAGGCGGGTTCACGACCGAGCAAATCCGTGACAGCAAACGGGCGAAATCCACAGCCATTGAGCACGCATAGGTACTTGCCACCGTCAGGAAGCAGACCCTCGAGTTTTCACGCACCCGGCGACCTTCCTCTTGATCTCGAATTTCGAACAGCCATAGCGTTGCCCTGTGCTTACGATTCGCGCAATGGCCGGCGGGGAGGGATACGCTAAGAGACATCTCCAACAGAGCGACTACTACGATCAAAAGCGTACCGTCGAAGGACAGTGGCATGGTAGGGGCGCAGAACTGTTAGGCCTATCAGGAAAGGTCACATCCGAGGATTTCGAATCGCTCCGGCGGGGACTCGACCCCTCCACGGGCGAATTTCTCCGGCAGCGCCAAGGCGCCGATCGCATCTCCGCCGATGGAGGCGAGCGAAGCAAGGCGCGGTCCCTCTATGACATGACGTTCTCAGCACCAAAGTCAGTCTCTGTCATGGCAATTGTAGGCGGCGACGAGAGATTGATTGCCGCGCACGAAACCGCAGTTCGCGAAACCCTGCAGGAGGCGGAGAGATACTCGGCAACTCGGGTTCGCCTGGCAGGCCTAAACGAAAATCGAACCACCGGAAACTGGGTCGTGGCTGCCTACACGCATGACACGAGCCGGGAACTTGATCCGCAGCTGCACACCCATGCGGTGGCTGCCAACCTCACCTACGACGGCACAGAGGCTCGATGGAAAGCGCTCCAAGCATCCGGTTTGTATGAGCGCCGTAGCTATCTCACCGAGGTATATCGGAATGCACTAGCTCGCGAAGTGTGCGCTCTGGGCTACGAAATTGAAAACCGTCGCGACGTTTCCGGCAAAGACAAGGGATTTGAAATCAACGGCGTGTCCCAGGAGATCCTTGACAATTACAGTAGGCGAAGTGCACAGCGAGATGCTGCTATTAAGGAATTCACTCAAAAGCGTGGGCGTGCTCCAACTGACAATGAGGTCGCGGTCCTTATCCGTGAAACGCGGGCAGACAAACTTCAGGAGATTTCGACAGAGCAGGTCCGTTGTCGCCAGTTGGAGAGACTAACTCCGGACCAGCGAAACATGCTTGGCAGCCTGCGTAAAGAAGCACTCGAACAGAGTTCACCGCTAAGAATCGAGCATCGCGCCGGTGAAGTGTCACTCGGGTACGCAAAGGAACACGTCTTCGAACGGTTGTCAGTCGCCAGAGAACACGAGATTCTGACTGAGGCACTCCGACATGGTCGTGGACAGGTGGAGTTGTCGGCGCTCCAGGGCATCCTTTCACGAGAACGTACAAGCGGAAATCTAGTTGGTGCCGGTGACGAGATCGCAACGCAAGCGAGCCTCCTCAGGGAACGCGATATGGTGGCAGTCGTCAACCGCGGGCTGGATCGATACGACCGACTCGGCAACAGCAGGCACTTTGAACCGGCGTCCCAACTGCGAGATGAGCAGAAACGGGCAGTCGAGACCGTTCTTAATTCCACCGACTTGGCAATCAACGTCCGAGGAGCAGCAGGAACCGGCAAGACGGCAACGCTCCGTGAAATTGACCGTGCGCTGAGGGAAACGGGGACACAAGTTGTAGCTGTTGCTCCGACTCGTAGCGCCGTTGACGAATTGCAGAAGGTCGGCTTTCGTGACGCGATGACGGTTTCGCGATTGTTGGAAGATCAGGAGTCACAGCGGTCGCTACCAGGGAAGGTTCTGATCGTTGATGAAGCTGGCATGGTTTCCGGTCGGCAGATGCATGACCTCCTCCATCTCGCTGAGGATCACCGCGCGAGGATTGTATTTTCTGGGGATACACGGCAGATTCGCAGCGTCGAAGCCTCTGATGCCTTGCGAATTCTCGAAATAGAATCGGGTCTCAAGAGCGTGTCGCTGACTGGGGTACAACGCCAGATCAATCCGGAGTACCGAGAGGCCATCAAAATGATGCGGAGTTCGCCAGAGGAAGGCTTCGGCAAGCTGGAAGAGTTGGGTGCTATTCGTGAGGCGCACATCTTCGATCGAAGTCAGGAGGTGGCGGACCTCCACCGTGAGTTCCGAACAAAGGGGCAAGAGACTCTCGTCGTGGCGGGCACACACGAAGAGATTTCGCACATCAACGCGACGATTCGTCAGGATCGCAAGGAGCACGGTGAACTGGGGATGGGGCGCGCCTTTGAATCGTACGTTTCCCTTCAGTGGACCGCAGCGCAAAAGCAGGATCTTTCCAACTATCAAGAGGGGCTCGTACTTCAGTTCCAACGGAATACTAAGCTGGCAGACCGCCATGAGTCGCTCGAAGTTACTCGGGTTGGACCTGAATCTTTGGTCGCTCGCAAAAGTACAGGGGAGGAAATCGCGATCTCGCCAACACAGGTGCGCGCTTTTTCCGTGTACGAGCGTCGGTCCATCGAAGTGGCTCCCGGTGACTCCTTAATGCTGACCGCAAACCGTCGAGATTCTGATTTTCGCGCTACGAATGGAGAGTTGGTAAAGGTCAAATCTGTTGATGAGGCTGCGATTCGTCTGGAAGATGGCAGAACGATCCCGGCCAACTATCGCGAGTTCACACACGGCTATGCCATCACAGCCCATCGCAGCCAAGGCAAAACGGTGGACAATGTCATCATCTCCGCAGATGCAATGAAGAAAGAATTGTTTTATGTGGCTGCTAGCCGCGGGCGCAGCGAGATAGCTGTCGTAACCAGTGACCGCGAACTACTTCGAGAGTCGGTGGGTGTGTCTACAGCGCGGCAGTCTGCAATGGAATTGGTCAGAAAGCAGCAACATGAGCATGGCTTAGACAAAGCACCGGAGATGAGCCACGGGTCTGGTTTCGCCCGGAATCATGTGACTCACATCGCAGAACAGCATTCAACTCCCGCACAGACACACGGCACCGGAAGAACCGTAGACCATGGTATTGAGCAAGACATTGGTCACAGTCTCGGGCTATGAGAACTGGCTTTCACACCTACCCATTCCCCACATAGCGGAGAAATTGCCGGGAAGGAAGGCTCGTGTCAAGGCCGCGTTCGCTGCGCCGCGAAGCGGTCGAAGAGCCTTGACGCGAGCCGCTTATCGGCCATGCTCGTACGTGTGGGGACTAGTCCGTGCGGGTTCGTTCGAAATATTTTCGATAGCTTTCTCCTCCCAGAGGTTCCTTTACTAGATAGAGGGAAGGAGTTCGTCTCGGCCATGCACTTTCGTGTATCGGTAGCAACGATCCGCTCTGTTCCCAGAGACTCCCCAAATGTACTTAAAAGCACTTCTAGGCACTTTGGGCGCTTTATGGAATTGTTTAAGAAACATTTCCAAGTTGAAAAAGGAAAATATTTTTTGTATACGAGAAACAAGCGCGCGCCGCACGGTTTCTATACGACTATGTTCTCTTCCGTCCGGAAGCCTCTCGTAAGCCGGTTCCACTCGATTTGCGATTGGCGAGGGTCCTGTGGGACTGGCGGCTGCAAAGTCCGTATCCTACCGATGAGGATTGGGTATTTGCCAGCCCTCACAGCGGAGGGAAACGCTCCTCAAAGGCAACGGCGAGGACGTGAAAGTCGTGCAAGAACTCATGCGGCACGCGAACGTCTCGGTCACGTTGAACATCTACGCGCAAGCGATCACGCAGTCGAAGCGCGACGCGCAGAGCCGGGTTGTGAGCCCGCTGCTCGACAACAACGAAGAAAAACCAAGCACCGAGGCTTATCGGACGTTAACGGACGTACAAAATTCTGGAGTGGATTTGCAAGTTGTTGAGAAGGTTGGCGTCCCCGACGGGATTTGAACCCGTGTTACCGCCGTGAAAG
>DASYZA010000049.1:0-40686 GCA_035946775.1 Candidatus Sulfotelmatobacter sp. | reverse complement strand
CATCACCGCGGCGCAAAAACGAAAAACGCCCCGCATCTACAATCTCTCCGGCCGCCCTGCTTTAGCGGCCGTTACTTAATCGACAAGAGGTGACAAAGTCTCGTTGCAGTTCATACGACATTTTCTCGTTGCAACAACACGATTCGAGACACGTGAAACACTAAAATTTATAACTATTTCCGCTGATTCTGATTTAAGTGAGCATTCGTATGAGAAAAGCAGCCACGAAGCTCGGGAAATTTCGGCGCGGAACTTAGCGCGCCTGCGCCTGATACATCTCAATCAGATCGCGGATGCGTTGCGCATCCTTCTTACGATGACCGTGACTGGTAATCGGATCTGTTCCGCCGGTCGACTCAACGACGATCTCGGCCCAGAACACTCCAGTCGAAATGTGCACCGAAGCGATCTTTGACATCGCAATGCTTTCTTCATTGCTGCCGAACAGCCTCCCCTTTACCCGGGCAACCCGCTGCGGACTTATCACGAGCTTGGTAGGAAAGAAAAGGTTCCCCTGCGTCCACCGCGATGCAGTGAACGTCTCTGCCGGAGGAGCATCCATCGGATTGGCATCGGCAGAGCTCATAACACGTCAGGAATTGTCGGATTGAGTGATCGAGCCATTGCGCGATTAAAGACAATTAACTCTGTGCAATCTTCGACACGGCCGGTCCGCTCATCCAATTACAAATTCCTCAATTACTCAATTTCCAAATCCCCCAATGACTCAATCCCTACACCCACTCCAGCGCACCCTTCTTCCAAACCCATATGTATCCAACAATCAAGATAGCTAGGAAAATCAAAATCTCGAGCAGCCCAAACAGCCCGAAAGCTTTGAACTTCACCGCCCAGGGAAACAAGAAGATCGTTTCCACGTCGAACACCACGAACAAAATGGCGATGATGTAGTACCGCACCGTGTAGCGTCCGCGCGCATTATCGACGGGATCAATGCCGCATTCGTACGGCATCAACTTGGTTTTCGAAGGATTCGAAGGCCGCACGAGCTTCGCCAGAAGCAAAGTGATGGGAAGCAGCGACCCGACGATCACAATAAAAATAAAGATGGGAACGTAGTTTTGCGGCATAGATAAGGCTCAGTGCAGCCAGCCATCCTAGCGCGGATGTTCGCCTGGAGCAAGCATCCAATTGCGCGCGTCATCCGGAAGCGGGCGCTGCTTGCGCGCAGAAGGACCTGGGCGAGCCGCGAGATGCGTCGCGTAGTTTGCGACACAACAATCTCGCGCTTGGCTGGCATCCTAATAGGAAATTCACGCGAAGCCATTCCGCGTCAGCGGCAACTCCCGAACCCGCTTCCCAGTCGCCGCGTAGATCGCGTTGCAGATCGCCGGAGCCATCGGAGGCACTCCCGGCTCCCCCACGCCTGCCGGCGCCGCCGTGCTCTCCACGATGTGCACATCCACATGCACCGGCGCGTCATTCATGCGCGCAACTGGATAATCGTTGAAGTTCGACTGATCGATTGCGCCATTCGTCGCCGTAATTTCTCCGGTTCTCGTGAGCGAAGTCCCGAACACCGCCGCACCCTGGAACTGCGACTTCACCATGTCCGGATTCGCCACAATGCCAGCGTCCAGAACCGTCGTTACCTTCGGAATCCGCACCGCGCCCGAACCATCCACCTCGACCTCGACGACAGAAGCGACGTACGTAAGAAAGCTGCGATGCACCGCCATTCCCATGCCCCAGCCGTGGCCGGACTTCTTCTTCCCCCAGCCGGCCTTGTCTGCAGCCAGCTCCGCCACTCGCCGCAGTCGCGCCGTGTCGTAGGGATATTTCCCATTGATCTCCTGCGGTTGGTTGGCATCGATCGTTTTGCCCGAGCCGATCAGAGCGAGCAGATATTCGTAAGGATCGCGCCCCGCGGCATACGCCAGCTCATTGGCAAACGTCTGGACTGCGAATGCGTGATAGATATTCGCTACCGACCGCAACCATCCGATGCGCACGTGATTCACCGCCGGGCCGTTCTCCGACCGAAAGTTCGCTACATCGAACGGAATCACATCCCATCCCAATGACATCTCAAGCGGATTGGCATAGATCGCGTCTTTATCAAAGGTCGACCAAATCGTCGGAAAGACCGAGCGCTGCAGCCAGGCCGTTGGCATGCCCTTTTCATCGAGCGCCGCTTTGATGTACATCGCCGCCACCGAGTGGTAGTAGTCGAACTTGATATCGTCTTCGCGGCTCCAGACCACCTTCACCGGTTTGCCAGTTTTCTTCGAAAGTAAAGCTGCCTCGACTGCGTAATCCGGTTTCGACTTGCGGCCGAATCCTCCTCCGAGGAACGTGACGTGGCAGGTGACCTGCTCCTTTTTAATCCCGAGGGCGTTCGCCACTTCCTCTTGCACGCCTTGCGGATTCTGCGTTGGCGACCAGACAGTTACTTTATCGGCCTGCACGTCTGCCGTGGCTACCGGAGGCTCCATCGATGCGTGCGCCAGGTGTGGCGCATAGTACTCCGCCTCGATGATCTTGCCGCCTTTGGCAAACTCCGCGTCTGGATCGCCATTCGTATGAACGGGCTTCCCCGGTTTACGCGCGGTCTCCTGCAACTGTTTCTTGTAATCCGCCGAGTTATAACTTGCGTTTGCTCCGTTCTCCCAATCGATCTTCAGCTTGTCACGCCCTTTGAACGCCGACCATGTGTTGTCGGCAATCACCGCAACTCCGCCAAGCGGCTGGAAGTGATGCGGCGGCGTGAACGGGGCGATCGGAATCGTCTGCTTTACGCCTCTCACCTTGAGAGCGGCGGAGTTATCGACCGTCTTCACCTTTCCGCCCAGCACCGGCGGGTGTGCCACTGCGGCGTAGAGCATCCCGTCCACCTGCACGTCCATTCCGAACAACGCCTTGCCTGCGCATACGTCCGTGACGTCATAACCCGGCGCAGGCTTGCCGATATATCGCCAGTCCGATGGCGCTTTTAGTTTCAATTCTTCTTTCTTGGGAACCGGTTGCTTGGCCGCCAATGCGGCAAGCTCTCCGAACCCCATCGTGCGGTTCGATGCTTTGTGTGTGATGAAGTGCGCGGGATCGGCCACGCACTGGTCCTCGGGTACGCCCCACTGCAGCGCCGCCGCTCGAATCAGCATCAGGCGGGCCGTTGCTCCCGTTTCGCGCAGCGTGTCAAAGAACTCGCGCACGGAGTGCGACCCATCGGTATCCTGCGATCCGTATCGCTCATCGCCATCGCCCTGGATCACCTTGACCCGCGCCCAATCGGCATCCAGTTCGTCGGCGAGAATCCGGGGCAAACTCGTCCGCACCCCATTCCCCATCTCCGTCCGGTGCGCTACGATCAAAACCGTTCCATCGGGCTGAATCCCAAGAAACACGCTGGGATGAAACGCCGCCGCGTCAATTGCCGGGATCGAGCCCATTCCGGTGATGAGTGTCCCGTTGCTCAACCCTTTTGCCAGAAGCGGAGATTTGGTGGCGCAAAGTACAAAGGCGCTGGCCGAAAGCATCCCTTGCAGAAAATTCCGTCGTGTAACGTTCTCGACGCTGCTCATGCGGTCTCCTTCGCCGCTTCGTGGATCGCGGCCCGAATGCGCTGGTAGGTTCCGCAGCGGCATATATTCCCAGCCATGCCGTCATCAATATCCTCGTCCGTCGGATGCCGCTTCGAAGAGAGCAAGGAAACCGCTTGCATGATCTGCCCCGGTTGACAGTACCCGCACTGCGGTACATTCACCTCAGCCCAAGCCTTTTGCACCGCATGCGGTCCATGCGTCGAAATGCCTTCAATCGTGGTGATGTTCGCGCCTTCCAGTTTCCCCACTACCTGGCGGCACGACCGCACCGCTTTGCCGTTTTCGAGCACGGTGCACGCACCACAAAGCCCCATGCCGCAACCGAACTTCGTTCCGGTCATCCCGAGAATATCGCGCAGATACCACAGCAGCGGCATCTCCGGATCGCCGTCAAATGTTTGCGCAGCACCATTCACCTTGAGACGAACCATAGATTTGTCCTTAGTTGAGAGTCAGGGAAATGCGCCTATTTTACTGTAGCGACCCCCGAACCATCGCGCCAGTTCTGGATTGAATAAGAAAGGGCAACGCCAAACGCAAAACTGCGAAAACTTACAACCTTGAAAGCTGGCCACTCAGGACGCGCAACGCGGGACTCAAACACTACTTCTCCCAATGTGTTGCCGCAAACTTCGCCGGGTCAAATGTGCCTGGAGCCAGCTTCACATTCGCCTGAATGTCGGAATAGTCCTCGGAAAATACTTTTTTCCCCTCAGAATAGACCTCAACCCCGGCAGCAATCCAGGCGTCAGCGAGCGGTTGATAATGGATGAACCGTACATCATTGAGCTTCGACGCATCCGCTCGCGCCGACTCAATCACGCGCAAGAACAGTAGCGTATCTTTCGCCACCCAGAACTGCTTCGACTTCAGATCGCCTTTTTCGGCTCCCACAACATATGCGGGTTTATCTTCCCAAACATCCTCATGGATCTTTGATAAATCGTATCCTTCGCCCTTTACAACGTTGATGGTCGTCTCCGGATCCTGCCGATACACATCGAAGCCTAAAACCAGCAAAATGTTCAGGTCCTTCTTGGATGCGACCACCTTGTTGTCTTTAATGACGGTCAGGTTCCCGTCCACAAACAGATAACCTTTTCCATCGCTCGGCGGACCAATGTCGATCCGCAACTTCCCCGGCACCGAGGCAGCTTCATACCAGGTTTCTGCCGAACTCGTACCATCGGGCTTATACGTTGTGCTCTTCTGCACAAAAGTCACAGTCTGATACCACTTCGACGCATACCGCTCATGCATCGCGCGAAGCAGTTCTTCGCCGTTGCGAATGGTTTGAGCTTGGACAACGCTGAGACACAGCAGGGAAGCGACAAGGATAACTCGACGCATGGCAGTTGGACGTGGAAGAAGCCGGAAAGGCAGCGCATAGACTATCAGACTTGTGCACTGTTGTCGGGGTGCACGAAGGCCCAGACGTTGAAACTCGCCCACCTCATTTCCCCAGGGCAATCGCAAAGGCGGCTGCCGCATAAACCACCACATTCCCCACCGAATACTGTCCATGCAAGAGATGCAGCAGAATCGCCATTACAAAAACCGCCAGCAGCAACCACGCCCCACGCACGACGGTGGCCGGAACCAGCAAAAGCACGCACCCGGCAATCTCTCCAAAACCCAGTAGCAGTCGAATGAACGCCGGCATGTGAGTCCGCGAGAACGAATGCGCAGCGCCGGGCAACACGAACATCACTGCTTCAATCAGAACCACAATGCCAAGCGTCAATCGCAACACCGTCAATCCGCATTTGCTGTTCATCCGATTTACCCTTGGCGCCGCGTCCGCGGAGATTTCGCCTTAATCTCTTTCAACCGGTGGCTCGCGCTCGAATCGAGATCGAGTTCATAAAACTTCTTCAGATCGCGGATCTTTTCCAGCGATGCCGGACTAAACGGCGTCTTCCCATCGAACGCGTGCAACACGATCCCTTCCAGCACATCGCCCAGTGTCATATCGTGATACTCGGCAAACGCCTTCAGCACCTTCAGGATGCGCTTCTCCATCCGCACCCCGGTCTGCACCCGCTCAATCTGCAATCGAGAATCTTCGGTCATGTGTACCAATGTATCAAAGTACCAAAATACGCGCGCAAAAGCATGTAGGTAACGCCGGTAATCTTGGAGCAGTCATCGTTTTTGGCTGCAGAAAACGAGGTGGGAAGTGCTCATCGTTGCGGCGGCACATGCCCAATCCCCCGATCGGCCCACTCCAGAAAGTACTTCATATTCGGCAGATCCGTATGCCCGCCATCATGCTGCCGCCATGCAAGCTGCCCATCGAGCAATCCCTGATTCACCGCAGGCATCTTCGCCGTCCGATAACCTTCGGCCACGCCGAGACCTTTTACCCCAAGCAGCGTGAAGACCCGGCTCGCATCCACAGTCGCCATGAAACTTCCTTGATGGTCCAGCCACTTCGCATCGCCGGCCTCCGGAATGCCATAACTGATAAAGGTCAGCCGCGGTGCGCACAGCGCAATCAACTCGTTTGAATCCACGGGAATATCTCCCGCCGTCTTGCTCCCAAACGTCGCCTCCGACGCGCCATATCTCATGAAGTTTCCGGCCATCCAGTAGTACTCGCCACCCGTTAGATTTTCGACTGCCTCGCCGAAATTCCGCCGCAACAGCGTCGCTCCGCCTTTTCCCGATGAGCCCACCAGCACCATGGCAAATCGCTGATCCATCGCCATCGTCAGCAATGCCGCTTTCCCATAGCGAGACACTCCCTCAATTCCGACATGCTTGGCGTCCACCGCCGGATCGTCTTCCAGATAATCAAGTCCTCGGCTCGCGCCCCATGCCCACGCCCGCAGAGCGCCCCAATCCTCCGGCTTGCGAGGCTGTCCTTTATTAACGAGTCCAATAATCCCGCGCGTGATTCCTTCTCCGTTGTCCGCTTGCACGCTCGCCGGATCGATCAAGGCAAATCCCCAGCCCGCACCACTCAACTGCCACGTCGCAGGAAAATCGCCATCCTTGGTCAGCTGCGGAAACTGAGAGGGTGTCGCCTTCACCGGTTCCCATGCAGGATGTTGCGCGAACACATCCTTCAGAGACGGATCCTGCCCGACCAGAAGCGCTTTCCATGCTTTGTTGATGCGTTCAAACTCGTCTGCCGACGGCTCGTTCGGAGCAGGGAAGCCCGCGCGCCCAAACATCACGAGCACCGGCACGCGTTCTTTTGCGCTCGCCGGCGTCACCAGAGTCATGTGGATCTTCACACGAATCCCCGGATACGCCGAGTTATCCGCCGTCCCAATCAGGTCTTTCGCGATCACCGGAGTAAATCCGATCATCTCGTGATCGGTTGCGGTCACAGACCACGTCACCTTCGGAACGTTGGCCGGTACACGCCCATACACATACTTCTCGAACATCTCCACGATTTCCGGACGCCGCTTCTTCCACCACATCTCCGGTGTCGCGACCTTCTGCCCGTCATTCAGTGTGAGCGGATCGGGAATCTCCGGAAACGGATTCGCCTTCGACTCGTCGTAATTCGCGTGGTTCGGTGCCTTCTCATTCCCGCTCGGTCCCGGACGCAGGGCCTTAATCCCCAGTTGGTCCATCATGTTCTGATGATCTTGCTCCGCCGTGAACGTGACAGGACCTAGTGAAGGATTTTGCGCCACCCCAATCGCAATGCAGGCAATGAAACACAACAGGGCGATGAAGAATTTTCGATAAGAAAGATGCACGCCGCCACTCCTGCAAGCTGGTAATCTCGATGCGTTCGGCAATCGAATCGCAACGATCTTACCCGCTCTTCATGAAACGCGCATCGTCGAGAATCGCAATCGTCTTCGTAATCCTGATTTCCCTGTCGACGTGTGTACTGCTCAATGCGCGGCGTGCCAAACCGCAGATCTGGATCGTAACCTGGGCCTGCTCGCAGCAAGTTCCTGAGCCGCAAAACTCGTTACCACCCGACGACCTCCGCGACGCCAGCGTTCGCCAGATATTTCACGTCTCGATCGGCGGCCCATTGCTCCGCGTGCATCTTTCTAACGCTTTCGGCACCGAGCCCCTGCATTTCACGGCGGTTCACATCGCGAAGCCTCTCAATCCCGCGTCACCGGATATCGACCCCACAACCGACAAAGCTCTCACCTTCGCCGGATCACCCGACGTCACTATCCCTCCCGGCGCAGAATTCGTTTCCGACCCCGTCGAATATTTACTCGCGCCGCTCTCCGAATTGGCAGTCACTTTCCATGTCGATGCGCCTCCTGTCACTGAGACCGGCCACCCCGGTTCCCGTGCCACGTCTTATTTCGTTCACGGAAACTTCGTAGGCGCCGCGACCCTTCCCGATGCCCATCATGTCGACCACTGGTACCACGTTTCCGCCATCGATGTTCTCGCCGGCTCGAAAGCCGCTGCGATCGTCGTTCTCGGCGATTCGATCACAGACGGACACGGAGCCACCACCAACGGCAATGATCGCTGGACCGACGTCCTCGCCGCCCGTCTTCAGGCATCCAAAGACATGCATGACATCGGAGTCTCGAACCAGGGCATTGGCGGCAATCACTTGCTCACCGATGGGCTCGGCCCGAACGCACTCGCCCGCTTCGATCGCGATGTCCTCGCCCAAGCCGGTGTGCATTGGCTGATTCTGTTTGAAGGAGTAAACGATCTTGGTGGATTGGCTCGACTCGGAGAAGTTCCTGAGTCACGGCACATGGCACGCGTGCGAGCAGTCCTCACCGCCTACGAGCAGATCATCGTGCGTGCCCGTGCTCACGGTATTCGCGTGATCGGCGCTACGATCACGCCCTATGTCGGTTCCGACTACTACCATCCCGGGCCTCTGAGCGAAGCCGACCGGCAGGCCGTCAATCAGTGGATTCGCGGCGAAGGACACTTCGATGCCGTCATCGATTTTGATGCTGTACTCCGCGATCCGCGCCAGCCCGACCGACTGCGTTTGCAATACGACTGCGGCGATCACCTGCACCCGTCTGCCGCAGGTTACAAAGCCATGGGTGAATCGATCCCTTTGGTCCTATTCGAGCATTAAGCTTCGGGAGCGTCCTTATGCCCCGTTCTTTGCCACTTCCGTCTTCGCGCTCTGCAACTCCGGCCTTTCCGAATGTTTCCCGCCGTCGCAGTTCTTCAGCAATTGGCTGTAATACGTATTCGCTTTCGCGGCCTGATGCGCCACTTCCGCCGCTTTTGCCGCACCGGCAAGCCCATTAAATCGATTCGGATCGATCTTCATCGACCTCTCGTACTCCGCCAGGGCATTCTCGGGCTGTCTGATTTCCAGCAGCATGTCGGCAAGCATCTCGCGCGCCGGAATATCGACTTCCTGCTTTCCCACCTGGTCCTGATGATCCGCCACCTCGCGCATCAACCGCAGCGCTTCATCATTGTTGTGCTCGACGAAGGCCAGCCACGCATGGACCTCACCACGCGCTGACGATTCATGTCCTTCCAGCGTATACGCGTACTTCGAATGCCGTGTCGCATCCTCAGCGTCATCAAAGAGCTTCACGTTCTTGCGTGTACCTTCGACATCTCCCATACGGGCGGACCCAATTGCTCGCGCCCAATACGTGATTAATTGCAGATGCGCGGCAGCATCCGGAGCCGGTTGCAGCGCGGCGGCGTCAGCCCAGTGATGCATTTCGAGTGCATACAGAGCAGGGAAGTGCGCTTCCGCATATCCCATGTACTCGAGCATTCCGGTATCGTCCATCGTGCGAGATCCGGCCACGATCTCCTTCGATTTTTCGACGATCTGCTTGGCCGCCTCATCCTGCCCCGTCTGCAGATACGCATAAAGCAGGAAGTGCATCGCGTGCAGTTCGTGACCACGCATGTACATGGCGCCGGACTTCTGGGTCAATGCTACCGACTTCAGATTCGCTTGGATGTCCTCCGGCCACAGTCCGAGCCGCGCGAAAATGTGCGACGGCATGTGCACCGCATGTGCCGACGATGGCGCAATCTTCGCATATCGACGCGCCGCATCCAGTCCCATTGGTGCCATGTCCGGCGAATCGCAGGCGTGAATGATGTAGTGTGCCAGTCCCGGATGATCCGGCCGTTTCTGGAATAGCGGATTCAGCACGGCGACTGCCTTCTTCGTCGCCTCGTGTGTGCTGTCGTCCGGCTTCTCTGCCGCGAGCAGCGACAATGCGTAAAACGCCCCGGCCTCCAGATCGTCCGGATATTTCTGATAAAGCTTTCCCATAGCGTCTGAATATGCGGAAGCCTGCTTCAAGTAATCGGCCTTCGATTCGTCGCTGTAAAAATCGCCCAGCGCTGAAATGTACCCGCGCTCGCGCTCGGTTTTCGCCCCAATCTTCTGGGCCGCTTCGATCTCCGCATGCCCCCGCTTCAAAGTTGCGTCTTCCGGTCGTTCCCAGATCTCGTGGAACAGGCTCATGGCGATGCCCCAATGCGCCATTGCGCAGCCGGGATCTTTCTTCGTAATCTCAGTGAACTGCTCCTCCGCCTCTTCATAGCCAAACGAATGCAGCAATGCCACGCCGCGTTCAAATGACGCTTGCGAGCCTGGCGCGCAAGAAATCGAAAACGAGACCGTTCCCAGCTTCTCGGTGGCGTCGTGATGATGCCCGTGCATGTCGTCATCGAGAGTGAAACCAGGCAGGACCCACAGAACCGCCATCAGCGCGCACGTCAGCGATTTCACCCGGATCATATCCCCTCCCCACAATTCAATGACTCAACTGTAACCGATGGATCCAGACCTTGCACCATCAGGTGAGCAGGGGCTGCCTCCCGTTAGTCTTCGGGATCTTGGCGGGAAGCGGAAGCCGGGCATTTATAATCTCTCTTCCTCTCAAGGAATAAAGGACTTCCTTTGGCACTGGACGATAAAATTTACGAACTGCGGCGCGACAAGCTGAAACAGATCGAGGCCTTGGGCCAGCCCACCTACCGCAGCAAATACGAGTTCACTCACACCCTCGAGCAGATCCTGGCCGACTACTCGCTGAAGACCGCCGAAGAACTCGACCAGTCTCGCGTTAACGTCCGCATTGCGGGACGCATCATGGCCATCCGCCTTATGGGCAAGGCCGGATTCGCCCACATCCAGCAGGGCGGCAAGAAACTCCAGATCTACGTGAAGAAAGACGCGGTCGGCGAAAAAGGCTTCGAACTCTACAAACTGCTCGATCTCGGCGACCACATCGGCGTCCGCGGATATCTCTTCCGTACCCGCACCGGTGAACTCAGCGTGCATGTCGAGCAGATCGACTTCCTCAGCAAAGATCTGCTCCCGCTTCCAGAGAAGTGGCACGGCCTCACGGACGTCGAGCTGCGCTATCGTCAGCGCTATGTGGACCTCGTGATGAATCCCGAGGTGCGTGAAGTCTTCTTAAAGCGCACGAAGATTATCCAATCGATGCGCCAGACGTTCGACTCGCAGGGATTTATCGAAGTCGAGACGCCGATGATGCACCCGATTGCTGGCGGAGCTGTGGCGAAACCGTTTGTCACGCATCACAACACGCTCGATATGGATCTCTTCCTCCGCATCGCGCCCGAACTGTACCTCAAGCGCTTGGTCGTCGGTGGCCTCGATCGGGTCTACGAGATCAATCGCAACTTCCGTAACGAAGGTCTCGGATGGCGCTGGAATCCCGAGTTCACCATGCTCGAGGCCTACCAGGCCTACACCAACTACGAAGGCATTATGGACCTCACCCAGTTAGCCATCACCGAAGCTGCGATCGCTGTGAACGGCAGTCCGAAATCGAGATGGACACGCCAGGTGGATGGCAAAGAAGTCGTGGAAGAACTCGATTGGTCCAACTGGCAGCGCATGACCATGCGCGAGGCCACCATAAAGTTCTGGCCGGAAGGCTCCGGTGCCAAACCAGAGATGAGCGATTTCGCCAGCGCAGAAGGCGTGAAGAGACTCGTTGACCGTTTCAACGCCGGGCACTCACATACCGCCTACGATCCCGCTGCACCGGTGGGGAAGAACATTGCTGCACTCTTTGAAGCTGCCGCCGAAGAGCACCTGATGCAGCCGACGATCATCTACGAGTTCCCGACGGCCGTCTCACCGCTCTCCAAGCAGAAGCCTGACGAGCCAGACTGGACTGAACGCTTCGAGATTTTCGCCGGACAAATGGAGATCTCCAACGGCTTCTCTGAGCTCAATGATCCCGAAGACCAGCGCCGCCGTTTCGAAGCTCAGTTGAAAGAACGCGAGCGCGGCGACGAAGAGGCCCACCAGATGGATGAAGACTACGTCCGCGCGCTGTCCTACGGCATGCCTCCGGCCGGGGGCGTCGGCATTGGCATCGACCGCGTTTGCATGCTCCTCACCGATTCGCACACCATCCGCGACGTAATCCTGTTCCCGCTGCTCCGCCCGGAAAAAGTCTCGACAGGCGAGGACGCAGGGAACGCGGAGAACAAATGATAGGCACTGTTGAACTCAGCCGCTAAGGTGAGAATGTGAACGTCCGGCGCGATCGCACCAAATCCGGGACGAGTCCCGTCAGCCACGGTACTCCATGGCCAACCGACTATTAGCCGCCCAGTACCTAACAATGCACTGTCAGAAGTGCATCCCCCGTTCCATACTCAACCCATCAGTTTGGGCTCTATCAGCAGCGCTACCGTAGCGTCCGGACGGCGGGACACTGGGTCGGTAGCGCTTTGCATTTCTAGAATGCGAGCTGTATCCGGCTGGTCAAGCACTGTTCGTTGCTCAACGGACTCGCCTTGCTTGATCCCATCTTGAACGTGGTGTGCTCGTAGTCGGTCATGAGCTTCACGTAACGATTCACGTGCCAGTTGAGTCCAACCCCGGTCGCGTGCGCTTGCTGTGCGGCAGTTGAACTCGCGAATAACGGAAAAGCGCCTGGATCGATACCAACCCGGCTGTAGCGCAACGCAAGCTCTACTGCACCCATGTGAGTGAATCCACGATTCGGATCGAAGGATCTGTGGGGCTTGAATCCTTGGTACGAATTCTTGTCGCCGGTCAGCATGACGGATCCCTGCACCTGCCACGCTTCATTTCTCATCCTACCGACATTGCCTTTGTTGAAGACTTCTTGTGAGGAGATGGCATATTCGGCGATCGCCCCAAATGGTCCGGCGTAATAGTAAGCCTGCGGTGACAGGCGATGGTGCTCCCCGTCGGCAATTGTGGTCGAGGAGTACTTGAAAAAGGTCGTCTGCGCTGGCGTTTTCAGTCCGGCAATCGGCCCGTGCTGCGCCCCCGCTGACCCGGCGAAACCGAACCCGACATTCGTCAAGTTACGGATCGACGTGGTGGCGAACGGCTGCACAAAGACCCGGGCTGCTCCTTCATTCCCATGCGTCCATTGCGTGAAGACCGCGTTTGATCCATCACTCGATCCATCGAAATAGCCTGCCTCATAGCTAATCGATTTGCCGAGAACAGAGCCCGAGATCTGCGCACCGATGTAACGCAGGGGAAGCAGATCCGACGCGATCGAGCGCTCGGTGAAGGTCAGGTCACGATCCTGGCGAAGAACTTCCAGCCCAATCGGCTCTTTGAATTTGCCCACGCGAATCTTCGCGTACGACAGGGTCTTGAGTTCCAGATACGCTTCCTGGATTTGCGGATTGCTCTGCCCGAAGTCAGGCATGAAGCGGAAATCCACCTCATTGAAGAGTGTTCCTTCAAGCAGCGGACGAATGCGCCGGAACAGGAAAGTGTCGAGGTCTTCTCCGTGTGTATTGAACAAGAACAAGCGATTGTCAGCCTGCGTATATCCGTGAACCTGCAAATGCGTGCCGCCGTCGCTGGTGGAGAGCCAAAACCCGTCACGACGGAACGAGACCGGAGGGTTGTGACGAACCGGCGTGGCTGTCGGCTGAACCGCGGCAGGGCCGCTTATATCGGAAACGATCGACTGCGAGGGAGCCGTAGGTGTGCCAGAAAGGGCTTGGTCGGGACCGGCGTCAGTCTGGGCGAAGCTGGCTGCTGCGAACGTGGCTAGCACCAGATTGGCAAGAATTACAAACTTCCTCTTCATTGACGTTCTACCTATATGAGTTTGTGGTTGCAGGAGCGCTTATCAGGAGGCAACGCCGGGTTGCGATTATTAGTAGGCATTCATCGACTTTGCTTCAAAACTTGCCCAGGAATTTTTCCCTTATGTGGCTGGCGTCAACCCCCACTTGTTTTGCAGATGGCGCTCCATTCCTTTGAAAACCACACCATCCACGATGTATCCGATCGCGATGATCAGCAGCATGACGGCGATCACCGCGCTCATGTCGTTCAGGTCACGGCCCATCATCAGGAGTTGCCCGAGACCCAAACTCAGGTAAAGCATCTCAGCGGTAATCAGTGAGCGCCACGCGAAGGCCCATCCTTGTTTCAAACCGGAGACGATAAAGGGAAGACTCGCGGGTAGCAGAACGTACCAGAACAGCTTGAATCCTTTGGCGCCGAGATTGCGTCCGGCTTGGCCAAAAATCTTCGGCATTTGCTTGCGGCCGTCTTCCATGGCAAGCGTGACCGACAGCAGCGATCCCATGACCACGACGAACAGGATGGCGTTCTGATTCAAGCCGAACCAAAGCAGCGCAAGAGGCCACCAGCAGATGCTGGGCAAGCTTTGGAGGCTCACCAGCAAACCACCCACGGTTTCTTCCAGAAATTTGTTGCTGGCGACCCCCAGTCCGAGAACCATCCCGAGCACAACCGAGATGCCGTACCCGATCAGTACACGCTGCATGCTCACGCGAATGGCGATCCAGTAGGTATGGTCCTGAAAGCCGTTGTACAGAGCTTCAGCCACGCTGCACGGAGAAGGGAAGAGGTAGGGCGGCCAGATCTTCAGTTCTGCCAAGAGAGCCCAAAGGCCGAATAGTGCGGAGTAGAAGATGATGTATCGCAGTGCACGTTTCATGATTCGGCTCCCGGGGCGATCCGCGGCTTGATCCCGTTGCGGTATTCAGCCGCGAGCGAGCGGTTGATTTCGTCGCGCAGTTCGTCGAGGACACCGCGTGCGGCAAGAGCAACCTCAGGATCTTCCAGGCTGCGCGGGCGCGGTAGATTTACCAGAAATTCGTTCTTCACGCGTCCTGGTCGAAACGTGAGGAGCACGACACGATCGCCAAGTCGAACGGCTTCGCGCACGTTGTGGGTAACGAAAATGATCGTGCGGCCCGTTTCGCTCCAGATGCGTTCCAGTTCGTCGTGTAGCAAGTCGCGAGTCTGCGCGTCGAGGGCGCCAAAGGGCTCGTCCATGAGAAGAACGTCGGGCTCAGTGGCGAGGGCACGCGCGATGGCGACTCGTTGCCGCATTCCGCCCGAAAGCTGATGGATGTAGCTCTTTTCGAACTTCGCAAGGTGGACCAGACGAAGATAGTGCTGTACTGTTTCGCGCCGCTCTGCCTTGGCGATGCCCTGCATCTTCATCCCGAACTCAACGTTTTCTCCAACGGTGAGCCAGGGGAACAGACCGCCCTCCTGGAAGATCAAGATGCGGTCGGTCCCAGTACCCACGACCGGTTCGCCATCCACGAGCACCTGGCCGGAGGTCTGCGAATGAAGTCCAGCGATCAGGTGGAGCAATGTCGATTTCCCACAACCGGACGGGCCCACGATGCAGACAAACTCTCCCGCCCGCACTTGCAGATTGATGTGGTCGAGCGCGAGAAGACGTTCGCCGGTCTGCGTGCGATAGCCTAGGCAGATGTCGCTCAGTTCGACCTTAGGGGTTTCAGCCGGGCCTTCATCTGTCTGACCCATGGACACAGGCCCTCTCTTCACTGCGCGCACGGGCAGCCTGGGATCCACGAGTGTAGGTAATCTCTGCAAGATCACTTGCGAGTTCGAGTTCATTGAATCGGCTTCCGTTGTTTCTCGGCGAGGACTTGATTGAGCAGCGTCAGATCGTAGAGTTTCGACAGATCCGGCATCTGGCGGCCGAAGAATCCGTCTTCGAATGCCTGCTGAGCCGCACTATTGAGAGCGGTATGCAGCGGGTCATACGTAACTTGCATGCGCGAGAATGCTTCGTCGAGCATGTCCGCAGGAAGTGCCTTGTTGGTCTCGCGCTGAATCTGTTCGTTCAGCAGTTTCTTGGCTTCGGTCTGGTGGCTGTTGATCCAATCGGTGAGTTCGACGTTGGCCCGGATCCAGCTCTTCACAAGGCCCGGGTGAGCATTCAGAAACTTTGTGTTCACGACCAGCAGGCCGATCACAAATTGCCCGTTGGTCCAAAGCGAACGCTCGTCCAAGAACAGGCGTCCATTGCCTTCGTGGATCAAACGCGTGGCCCACGGTTCAGGAGCCCAAGCGGCATCTAGGTCTTTCTTCAGAAAAAGAGTCAACTGATCGGGGTTGGCCATGGGAACGATCTCCACGTCGCCGCCCTTATCGTTTGTCTTGAGCCCATTCCTTTTGAGCCAATTGCGAAGTGCTACATCCTGCGTGTTGCCGAATTGTGGAGAAGCGACGCGCTTGCCGTGAAAATCTTCCGGCTTATTGATGCCTGCATCATTGCGAACAATCAGGGAAGCTCCGCCGCTGGCCGCGCCTGCAATCACGCGGACTGCTTCTCCATTGGAGCGGACGTAACCGTTGATCGCCGGATTCGGACCGACATACGTCAGGTCAATCGCTCCGGCAAATAGCGCCTCAATGGCCGACGGACCGGCGTTGAAGCTCGTCCACTGGATCTTTACCTCCGAACCCATGGCCTTGTCGAACCAGCCGTTGGCTTTTCCAACCATCGCCTGAGCATGGGTGACGTTCGGAAATGCGCCTACCCGAATCGTTGTGGTTCCCTGGGCCCAACTGCTCACTGTGAGCACAGCCGAAGCTGTCATCCGTAGGATCAGGGCCCTAGTCACGCTTCATGCCTCCCTTGGGCACTCCGAGGGTGTTGGCGGTTTCGTTATCGCGGTCCGTCGTCGAAGAGATTTTCATTGCCGGCATTATCCCATAAAGTCTATGTAGCTAATAGACTTTATTAACGTGAGGGCCATTGCAAGCCGGATTCCATTTACGCGTAGACGGAAAACGCTGGAGTTTCTTTCAAATCAAGGATTTGCAATTGCGGGTGGCACGTTTAAAACCGGCCAGTGTGCATTCTGTTGCAGTCCGGCTGCGAGAAACTCACACACTTCACAGAAACCCTGCAGGATTCTGCGTAGTGCGAACTGTGGAAATCTATGAGATGCGAAGCAGACACACCGTGATGTTGTCGGGGCCACCGCGTTGCAGGGCGGCTCGGACGAGGTTCCGGCAGCCGTCGGCCGGAGTGCCCGATCGCGCAATGCGCGAGAGTTCGGTCTCGCCCACGACACTCCAGAGTCCATCGGTGCAGAGCACGAGCAAATCACCGGTCGCGAGCGAGATCGGTTCTTCGGGCGTATCGGGAGTGATCTCGCGCCCCGAACCGAGCGCCGCAGTCAGGATGTGCCGCTGGGGATGAGACTCGGCGTCTTCCGAACTGACGATGCCGGTCTCCACCAGCCTTCCTACGTACGAATGATCGCGAGTGAGCCGGGTGGTAGTTTCACTCCGAATCAGGTACAGGCGGCTGTCGCCGATGTGTGCGAAGTAGAGCTTCCGGTCCACAATGGCGAGCGCGGTGCAGGTCGTACCCATGCCGCTGAACTCAGGATGCTCAAATCCATAGCGCTGAATCGCATCGTGTGCCGACAGCAAGCCGGCAACGAGGACCGCTTGCGGATCGCCCGAGAAATCGTGATCGTAAACGTAGCGCACGGTTTCAACCGCAAGGCGGCTGGCTTCCTGCCCACCCTCGTATCCGCCCATACCGTCCGCTACAATCGCGAGCCGCCCCTTCTGGAGAAAGTCCTCGGGGCTTTCCGGCTCCCAATAGAGATAGGAATCCTCATTGTTGGCACGCTGCAACCCGACGTCGGTCAGGCTCGCGGCTTCGAGTCCGGGTTGGGGGCTGATGGAGTCCACCGGCATACGCGAATTGTGTAGCCTACCATTTTCCCGCGTCTTTGTGACACGCCAGGCGATGGTTGTCCGGAAAAGAAAAAAGCCGCGAATGTGCGGCTCTCTCCTTTAACGGGGAACGTAGGTGCGGCAACTATTTGCCGGAGTGCTTGTCTTTGTAGATGCGCTTGCTCATGCGATTGGACTCGCGATTGAGTTGGCGCTGGTTCTGTTTTGTGAGATGGCCGTTATCCTTTGCCATGTCTCGCTTTTCGTTGTTCTGCAGGCGTTGCTCGCCGCGTTCCAGGCGTGCCGTCTGACCAGGCGTGAGTTGCCCATTCTTCACGCCATTGCCGATCCGTTCCTGCTGATGCGTCTCGCGACGATTCACCTGATTCACGCGCGGATGGCCGGGATCGACTTGACCCGCACCAGCGCCCGAAGTATTGGATTGTTGTGCAGCGGCCGAGCCGATAAACATCAGACCACCCACTGCAAGAACTGCGAGCGACCTGCTGATTTGATTTGTCATGCGAGAATGAACCCCCGCGGGGAAGTCTAGTTTCTCGGAGGTTGGCGGCTGGCGTTACCAAGGGGAACTAAGTGGAAGGCAAAAAGTAACAAGCGCTGGTAATCTGCAACAGATTACCCGCCGAAGGCGCTGATTTGGCAAGCCCGTCGGATACGCGTTAACATCGTCGATTCCCGAGGGTCCATGAAATCCACTGCCAAACTTTGTTTTATAGCCTTGTTCAACGTTCTTCTGACCTCTTCGTTGTTGCCGCAGAAGTTGGCTGCGCAGAGTGCCAAATCCCCGACCGCGACTCTGCCCAGTGAGCGGCCCGAACACCTTACGCCAGTACCGGATAGCTTTGACTATATCAAGCGAAGCGTGATGATCCCCATGCGCGACGGCGTCAAGCTGCATACGGTCATTGTGATTCCGAAAGGCGCGAAGAACGCCCCCATCCTGCTGACTCGTACACCTTACAGCGCGGATGCTCAGACCGGGCACGCCGCGAGTTCGCACATGGGGCCGATTCTCAACGGATACGACAATGCCTTGGACGTGATCCTGAAGGGCGGATACATCCGTGTTGTGCAGGATGTCAGGGGCAAGTACGGATCCGAGGGTGATTACGTGATGACGCGCCCGCTCCACGGGCCGTTGAATCCCACGCCAGTGGATCATTCAACCGACACTTACGACACCATCGATTGGCTGGTAAAGAACGTTCCAGAGAGCAACGGAAAAGTCGGCATCCTCGGTATTTCCTATGACGGTTTCCTTCCGCTGATGGCGCTTGTCAATCCGCATCCAGCCCTGAAAGTTTCGGTGCCCATGAATCCCATGGTCGACGGATGGATGGGCGATGACTGGTTTCACAATGGCGCCTTCCGTGAGCAGAACATGCCCTACATATACGAGCAGGAGGCAACCGCGTCGAACACCGAGATGTGGTGGACCGATCACTTCGATGACTACGATGCTTTTATGGCTGCCGGATCCGCGGGTGAGTTGGGCCGTCGTCACGGCCTGGAGCAAGTCGGTTTCTGGCGCAAGTTGCTGGAGCATCCCAGCTATGACTCGTGGTGGCAGCAGCAGGCGATGGATAAAATCCTGGGGACACAGCCGTTGAAAATTCCGATGCTGCTGGTCGACAGCCTGTGGGATCAGGAAGATATCTATGGTGCGACTGCAGTCTACAAAGCGCTCAAGCCGAAGGACCCGAACAACGACAAGGTCTTTCTCGTGATGGGACCCTGGTATCACGGACAGGAGATCGGCGATGGGAGTTCGCTGGGTGCGCTGAAGTTCGGGAGCGATACTGGCCTTTATTTCCGAATGAATGTCCTGCTGCCGTTTCTCGATGAGTATCTGAAAGACGGTGCGGCGAAATCGAATGTGGCTCCGGTGACAGCGTTCGAGACGGGTACGAACACCTGGCGCAGGTTGCCGTCATGGCCGGCCGGATGCGAATCGGGCTGCGCGGTCCATCCGAAGCCACTTTATTTGCAGCCCGGACTGAAGGCCGGCTTTGAGCCGCCGCAAGCTGGAGACAGCGCGTTTGAGGAGTACGTTTCCGATCCTGCCAAGCCCGTACCGTTTCGCCACCGGCCGATTCAGCCTGTCGGATACTCCGGCGAATTCACCTGGTCGGAGTGGCTGGTCGACGATCAACGCGAGGCCTCAGGACGTCCGGATGTACTCGCCTTTGCATCTGACGTGTTAAGGGAACCTGTGAAGATTGCCGGACAACCTATTGTGAATCTGATTGCCTCGACTAGCGGTACAGACTCGGATTGGGTGGTGAAAGTCATCGACGTATATCCCGACGAAGTCGCGCCCGACACGAAGATGGGTGGCTATCAGCTCATGGTTTCCGCCGACATCTTCCGCGGACGGTATCGCGAGAGTCTTGAGACGCCCAAGGCGATCACGCCCGATAAGCCGCTGCTGTATCGGTGGACATTGCCGACAGCAAACCACGTTTTCCTGCCGGGCCATCGCATCATGGTGCAGATCCAGTCGAGCTGGTTCCCGCTGTATGACCGGAATCCGCAGACATTTGTGCCGAACATCTTCTGGGCGAAGCCCGGAGACTACAAGAAGGCTACGCAACGAGTCTTCCATTCGCCCGATCATGCGAGCTTTATCGAGTTGCCGGTGGCGGAAACGAAGTAAGGGACTCGCCGAGCGCCATATGAAGAAGAAGGCTCTCCTGTTTTGCGCGTTGTTGCTGACGAGCGCTTCGCTGTTCGCACAGCAAAAGCGGCTGTGGGTGCTGCGTGCGCCGGGTGAGATGGTCGAGTACGATGCCGCGACGTTCGCCGTGAAGCAGACCGTGAAGGTTCCCGCGGAGGCGCTGAAATCCGCGACGAGTGTCGACGTCAATGATGCGGGGCAAATCCTGTTCATGCCGCTAATTTCGTTACCCTTGTCCGACGAAGATATCTCTTCCCCCCACAAGCTTTGGTTGTGGGATGGTCGCGCGGCGACGACTGTAGACCTTGGCGTGGAGCACAAGTCCGAGAAGACAGGATCAAACCAGGCCGTAACAGAGATAGCGCCGACGGTCGCGCTATCGGCGGACGGAACGCACCTGTACTGGTTCGCCAACGAACCTCGCCGCTTGCAGCGAGAAGACGTCGATCTCTCGACCATCACGACATGGAATGCCTGGCGCACCGATCTGACCGGCGCCAACCGCGAAGAGATCGCGTCGACCAAGTTTCCCGACTGCCGATGCAAGACGGGGACTTGTGACGAGACCTGTCCGTCAGCCGCGATTTGGATACCGGACGAAGGCGTCGACCGGTTTTTCTTGATGACACAATTCATCGCAGGCCAGACCGGAACCGTCTACAAAAGCAGCACCCGATACGATGAGCAAGGGGGCAAGTGGACGCCGACAAACTTACCCGACCCCGTGCATCACGTACTCGGTGGCGACCTGGCCGGAAACGGAATCATCGACGCGATCCCGGACACCGGCTGTTGCGGATGGGCGAATCAAAGTAATGATCAAACTGTTTTGATTGCAGGCGACAAGAAAATTATCCTGTTCGATGAGCAGGAGAAATACAAGAATTCCGACTACGACGTGAGCTTCTTCACGGCTAACGCGCACCTGTCTCCGAATGCGGAACGTGTCGCGATGACGATCACCGCTACTTCACAGGCGAACAAGCCGTTTCAGTTATCCGAGCAAGGTCAGGCCAATCCGGAAGAGTCACAAAGAATTCGCAAGGCGCTCGCAGAATTGCCGGCCATTGTCGTAAAGAAGATTGCCGATCCTCCGAAGCAAGTCGACTTCGTCCCGCACGCGTCACTCGTTGGATGGATCAACGACAAAGAAATCCTTATTGTCGAAGATCATCTGCTGATGCTTTACAACGTGGAGAACGGCGTTCGACGAAAATCGCCCATCCGAGTGGAAGACGCATTGCACGCTTTCCTACGATAGCCGGACAAGTCGGTTAACTCCGGCAGAGCATGCCGACCTCACCTTTTTTCAGCCTGATTGTTTCGTGCTCCTGCACGGAAGACCATCCACCCAATCACATTCGCTCCCAAGACCACTCCGGCAATTTTGAGGGAATAGAGTGATGAGCTTTCAAGATTGACGATCGGGAAGATTGAGAGGACCACGTAAAGCAGCGTCATGAGAAAGCCGGAAGCCGCAGCAATCCTCAACCAGAGGGAAGGCCGAAGTCCCCGATCTTTTCGCGAGACCAGCGGTATGGCAAATAAGGCAAGATACGCGACGGCGTAAAAGGTAAATCCCCAGGTGAGTAAGAGTTCGTAAGCTTCCTGCGGCCCGACTCCAATCAGTGCAGCCATGCTGGCGGCAAGCGTTGCTCCCGCCACAAACAGAATCGAGTTCACCGGAGTCTTGTGGACCGCGTGCAATCGTGAAAACCATTCAGGCAGCAGACGATCCCATCCTGCTGCCATCGGCAGCCGCACACAACCGCTGAAGTACGTCGTGAAACTGGTTGGATAATTCACGAATAGTGAAAGAATCGCCAAAGGCACGATAATCTTGGCAAGACCAAAGGCGCGGGAACCCAGGCTCAGGGCTTGGGGAATCGGCGCCACAACATCCACGGCCTCGGGAGAAACAAAAGCCAGGATCGAACTCGTCGCGAAGATATAGATCAACGCAATCAGCGGAGCCGTGATCAGAATGGAGCGCGCGAGGTTCCGTTGTGGGCTGCGGCATTCCCCGGCGAAAATCGCGATGTATTCGAAGCCACTGAGCGCTCCAAAACTTATTTTGCTGAAAACGCTCACACTGAACAGGGTCGCCGGTGGTACTACCAGCCTCAACGGATGAAACTGCCTCAACTCACCGCGCCAAACATTCAGCCAAGGCGCCATGACGAGCACGGCGATCGTCAGCAGGATGGCGATGCTGCCCGTATTACTGACCCACTTCCCGAGTCGCAGACCCCGCGCAGCGACCAGAGCCATAGCCGCCATCCACGCGATTGACACAGCCGTGATGAGCCACTTGTTCGATGCCATCCACTCTAGGCTCGGGATCACGTATGCGGCAAACGAAACGGTGACGACGCTAATCACCGCAACGTAAAGGATCACAAAAAGCCACAGGTTCCACGCCACCAGGAACCCGATCCGATCATTGAAGGCGAGCCTTGCCCATTCGTAGAGTCCGCCTTCGAGCGGCATCAGGCGGTTCAGATGCGCCACAATGAGCGCCAGCGGGATGAAGAACAGAACGATCGCCGCCAGCCAGAAAACCACATGTGCGCTGCCTGCCTTGACGGCGGTCCCAAAAAAGTCAGGCACAATGACAAGTAAGATCTGCGCGAACACCAGGTCCCATATCCCGAGTTCGCGGCGGAGCGTCGCGCCGTGGGAAAGAACTTCAGCTTCGGCATGCGCCAGCGGCGAATTTTCTGTGGTGGCCACAGTCGGCGCGATCAGATAAAAGTGAGCCAGTTCAAGCCGAGAATAAGCACGAGAACTGGGATACTCACGGCTTCTTACTTCTTTTCACTTACCGCAGGCATCAGTAATAGGTCCTGATAATCAAAGCTGAAATCGGCCAGGGGAGATACGGCTTCCATTGTCGCGCTCTTAATCGTCCCATCCGGTTTCAGCGAGAACGTCACGAACGCGTCTTCGATGGTCCGCACGCGCCAATGAGCCTTGAAGGTGTCGTATTGCCAATGCTGCAGATCCCCGACCATGCCCGGAGTTTGATCAAAGCTGATCGTCAAGCCACCATTTTCCTGCCGAATTGTAATCGGACCGTACCACGCATCGGTGTACGTGCCGGCATATTTCTCCAGCGGAAGCGAAGGCTTCGAATTGCCCGCCCGCGACGATTCGCCTTTCTTCATCGTTGCTGCTGCATCTTTTTCTTCTTCGTCGTCCACAGCTTTGAACGCGCCGATCCAATCCGTTGCCGGCAGCTGGAAGTAATAGTCGAGCACGTGATAGAGAATCGAATCAAACGCCCCGCCTTGCTCTGCATTGGTCAGGATCACGACTCCGAGATGTTCGTCTGGCACCAGCATCACTCGTGATACGAAGCCGCCCACGCCTCCGGTATGTCCGACGAGTTTGTGCCCGTGGTATTCGCGAAGTCCCCATCCCAGCGCGTAATCGGCGAAATTCGCTTTCAGCCCCGCCAATTGCGGTGGAGGATCGCCTGTCGGCAGAATCGTCTGCGGCGACCACATTTCGCGCGATTGCTTCTCGCTGAATAAACGGCCATCGCGATCCACGAACTTTCCCCGATTCAGCTGAACCTGCACCCATTTCGCCATATCGGCCGCACTGGAATTGATCGAGCCCGCCGGCCCGACATTGTCGAGATCCTCCAGTGGAATGACTTGCAGCTTTCCCTCGACACGCGAATGCGGCGAGGCGTAATCATCCCCGGGTTTGTACTGTTTCGTGCTGGTGCTCGAATGCCCCATGCCAAGCGCCGTGAAGATGTGCTGGCGGATGTAGTCATCCCATGAAGTGCCCGTCACAGCGGGAATGATCTGTCCCGCCGTCATATACAGAAGATTGTCGTAGGCGTAATGGCTGCGGAAGCTCGAATGCGGCTTCATATACCGCAGCTTGTGAATGATCTGGTCGCGGGTGTAGATCGTGTGCGGCCAGAACAGCAGGTCGCCTTCCCCCAGTCCCATGCCGCTGCGATGCGTGAGCAGATCGAGGATCGTCATCTCGTGCGAGACGTAAGGGTCATACATAACAAATCCCGGCATGCGCTCGTACACCCGATCGTCCCACGAGATCTTGCCTTCGTCGACGAGCGTAGCCAGGGCCGCGGTAGTAAAAGCCTTGGTATTCGAGCCGATGGCAAACATCGTGTTCTCGTCCACTGGGGTGGAATCACCGAGTTTGCGAACACCGTATCCCTTTGCCACGAGGACCTTGCCATCTTTGACGATGGCCACCCCCATACCCGGCACATCAAACGTCTTCATCGAGTTCGCGACGTAGGCGTCGAGATCCGGGGGCGCAGAGAGATGGGCAGAGCCCTGAGCCCGCAGGGGAGCACTAATCAGTAAAGTGAGTAATCCGGTGAACAAGCGTCGACAAGCAGCATTCATCATCCGTGGGTTCCCAATTGTTCTGAAAGAGAAACTTGACGCGGAGATTAGAACACAGAAGAGGAAATTTTCCGAACAAGCCGAGTTAGACCCGAAAAAAGTGGCCGGAAGTGGACCCGAATTCACTTCCGGCCGAGTTGTACATCAATTCATGCGATCTGCGACCACCGCCGAGATGTACTCGAGCAAATGGTCAATATTCAGCTCGCATTCCAACAACTCCTGCATTTCTGCAGGGCTGAAGCCGGTTCTAGCTGCGGCTTCCTGTAAAAGGCTGCCGTACTCGCAGGCTTGAATACGGTCGAAAGTCATTGCGTGCTCCTCAAAGCTTAGGGATTTCAGAATGAACGCGGACGTGCGTGCGAGAGGAGAACCACAAATTCCTGTCTCCTCAGGCCTGGAAAGGACGATCAGCGCCGAATGGCGCAGAGAAGGATAGGTCGGAAATTCGGATCGAGGCTGAGGGCAAATCCCTTGAAATCCAACAAGGAGCCGGATATCTGCATCAACCCAGGCAGCTGCAGTAGCGCAGCCACCACGACGGCCCCCAGAGCAGTCGTTCCCCGGGCATGGACCACCAGCGGTGCCGTGCCCTGATGAAATGCCATGTCATCCAGATCGACATCCGGCAGGATCACGATCAGCAGCATGATGGCAATCAGGCAACTGAGGATGATCAGCGTTGACGTTTTGACATTCCAGCGGGACATTGCGATCTTCTCTTTTGCCAGAGTTTGAAGCCGAAGTCAATGCTTTTGGTTGCACCGCCACGAATGCCCGGCGAATCCATATGTTATGAGCAGCTACGTCTTGGAACGACAGCAGTGGCTGCCGAGGCCCGTCGAGGAGGTATTTGCCTTTTTCTCGCGACCTGAAAACCTGCAGACGATTACTCCGCCATGGCTCGATTTCCGCATGGTGGAGGCGCCGCAGAGCCTCGCACGGGGATCATTGATCGGCTATCGCCTCCGCTGGCGCTGGTTCCCCGTTCGCTGGACCACCGAAGTCTCGGAGTGGAACCCTCCAAGGGGGGAGATTTGGCGCTGCAGGATGCGGCGGAGATGTTGGGGTTGGGGTATCGGCAGGCGAAGCGGGTATGGCGGCGGTATCGGGAGAGTGGGGCGGAAGGGCTGAAGCACGGCAATGCGGGACGGGCTTCGAATCGGGGCAAGCCGCAGCCATTGAGGAGACGGGTGGTGCAGTTGATTCGCAAGAAGTATTGGGGTACGGAGGTGGAACGCTTCGGGCCGACGCTGGCGGCCGAACATCTGGCGGAAGAAGACGGCATTGTGTTGTATCACGAGACGCTGCGGCGCTGGATGCTGGAAGAGGGACTGTGGCGCCGGCGGCGCAGACGGAAGAAGCATTTTCAGCGGCGGGAGCGCAAAGCGCACTTTGGCCAACTGGTGCAACTGGACGGCAGTTTTGAAGATTGGCTGGAGCAGCGGGGTCCGCGGGGTTGCCTGATGAACATGGTCGACGACGCGACCGGCACCACCGCGGCCCGCATGGGGAACCAAGAAACCATCTGGGCGGCGGTGCATGTGCTGCAGATATGGATCGAACGCTACGGAGTGCCGCGTGCGCTCTACACCGACTGGAAAAATGTGTATCAGCGAAAAGCCACGCCGGGCGAGCAGTTACGGGGCGAGATTCCGGTTACGCAGTTCGGCCGCATGTGCCAGAAGTTGGGCATTCGCATCATCGCCGCCAGCTCGCCGCAGGCCAAGGGACGAGTGGAACGCAGCCACGGTACCCATCAGGACCGGCTGATCAAGAAACTGCGGCGCCGCGGGATCGCCAGTTACGAGGCGGCGAACCAATATCTGGAGCAGGACTATCTGCCGCAACACAACCGCCGTTTTGCGCGCCCGCCGGCCCACCCCCAGGACTATCACGCGCGCAAACCGAGCACGCGTGATCTGCGCCAGATCTTCCGCTTGGAGACGATGCGCAGCATTGGCAACGACTGGGTCATTCGCTATGCCGGCCGTTGGCTGCAACTGCAACCCCGCCAACGACTCTACGGACCAACCAAGAGCAAGGCGCTGGTGAGTGAGTACGAAGACGGACGAGTCGAGGTGTATTACCGTGGGGAGCGCATTGCGTTTCACGATATTGCCGAGCCCATCCGCCTAGTTGCCGAACCGTCGCGCGCAACGACGGAAACCGTCCGGGTGAAGAGCAAGCCTAAACCAGATCATCCCTGGCGCGCGGGCTATAACGTGCGCATGGCCCGCCTGGCGGCAGCGCCCGTTGTCTTGCGTCCTTCCGCTTCGCCCTAAAAAACAGGGCTACGCTCCAGGACGCAAGACAACGGAATACCATTCACAACAAGGGGACATTTCTAATGAGTTAATTCAGGGGACATTTCTAAAGAGCTTTGACACAGGCTCTGTTTATTCCTTGACACGCTGATTCGCGCACCCTATGGTAATTGGTTCCGTCTTTACCGCCGGAACAACCGTAGTCTCATGCAGAGTGGCCGAGGGTAACGGGCCCGTCGAAGCCACGACAACCGGATCAGGAACCAGCCTGATCAAATGGTGCCAATTCCCGCCCGGTTCGCGGGGGACATGAGATCTAAGGTGCATGCGCCTCATCCCCTTAATCCCGGATGAGGCCTTCGTGTTTTAGGGCGCGCAATCCGAAAGAAGAGCCGGCGCAGCCGATAGAGAAAGAGAAAGTTATGCAACCACGTATCTATTTCGACCATTCCGCCACCACGCCACTCGATCCGCGAGTGCTCGATGCGATGGCACCGTTTCTCGGCGGAGCATTTGGGAACTCTTCGAGCCTCCATCACGAAGGACGAGTAGCGCGCACAGCCATCGACAAGGCGCGCGCGCAAGTTGCCGCTCTGATCGGTGCACAGCCCGACGAAATCATCTTCACCGCAAGTGGCACAGAGGCTGACAATCTCGCACTGATCGGCGCAGTGCGCGCCAGCGGCAAGCCCGGTCACGTCGTCACAAGCTCGATCGAGCACGCCGCGATTCTGCAGACCTGCAAATTTCTGGCAAGCGCCGGTGCGAAGATCACGTACCTGCCGGTGGACTCAAACGGTCTGGTGAAAACGGACGGACTCCTTCGCGCCTTGCAATCGAACGTCACGTTCGTCTCGATCATGGCGGCAAACAACGTCGTCGGCACGCTGCAGCCCATCCGAGAACTGGCGCACCTGACGAAACTCCACGGAGCACTGTTTCACACCGACGCAGTACAGGCCGGAGGCAAGATTCCCCTGGATGTGAATCACCTGCATCTTGATCTCTTATCGCTCTCGGCGCACAAACTGCACGGCCCAAAGGGGATTGGTGCGTTGTATGTACGAAACGGTGTGAAGCTCTCGCCGATCATTTTTGGCGGAGGCCAGGAGCGCGGCCTTCGCTCGGCAACGGAGAACGTTGCCGGCATCGTCGGGTTCGGCGCCGCCGCCGAGATCGCCCGACTGGAGTTAGACGAAGAAGCCTCACGCCTCAAGGAATTTCGCGAGCACATCGCTAGCGAACTGCGCAGGCTCTTTCCCCATGCCTGCATCTTCGGCCACGCCACCGAGCGTTTGCCCGGACATCTGAGCTTTGGTCTTCGCGGACAGGAAAGGGAAGTCGGCAGGCTGCTGACTGTACTTGATCAGGCTGGAGTTGCGGCTTCGGCAGGCAGCGCTTGCAGCGCGCATCATTCCGGAGCGCCCTCCGGTGTCCTGCTCGCAATGGGCTACGACGCAGAGAGCGCTCGTGGTTTAATCCGGGTGAGCTTGGGACGGTTCAACACGCGCCCGGAAGTTGATTCGTTCCTGCAAAAACTCGAAGAAGCAGTAGAAACCCTAAGCCCCGCGAAGTGTGACAATGCGCTCTCAGAGGAATTTTCATCGGTAGTACCGTAGCCCCGGCGACTCGCTGGCTGTTGCGGGGGCGTCTGGCCCCCGCACCGTACCGATCCACCGACGTTGCTAATCTCCCGACGGCAGCAGCATCTCGTCCGAACCGAAATCAGTGGTGTTCGGCCCCAGGATTTGTTCTTCGTGAGGTCGTTGGAAAGCAGAACGACGACTTTCAACGTGCGTCTCGTCTCTCCCGCCGAACTGCGCAGTTTCCGTCGATCCGGCCAATGCAACCGTCGAAGCCGCACCACTGCTGATCACCTGCTGGATCTGATCGAAGTATCCCGTTCCAACGAATCGCTGATGCTTCACCGCCTCGTATCCGTAGTCGCGTTCGCTGGTGAACTCTTTTTCCTGTAGGCGCGAATACGCAGCCATTCCGCTCAGCCTATAGGCGCGTGCTAGTTCAAACATGCTGAGATTCAGGGCATGAAATCCCGCGAGCGTCACGAACTGGAATTTGTATCCCATCCGAGCCAGCTCAGTCTGGAATCGCGCGATCGTCTGCTCATCGAGATTCTTGCGCCAGTTGAAACTTGGCGAGCAGTTGTAGGCCAGCATCTTTTCCGGATAACGCTCGTGAATTGCGGCAGCAAAGCGACGCGCTTCGTCCATGTCAGGATGCGAAGTCTCGCACCAGATCAAGTCCGCGTACGGCGCATAAGCAATCCCGCGTGCGATCGCCGATTCGATTCCGCCGCGTATGCGGAAGAATCCCTCCGAAGTCCGTTCGCCCGTACAAAATTCGCGGTCCCGCGGATCGACATCGCTGGTCAACAGTTGGGCGCTGTCCGCATCCGTGCGCGCCATGATGAGCGTCGGCACGCCCATGACGTCGGCCGCAAGCCTCGCCGCAATCAGTTTCTGAATGGCCTCACTCGTGGGAACGAGGACCTTCCCTCCCAGATGCCCGCATTTCTTGGCCGACGAAAGCTGATCTTCGAAGTGAACGCAGGCCGCTCCGGCCTCAATCATGCCCTTCATCAACTCGAAAGCATTGAGCGTCCCGCCGAATCCCGCCTCGGCATCAGCTACGAGCGGGGCGAACCACGTCTGTCCCGGCGACACCTTTCCTTCCGCATGATGAATCTGGTCGGCGCGCAGCAGTGCGTTGTTGATGCGCCGGCAAAGATTCGGCACGCTATCCGCGGGATACAAGCTTTGGTCGGGATACATCGTGCCGGCATTATTCGCGTCCGCCGCCACCTGCCATCCACTTACGTAGACGGCTTTCAAACCCGCCTGCACCTGCTGTACTGCTTGGTTACCGCTCATCGCGCCCAGCGCATTCACGTAAGGTTCTGTGCTCAGAACTTTCCACAACCGTTCCGCCCCCATGCGCGCCAGAGTATGTTCGATATGAATCGAGCCGCGCAGACGCAACACATCTTCGGCGCTATAAGGCCGCAGCACTCCTTTCCACCTGGCGTTGTTCTTCCAATCGTGGGTGAGGCACTCTTGCGCAAGCGCGTACTGCGCCATTCGTTCGGGTTCACTCATATGTGCATCGAACCCATGGCTCGAAGGCGGTTGATGGTTTGCTTTTCCGTTTGCTGACATATCTAGCTCCTGACGTTTTCTCGCACGATGGGGATTGTTATACCGGGTTGAACTCTCCGTTGACGATCATGGCTTCGCTGATCTCTCGCGCATGGCGGAAGCGTTCTCTTTCCTGCGAATCGGCAGGAAGATTCGCAATCAGCCGCTCGAGTTCCTCATCGAACAGCTGACTGATGAACTCCGGCGTGTGTTTCACCGCACGCCCAGCTTCATCCTGAATCTGTACGAGATCGCGGTGGATGACGCGCTGTGCGATCATCAATCGGTAAATTCGATCGGTGGCCAGATCTTCCATGTAGCCGTCGAGCAGGCTCGCTCCTTTTCCGCTGAGCACTCCGTGACGGTAGCGAATCACCGTCCGCACGGCTGCGCGGGTCCCGCTTACGGTGCGCTGCCCCACTCCCTTCGGAACCGGCCGCAAGTCGGGATATCGACTCGAATGCCTTGGCCGCGATTGCAGTTGATTCGGGTAAGGGAACTGCGCCACCGCAATCGCGTTCTGATCCGGATGCCCGGTCCATGCACCATCCATCAGGCAGTCAGCTTCGTTTTTCTTGTCTTTTTCCAGCACCGCCAGTGCACGAGTATTCAGTTCAGCATCTTCCCGGCTCGGATAGAGCGCCGTCATTCCACCAATCGCCAGAATCCCGCGATGGTGGCAGATCTCCGGCATCAGTTCGCGCAGGTTCTGGAAAAACGCAACGTTGTACGGAATCGTGTTGCGGTCCGGAAGCACCCAGTCCGGATCATCCAGGTTGAAGTGAATCAAACTGGCCATGTAATCCCAGCGGCCTAGATTCAGCCCGATGATGTGCTCGCGCAGGTTATACGTGAACTCTTCCATCTGAAACGCCAGCGGATGCGACTCCACCAGCGCCATGCACTTGATGTAGTCGTGCGGCAAGCCGCGCCATCTCGCCAGCGCCTGGAACAGATCGCGCCACCACAAAGCTTCTTCCGCCGACTCCGATTTCGGGATGTAGATGCACAGCGGATGTTTCAGTTCGGAAGGTTCAATTCCGTAGAACACGCGCGCCACATCGTAGAGCGAAGCCGAAGTCAATTCCCCGGGAATCAGTCCGTCCTGGCTGATGTGCAATCCGCGCGGCCGCGTAAAGATCACCGTTTTGCTCGCCTGAATCGAAACCTCGCGGTTGCGCTTCTTATCGAAAAAGGTCAGCTTTCCACGCAGACATTCGAGGATGTTTGCGAAGCCTGTCTCGTGGTGCGACCAGTCGTTGACGCACGAATCTTCCAGATCGAGCATCACACCGGGCGCCCCCGAGTTCAGCATTTTGACGCAAAGCTCTCCATCGTCGGCCGGGCCCGTCATCTGATTCCGCTGGTCTTGGCACCATTCGGGCAGCGTGATGCGCCATCCATTCCGCACCGTGTCAGAAGGGAAGCGGTGCGAAGGTTTCTCCCCGTCGAGAGAACGCTGCAGTATTTCCACTCGCTCGGCCGCGAGTTGCTGCTGGCGCCGCGTGAAACGCTCATGCAGAGGAACGTAAAAATCCATGAATCCGGCAGGAAGGTCACGGCTCAGATCGAAACCTTCAGGTGTTGTGCTGATCGGATTAATCAATTCGCCCGTCGTGGGCACTGAGAGTGTGCTTGCCATTTTACGAACCCCAGGATCGTTCTTTGCGTGTTCAGTATGCTGAACAGCGATTCATTATGCTGACCGGAGGCTATGTGATCCCAATCACGCGGTCAAGCGCGATGTTCAATATAATGAACATACATTCATTTATTTGGACGCTTAAGGTTTTGCTACGATAACCAGATAGTTATGAGTCCCAGAGAAGAGTCCCCATCGGTTGCGGTCGAGCGGGCGCTAGGCATGCTCGAAGCGGTTGCTCATGACCCGGAAGGCTTGAGCAACGCCGAAATCAGCCGAAAGCTTGAAATTCCAAAGAGTTCCGCGAGTTACATCCTTCGCACCCTGGAAAAGAACGGCTACCTGCATCGCGACCCGCAGTCGGGCAGATACCGGGTTGGCCTGAAGATACTCAGCCTCAGCCGGGGTGCACTCAGCGGCATTGATGTGCGCGAGGTGGCGCTGCCCATCATGCGCAACCTCATGGAGAAGACCAGCCTCACCTGTCACCTCGCCATTCTCGACGGCCCCGAGGCCGTCTATATCGAAAAGGTCGAGCCGCAAGGATTCATCCGCATGGACACCTGGGTCGGCCGCCGCATGCGCGTTCACGCCACTAGCGTCGGAAAGTCTCTCGTGGCGCACATCCCGTCGGAGCAATTAGAAAAGATCATCGCAGAACGCCCGATGGAGAAGCGCACGCCAAAAACGATCACCACTTTGCCGCGCTTGCTGAAGGAATTGGAACGTGTGCGTGCGCTCGGTTACTCCGTCGACGACGAAGAAAATAATCTGGGCGCCCGCTGTCTCGGAGCCCCGGTCTTCAATCAGCAGGGCACGATCGAAGCCGCCCTTGGGCTAAGCGGCACGATTAACCAGGTGAATCCGCAGACGATGCCCCGTATCGTTGAAACTCTGAAAGATGCCGCCCGCCATCTCTCGCTGCAGTTGGGCTACCGTGCCCCCGCCCGCCGCGCCAGCGGTGTGTAGTGATCGTTTGCCGGGCTTAAGCGAGAAATACCTCAGCGAATCAGTTCATTGCACGTTCCCGTTCGGATTGCTGGGGTAACGCCTGATCCACTGGCCTATCACGAATTGATCTAGCTCTGACGGCGTAACAAACGTAATAAGGACCAGCAGGTTCTGGCTGGCCCAAAACGCGCGCGGAGTTTGGGTAGACAGGATCCTCTTGACTCTTTGGCCGGGAGAAATCTCTTCCTCGGTCACGAGATTTTCGTTGTAACCGGAGATTGCATGCGTGATGTCGTTAAGATGTGGGGCGGCTTCCTGCTCCTTTGGAAATCGCTCGACGGTCAGTGCCAAATAGACTGACGGCATCAGTCTCAGGGTGTAAATTGCGTTGAAAACCTGAGTTTCAGGTGACCACCCTTTAGAGATTTGCAACGTTGCTCTATCCATGCCGCCGTAAAACGTTGGTACCAATTCTTGCAACAACTCATTTTGTACCATCGTGTTGAGGCGAGTGCATTCTTGAAGCATTTGGGGATCATTAGCTGCTTTGCAGGCGTCCGGACTGGATTCTACGGGTACGACCTGTACCGTCATAAACGGACGGAAAGTTACTCCTCGCATGAACGGAAACCAGGAAATATTTTTCGGCAGATCTTCGGGCTTAACGAGTTCGACTGGAAAATGTACACTCCCGTCCCTTCGTGCGTCAGCAAAGCGATCCGCACCCTCGGTCATGGTTAGGCCTAACCCGAATCCCACGTTTGGTCCGCAAGCCTGGGGAAAATCACCGTGCGGGTCCGTGATTTGAATGTCATATCCGTCAAATCCTTGCAGCGGGAGAAGATTGAGAACAGTCGGCCAGAAAAAGGTCACACCATTCCCATTTGTAACCTTCAGATCGCTTCGCAACGCTTGCTTGGTCCATCCCTTGCTCCAGACCTGCATACATACGTTCATGTTGGGCAGCGGCTTCCCTGTGATGGAATCCACAACGCGCACTTCCCTTGGTGAGACAAAGCGTAAGAAGAGCAGGGCGTATATAAATCCAATTGTGAAAACGAAAACGAGCGCAGTTTTTCCGATCCACTTTGGGCAGCGCATCCGGTTTTTCGTAGAGACGATTGCCGCCGGGCTCAACACGTTCCAATGAGACAAAAAAATCGGTCCACCTTCAAGTTACTCAAGATCGGGCGGCTAAATGGGGCCATCGCAAATGCGTTGGCGTGCGAAACTATCGAAACGAATATGAATTCCACAAATCGCATTGTCGACTTCTACGGCACCGCCGACGAAGACTCCCGCCTCCGTACCGGATGGTTCCAACTCGAGCACGCCCGCACGCAGGAACTCATTCTCCGCCATCTCCCGCCTGCCCCAGCCACGATCATTGACGCCGGCGGTGGTTCCGGAATTTACGCCTGCTGGCTTGCCAGTCTCGGACATCAGGTACACCTGATCGATCCCGTCCAGAAGCATGTCGACCAGGCTCGCGCGGCATCGTCTCTGCAGCCGCAATATCCGCTCGCCTCAGCAGAGGTCGGCGATGCGCGCCATCTCCCCCATTCCAACGGATCCCTCGACGCCGCCCTCCTGCTCGGCCCGCTCTATCATCTTGTCGAAAAAGAAGATCGGCTGGCCTGCCTGCTCGAGGGGCATCGCGTGCTCAAGCCAGGAGGGCTCCTCTGGGGCGCCGGCATCAGCCATTTCGCCTCGTTCCTGGATTCTCTGTCCCACGGATTCTTCGACGATCCCAACTTTGCGCCCATTCTCGACCGCGATCTCGCCGAAGGTCAGCATCGCAATCCAACCGGCAATCCCCTCTATTTCACCGACGCCTACTTCCACCGTCCGGGAGAGTTATCGCGCGAATTGCTGGCGGCGGGATTTCAAGTCGTGGAGATTGTCGCGATCGAAGGACCGGGATGGCTGGCGCAAGATTTCGACCGCCTCTGGAATGATCCGGTTCAGCGCGAGCGTCTCCTCACCGCCGTGCGCAAGGTGGAGCGCGAGCCTTCCATCCTCGGAGCCACGTCCCACATCATGGCAATCGGACGCAAGTAGGCATACTTCTCCTCGCCTCTTGCTTCAGAGTCACGACCGCGCCTCACGCAATTGCAGTCACCCGCGGATACGTCAGCTCGGTGATCGTCGGATTTACCAGCCGTACCATGTCCTCCCAGTGCATCCGCACCAGTTCGCGATGCGATCCCGCGCTGAACGTGATCTCATCGTAAGCGGCTAGTGTGGGATCCGCATACACCGCCATGTCATAAAGATTGCCAAACGGCGGCATCGATCCCGTCTCGCAGTCCGGAAACGCGTCTTTGAATTCGCGCTCGGTTGCGAGCTGAACCACGCTTGCACCGGTAAAAGTCCGCAGGCGATCTAGGTCCACATGAAGCGATGCCGGAATCACAGCCATGGCCAGAATGCCATCAACTTTCACGATGACCGTCTTGGCCAGCTTCTTGCCCGAAACGTGCGCCAGCGCGGCCACGCCCTGCGCCGTATAGGCCAGCGAGTGAGAAATTACCAGATATTTGACGTTGTGCGAATCAAGAAATTCGCGCAGCTTGGAAAGCGGCATACGACCTCCTCGGAGGGGAAGTGAGGGGCCGGAAACCCGGTCTGTGGAGGATGTAAGCAGAAATCAAGCCGGTATGCAGTGCGCCAGATCACTGCCCATCAAGCGGTGCGGAATTCTGCCGGCAAAAAAGAAGTGCAGAGGAGAAACACAGGATCGGGCCTGCAACACTAAATAGTTCGCGGCCGAGAGTCCCGGGCGCTCCGCCATAGTAGCCATCAAGAACGAACACCATTCCCGCAGCGGCGGCAGTTGGAACCAGCCATGACTTTGGGAACACTGCCAATCGAGGCAAAGCCGTGGGCAGCAGCCAGACGAAAACGTAAAGAAGATTTCGGTCCCAGAGGGACAGTACAAAATGGTGCCAGTAGTTTCGATTACCGTGAAGGTTTGTCCCGAAAGCAATTGGACTTAGGAATCGTCCGTCGATTGCCCATTGAACACACATCATAGCGGTGAGACTGACTAGCCAACCGCCTGTGACCCACAGACCTACCGCTCGGTGGGAATTCGGTTCTTTTCGACAACCAAACCACCAAGCTGCACTGAACGCGATACTAATTGGAACAAAAGACTCCTTAGTGAGCGCACCCAGTACGCCAATTACCGGAAGCAATCTGAATTTCCGTTTCGACAAGCTCCACAAGAGAGCGAGCAGGAATAATCCTTCCCCTGCATCGACAAGACCGGCGAGTCTCATATTGGGAACGGAAAAATTCAACAGGTAGAGCAAGGACGCGACGAGGGCGGTGGGCAAGTCACCCAACTCACCGTAACCAAGAGCAATCATCAAAACCGCCGTTGCGGCGACGAACAAGGCATCGACAGATACCAACCCGAGCATTACCGGGTCCCACGTTCCAATGTGACCGTTAGCAAGGCGATATATCGGTCTTGCCATGAAAGGGATCAGCACTCGAAATCGAAGGTGGGAAGGCCCTGGATTGCTGCTTCTCGTGACTAGTGCGCCGTAGCTCCTCACATCCGTCAAGCCCGGCGTCTGGCGCGGGTCATAACGGTTCAGAGCTGGATAACCCAGGCCCAAAGCAATGAGAAAAAAAATACAAAAGAAAATACCGAGCCGAGCTGCGCTGATTCCGGTATTCAAGTACTTAAGTGCCCCCTGCCGACTGCCCGGCGGTCCACCCTCATCGGGTCAGCTTTTCGACCGTTCCCCGATTCCTCAACAGTTTATGGCTCCCTTTGTCTTCTGTCGCGAGTCTACAGGATCGTTGTTGAAATCAAGACGTCTAGAGCCAAAATGCCCGGTCGGGTTTGCCTGACCGGGCTTTGTATTTACCATGCCAAAATTGCGAATCAGCCGACTTCAATACTTCACAATCGCCGCAAACGACTTCGGATCGAGCGACGCCCCGCCGACCAGTGCGCCATCAATCTCTTCCTGCGCCATGAGCGCCTTCACATTCTCGGGCTTCACCGATCCTCCGTACAGAATGCGCAGATTGTTCGCGTAGTCGGCTCCAAAGATTTCCGTCGCTTCTTTCCGGATCACCGCATGGGCTTCCGCGGCGATTTCCGGCGTCGCCGTCTTTCCGGTTCCAATCGCCCAAACCGGCTCATACGCGATCACCATTTTGGCCGCCTTCTTCGCCGAGATCGCGTGAAAGGCCCGCACGCACTGTCGCCGCAGAACGTCGTCGGTCATCCCCGCTTCGCGCTCTTCCAAAACTTCTCCCACGCAGCAGATGACGTTGAGCCCCGCTTCCAGCGCCGTCTTCAGCCGCAGGTTCACCGTATCGTCCGTCTCGCCAAAATACTGGCGCCGCTCCGAGTGCCCGATGATCACATGCGAAATTCCCCATGCCAGCAACTGTCCCACCGATGTCTCTCCCGTGAACGCGCCTTCTTCTTTCCAGTGCACATTCTGCGCGCCGACGGCGATGTTCGACCCCTTGGCCGCATCCAGTGCCGCGGGCAGATCCAGAAACGACGGACAGACAACAACCTCATCACGCTCGTGACCGGAAACCATCGGCAGAAAGTCTCTGAAGAATTCGCGCGTCTGATCGGGGGTCTTGTACATCTTCCAGTTTGCCGCCATTACTTTTTTTCTCATGAGTCCGCCTTTTCGATATGAATTGAGGAATTCGACTTCTGTATCTTTTCCGCGGCCCGTTCGAATTGGCGAACGGTCTCGCGATCAAACAGAACAAATCGGCAAATCTTTACATGCTTCGCACCGGAAAGCGCTTCGATCGCGGAAGAAAGCGCGACAGGCGCAGCCTCGTAGACGGGATACCCATACGCCCCTGTAGAGATCGCAGGAAACGCAACTGACTCGACTCCATGCTCATCGGCAACCCGTATGGACTCTCGATGGCAACTGGCAAGGTCCTCTGCGTCGCTCCTTCCGCCGCCGGAGTAGATAGGGCCGACGGTGTGGATCACATACTTGACCGCCAGTTTCCCTCCGGTCGTGATCACAGCCTGCCCCGCCGGCAGACTGCCGATCCTGCTGACGAGTTTGCGGCATTCCTCCAGGATCGCCGGCCCTCCAGCACGATGAATCGCGCCATCGACGCCGCCTCCGCCCAGCAGGGAAGAGTTCGCCGCATTCACAATCGCATCGGTAGTCTCTTTCGTGATGTCAGCAGGCCCGTGAATCTCGATGGCCTTATCCCCGCCAATCAGAATCCGCATAAAAAATACGCTCAACGGAGCTTGTCATCCTGAGGTCGCGTTTTCTGCGACCGAAGGACCTATGCAACTTGCTGACAGTATCGACGCAGTCGGCAAACTGCACAGGTCCTTCGCTTCGCTCAGGATGACAATCCTGGAACTTGCTCGGATGCAAGCGCGCATGCGCACACGTCAAGCCAGACGAAACCGACAACTGACGGCTGGCCACTGACCACTGACCACTACTTTTTCTCCGTCAGCGCCTCAACTCCCGGCAGCTTCTGTCCTTCCAGGAATTCGAGCGAAGCTCCGCCGCCGGTCGAGATGTGCGTGATCTTCTCGGCCACGTTCGCTGCCTTTACGGCTGCAACCGAGTCTCCTCCGCCCACGATAGAAGTCGCTCCGCCATTGTCGGCAACGGCATGTGCGATCTTGAACGTGCCTTTCGAGAATCCCGGCACTTCAAACACGCCCATCGGACCGTTCCAAACAATCGTGCGCGCATCCGAGATTTCTTCCGAGAACAATTCAATCGTCTTCGGACCGATGTCGAGCGCCATCTTGTCGGCCGGAATCGGCTGGCCTTCGCCAACCTGCTGCACGACAGCATTCGCCTCGGGCTTCATCGCGACCACGTGATCAACGGGCAAAAGCAGCTTCACGTTCCGCTTCTTCGCCTCGGCCAGCAGGTTCTTCGCAAGATCGACTTTGTCGGCTTCGAGCAGCGACTTGCCAATCTCCTGCCCCTGCGCCTTGAGGAAGGTATAGGCCATCCCGCCGCCGATGATGAGCACGTTAACCTTAGTTAACAGGTTCTGGATCACACCGATCTTGTCGCTGACTTTTGCGCCGCCAAGAATCGCCACAAACGGCTGCTCCGGATTTTCCAGCGCCTTCCCGAGATATTTCAGTTCCTTTTCCATAAGCAGCCCGGCCGCACACTGCTTCATGAATTTCGTAATGCCTTCGGTCGAGGCGTGCGCGCGATGCGCCGAGCCGAACGCATCGTTGACGTAGTACTCGGCCAGATTGGCCAACTGTCGCGCGAACTTGGGATCGTTGGCTTCTTCTTCGGCATGGAAGCGCAGATTCTCAAGAAGCAGAGTCTGTCCCTTCTCCAGTTGATTGGCGACTTCTTCTGCCTCCGGTCCAACACACTCCGGGCAGAATCCGACGTTTTCGCCGCGCGCCAATTCCTTGTCGAGCAGCATGCGCAGCCGCTCGGCCACCGGCTTCAGGCTCATCTTCGGATTCGGCTTGCCTTTCGGGCGTCCCAGATGCGACGCCAGAATCAGGCGCGCGCCATGCCGCAGGGCATATTCGATCGTAGGCAGAGTTTCGCGGATGCGGGTATCGTCCATGACGCGTCCATCATCGAGCGGCACATTGAAGTCGACGCGCATGAACACACGATTCCCATTAAGGGGGAGATCACGAATGGAAAGCTTGGACATGGCTGGGTCCTCTAGCAGACAGTCTGAAATTTCGAACAGAGTCGTGTCATCCTGAAGCGGGCGTAGTTTGCCCGCTGAAGGATCTGGGCGAGCCGCGCGTTGCGCCGCGTTTTCTGCGGCGCAATATTCGCGCGTTTGGCTCGCATCTCTTACAGGCCCTTACCGGCGATGTAGTTGATCAGGTCGCGCACGCGGCAGGAGTATCCCCACTCGTTGTCGTACCAGGAGATCACCTTCACGCAGTTGCCGCCGACCACCATGGTCGAGGGCGCATCCACGATCGAAGAGCGCGAGTCGCCCTTGAAGTCGGACGAAACCAGTTCGTGCTCTTCATATCCCAGATAGCCCTTCAGCGGTCCGGACTCCGACGCCTTCTTCAGCGCCGCGTTCACTTCGTCTTTGCTGGTCTTCTTCTCAACCCAAACGACCATGTCGACCACTGAAACGTTCGGGGTCGGAACGCGCATCGAGAATCCATCGATCTTGCCGGCCAGCTCGGGAATCACGAGCTTCAGCGCCTTGGCTGCGCCGGTAGAAGTCGGAATCATGTTGAGTGCCGCCGCCCGCGCCCGCCGCAGGTCTTTGTGCGGGAAGTCGAGAATCACCTGGTCGTTGGTGTAAGAGTGAATGGTCGTCATGGTGCCGCTGACGATCTTGAATTCGTCATTGATCACCTTCGCGACCGGTGCCAGGCAATTTGTCGTGCACGACGCGTTCGAAATAATGTTGTGCTTCGAGTGGTCGTATTTCTCGTGATTAACACCGAGCACGACGGTGACATCTTCATTCTTTGCCGGAGCCGAGATGATGACCTTCTTCACCGGCCCGTGCATATGCTTCTTGGCATCGTCGGCGTTGGTGAACTTCCCGGTCGACTCGATCACCACCTGCGCGCCCACCGATTCCCAGGGCAGCGCCGCCGGGTCTTTTTCTTTGAACACCTTGATGGTTTTGCCATCGACAGTAATGCTGTCGGCGCCTGCCGAAACCTGGTTCGACAGATTGCCCAGCACTGAGTCGTACTTCAGCAGGTGGGCCAGAGTTTTCGGTTCGGTAAGGTCGTTGACGGCGACGAATTCCAGATTAGGATCCTTCAGCGCGGCGCGGAATACGTTGCGTCCGATACGTCCGAATCCATTAATGCCAACCTTGATTGCCATGTTTCCTCCGTAGATTTATGAGGGCCTTTACAGATCTCGTTTACGTTGAAGTGGTAAACCCATGATGTTAACAGGGAAGGGGAATGTGCGTAAACGTTCACGCCATAACTTTGTAATTGCTCCAAGATAATGTCACCCCCTAACTGCAACGAGACTTTGTCACCCTTGCAGGATGGTGACGATGAGTCAGAAAGAGTTCCAGCGGGTGAAAGTGATCGAGAATGCAGCAGGCGGGAGGCTGAGCGTACGCG
>DASYZA010000048.1:0-13659 GCA_035946775.1 Candidatus Sulfotelmatobacter sp. | reverse complement strand
CGTGTGCGCGACCCACAGTGGTTCTTGCCGTCGCTGCTTCGCTCTTCGCCCCATGGCCATGCGCGCAGTGTATCCGCGATGGCTGTGAATCACTCACACTTTCTGCAAATATGAATCCAGACTTGCACCACGGACTGCTAGCGCGATACGACGACAAGAGAACGACAGTCGAGTGTGTGTCCAGCTTTCCTAGTACGAATTTCCCATGCCGCCATCGCCGCCCGCGACAGCGCCTTGATTCTCTTCCGCAATCTCGGCGACGAGGGCCTCGGTGGTTAGCATCAGTGCAGCGATCGAGCCCGCATTGGTCAGAGCCGTACGCACGACCTTGGTCGGATCGAGCACGCCAGCCTTGACCAGGTCTCCATATTCACCGGTCAAAGCGTTGAAGCCGAAGTGCGGGTCCTTCGAATCGGTCACCTTGCGAAACACAATCGCTCCCTCTTCACCAGCATTCTGAGCGATCTGACGGAGCGGCTCCTGCAGAGCACGTTTCACGATGTTCACCCCAATCTGCTCATCGCCTTCGAGTTTCAGCCTGTCGAGAGCAGGAATACAGCGAGCCAGAGCCACGCCACCGCCGGGTACGATGCCTTCTTCGACTGCTGCTCGGGTCGCGTGCATGGCGTCTTCAACGCGAGCCTTCTTCTCCTTCATTTCCGTCTCGGTTGCCGCGCCAACTTTAATAATGGCCACGCCACCGACTAGTTTCGCCAGCCGCTCCTGCAACTTCTCGCGGTCGTAGTCGCTGGTTGTCTTGTCAATCTGGCCACGAATTTCCTTTACCCGGCCCTCGACGTCATCAGGCTTGCCTTTGCCTTCGATGATGGTCGTATTGTCCTTGTCGATGGTGATCTTCTTGGCCTGTCCCAGATCCTCCATCGTTACATTTTCCAGTTTGATGCCGAGATCCTCGGTAATGGCTTTCCCGCCCGTGAGGGTTGCGATGTCCTGCAACATCGCCTTGCGGCGATCGCCGAACCCGGGTGCTTTTACGGCCGCAACCTGCAGAGTTCCTCGCAGCTTGTTTACGACGAGCGTCGCCAGGGCCTCTCCCTCGATGTCCTCAGCGACGATGAGCAACGGCTTGCCACTCTTGGAGATCTGCTCAAGCAAAGGAAGGATGTCCTTCATAGAGCTGATCTTCTTTTCGTTAATCAGGATGTAGGCATTCTCGAAGGCAACTTCCATGCGTTCGGGGTCCGTAACGAAGTAGGGCGAAAGGTACCCGCGGTCGAACTGCATGCCTTCTACGACTTCGAGCTGCGTCTCCAGCGTCTTCGACTCCTCCACGGTAATGACACCGTCCTTGCCGACCTTCTTCATCGCATCGGCGATGATTTGGCCGATGGTGTCGTCATTGTTGGCAGAAATGCTGCCAACTTGTGCGATCATGTCCCCCGTAACGGGCTTGGAGAGTTTGTCGAGTTCTCCCCTGGTGCGCTCGCCCGTCTTCGGGTCGACTGCGCCGCAAATAGCGGTGACGGCCTTCTCAATTCCACGTTTCATCGCCATAGGATTGGCTCCGGCCGCGACCGTTCTCACGCCTTCGCGATAAATCGCCTGCGCCAGAACGGTGGCCGTGGTGGTCCCGTCGCCGGCGACGTCGCTGGTCTTGGAAGCGACCTCACGCACCATCTGTGCACCCAGGTTCTCGAGAGCATCCTGCAGTTCAATCTCTTTGGCTACCGTGACACCGTCCTTGGTGATCGTCGGTGAACCAAATTTCTTTTCAATAACAACGTTGCGGCCTCTGGGCCCGAGAGTCACCTTTACCGCATCTGCCATTAGGTTGACGCCGCGCAGGATCGCCTGCCGCGACTCTTCGCCGTGCACGATTTGCTTTGCCATGACTGTACGCTCCTAGAAATGCGGGAATCTTCAACTCTGAAGTGCTCCTCCTGTCGTGTCACTGCGAACCACGAGCAAGATTGCTGCGGGTACGTTGGGCAGATACGCGACAATGGACGCTCAAGGGAGCACGCTATCTCTTGACGCCTACGGTCTCTTTCCTCGCTGCACCGGTGACAACGCCGAGGGCTTCTTCCTCTTTCATGATGAGGAAATCCTCCCCATCAATCTTGATCTCGGTCCCGGAATATTTGCCGAACAGGATGTGGTCGCCTTCTTTGAGCGCGAGAGGGAACACTTTGCCATCGTCGTTGGTCTTGCCCTTGCCAACCGAGATGACTTCGCCCTCCTGTGGTTTGTCTTTGGCAGAGTCCGGGATGAGGATTCCACCCCGTGTTGTGCCAACTTCTTCTATTCGCCGCACCAGAATGCGGTCGTGCAGTGGGGTAAATTTTGTCGCCATACTTGCAGACTCCTTTCCTTTGAATCACGCTTTACTACCGGGGAGGTGTGAAAACCCGATAGCCTGTCAGAGTCAGGACCGTCGAGTCTTCGACCAGAGCGAAAATTGGATCAGTCCGACCAGAGCCGTCAGGACGGAGACCGCCGGAAATATCGGCATCTCGTTGCTGCGGATCTAAAGCCAAACACAGCATTGAACTGGCAGAGATAGCTACGCCCCGGCTGACGCGTATTGAACCAACTCTTGGCGATTCTTCAGCTTTAAGAAATGAAGGACCCAGGCAACGCAGTCCTGTACGTTTACTTCGGTGAGACCTAGCTTCGTTGCTATTTCGGCATCATTCAAGCCCTTGGCGAGCAGTCGATAAATCGGTCCAAGGACACCGGTTTGCTCCCAAAAGCAGCGCATATCGTCTCCTCCTAACGTGGACCACACCAATCACGAGAGAGGACGTGCTCGTCTCAAACATCATGATGGCCCAAATAGAAGGGAATAGCTGGTCTAAACTGCTCACCTTTATTTCCGGGGTAACGAAGCAGATTGGCCCACTTGGCACGAGCTCTGACTGACGGCTGCTGCCAGTCAGGGATCCTCATCAGACGGGGATTATGCTCGGAGGCTGACCGGACGAACAAAACTGCTTTGCAGCAGACTTCTGCATGGGTTTCTGTCTGCACGTGACGGAATCTACTCCCCGGCAGCTCCGCGAAGTGAATCTCGAACGGATCGTCGGAGACGTCGAAGAACTCGAAAGAGGGATCGCCGTGTACCTATGGTTTTGCCTTGCCGAGAGTGCGACCGTCCGGGAGTTATCGCATGGTCGAACCGGCCGCGCGTAAGCATACAGTCTTTTTGTGCTAGCTACTTTTTCGTCGTTTTGCTCAAAAACTCGGAGCAGCGGTGAGCCACGTACTGTTCCTTCGCTTTCTCCTCTTCATCGCGAGGGACAGGAGCTGAACAAGGATTTTGGATAGTGTACGTCCAGTCGCAGTTGTAGTGCACCCCGCTAGAACTGGACACGGAAGTTAGTTAGGCTTGGGGCCTCCGCCAGGAGGCGAGAATGCCGAGAAAGCCGAAAGTGCAGAGGACTCCCGAAGAGAAGTGGCAGATTGTGCTCGAAGGACTGAAGAGCGGCAACGTGGCCGAGACCTGCCGCAAGTACGAGATCGCGCCCACGCTGTATTACCGCTGGAAAGATGAAGTCGAAGCAGGAGCCAAGGCTGCGCTGGGGGGAGAAGCGCAGCCGCGCGGCCCGATGTGGAGCAGGAGAAGCGCATCAAGCAACTGGAGCGGGCGCTGGGGCGGTCGCATCTGCAGATCGAGATCTTAAAAAACGTGCTGGGCGAGTGAGCTGTGGGCAAGCCCATTCGTCGGCACGGGAACTGGTGGCCCAAGGGAAGCAGGTGACGTTAGTAGCGGACACACTGGAGATCAGCCGATCGAGTCTCTACTATCAGCGGCGGCCGCACGCCAGTCGCGCGGATCGCGCGCACGACCAGGAGATCATCCTGGCCTGTGGCGAGAAGCCGGCTTATGGCTATCGCCGTGTGGTCTGGTGGCTGGGACGGCATCACGGGCTGATGATCAATGGCAAGCGAGCCCTGCGCGTGATGCGGGAACGCGGACTGCTGGTGCGCCAGCGCCGCTTTCAAGTGTCGCGCCGCAAGGACTGGGGCAAGGTGGAAGCACCGCATCCCAATCACGTGTGGCAGTCGGACATGACTAAGATCTGGGCCGGGCCGAGTGTGGGTTGGTCGTATCTGGTCTCGGTGATCGACTGCTGCACGCGCGACATCGTGGGCTGGGACTTGAGTTTGCGCTGTCGCACCGAAGAAGCTCTAGCGGCGCTCAACCGTGCCGTGCTGGAGGTGTTGCCTTTCGGTTCTCGTGGAATGGGTTTGACTTTGACCACCGACAACGGCACGCAGTTCACGTCCGCTCGTTATGTCGAAACGCTTCACCGGTTGGGCATCACGCACCGGCGGACGGCTTACAACCATCCCGAAGGCAACAGCTATATCGAGAGGTTCCATCGCAGCTTGAAAGAAGAGGAGGTGTGGCTCAACGAATATCAGAACTTCGACCAGGCTAAGCTGAGCATCGCAAGCTGGATCGAGGAGTACAATCACGACCGTCCCCATCGCGGACTCCACGGACGAACCCCGCACGATGCTCGTGCCCGGTTCGCCCAAACCATCACTTCAAACACGGCCCCAGCTGTCTAGTTTTGCAGGGTGCACTACACAGTCGGTGCAGCGAAATGTCACTAATAGGCCAGACTGGTAGTACGGGATCATGTACGGCATAGCGTGTCCGAAAATAGAATAGCGTCACACCGAGTATATGCGTAGGGTGATTCAGGTTCCACGGCGTATTCAAGTAGGGAAGAGGCTGAAAGACTTAAGATCAAGCTGTCAGCCAGGCCCTTCAACGGGTTTGTCATGATCCGCTTTGCTGGAATGCCGGGACTTGAGATCCATCGAGTAGATGTGCAATGTTGACCAGTTTTGCAGCAACATATCGTCGACAATCAGCTTGTGGAGTCTCCTGAGGTTTCAGACTTTCGCTATGCGACCAGTAATTCGAGTCTTGTAGCTTGCACGTAGTCGCGTAGGAGACGCACGGGGGAAAGGTGTTCATCATGGCTAGCAATGTCAGCACTTGCCATCCCGGCGATGGGATTGAAGCATTGAATCGACTACCCTGGTTGGCGGAACCTCTGCTGCAAATCGACTTCGAACGAGAACTGCAGCAGTTGCGGCGAGAAGACTCCTGGCAGCGGGAGAGCGGGCGGAGTTCTAAAACCCTCGCGAAATACCCAGATTTCCGAATTGTTCTAATTCTGATGAAGAGCGGCACACAGATGCGACAGCATAGAGCAGAGGGTCGGATCTCCATTCAGCAATTGAAAGGACAGGCCCGTATTCATTTGGCCAATCGAAAGGTGACCTTGTCGACCGGCCATTTGTTGGTTCTGGACTGCGGCGTATTACACGACGTCGAAGCGCTGGAAGAGAGTGCCTTATTGCTGACCATCTCTTGGCGAAGACAGGACAGTGACGGATCAGAATCCCTTTCGTTCTCTCAGCGGCACTTGGACGAAGAAGCCGTGTCCCGAATGGACGACGAAGGTGGCGCTCCTGGCGCTGCCTTGAGCCGGCCCGGCGCGGCGAGGAAGGCCGTCCCGAGCAGCTAGACGTTTTCCGTGAACCCCTTCGGCGAGAGTCCTTCTGAAGGAGCTGGCGATGGTGGCTATAACCACACGTCATGCATTCACTCTATTGAGACGTATACGTGCTCGATGGTGGTGGATTTTGCCCGTTGCTGGCCCGAATTTGCTCGGCAGTGAGCTCTCCTCCGTAAACGCTAAATGGAACCACGTTGATGGCGCAAAACGGATATGGCGATCAAGCTTCCAGAGTTTCGCGCTGTCAGGACTCGCGTCATGCGAACCCTCCGCCCAAGCACCAAGTTGGGCAGCACTACACTTTGGCTTGGCGTACTGTGCATCCTCTTTTTTATTGTTCTGGGCTGGCTCACCGGTTCTGCTGCAGGGTCGAAGCTGAGTAGCTGGACGACGTTCGTTACCGTTGTTTTTGCCTTCTGTGCCCTGTGGCTTACATTTCATTGGGCCCGGCGAATCCTCCACCCAAGCACCAAGTTGGGCCGCACGACTCTTTGGCTTGGCGGATTCAGCGTCCTCTTCATTGTTCTGCGCTGGGTCACCGGTTCTACTGCAGGGTCGAAGCTGGGTGGCTGGGCGACGTTCATTACGATTGTTTTTGCATTCTGCACCTTGTGGCTTACCTTTCGTTGGGCCACGCGGCATCTCATGTGGCGGCTACGCCATCGACTGATCGTCACCTACATTTTCATTGGTGTTATCCCCATCGTGCTGCTGTTGTTGATGGCAGCGGCCGGGAGCTATCTGCTCGCGGGGCAATTTGCCACCTATATCGCGATCTCGAATTTGCAGTCGGAGTTGCAGCATCTGGAAGCGGCGAATGATGCCATGGCAGCGCAACTGAGCAGTCTGGAACTCTCCGGCAAACTAAATGAACAGGTCGCTAGGGAACTCGCTACCGTTTCGGGCGAGAAGTTCCCGCAACGGACCGTCACCGTGTGGCGAGGCGAAAAGGGTTTCATATTCTCCACGGGAGGTGCTCTCGCGGACGGGCTCCCTGCTAAAGTACCCGATGGTATCAAGGGAGATTTTAGCGGTTTCGTTGTTGATCAGGACAGCCTGCATCTGCGCGCGGTGAAGCGCTACGATGAGCGCGGCCTACGACTCACAGTGACCTCCGATGTTCCCGTGTCGCCGGAACTGCTTCACACCGCAACTTCACGGCTAGGCTCAGTAACTTTGATTCCGCCCGATCGAGGAGGCGACTTGCAAGTGCCGCCTCCGGCAATGCCCAGCTCAAACGCACGCAAAAAAGTGGACGCGGGTCGCGTTCCACCGCCTGCCAGCCGGTTCGATCCGACATTTCGGTTTTACACGTTGTTCAATTCCGTTGATTGGGAAACCGGGAACTCACAAACCGGTGCGATTGGTGTCGTCACGCGGCCATCAATGCTTTACAGCACATTGTTCACCACGCTGGGTGACAAGACGAAATTCTTGCGCTATGGACTGCTCGGCATCGCGATCTTCTTCGGAGTGATTGAGTCGGTGGCACTCTACATCGGCATGCGGCTGTCCCGCAGCATGACACTATCTGTGGCGGAGCTCTATCGCGCTACCGAGCGTATCAATCGTGGCGATCTCACGCACCGCATCCGGATCCGCAGCCGCGACCAGATGGCGGCGCTGGAACAGTCGTTCAACTTGATGACTGAATCGCTGGCCAAGCTCATTGCTGAGCAGAAGGAGAAGCAGCGACTGGAAAGCGAACTCGCCATTGCCTACGAAGTTCAAAACTTGCTCTTCCCCCACAAGTTCACGGGCCTTCCCTCATTGGAGGTCTACGGTGTCTGCCGTCCTGCGCGTTCGGTAAGCGGTGACTACTACGACTTCATTCCCCTCGGCAGCGACAGGCTGGTACTGGCGGTGGGCGATATTAGTGGCAAAGGAATTTCGGCTGCACTGTTGATGGCCACCGTACATGCCTTCGTTCGGGCATATTCGCTCGAGCCGGAGATGGTATTGACGCCGGTGGCGTTGGGAGTTCGAGTGTTTTCCAATGGTGATCCCAGTATGTACTACCGGGGAGATGGCATTACTCAATCGCAACTCGCTCCGGGCACGTTGATGACGACTTTGAACTATCAGCTTTTTCGCAGTACCCCGCCGGAGAAGTACGCGACCATGTTTCTGGGCTGCTATGACGCGACAGTGGGCAAGTTGAAGTATTGCAATGCCGGCCACTTGCCGCCAATCATGCTGAGCGGGAATGGTTACGTATCCCGCCTGGAAACTTCCGGCACCGTCGTCGGTCTTTTTGATGGTACGACCTATAACGAATCCACGATCGCGATGCAACCGGGCGATATCTTCGTTGCATTCAGCGACGGCGTCACCGAACCGGAGAACGAATCCGGCGAATTCGGTGAGGAACGCCTGATCGAACTGATCCGGGAGCATCGTCACCAGCCTCTCTCCCGCATCGGTGATGTAATCACCGGCTCCGTGGTGGACTGGATCGGCGGCGCCGAACAGCCGGATGACGTGACCGTTGTTCTTGCCCGCGTGCGTTGAGCCCTGGTTGCAGATGATCAGTTTTGTGGTTTATGGAATCCTCATTTACTTCTCAATGTCTACTACCCTGTGGGCACTGTCGTTGAAGACTGCTCACTTTTGAACAGTTTTCCGCTTAGCCATCATCTATCGTTTTCTCTCCAACGTGCCTTTTGAATCTTGCCCCGGGCGAAGGAGGAACTTGAGAAGTTGGAGTTGTCAGCTGTTGTCCATCCTGAAAATCCACAGCGCAGACTGTGAAAACTGTAATCCTGGGGCAAGTCGACAGGGTGAGGACATGCGTGCGCGGCTTGAAGAGCTGCAGAGAACCGCGCCGAGCTCGGAAGCTCCTCTTCAAACCGACGCTCCCGACAGGTGTGTTTGAATTGCGCCGCACTGTGCCGTTTGTTTCGCAGTACTCAATCTGCAAAGGACTACCATGCCGCAAAAGGCTTGCCGCGCCGCCGTGTTGACGGAATCGAAGACCCTCAGTCGTTATAAAATATCCAGCAAACGGAAGCGACATTTATTCGAGAGGCCGGATTTCGGGGCACCCTCCGGGCACCCAGACCGATCCACTTCCTTCCAAGCGTCCTCCTTGGTCGGATACTCCATCAGCAAGCCGATGACAGTGCCGTTCTCAACTCGCCGACTGTCTTTCCGAACTAGGAATCTCAATAGCCACGTACCCGATAATATCCGGCGCTTCGAACATTTCCTGTAGCTGCTCGATGTCGAATGATGCGTCAACGTCCATTCCGTCTCAATATTCAACATAAGCGCGGCAACGGTCAAACGGACGACATGAGACGCGGCATACCGTGTAGCCTGTACATCCGACTTTCCCGCGATGTGGTACTGTTAGGCATCTTCTTTTCCTGCCGCCCGCAGCAAAGGCTGCTCCCGTCACCCAGAAGAAGTGCTTCTAGGAGGCGGCATGCAGGCATTCATTCTTCGTGTACTGGTGGTGGATGACAGCGAGATTGTTCGTCGCTCCATCTGCCTAACAGGCTGCTGAAAAATTGATTCGCAGCGTGTTTTTCTGTCTGTTTTCATCTTTCGCGATGTCGAACAGTCTGATTTTCGGTGGTTTGGCAGGCCCAGAGTCTCATTCCAGGCTCTGCCGGACACACTTCGGCCTCGACTTACATCGCCGGAACTGCGGCGGCCAGATTGCGCATGCGCACCAGATTGTAGGCCGCGCAGGCGAAGGTGAAAATCCAATCCACTTTGCACACGCCGCGATGCCGGACCTTCCGCATCAACGCGATCGTCTTCAGCCAGCCGAAGCATTCTTCGATTCGCTTCCTCTTTCTTTGGCTCACGCCATAGCCCGCGTGTCGCGCGGTGCGACCGTCAATCGCGCTGCCGCCACGGCGTTCGTGGTTTTGCGCCACATGCGGCGTCACCCACAGGTTCCGGCACTCTTTCACGAAGTCCCGCGTGTCGAACCCTTTGTCTCCGCCTACTGTCACTGCTTGTGTGCCGGGAAGCTTCTCCAGCATGATCAGCGCGGCATCGCGTTCCGCCGTGCCATTGGCCTGAAACACTTCCGCATCCACGATCAGTCCGTTGCGATTCTCCACCAGCAAGTTTCCGCAGTAACTCAACTTCGACTCCTTGCCTTCGCCTTTGCGCGCCAGCAGCGACTCCGGGTCGGTCTTCGACGCGTGCGTCTGATTCGACCGCCGCTCGCCGCGAAAGTTCACCGTGGGATTACCGGGATCCTCCGGCGGTGGTTGCTTTTTGTCTTTCGGTTGAAAACTCTTCGCCCCCGCCCATGCTTCCAGCAGCGTGCCATCTACGGTGAAATGCTCGTCCGAGGTCAGGCCCTTGACCCGCGCCTGCTCCACCACGTGTGCCAGAAACTCCTTGGCCACGTCGGCTTCCAGCAAGCGGTCGCGGTTCTTGGTAAACACCGTCGCGTCCCAGACCTCATCGTCAAGGTTCAACCCGATAAACCATCGGAACAGCATGTTGTAATCGATCTCTTCCATCAGCAGCCGTTCGCTGCGGATCGAGTACAGCATCTGCAGCAACTGCGCTCGCAACAATTGTTCCGGCGGAATCGACGGACGCCCCACCTTGGCGTACATCGCATCAAACCGCCCCGACAACTGCTGCAGCACTTCGTCCACCATAGCTCGCACCGAGCGCAGCGGATGATCCTTCCGCACCCGCTCCTCCGGCGACACATAACTGAAGATATGACTTTGCTGCTGATCGGTTCCGCGCATGCCTTTTCGTACCATACCGGCCTGTGGATTGGGAGTAGTTTTTCAGCAGCCTGCTAATCCTTCAAACACAATCTGACATTGAGATCGTCTGCGAAGCTGCGGACGGAGCCGATGCTGTCCGTAAGGTGCGTGAGCACAGACCGGACGTCGTGCTATTGGACATCACGATGCCAGTGATGAACGGCTTCGAGGCTGCTCGCCGCATCAAGCATGAATTCCCCACGACTCTGATTCTCATCGTGAGCCAATTCGACTCTGCTCCATTTGCAAGGGAAGCGATTGCGGCTGGCGCGAGCGGATACGTCATGAAAAGCAACGCCAGCAGCACGTTGATTCCAATGTTGAGAAAGGCCATGTCTGAACACTTGCGAATATGATGCCCCGAAGTTGCGCTTACAGATTCTCCCTCATGCTGCTGAATCTTTCGACTTTGACCGTTAGTTTCACAGTTCGATCTGTACGGTAAACCATGTAGGGAATCTGCTCCAGATATGGGTGTAAAATACTGCCCTCAAGTTGTGTCTTCATCGTCGAAATTTGGAGAGTTCCTGTGCCGCACAGCAATTCCTTTGCGACTCCCGACCGCCCATCGGAAATCATCGATCACATAGCGGAAAGTGACCACTATCGAACTTTGTTCGATCTGGCTCCTGTCGCCGTTTATTCCTGTGACACCTCCGGTGTGATCCGTGATTACAACAGCCGAGCGGCGGAACTGTGGGGTCGCAGACCGGAAGTCGGAGACACAGACGAACGGTTCTGCGGTTCGTTCAGGATGTACCGCCCGGACGGTAGTTTTATGCCGCACGAGCAGTGTCCAATGGGCGATGTCCTGACTGGTAAAGTGCCGGGGATACAGGACGGAGAAGTTCACATCGAGCGTCCCGATGGCTCACGGGTAGTTGTTATCGTGAACATCGCTCCGCTGAAGGATGACGGTGGAGAAATCATCGGAGCGATTAACTGCTTCTACGATGTCACCGAACGAAAGAAGGCAGAGGAGACATTACGTCAAAACATAGCCGACCGTGAACGGGCTGAGAATGCGTTGCGACATGCGAACGAAGAACTTGAATCCATAGTGCAAAAGCGCACCGCCTCACTCCGGCGTCTCTCAACGCAACTGATGCGTTCACAGGACGAGGCTCATCGGAGAATCGCACGTAATCTTCATGACAGTCTCGGACAGTATTTGGCGAGCATCAAGATGAACTTGGAGTCACTGAGAGGTTCAGATGCTCCCAACAAAGACGAAGTGTTGTCGGCGACGTTGGAATCAGTCGAGCGAAGCATATCCGAAACTCGTACCCTGTCGTGCCTGCTACATCCTCCGCTGCTTGATGAAGTTGGCTTCTCGTCTGCTGCTCGCTGGTACACAGATGAATTTGCGAAACGGAGCGGAATCAAAGTGGAACTGGAGTTGCCCGACGAGGGGATTGAAAGACTGCCAGAATTGGTACGAACTGCTTTGTTTCGCATTTTGCAAGAGAGCCTCACCAACATCCACCGCCACGCCGCCAGCCCTTTAGTTGAAGTTCGCCTGAAAATCAACCATCGGGCTGTGCTCACCGTGAAGGATTTTGGGCGAGGAATACCTGCTGAGTCGATCCAAGGGTCTCAGACGAATGGTGAACACTTCGGCGTGGGTCTGAATGGTATGAGGGAGCGTGTCAACGATTTAGGTGGGACGTTTGAAATTCAGTCTGGCGGGAATGGCACGCTAATATCCGTGTCGATCCCCGTCGCAACAGAGACATCAGATGCCGGAACTAATGCCCTGAAGAATCCGGCTGCATAAAACATACCCAGCGCTCCTCAATTACCGATTTACGACAAAAGCTGGGACGAAGCAACCGTGCGCCTCATAATTGTATTTGAACTCAACGGTCTTCTAGTCTCGCCTTCCAGTCCCAAAGTCTAATCTGTTACGGGTAACGAAGCGTCGAGCAGAGGATCATTTGTCGAATGAGTCCGGCTTCAGTCGCTCGACGGTGTTGCGATCAGCTTCGTCGAGAAGCTCTCACATCTTATGAAGTAGTGTTAAACGGAGGTGGGGGTTAGCCTTCAACCCACAAGCATCGTTTTATAGGTTCCTTACAGCAACTTTGGCGGCTCCGGCAGATTGTAAGTCGCTGTAAATACGTTTAAGCTCACGCTTTTAAGGCATGCGTCTCCTGATTTGTTTAGAAGCACCTGCCACACAACCTCCGGCCCCCGCAAACCGCCTCCCCTGCACACTTGAAGTCTCCTAAACCCTTGGTGTCCAATGGCATACAATTGTACTTTATGGTGTCCAATGGAGTACGAGAGAGGATGTGCAACGGTTGTCGAGACGCTCTACCTACCTCGCCATTGCCAACAAGCTCTTTAGCGAGGAGGAGCGTGCGGACATCGTGGCACTCGTTGCGGCTGACCCGGCATGTAGAGACGTGATCCGTGGAACGGGTGGATTTCGAAAGGTCCGCGTTGCACGCAAAGGAATGGGGAAGAGTGGCAGAGCGCGGGTTGTGTATATTTGGCGCAACGAGAGATTTCCAATTTTTCTTATCACCGTTTTTCCGAAGAATGAGAAAGAAAATCTGTCGATGGGAGAGCGCAACACCCTAAGGAAACGGGCCGATAGTATTTTCGAGACTTAGGGGAGGTAGCATGAAGACGCAATTCGAGCAGATGATGGATGGCCTTAACGATGTTGAGGCATTCCTTGCTGGGGTGCAAGAAGGATTCAAGGCACATGTGCCCCAGGGGGTTGACGTGAAAGCGATCCGTAATCGACTGGGCATGACACAGGCCAAATTCTCTGACACGTTTGGGTTCAGCCTCGACGCCATCAAGCACTGGGAGGGAGGGCGGAGGACGCCAGAAGCGCCAGCTCGCACTTTGCTCACTGTCATCGACAAGAATCCCGCTGCCGTGCTCACGGCACTGAATCCCGCTGTGTTCGCTGCCGGTGTCGGCTCTTCTAAGCCCACCACTGTCCACGTCAGCCGTCATAGAAAACGTCAGGCATCTCGTGGCGTTACAAAACGAAACGCTTATTCCGCGGGGCGAAAAAGAATCACGAAGTGAAAACAGCTTTGATCGCCGCGGACGAAATTGGTCGTCGAGTGCGCGAGCAACCAGTTCTTGAACCCATGATTCCAAGCCACGATTGCAATTTCTCTAACGACTTTTCAAGGACTTAGGCGGCCACCCAGAGTCACGTAAGTCGTTCAAAATACAACATAAGCCAACACTGAAAAGGCTGGCGTCGGCGGTTCAACTCCGTCCCTGGCCACCATGTTTATCAGTGTCCGTTCCGGAGACATAGGTAACAGAACGTTCCGGAGACATAGGTTACACTTTCGGCCCGAAGGGGTTCTCGAGGGGCTGCAAAGTTTTTTCCTCCAGATCAATGTAACCCAGATCGTACTCCATAAAACTGACTAGCC
>DASYZA010000047.1:0-3242 GCA_035946775.1 Candidatus Sulfotelmatobacter sp. | reverse complement strand
GAACCAATCCGCGGCTACCGCGGAGGGTATCTGCCGGCCGAACGCCGCGAGATCGAGCGCGGATTGCGTGACGGCCGGATTTTGGGTGTCGTGACCACAAACGCACTCGAGTTGGGAATCGATATTGGCTCGCTCGATACCTGCGTGATGGCGGGTTATCCCGGATCGATTGCTTCCACCTGGCAACGCGCCGGCCGTGCAGGCCGGCGAAGCGGCAGTTCGTGTGCGATCTTTGTAGCGTCCTCCGCGCCGCTCGACCAATTCATCGTGCAGCATCCCGAGTATTTCTTCGGAAACTCACCCGAGCATGCCCACATTCAGCCGGACAATCTGGAAATTCTGGTCAATCACTTGAAGTGTGCAGCGTTCGAACTTCCTATTTCGCCGGATGAGAAATTCGGCAATGTGGATGTTCCAGAACTTTGCGAGCAGCTAGGAGAGACCGGCTTCCTCCATCAGAGCGGCGGCGACTGGCACTGGATCGACGAAGCCTATCCCGCCGACACGATCAGCTTGCGATCGGTCACGTCAGATAACTTCGTCATCATTGACACGACCGGCGAAGACAGGGGTAAACCAGAAGTGATCGGCGAAGTCGATTTTTCCTCCGCGCTCACGACCGTTCATCCGAAGGCGATTTACATCCACCAGGGGCAGCAATACCACGTCGAGCACCTGGATTTCGACAAACGCAAAGCCTACGTCAAGCCGGTCAATGTCGACTACTACACAGACGCGATCCGCTACACACAGGTTCGTGTGCTCGAAGTCGCCGAAGAACAGACTATCGCTGGGCCGGCAGCTCGCGTCCACGGTGACGTGCTCGTGCGATCGCAAGTGGTTGGCTTCAAGAAAATCAAATTCTTTACCAACGAAAACGTCGGCTCGGGAAGACTTGAACTGCCAGAAAACGAGATGCACACAACCTCGTTTTGGCTGACGCTCGCGCACAGCCTGCTTGCCGAATTGCCGTTCAGCCTTTCCGAGCGTCAGAGCGGGATTTTTGGCTTGCTCTACGCACTCGGGTCCATGGCGACTCTTCTGATGATGTGCGACCGGCGGGATCTCGGCACAGCAGTCGGTGAGCGCCCGCCGAGTGCGGCGACCGAGATCAACTGGGAAGATTTCGCCACGGTTCCCTCGAACGATTCGGAAGACAAACAATTCTTCGAGCCCAATCTCTACATCTACGACGCGTACCCAGGCGGAATCGGATTCAGCGAACCGCTGTACCGCATTTGCGACACGCTGTTGAACCGAACGCTGGAACTCATCAGCGCCTGCTCATGCGAGAACGGATGCCCTTCGTGCGTGGGGCCTGCTGCTGATCGCAGTGAAAGAACCAAAGAAGTCGCGCTTGAGATTCTTGGACGACTTTGCCGCGACACTCAGTCCGTGGCAACGAGGACGGCAGAAACTGCATGAACATGCGATACGTGAGCCTTGATCGAGTTCGCGGTTTAAAGGCCCTCCGGCGTTCCTCCACGCAAGAGGCACCGGCTCAGGGCTGGCAAACATCTTTGTTGAATGATGACGAGTCGCTCTCTCAAAAGAAGGCGATCCACTATGATCCGGGGCGGTTGTCACAGGTTCTGGGGGCCACTCCGAAGACGAATGAGCACGGAGACTATCTTTCCCTGCGGTGCTGGTGTGCTCAGCCTCCGCGGTATTCGCCAGATGCGAGGGCGTTGAAACTGCTCATGCCCGACGCGCCGGATAAGATCGCAGATCCCGACCAGTGGCTCTTTCTGGACACGGAAACCACCGGTCTTGCCGGCGGCAGCGGCACTTATGCATTTCTCGTCGGTGTCGCATGGTGGGAAGATGGCGGCCTGGAGATCGAGCAGTTTTTTCTCCGCGAGTACAGCGAAGAACGCGCGCTACTTGTCGCCTTGCAAGAGCGGATCGCTGAACACCCGGTACTGGTCACGTTCAACGGCAAGTCGTTCGATTGGCCACTGCTCGAAACCCGCTATCGCATGAGCCGCAAGATCTCTGTTCCGACTTTTCGGGCGCACCTCGACTTTCTTCATCCGGCACGAAATCTGTGGCGGCTGCGACTGGGGTCGGTACGGCTATCAGAGCTCGAACGCCATGTATTGGGCTGGGACCGAGGAGCGGATCTGCTCTCGGGTCTGATTCCGCAAATCTATTTCGATTTCTTGCGGGGAGGCCCACCGGAACGGCTCGTCCCGGTGCTGAACCACAACCAGATGGACCTGCGTGGTCTGGCGGCCCTGTCCAGCCGGATTCTCTCATTGCTCGGTGACGTTGAAAACCTCGGACAAGACGGGCTGGAACTGTTCGGCGTGTCCCGGATCTGCGAAAAGCGCGGCCAGCACACGCGCGCCCGCAAGCTTTACGAAAAGTCGATTGCATCCTTTCTGCCGACCGAAACCGATCGAACTGCGCGGCGTTCCCTTGCAAGGCTCGCAAAGCGCGAAGGCGATTTCGAGCTGGCCTGTGAGCTTTGGAAAGACGCGGTCGGCAATTCACGGCACGGCTATGAGGCTTACGAGCAGCTGGCGATTTACTACGAACACAAGGCGCGTGATCCAGAGCAAGCTCAACAGATAGCCCGGCAGGCACTCAACGAACTGCGTCGCGCCTTTCAGGTAGGGGACATCACGCCCGGTGCGTATCGGGAATTCAAGGCAAGATTTGATGGCCGAATGGAGCGGCTGGAACGGAAGAGCCGGAAGCCGCTGCTGGACGTCCTGGCCATGCAAGCTGAGGCTTAACGGTGAATGAGATGGAGGAAGGACGAAAGCGCGTATTAGGAATCATGGCCAGCATTCTGGTGTCTCGCCATCTAAAGACGGCAGAAGATCTGCACGACAGCCGGCCGAGTCCGCGGACGGAGTCGCTGATTGGATCGGCCGTGCAGTGGGCCGATCGGATCATGCGAAGGATCGATGGAACGTTTGGGGATTGCAATAGTGACAGACACCGCTCTCAAAACATACGGTGACTGGGTTGATGCACAAGGGATGAGATTGAGCGGCAAACCGCTAAAATCACTTTAGACTTCTGTGAGGTTCTGTGATGAATGGTTCTGGCGTGGTGGGTTCTCGGGAGCGAGCTCGAGTTCTGAACGCTGTTCCGCTACAAAATGCAGTCCTCTGCGCAGAATGTGACGTCGTCAGCGATAGCCCACATGATGTCTGCCTGGTGTGCGGCAGCCACTCATTGTTCAATGTTGCTCGAGTTTTTGGGGGGAACCTTCCGAAGAAGAGGGCAAC
>DASYZA010000046.1:0-8215 GCA_035946775.1 Candidatus Sulfotelmatobacter sp. | reverse complement strand
ATGTGTGCCGTCGGATTGTAGGCCGGTAACTGGATCGTCCACAGAGTCGTAGCTGCCGTCGTCCCAAACACATTCCAATCCCGACGGGTCGATATTGCTCAGCGGGTTGTTCAGCACGTAGGCATAGCGGTTCCAGGACTGTATACGTGATCCGATGCAGTTTTGGAGCAACCCTCGCTCTATCCCCAACGCCGTTGTCGAGTTACAGATCGCTTGCCCCAGATGCAGAGCTGCATTTTTTCCCCCGAACCCCAGATGCGAGTTTTCGCTTAACTCGAAGCTGGCAGCTAAAGGAAGATCGGCACACGAGGGGCCGAACCCAGAGAGCATTTCTTCTTTAGCTGCTGGCACCATCAAGCGAGATTGTACTTCAGAACGGCGGCAGGGCTATTCGTTTTCTTCTGCGGCTTCCGCTTCCAGAACGGCCAGCAACGCGGCTTTCTGCTGCTCGTTCTTCTGCTCGTCGCTGCCGTCGCCGGTCGTCGCTGCGGGCCTGTGTAGCTGCGCCGGGTGAGTCATGGAGTGGACCTGCTTCAACATGCGGATCGAGACCTGCGTGTAAATTTGCGTGCTCGATAGTTTCGCGTGCCCGAGCATCTGCTGGATGAAACGGATGTCCGCACCGCCTTCGAGCATCAGGGTTGCCATGGTGTGGCGGAACAAGTGGCAGGCTCCCGTCTTGCCGATCTTGGCCTGGGCGATGTAGCCGCGCGCCATGAAAGTGAGATGGTCGCGACCGATCTCCTCTCCGTCCGCGGTGAGAAACAGTGTGCCGGCGTCCGGCTCGACCACCAGACGCGAGCGCGCATCGGCGAGATATTTTTCGATCCAGGCCACGGCGCGGTCGCCGATGGGAATCACGCGATCTTTCTTGCCCTTGCCCTGACGGATGGTGACGATGCCGCGCGCCAGGTCCAGGTCGTAGAGTTTCAGGTGGATCAACTCCAGCCGCCGCACTCCAGTTGAGTACAGCGTCTCCAGGATCGCGCGATCACGCAAACCGAGCGGATCGTGGATGTCCGGCTGGCTGATAACTTGCTCGGCCTCGGCGATGGAGAGCACATTGGGCAGCCGGTAGCCGATGCGTGGCAGCTCGATTTCGCTCGCGGGATCGGCGGCTTCAGCGCCAAACCCCCGGGCAGATTCGGCCCCGTACGCTCAACCAGCTTGCTGTGGCTTCGCGGAACACGCATTTCGCACCGGAAAGTAGCTAGGGAATGCTTACTTGCTCGCCACCAAAGGACTCACTTTCGCTCCTTCCGCAACGCTAACGCTGGAAAATGCGACGCCGCCTTCGCAGATCACTTCCTGGGGTGAACCACACGAGGTCGAGGTCAGGACTCAAAGACGAGCAGCGGGGTTATGCATACGTCTCTGCATGCACACAATGCCGACAATCTTCATCGGATTCAAGATCCTGTGAAGGATGATCTTGTGCCTGGGGGGTCTACTTTCGTATTGTCTCCCTGATTTAGCACGGTAACCAGGCAAGACGGGGAATCTACACCGCAACGGAGCTCATCGCATGATAAGTGGAAGGGTAGTTCGGTGTCTCACTTGTATCATCTTGGCAGTGATGTTCTTCTGTTTTGGTTCCTGTTTCTCCCGCATGCCCGAGATGCCATCCTCGCAGCCAGTCAGAATAGATCCGTCTGTCTTAAACGATCTGCTGGACCAATATCCTATGGCCGTCAGCGTATCACCAGATGGTACTGAACTTCTCGTCAAGACTCGGCAGGTAGATCGTTTCCAAATTGCCGTTTTGAACGCAAATACGAAACGGGTGCTTTTTTCCGACACATCAGATGACACGCAATTAGCACTTACATGGCGCACCGACAGTCGCGCGGTAGCATATCTGGCGGGGCAAGGCGGTGACCAGCGTTTCCAATTGTATTTGTGGCTATTGGGTAAGGGAACACCGCGGGCCGTACTCGCCCCCATCACCCACACAGCCGCGCCGCCGATACGATGGGCTCTCGACGGAGATCGGCTAGCCTATTTCAGCGGTACTCAAACATCCCAAGGGAGCCTAGTAGTAATCAATCCTACACAGGGTGCTGCCGAAACTGTGTCAGACGATGTTGCTGCAAACGGAGACTTTCAATGGTCCCCTGACAGTACAGCTATAGCGGCCACGTCATTTTCTAGCCCGGGATCTTTGCACTTGATTGATATCCGCGACCACAGCTCGCGGCAGGTGGAGGTCATCGACAGGGCAACGATCGGGCAGCTCGCGTGGGATCATACTGGTACACGACTTTTGGTGACCGCTCGGGGTAGAATGAATGAGCTCTATTATAGCCTATTCCAAATTGATCTGAAACATGACACCATCCACAATTGCTATACCGGGGATGGCGATGTCATGTCGCCATTCTCCTTGCCCGACGGCCATGTAGTTTTTGGCGTGAACCACATGGGAGATACTAACCTATTCATTGGTAGTTGTGGTGACCGGACGATTGATGCGCTTGGATTCTCGGGTGGCACGACCAGAATGTTGGGAACAGGTCCCGACGCGTACAGCTTCTACCTGCTTCATTCACCGCCAGACAGACCTCCTGCGATAATAGAGGTTGCTTCCAAAGGTCGGCCAGCCGCTCACATACTCTACGAACCCCCGGCGGGGAGAGAGATTATGAGCGTTGCCCCGCGCCAAATTAGCGTCAGATCATCTGATGGAGTCACGGTCCCCTCTCTATTGTGGAGCCCTTCAGGAAAAGTGGCTCGTGGCGCAGCGTTAGTACTCGTGCATGGTGGCCCCAATTTACAGGAACGTCAGGAATGGAATCCATTGATCCAACTGGCTACAAGTCGTGGATTTACAGTTGTCGTGCCGAATTACCGAGGTTCCCGCGGTTACGGAGCTGCATTTGAAAGTATGGGAGACGATGAGTCCCGTGCGGATGATATCGTTGCGAGTTGCAGATTTGCTGCATCGCTGCCTGGTATGTCCTATAACAAAGTGCTTCTTTATGGCTCGAGTTATGGCACTTTGCTAGCTATTATGGCAGCTAGCAGGATTGGCAGCAAACTAGGTGGTCTCGTACTTATATCTGTGCCCGTGTTCCAGTTGTCCGGTAGTCACATAGCTCCAACCTTGCCCATTGCTGTCTTCCAAGGTGCTAATGACCCCTGGTGCGGCATCGAATGTGCATCAACCACACTGCGCCGCATATTCGCTTCGAACATCTCAAATGGGACACTATCGTGGCGTATATTCAATAACGAGGGACATATGTTTGCCCACACGCGTTCATGGGCTGAGGTTGAGACACTAATAATAGCAGACCTGACACACCTTGCTCAGAAGACGGATTCGGGTGCGAGTCATGCTGGATACGGTGAGTGAACAAACGAAAACTGGGGTATTCGCGAATTGCTCCGCCACGGCTGTGGTGCGACCATTCCTTCGTTGGCCCTCGTCAGTAAGTATTGACGTTGAAGGAGTCCGATCCAGACCTTCCCGCCGCCTGAAGTTGCACGCTTCCCACCCACTCCCACTAACCTCACTTGTTGTTGGATCCTGTCCACTCCAATCCAAGAAGTGCGCAAGCCGCGACACTATAGCGACACTGGAGCGTGGAACGATCGTTTGCCTGGCTACAGCGATGTCGGCCGCCTGGTAACGCCGAACCGGTATCCCATCGAAAAACTTTCTTGGCATGGTCCGCCGGTCCGCCTTTGACTGCATGAGAATCACGTTGAGCTATTCTAAGAAACCGGTTCTATGGTTTGGAAAGATCCCCCAGCCGGAAGACGTCGCGGAAAAGGTAAAGTTGCGCATGATCAGTCAGCCGATGCTCAGGTCGGAGGTCGGGTGGAAATAACTTTCGCATCGCTGCTCTAACCTCAAACCATGAACTCGCATTATTGAATGGGTTTAAGAACTTAAGAACTGCGGCAATGACTGTACAAGCAATCTGTAGAAGGAGCTTCTTGAAAGCTCTAGGGGCGACTGTAATAGCAGGCGCGATGGATATAGTCGTTTCAGTAAGCAACATGATCCATCCGAGAGGTATAGTTATTCACCATTCCGCGCTCTCGATGAACGAGGGTCTAGCGGAAATTGAAAAGCTCCATCGTAACCGAGGTTTCGGAATTTTTTATTGGTGGAGAATTTACCGAATTGGTTATCACTATATTATCAGCGCGAATGGAGCCGTTCACCCGATTCGTCCCGAACATTTGCGTGGTGCTCACGCGTTTGGAGGAAATAATATGATTGGAATTTGCATTCTTGGAAATTTTGATTCTTCAAGTGGAAATGGCGTTCCGACTGTTGCACAGATGCAGTCCCTAACGGCCTTGTGCAGAGATGTTGTATGCCGATATGGATTCGCACTCCATGATATACACAAGCATAGCGAATTGGACGCATATACAGTCTGCCCAGGGGACCATTTTCCCTTTCACGACTTAATTGACTCCTTATATAGCACGGACCTGCATACCCCGGGCGGGTCAGCCCGGGCGGTTAATGGCAGTTGAAGAAGGATGTACCGCCCAGCTTGGAAAGATGAGTTGTTCGACGACGCGAATCTGTCCAGCCAAGTTGTCAGCAAAACTGGGTTGCAACGTCCTCATGCGGCTACAAGAGCCTTTAGCAGGCTGCTGAAAAACCACTCCTAATCCACAGTCGACTGTGATACGAGAAGACATGCGCGGAGAAGATCAGCAGCAGAATCATATATTCAGTTACCTGTCTCCCGAGATGCGCGTTCGTAAGGATCACCCCCTGCGTGCGATCCGGGAGATGGTGGATGAGGTACTCACTCAACTCTCGCGGCGGTTTGACACGATGTATGCTCGTGTCGGCCGGCCGTCGATTGCGCCGGAGAAGCTGTTGCGAGCGCAGTTGCTGCAAATGCTGTATTCGATCCGCAGCGAGCGTTTGCTGATGGAGGAGATGGATTACAACCTGCTGTTCCGCTGGTTCGTAGGGCTGAACGCGGATGACGAGGTGTGGGACGCGACGGTGTTCACCAAGAATCGCGACCGCTTGCTGGAGGCCGAGGTGGCGAAGGAGTTCCTGGCCCGCGTGGTGGCACAGGCGCAGGCAAAAGGACTGACGTCGGACGAGCATTTCAGCGTGGACGGCACGTTGCTGGAAGCGTGGGCGAGCGCGAAGAGTTACCAGCGGAAACAGGGCAAGCCCGACCCGCCACCGGACGATCCCGGCAATCCCACCATCAACTTTCGCTGTGAGCAGCGGTCCAATCAGACGCATGAGTCTAAGAGTGATCCGGAGGCTCAGTTGGCGCGCAAAAGCGACGGCAAGGAGTCCAAGTTGAGTTACAGCGGGAACCTTTTGGTGGAGAACCGCAACGGGCTGATCGTGGACGCGGAAGTGTTCCAAGCCAACGGAACCGCGGAACGCGACGCGGCCTTGGTGATGCTGGAGAAGATCCCGGGAACGAAGTCGGTGACGGTGGCTGGCGACAAAGGGTTTGACACGCGCGGGTTTGTGGCCGAGTGCCGAAACTTGGGGGTCGTGCCGCATGTGGCGCAAAACCTGGGACGGAACGGTAGGAGCGCGATTGATGGCCGCACCACGCGACACCTGGGATACGCCATCAGCCAAAAGAAGAGGAAGCGGATCGAAGAATGCTTTGGCTGGTTGAAGACGATTGCGCTGATGCGGAAAGTGCGCCATCGCGGGGTCTGCAAAGTGGATTGGATCTTTACCTTCGCTTGCGCAGCCTACAATCTGGTGCGCATGCGAAATCTGGCCGCGGCAGTTCCAGCGCTGTAAGTCAGCGCTGAAGTGTGTCTTTCGCAGCATCAAGTTAGAAGCAGCAGCCACAAAACCACCGAAAAGCGACTCATTCGACATCGTCAATGACGAGAAACAGAAAGAAAAAAGGGTTGCAGACCAATTTTTCCGCAGCCTGTTAGATTCAACGAGCAGATGGCCAAGCATCCGGCTGTTAACCCGGACCTCTCCCCGCCCTGGTCGAGTAGACTTGAGGAGCGGGTAGACCTGTGACGCCGGTGTGACGCAAAACCTGCCAATAGTGCCAGCACTGACACCGTTGACAATTGGCGGTCTCGTCGATTCAATAAGTTGCGTGTTTGCAATGTGTCTCGGCGAATTCGGCTTACAGTATCGTAACAGTTTATGAAGACGTCCCGCTGTTTGTTCGGGGCCATGATGAGCAACGGAACTAAGCAATCCCAAACTTGGTGTGGGGCTATATTTAGAAAATTCATGATGCACGTGATGGAAACGTGATGTGTGGACCTTTGCAAGACCGCATTTCGCCGCACAAGACTCGATGGTCGGTTTTTGATAAGTGGTTCTAAATCATTCGGCTACATCGTCTTCTGGCTCTGATCCATCGGACTCAAAATCCGCCGGTACTTGGTACCTTGGGGGTTCGACTCCCCCTCCCGGTACCAGCAATAGTTCCATTGCAAGGTGCAGTCGCGTTGAGACAAACCCACCGACCCCTCTTACGTATCAATTATTGAAGGGCATTACCCCGGTTTTCCGAATGACGCTTGAATTCCTTCGCTTGGATCGCGTCCAAGCGATCTTCCTCTTCCTTGATCCAGTGACGGTAAGTCTTGCGAATCTCTGCGGGACTGGTGCCGACCATCAAAGCAACGTCATCGACATGGACGCCGCTTGAAAGCAATTCGCTGATTCGGTAATGCCGGAACAGATGCGAGTGGAAATCCGGCAACTTGGCGGCCTCCCACACCTTGCGATACTGCTTCTTGTACCACGACTCTCCCATCCCGCCGCTCTGGAACGCATACTCTCTTCCAGGCAGTTCAGTGATGGCGTCTGCAAGCCACTGCGGGATGCGGATGCGATAAGGCTCCTCGGTCTTCTGGCGGCGACGGCGAATGAGGTTACCCGTCATCTCGTCACGGCGGAGCATGTAGGCGTCGATCATGGCGCAGGCAGACCACCGCTGCAACAGCATCATGATTTTCAAAGGCCCATCGGCTGCTGCAAGTGCGTCGTCCACTTCTTTGCGAGAAGGAACTTGAACTTCCGGCTTCTCGAAGCGGATCGCAAACTGCTTGTTCTGCCGTGCGGATGGGATCGGGTTCTTTGCGATCCATCCCATGTCCACAGCGAATCGGAAGAATCCGCCTAGCACCGACCAGTGAACCTTGAGGCTGGACGAGTCGCCGGTGCGGAACGGCAGTGAGAGGCGGAACTCCAGCATCTTGTCTGTAGTGAGAGCCTGTAACGGTCTGACGCCGTCCCTCTCACAAAATTCAAGCAGCTTCTTAACCATCGACCGCGCCTTGTCGTCCTTCCTGCCGTCCTGCTCACGCACCTTCAGCCACTTGTCGGTGGCGTCTTTGATCGTCAAGCCGCTGTGGTCGGCAGTCGGAATCCCGGCGTCCAGCTTTTGCCGGAATGCCTTCGCGATGTCCTGCGCCTCTCCCCATGAGCGGGCCGTCGTCGGAACGAGGTTTTGACCGTGGCGCAGCCTGTGACCGTGCACGTTGAATAAAGGACGATTCTTGGCATATTGGAACTGCATCCAGATCGGACAGCCGCAGCGTGGATGATAGCGGTTATCGGAATGGGGACACCGCGAGCCTTCCTTCAGTCCGTGACGGCGGTAGAGAATGATGTTGGTTTGCATGGTATTGCGGGGAAAGAGCTTTTCCCTCCCACTCGAACGCAGCGTATTACATTGATACTACGTTTTAATAATTAAGTCAATTATCCCTCGATTTTATGCTGATCATATGATTGGTTGAACGGTAACTGAAGTACTAGGCACGGTACGGAGGTACTATGCCGCTCGCCCAAGCTATTGGTTCGGCGGCTTTTGTCGCTGCCGCCGAAACTGGCTTCTGCGTTACTTTTTCGGGCGCGTTCGTGGTTCATCCCATACTCACCCTGCGTTTTGAGAACAATTTCTCAATCTCACCCTGCCGGTTGCGGTAATCTAGTCTGCTTTTGTCAGGAGAACGACCTTGCGCTACCTTGATCGCTTACAGCCGCTGGCCCTTCTGGTCATGCGTCTCGCGCTGGGCATCGTAATGCTCGCCCACGGCTATCAGAACCTGTTCCGTCACCTGCACGACCACGTGCACCTCATCAGCAGCCTGGGCATTCCGGCATGGCTCGGGTATGTCTCCTCGGTCGCCGAATTTGTCGGAGCCCTGTTCATCCTCGCGGGCTTTTTCACCCGGCCGGCTGCCGTCGCCCTCTGCCTCGATATGGCGGTAGCCATCT
>DASYZA010000045.1:0-6575 GCA_035946775.1 Candidatus Sulfotelmatobacter sp. | reverse complement strand
AATCGGCTAAGCCAGCGCATGACGGCCTCCTACTCGGCAGTGCGCAGAATCAGCGCCACGGCATTCGACATCTGCTCCCAACTGGCCATTTCCACCTCTAGGTGCTTGCGACCCTTTTTCGTCAACGAGTAAAACTTCGCTTCCCGGCCCGTGTCGGTATCTTTCCATTCAGCGCCGAGCCAGCCGCGATTCTCCAGCCGGTGGAGCGCAGGGTAGAGCGTCCCTTGCTGCACCTGAAAATAATCCTTCGAGATTTGCTGGATGCGCTGCGCGATGGCATAGCCGTGAATCGGACCCAGAGCCACCACCTTCAGGATGAGCAGGTCCAGCGCGCCCTTCAGAAATTCAGGTTTGTTGTTTTGCGTCATCGTTATCCTGTACCCCTAGCCTCTCGACACATATACACCTCGCCTATCTTGGTGTCAACCAAAGAATCGCGGGCGCTGGCTGTGGTCAGCTTTTCTCGATCGCGACACACCCGTCAAAATTCAAACTGCCCCCCCACATAACTGGCGATGTGATCAACCCGCAGGTGAATCGGCTTACAATGGGGCCCATGAAGCGCTTCGCTTTGCGTCTCATCGTGTGCGGCATGCTCGCCCTTTTTACATGGTCCTCCATTCTGTCCGCGAAAGTTCCCCTCCGCACGGTCCATGTTTTTGTCGCCCTCGCCGACAACGCACATCAGGGAATCGTCCCCGTTCCCGCGAACCTCGGCAACGGAGATCGTCCGGACACCAATCTCTATTGGGGAGCCGCCTTTGGCGTGAAGACGTACTTTCGTGCGAGCGCCGAATGGCAGCTCATGTCCTGCGGTCGTGGTCCGAAGCCTGCAATCTTGCGACGCTGCGCGTTCCGATATCGCCAGGCGCCGGTGTATCTGATCGCGGACGCGTACCAGGGCAGCCAAATCCGTCAGGCAGTCACGGATTTTCTATCCGCCGCCGCCGGTCTCGGCGCCCTAACTCTTCATGTAAAAGACGCAGCCGGAGACGAATCGCTGCCAATCAGCGGCGGCTCTGATTTAGTCGTCTACGTCGGACACGACGCATTCATGGATTTTCAAATCCCGCCCATCGCTGGGAAAACAGCAGCGAAGCCCCGGACGGCAATTATCCTGGCCTGCGCAAGCGAGACTTACTTTCGTCCTTATCTCCGGGATACAGGCGCCGCACCTCTGCTGTGGACCACCGGCCTGATGGCCCCCGAAGCCTATACCCTGAAAGCTGCGCTGGATGGTTGGATCGCGCACCAAAGCGCGGAACAGATTCGCCAGGAAGCCGCGCGAGCATACGCCAAATACCAGAAGTGTGGTTTGCATGCCGCACAAGCCCTGTTCGCAACAGGCTGGTGAACCACTCCCGCCGGTCTTATCGCGGCTTGGGCGGGAGAGTCGCCCACCCAGATTGTACTTAGCCACACATCTACGGCCGGGGGACATGCCCGCCGGGCGGAAAGGCGAAACGGACTACCAGGAGCCCCTAGCACACCGGTGCCACGGTTCTAGTACCCCACATAATTATTGACAACATGTAAAACATATGCTAGGGTCGGTTATTTTTATGGCATACGCAATCGACACCACGCCAGCGACAGCACAGAAAGGAGGCCCACCTCAGACGAGCCACGACAAAAATCGGCACTCTGAAAGTGTTACTTTAACCACCTTAGGCGATGGACACACCATGCCATCAGAAAACGCCGTAACCCGAGCGCCATCAACAAAAGTCGCAAAACTGATGGACACACTTTTCGATCGTGTCGAGCGATGTAACGTGGTGTTACGATCGATTCGGCCACCGGGCTCTCTCACCGCTATCGAGCTTTTCTCGACACGCGTGCCGAGAAAAGAGTCGCGTAAATCCAGCAGCATCAACAAAAACGCCAAAACATCTCGGCACGCTTTTGGCGATTTCAAGACCCCAATGCAGACGCCGGGAAGGGAATTCGCGGCTATTCGTCGTCTCGCGGTTCCTTATGTCCTGCCCCTTGCTTCACTTTGCGCGCAGCCTCATCTGTGGTTTCATATTCCCGCAAATTGCGGGCGCCTGCTGCAGGCAATACCCGCCTTCGCGAGGGCAGGTTCCGAGACAACGCCGGCCCACGCCTGTGGCATACGCAACACTCGATAGGAGTTCTACTGATGAGACGCTCGTACTTTTACGGAGTCCTCGCAATTGTTCTTGCGGCATCTACCGCTTCCGCGCAGTCCCCGAAGTCCGGCTCTAAGCAGATTGACGAAGCCGCTCTTGCGCATTCTGCGGAGGCGTTTATTCGGAATCTTTTTACCTGGGGTCCCGAATACAAGCTCCAAGTCGGCCCGCTCAAACCATCTCCATCGCCGGACTTCTACGCGGTTCCGTTCGCCGTCACCTATAAGGACCAGACCCAGCACGCCACCTTCTACATCAGCAAGGACGGCAAGCAATTCATCCGTGGCGAAATGTTCGACACTTCCGCTAACCCTTTTGCGTCCAATCTGGCGAAGCTCCACGTCAATGGAAGCCCCTCTCGAGGACCTGCTAATGCGCCCATCACGATCGTCGAATTTGCCGATTTCGAATGCCCCCATTGTGCCGAAGTTCACACAATCATGAAAACAGTCGAACACGACTACCCGCAGCTTCGCCTCGTCTTCAAGAATTTTCCGCTCTCTCAGATACACCCTTGGGCCGAAACCGCGGCGATCGGAGGCCGTTGTGCGTTCGAGGCGTCGCCCCAGGCGTTCTGGAAGATGTACGACCTCGTGTTCGATAATCAGAACTCGATCACGCCCGACAATGTATTCGACCAGCTCACCACCTTTGCCGGCCAAATCGGCCTAAACACTGATTCTTTTAAGGCTTGCATGGCCTCGCCAGCTGCGAAACAAGCTGTCGATGCTGACCACGCCGAGGGTGTCGCTCTCAACGTGGATAGCACCCCTACGCTCTTTATCAGCGGCCGCCAGTTGGCCGGTGGTGACCTCGATTCGATCGAGCAATATATCAAGTTTGCGTTGGCTCACCGCGCGCCCCCGAATCCATAGCTCGCCGTTTTAAGTCGCTGCACGGGTACGCCCGTACTGGCCAGACCTAGCCCCAATCGTTTTTTCCTGTCGGGCTATCTCAGATGTCGATCCATTAATGTGTCCGGTGCCCGACAAGCTGGAAAACGTCGAACGTGAACGCGTGTCGGGCCCTGGCTTGGCTCGTTTTGAGGCTGCAGTCTCGGCGCGTTATGGTAATGAAATCACGTTCACGCAGTTTGTCAGCCGGTGGCAAGGTCTTGACGGCATGCCGCTGGCACTCCCAAGTGAGCCGCGCCTCAACGTCGACACGCACCAGGTAAATGCGCTTTTCGCGTCGTCGTGCGTGCTGCCGGACTCATCGCGTGACCACATCGGATCGCAGCAAGAAGACCCTGAGCACCTGACGGATCACAGCGTATGTGTCGTGTCGATGTGCGCGACTAGTTGCATGTCTGTGTTACGGCTGCGGATCTCGGCACTCTGGCTCGCGCCGGTGGCGCAAGAAAAATGGGCAGGTCAGACGTGATCTGATTCGCCTTTCCGAAGCCCTGCCTCCGTCCATTACCTTGGACGCGGACCATATCTCGCGCGCGAGGCCAGTCCGCGGCCAGTTAAGCCCCGAGATGACGTTCCCACCTACATCCTCGTGTACCTCCACTTCTAATGCATATTTATGTTGTGGAGGGCACAGCATTACGGGGGTGGGGACAAACTGAGGCACGGGATCGTAGCCGAAGTGAGTGGATGAGTCGATGTTGCATATTTCTCGTACCCGGGATGAATGGATGAGTTGATGTTTGCATATTTCTCGTGCCCGGGATGTGTGGATGAGTCGATGTTGTCATGTTTCTCGTACTCGCGACGGTTATGGATGAGCCAGGATTTGCATACTTCTCGGACTCCGAATGAACGGACGAGCGGATCTTCGAACAGCTTGCGGACTTGGAGGGGATATCTCTGCAGGATTCTCGGCAAGCCAAGGATGACCCGGACATTTGTGTGCGGCGTGCGAGTTCCGGGTAGGGCGACCAAAACGGTCGCTTCCCTCGCGGACGGTCGCTTTCCTCCCGGGCGCCTCACCGGAGCTGTTTCTTGGGCGAGCCAAATGCGCCAGGCGTTCGTGACAGGCGTTCGTGATTGGGGAATATTGCCAGCACGCGCGGACGTCTGGCATTCGAGCCTACGGAGACCGAATCGTCAGATTCCGTCGGGCGTCCTCTACACGTCGATCGGCCGCGTCAGCTGGTTAAAGAGTCGACGTCAGATCCAGCGAGTTGGCGGATCGCGGGCAGTGGAAGCTATGGACATTGGGGGCAGGTTCGAAGCTGTATGCGTCAGGCGATCTTGGCACACGGAGCTAACTCAGTGGCTTGGAAGAGCTGTTTCTTCCCTCGGAGGGGCCGCGTGAACGCTTCGGCTCGGCGGCACCTTACAACGGCGACTGCGCGCATTTTGTCGATGGACTGCCTAAGTGCGTGAGGAAACGACGAGGCCGGATAGGCTGGAGATTGAGGATCCGAATTGAGCATAGTGACCATCGAGTTCATCGGGCAGAAGGCAGGGAGATCGTTAGACGAGCCGGGCTCGGACATGGGCATGGAGCTGGATGATTCACGAGTAGGAAAGACGTGGAACAAGATGCGTGGGGCGTGGTCGTTCGCTGGCTGCTGATTCGCCCCGTCTTGGCGTTCAAAGAGCTCGACAGTCAACTGAGGCGGTCTTCTCAAGGCGAGAGTCTCGACTGCACACGGTTGGGATGAAGCGGATGAGGGAAGTATCTCTGGGTGGGAGTGCTCTGGAAACGATGGTGAAGAGGACGAGGGCGCAAGGACTTCGAACGCAGCCACGCTGGCTGTTAGCGCCGGCGCATTGGGCCACACGCGCCTCAAGGATAGAACGCTTCGCCCAATCCTCTCATCGCGCCGGAGGCTCAGCCACTGATCAAGGAGATCGTTCAGCCTTCGCTCGACATTGGCCAGACGGCTCTGGCAGCTGACAAAATATCCTTCGACGGCATCGCCGGAGGACGCGAACAGGTAGTTGAACGGCTGGGTGTCGTCCATAAATCAGGTGATTTCGTTACTGTTGTAGCTGAAGCGGACCGACAACTGTACGTCTATACACAGTAGGTTACTTAAATACAATAGTACGACCGGACTTAACTCGAGGGCAAGGGAGGGGCCATCGTGGCGATCCGCCGAATGGTTCGGAGAGACGTTCCGCATGGAGGCCCGGCGCCAACGGGGTGGCGAATGGCATGGTACGAACCGAGGCGGCGGGTGGCAGTGTACGGGCCGGTTCCGCTGCACTGGGTCCTACGGTTTGGCCGCGAGATCTTCTATCGGCTGCGGAACATGATTGCGGCTCCAGGGATCGAACGCGCAGAAATCGCAGATATGCAAAGGAAACATGAGGAGCAAGAACGGCTTGCGGACGAGTATTCGCGCGGGTATCTGAACGGCTGGCGAGAATGTTTTCATGCGTGTCTGACCACGATCGAGGACGAATTCGATCGTGCAAGCGAAGTGTGGGAGATCGGGGAATTGCTGCGAGGGCGTTCTTCTGATCGGGGGAACTGAGCGGCAATCGTCTGACTGCGCACTTCGCCAGGGCACGGTGATCGAACTTTCAGTTTTCGCTCTAAACGGGAGGCCAAAGTGAAGAGTTCAGAGATTTTCGAGATCTGCCATTCGCGTTATCGTTGGCTCCGCAGCGAAACGAACGAAGGGCGAATTCGACCTCTGGTCCTGGAAAAGCCTGCGAATGGATATAGCTGGCGCCCCGTCCGCGCACGGGCGTGCGAATACGTCGCTGATTTTGAGCGGATCGGGCGTCACGCGTTGCGGCGGCCGGAGTGGAAGGGGCGGCTGAAATTGTTCGAGACATACTTTCTGGAAGGCGTGGAGTACAGGCGCGCGATTTCTCTGGTGGGAGTTGCCGAAGGGACGTTCGACTACTGGTTTCGGGAAGTAAAGCGGGCGTTGGGCGCAGAATTCTTGCGGACTGGCATGTTCCCGCCGTCGCGGTATTTCCAGGCCAGGAGCAATAACCCAGGTACGTCAGGACAGCAAGCGACGTCCGATTCAGCTGAAAGCGGAAACGTGACATCGGCGCCGGAAGAGTTCGCTGGACGGATGGTGAGTGCGGCCAAGAGCCGGATCGAGGCGGAAACCGGATGTGCTGAGGTCGGTGCCGTTGCGCTTTGACGGGCGGCCCGCCTTAAGCAGCGCGATCTTTTTTGGCGAAACCGAACAGATGCCGAATCAAGGGCAAACCGCCGGTCAGCGGTGCGAGGAGCAGGTGCTTGAGCAGGGTCGATCGCTGGCGTATGCGGTCGTGAGCAGCATCGGCTTCGGCCTTTTTGGAAAACACAACAGCTGAGGCGTACTTCATAAAATCGAGTCCGCAGCTTTCGCATTTGCCGCCATGCGACTGCTTGTGCTGACACGACGGGCACTCGAATGAGAGTGGCGTGTGGCAGCGAGGGCAAAAGCGAGCACTGTCGGGTGCGTCAGTAGAGCATTTCTGGCATTTCATAGCTCAATTTTAGAGAGAGTGGAGGCCG
>DASYZA010000044.1:0-3884 GCA_035946775.1 Candidatus Sulfotelmatobacter sp. | reverse complement strand
ATAGCGCTCTAGGGCCCTTATCGGACTGTGAAGACGGGTTATCGGACTGTTAACGGACTGTGATGGCCAGGTGCTAAGGAGCCTGAAAATCATGGACCCGACCCTTCTTTCCCTGCTGGAAACGATCCCGCAGAAACCGCCGCGCTCCAAACTCGAAACTCACCGTGAACTGATCCGCCAACTGCGGCGGAAAGGCTGCACGTATCGCGACATCGTTCGCATCCTTCGCGAACGCGTCGGACTTGACGTGGCAGTCAGCACAATTCATTCCTTCGTCAAGGTTCGCGCCAAACACAGAAAGCAAATGCAGTACGAACTCCCGCCGCTTGAATCCGAGTCGAAGTCGATCTGCCTCGGCCCCGATGTTGTTGCTTCCAAAATAGCTGCGCTGAGGGCAAAGCCGATCGAGCAGAAAGCCAAACCGAAGCATTTTCACTTCGAAGAGAGCGAACCGTTGAAGCTCATCAGCCAAGGAGAATCGCGATGAAGACTGAAAACAGAAACAAACGCGTGGTTTTCACCATGGGCGGAAAGGGTGGAGTCGGCAAGACCGGACTGATGGTCGCCCTGGCGGAGTGGTTCGAAGCACACGAGATCCCGTTTACGTTGCTCGACCTCGATACCGAGAACAAAGCCCGAGGATCGCTGAAGCACTTCTTCAACGGGTCTGTCACCAAGGTAAACATTCACACGCCAGCGGGGCTCGATACATTCATCGACCATCTCGAATCCGGCACATCGATCATCCTTGCTGACATGGGAGCGGGCTCTGGCCAGGTGGCAAGCGATTGGTTCGACGCCATGTACGAGGACATTTCCGCAACAGGCGCGCGGTTCACTGCTGTCGGCGTTATCACGCCAGACCCGGCCAGCGTCGAAAGCGTGCTTGCCTGGGCAAACCGCCTGCAGGATCGTGTCCAGTACGTTGTCGTTCAGAACGCGACAAGTCCACAGGCGACTTTCAGCTACTGGGATTCAGCCGAGCAGGCCATTCGATTCCGGGAATCGCTATCACCAACAGTGGTTCGGATGGAATTTCGCCTGGCGGAGTTGGAGAATCCCGCACGGCAGCACGGAGTACGACTCGGTCAGGTTGCTGCACGGCAGAATTCGGTTGACGAACTAAAGCGTGCCTCGATCGTAATGCGTGCTGAAAGTTATCGACGGCGTCTCTTCTCCGAATTCGACCGGGCGAAGGAGATGTTTTTGCCATGAATGATGAGGAAATCGTGGCGACTGCCGAAACGCAGGCCGAAACCTCGACGCTCTTCGATGAACTGGCAGGCTTGGTGCCCGAGGAGCGTCTGACAGAGTACTACAGAGTCATTGCGCACACGCGTACGCTCTGCCCAAATGATGAGATGCTCAGGATACTGGAAGCAATGGGCATCCTCGCGCTTCTCACGCGAGAGACGCCTGCTGCCATTGCTGCAGAACGCAAGCTGTTGCAGAAAGTTCTGGAAACGTCGGCGTCGCAAGCCAGTGCAGTCGAAAAGCGAATGGAAGCGTACACAACACGACTCGAATCCCGGCTTGCTCATTTGCCGAAGGAACTGGAGACAGGGCTAGACCCACCCAGAATTGCGAAGTTGCTGAGCGAGAGTCTGCGGCAGTGCTTTCAGAGGTCTGGCCTCCCAGATACAAGCTCAGCTCTTTCTCAGTCCTGCGCAGAATTAAATTCCGTTCAGAAACAATTGCTGAACGTGCTCCGTGAAGTGGCGCATCCTGATATCGGAGTAGTTGCTAGAACCAGAAGTGCCAATGACTCACTCCTGCAGAGCATGGCGATCCGTGCTCAGAGGATGGAGGCCTTCCTCGTCAGGTTGGAAAAACAGATCTGGGCAACATGGCTTCCAGTTGTAGCAAGTGCCGCTTTGGCGCTGGGATTCTTCTTGGGCACGTGGTTTGGCCGTGCATTCAAATAGCGTCGGCAACGCCAGATACCCTTACGTCGCACAAGTCGCCAATACAGGGAGTCGGGGTTGCAACGTTCCAACAAGGTGTTTGATCTGATCTCGGTCTTGAACGGTGTTGTGATTTTGTCACGAATCGAAGATCTTACTTCCGGATTGCCGACCACTCGCTCAGATTTCTGACGTGCGCTGCTCGGGTACGACGGTGTGGTTTGCTACCTGCAGAGGTTGGTTGTCTTTCATAGCTACTCCGGAACATCTTTGATTAGATCTTCAATGCAGCTAAGATCGCGTTTCAAGCTTGCCAATTCGTTCCAAAGGAACTCACGTGTTCCCGGATTGCCCCGGGACTGTTCGGCGAGCCTCACGAGAACAGAAGCTCGAGCCCGGAGGGTGCGGACGGCGACGGCCATGCCCGTCTCGAATTGCATCTCCCGGCGGACGAGCAATTCGAGTGCGACACCAATGTCTGATAGGTTCAGGCAGAAGGTGACCGGCAAGTTTGCCATCGCGCTCATCGGCATTGAGGAGAATGCTGCCTTCGTGGGATCCTGTACGATGGTAAGCCCACCTGCTTGGTGCACCGCACGGAGCCCCTCTGTCCCATCTTCCAACAACCCTGACAAAATGACACCAATGACGCGCTCTCGATAGGCTTGTGCGGCAGCTGTGAATAGGCGGTTTATTGTGGTGGTCGGGTGATCGGGGACGGTTTCTTCGCCAACGATGATCATCCCATCGTGGAAACTCGCTGACTTGCCCGGGGGAAGAACGAAGATGGCTTGGTGCTGCAATGCTTCAGAGCTCTGTACCGGAACGATGGGAATTCGGGTGAACTGCTTTAGCATGCCCTGTATACGATACTCGGTGCCAAGCTGACTGTGGACGAGGACGACGATTGCCGCAGGAATGTCTACGGGAAGTTCTGGTAGGATCTCCTGCAACGCGCGATAGCCGCCGGCCGAGCCTCCCATGACGATGAGGTTCCCAATAGAAGTCCCCCTATGAATAGGCGCTTTGGTCTGCCCTTTGCGCCGGAGCCGCTCGCCGGAGGTCAGTTTGGATATCCGCATGTTCCTGTCGATTTTACGCCGAATCGACCTGCACCCAGCGGTGGGATGCTTTACAACTCGAAACACAATTGAGTGGCCGCCAGAATCGGTTCCGCCCCACTGTTGTAATCAGCGCTAGCGCAAGTTTGCGCCCTATTTCGCCTCCAGACGACTCTGAGAATCGATTAGCAAGCCGACTCCCAGAAAACGGGCAAAGCGGAAACCAACCAAAACAGGTGACGGCGCCCAAAACCGCTCGCTGTATTTTGGTCTGGCAGGACCGTTTTTCCGACGCGAGAATCGAGTGTTGACGCACCATAACTGATGCTAGGTTTGAGAAACCTAAAGCGTCAGTTTAGATTTCTCATCAGTGCCCGTCGTTCATTCGGAATCCCGCTCCACGACAAGTCTCGGAGGTGCAATTTTGGGAATGTGGCCCCTCATAGCTAGACGGGCACCTGCGAATGGTGCGAGGTCCAGTCGGGCCAAGCAGGCCTGCTTGCTTATTAAGACATAATGCCATATCCTTTAATAGTCGAAGTGCTTATTAAAGGAACCCTTCATAACGCGAGTGGTCACTGAAGACAAGTCGAGGCTGGGGACCTACGTGACAACGACGGTCACTGGAGAACCAGTGCGGGCCTTCATCCCGCCAGGACTTCCGCCCAATCTAACTGTGGAATTGGCGCGGCTGTATCAGCATCTTGATCGTGCCAACCAAGCGCTGGGCAGACTCGATGGCCTGACCACCTTGCTTCCGGACACCAAATTCTTCCTCTACCTCTACGTACGGAAAGAAGCGCTGTTGTCGTCCCAAATCGAGGGAACTCAATCGTCGTTTTCTGATCTATTGCTGTTTGAAAATGACGCCGAGCCCAGTGTTCCTATTGATGATGTCGAGGAGGTCTCAAACTACGTT
>DASYZA010000043.1:0-5510 GCA_035946775.1 Candidatus Sulfotelmatobacter sp. | reverse complement strand
TCGAGATCGATACTGGGCTTCCATCCGAGAAGGTCTCTCGCCCTAGTCGAATCACCGTACATGCGCCAGATTTCATTTGGGCGATACGACAGGGCACCGATCTCCACGCGGGAACTGCTTCCGGTCATCTCAACGATCTTCGGAACAAGGTCGCGAATAGCGACTTCCTCGCCGCCGCACACATTCATCGGCCCGTCTAACGGTTCGTCGGTGAGGGCGGCAAGCAGGATTCCATCCACGATATTCGTGACGTAGTTGAACTCGCGGGTCTGCTCGCCTGGGGTTGTGAGGATCGGCTCCCCGCGCAGAGCCTTCAAGATCAGCTCGGGGATGATCGCCTTCGTGCTCTGGCCGGGGCCGAATGCGTTGAAGGGACGGAGCAGAACGACGCCACTGTCGTGAGCCATCAACTGCTTCATCCGGCAATAGAGCTCGCCGGTATACTTCGTAATCGCATAGGGCGACATGGGTCTGGGCTGCATCGACTCCACGAACGGAACAGCGTCCTGTTGGCCGTAGATTTCCGAACTGGAGATATAGACGAATCGAGGAACCGCACTGCACACGTCGAGCAGGTTGGCAGTGCCTTTGGCGTTTACATCGAAGCATTCTTCGACCTGCGTGAAACTTTGCCCCACGTGGTTGTACGCTGCCAGATGAAACACGACGCGCGGTTGGAAGTCAGCAATAGCAGCCAGGACACCGCGGTTGCGAAGATCCGCTTCGATGATGTGCAGGCGTTCCCAACAGTCCGTGAGCCTCACGTTCTTGATGAGATTGGCATAGCGAACGGTGATTCCTACCTGGGCACCCTCGTTGAGCAGACGGTGCACGAGATGTGAGCCGATAAACCCGGATGCACCGGTGACCAGGACGCGGCTGTCAGCTAGTTTCATCATTCACCTACAGTCGCGAAATCGACCACCTGCGCCTCCGCCAAGTCGCGAGCGGTGTTGATTGTGACATGCTGGCCGACGTGCTTATATGCGGCCAAACATCCTGCTCGTGATAGCGCCGAGCAGAATTCCACAATGTTACTGTTGCGTTCCATGTACTCGAAGGCGCATGGTTCGCAGAGAACGAACCCGATATTAACCCAGTAGGGCAGCAGCGGCTTTTCGACAATCCCAGTTACAAGCGCGTTTTCGTTGAATTCGACGATTCCGAAGGCACTGCGCAGCGGGTAAACGGTCATCGTAGCCGGTACCCCAGATTTGGCGTGCAGGCTCTCAAGCGCGGCCAAATCGACGTTTGCGAGCGTATCACCGTAGCAAATCAGCACCCGCTCTGGGATCAATTCACACGCATCCAGAATCCGATCGTTCATGCTCGCATCGCCCGAATCCATGCACCGAATGTCCCAGTCCGGACGCCGTACTGTCTCCACAAACTGCTCAATGAGTGTCGCCTGGTATCCGACACACAGGACGAATTTCCGGATGCCTGAACCCGCCAGGTAAGTCAGCAGATGTTGGAGGATGGGGCGTCCGCGAAGGGGCGCTAGCGCCTTCGGAATCTCGGAAGTAAGAGGACGCAAACGTTCTCCCTTGCCGCCACACAACACGAGCGCAGTCATGTTTCTCATCGCCATGTGAAACTCTTATGACCTACGTTGAAGTCCTGAACTAGTTCAACGTCCGGGGAATGTCAGAGCACACAATCTCCGGGGTAATCTGGGCCCTCGTTGACGATTCACCACGGTCGCAGATTTCGCCCTTCGGTGATCCCGTCAGATCATGACAGTAGCACTGCAAAACTAGTTTTGTAAATAGCGATCTAAAATTTCGCGTGTCATCGGGCGCAGTTCCATGCGTTGCCGCGTGTCGGAAAGGTGCGCGCCAATTCGGAACTAGATCTGAATTCCTCCTTCGCCCGATCCGAGCGCCCCCGCTTCAGGCGGCTTTGTGGCAGAGGCTGTCGTGCGGAAACAGGGGGGGGCTGTTTCTACGCTTGAAGCGGTGATGCGGCGGGGGCAGGTGATCCACCTGTGCCGAGCGGGTGGAGGTCGACGTATTGGAGATCATTGGATTTTGCCATTGCTCAACGGAGACTGGATGAAACTGAACGAGCGTTCCGGCGAGAGCGCCAAAGAGGACCACGACAGCGCCGATCCATATCCAGAGGACGAGTGGATTCAGGAACGTTTTGATTTCCGGGAGGCCGGTATTCTGATCGCGCCCTTCGTAGACCACGTAGAGATCCCACAGCCGGGTGAGTGGTTCGCAACGACAGTTTCGACAGTCTGGCTGGCCTTATAAAGCCGCGCTTCAGGCCCAAGTTGGAACCGCAACTTGCCTGGCGCGTAAGACAGTTTGTCGCCCTCGCTCCCCAAAATCTCCTGTTGCACTACGACAATCTTTCTCCTCTCCGTCGCGACCCAATCTGTGCAATGCTGTCAGTCTTTGGTGCAATCGCTCACGAATTGAACGTAGCCTCCGTGCGCGCAAGCGCGGCAAAGCACCTGGCCGTCTCGAATCACTTCGCGCTGAGTGACGATTTCTTCTCCGCAGGCGCAACAATTCACCCGAACGCCAGGCTGGGCGATCAATGCTTTCAGATCAATAAGCAACTCAATTTCGCAGGTCCTGAGGAGGTGCGAAGCCGGCATGACCTGATAAGCCTCAAGTTGGGCTCGCCAGCGATTCGGAGCCGTGGGGGCGTAGTCCACCGCATGGCTCCGGCATTGTGGACTGGGCCAGATACGAATCCCTTTTCCTGTCTTCGTGTCCACGAAGCTTGCCGCCACCTTACCGTAGTCCATCAGCCGCAGAGTGCGGTGACCGATCGAACATCCCGTAGCGGCGGTCACTCCATCTACAAAGCAGCCATCCGTCTCTACAAAGGTGTAAAGCCGTTTGTCTCGTTGTGGCAGTTCCAGACGGAACAATTCTCCGGCATAGAGGCCCATACGAACACCGAGAACCTGCCGGAGGCATAAGTGTTTGTGCATGGTCGCTACGTCTGCCAGAAGCGACTGAATAAGCTCGCTCACCCAGAGGTCGATGTCAGGAAGGCAAGATCGGAGGGATCACGGAGCGAAACCGGTCGTTGACTTGTTTGGCGGAAAGCGTGCCTTTGGTCTCCACCCACCAATTCAGCTCCAGAATGAAATGTCGATGCCACGATCTGTGCAAGGATCTCCGATGAAACCCCGCTTGATATTTTCCGCTGCCGGTTACGGTTTTTCTGAGGTCATCCTCAATCAGCTCGGCGAGAATCTCTTGAAGCTGTCTTTGAAGAATGGTTCGACCCCTTAGTCCCAGCTTGAGATCGCCGGCCCGGCGGTGTCAAAGTGAACCGAATCGAGAAAGCGCAGGGAAGAGGCTATTCGGAATCACGCTTCGAAATTCCATCATGATGATTTCCCACTACGAACATCTTGTGGACGCGGAAGGAATGGATTGGGGCTTGGAAACCACACTTCGGGGGGCGAGTGAACGCCTCGCGCCTATCTTGATGACTGCGCTCGTTACCGGTCTCGGCTTGCTCCCACTCGCGATTGGAAGTGGTGATCCTGGCCGGGAAATCGAAGGCCCGATGGCAGTCGTAATTCTCGGCGGGCTGCTGACTTCTACTGCGTTGAATCTGCTCGTTCTCCCGACGCTGGCTTTGCGCTACGGACGATTTGAAAAAGCCGCTCCCGACCTACGAGACCGACTGGCTTAGCTGCTTTTCCACTCTAGGTACAGGTTAGGTACAACTAAGAGAGGGGAAATAACGCTCCTTGTCCCATAAGCGACGCCAAGATAAAGCGTTATGGGATTGACGTGATTGGTTCGGGACCAGGAGGTCGAAGGTTCAAATCCTTTCGCCCCGACCACTTCCAAAATCCTGCCTTTCATCGGCTTACGCTACTCTCTCCGTTTTGATTGTTGCGACGTTTTGTGGACCAATGTGGACCAATTGAAAGCCTAAACCGATGCGCTCGGCCCATTCTTGCCGGAACGCAACATCCTCTTTGAGTTTTGAGTAGAGATCCCCTACCTCTTCGGCTGCATGACCCATCCAGAAGCGCTCCAGGTCTTTTGGAACAGCATTCTTTCTGAGCCACGTTAGGCGAAAGCGCCGAAAAGCGTGAAAGCCCACGCGTTTGACCCTGTGAAGGACGCGCAACACGTTTCGCTGCTGGAGAGGTTGGCCCTGCGCTGTGGCGAAAAGATAGCCACTGAGGCCGGAGACATAATCTCGAAGGTAGCCTGCGAGACCCTCGGGAATGTCCACGACGCGCACGGCATTCGACGTTTTTGGCTCTTGCTCCTGTCCACGCCAAAGGCTGCGGCGAACGTGGAGCAGGCGGCAACCGGGCCCCAAGTCGGTTGAGCGCAGCGCAAGCGCCTCACCGATTCGCAATCCTGTACCCGCCAGGATCGCGAACAGCACAGCGTACTTGCGCTTTTTGACGTTCGACAGGATTTCCCTTAAATCGGCTTCCGTTACAGTGGGCCTGTGTTGTTTGTCCTTTCGCACGACGGGGAGCTGAATGAAATCGTGATTCCAATTGCGCGGGTGGATTTGCTCGCCCTCCTCATCCACTGATGACGCGACGACCAGCTTAACCACCTGCACATAGTTGACGATGGTTTTTGCCGAAAGCCCCGCCGCTGACATCTTCTCGACCAGCTCGCGCACTGCCTTATTGGAAACGTCGGCGAGCAACTTGTCACCGAGATGCAGCAGGAGCCACGCATTGAGAGCGTCTCGCCAGCCAGAGACCGTAGCAGGTTTGACCGGACGGCGCCTGCGACCGGGGAGCGAGGCGATCCACCACTGGGCCTGCTGGCGAAACGTAGTAGCAGGAGCTGTATTCTGGCGGAACGACTCCTTTGAATTGATGCACTCTCGCTCGAGATGCTCGCGAAGACGCTGGCGCGCCATGGATTTTGTACGGCAGACGCCCAGCGCTACCGTGCACCTCTTTCTCTCGGAACTCCCCGGCACGTCTGCCCAAAACTTTCCATAGCAGGGTGCCGCTGGGTCCCACGTTTTTGAATGCTGAAACACTGTTCCTGATTGTCCTGTTCGGCGGTTCAAGGATGGTACTCGTTTCCGCCTTGCAGGTGTCGCGATGGCACTGTACGATGACGCGCCGCCGCAACTCAAGCCTTGATTTTCCGCGTGCATTGCCGCCGAATCTTAGGCCGATAGGCCAAGCTGTCAATTTGCGCCATGGATAGAAGTGGCAGTTGCTCGATGATCCGCGCCATCGACGCTGGGGCGCCGACGAGTGCAACCGGATTAGGAAGCCGAGATTTAGGTCGCAGCACTAGTGATTGTCAGCCCAAGTGAATTGTCCTTTTTTTGGCCCACCATTTTTTCGCCAATTCGTAGTTTCATAGCTAACCCTCGTTCTTTGGCCACCAAAGGACGGTTGAGGTGAACGGAAGGGCAAAAGTAAACACAGCCCCAAACCTCTGTTCCTCATGCCGAGGTTGTGCGTGCTGACCGGCACTTCCAACGAGTTCAGTGCGCCCTTCCTTGTCAAAATTCCTATTGAAAATCCGCGGCAGCTC
>DASYZA010000042.1:0-4559 GCA_035946775.1 Candidatus Sulfotelmatobacter sp. | reverse complement strand
GGCGCGGCGGAGATACGCGAGGTGCCGGGATATCTTGGGTTGCCCCTGCCCCAGAATCTCGACAAAGTAGCAGACGCAAATCTCCTGTTCTCCCATCAGGTTGAGAAGGCGCAGCCGCGTGTTGTCGCCGAGCGCCTGAAAAAAGAGTTCGATATTAAAGGCTGATGTTTTTGCCGCCATAACCTACTTATACGCCTTGACGAATGTGATGGCAACACATATAGTCGTTTTGGCAGATATGTCCACGGAGGTTTTTCGCGATGAATCCGGTTCTTGAGTCGGTCAAGTCGAAGTATGGAGCGGTAGCAGAAAGTGCCCTATCCAACGATGATGCGGGGGTTCAAGCAGTTGCAGAAGCCTTCGGCTATTCCGCCGAGGAACTGACATCCATACCGGCTGACGCCAATATGGGATTGTCTTGCGGAAACCCGACCGCGACCGCACACATCCGTCCCGGCGAAGTCGTCGTCGATCTTGGGTCGGGAGGTGGTCTCGATGTGTTCCTAGCTTCAAAAATGGTTGGACCGGAAGGCCGCGCCATCGGAATTGATATGACTCCGGCTATGCTCGAACGAGCGCGTGCAAATGCCCAAACCGGTGGCTACACCAACGTTGAGTTTTACCAGTCAACCATCGATCAGATTCCACTGCCGGATTCGTCGGTTGATTGTGTCATCTCGAACTGCGTCCTCAACCTGGCGCCTGATAAGCCAGCGGTCTTCCGTGAGATCGCCAGAGTTCTGAAGCCCGGTGGCCGACTGGCAGTCAGCGATATTGCATTGAAGGGCGAACTCCCCGAAGCTGTTGCAAAGTGCGTCGCCGCCTACGTCGGCTGCATTGCAGGAGCAATCTTGATTGACGACTACCGGAACGGCTTACTCGCAGCCGGTTTCGAGCATGTCGAGATCGTCGACAGCGGGGCTGATCTGAATGCGTATGCCAAGATCGAGAATCAGGCCGGCTGCTGTTCTCCGAAGATGGATGCATCCAACCCGCTCCAAGTCGTCGAAGGGTCCTGCTGTTCTCCCTCTCCCAACGCATCGGATACTCTGCACGACGAGTTGAAGACGCTGCTCTCGGATTACGACGTGAACGCAGCGGCGGCGAGCGTTAAAGTGTACGCCGTCAAGCCTAGAGTCAACGCGAAAAGTTGCTGTGAACCAACATGCTGCTCGTGAAAGAGCGCTCAAAACACCTAACTCACCTCTGAATGCCTCCTGGAAGGACGCTCGACATGGCCCGCTATAACGTGTTATTTCTTTGCACTGGAAATTCAGCCCGATCCATCATGGCTGAAGCGATCATGTACCGCAAAGGTTTTCCAAACTTTGCTGCGTATAGTGCAGGGAGTCACCCTGCGGGATTGGTGCAACCGGAAGCCCTTCGTCAGATCGAAGCGGCGCACTTGAGTACCGAAAACCTTCGAAGTAAATCCTGGGATGAATTCTCAGGACCTGAAGCGCCCCCGCTTCACTTCGTATTCACAGTTTGCGACAAAGCGGCCAACGAAATCTGCCCGTTTTGGCCCGGACAGCCAATGACAGCGCACTGGGGGATCCCTGATCCAGTGGCTGCACAGGGGACAGACGAGGACATCAAAAGGGCCTTCTCCAATGCCTTCCTCACGCTCGACCGTCGCATCAGCCTTTTCCTGTGCTTGCCGCTTTCCAGTCTCGATAAACTCGCCTTGCAGAAGGAGCTGGACAACATTGGAAAGGTCTGAGGAGCAAGATTCGAATGTGATCTCAGCTGGGCCCAGAGCGCACGAAGTTCTCCGATGTGTCTGCCCGATCCAATGAGCAATGCTGTACCTCGTTTCTCTCTGCTTGTCACAGATGTTCCTTAGAGTTGTGGCCTGCGGTCAGGTTCACCCTGGCGCATTTCGAAAGTGTTCGATGGTGAAATGAATATGACACGTATCGGTATCAACGGATTTGGCCGTATAGGCAGACTGGCTTTTCGCGCGGCGTGGGCTCGTGATGATCTGTCGATTGTGCACATCAACGAGGTCAAGGGTGGCTCGCACACCTCTGCGCATTTGCTGGAGTTTGACAGTGTGCATGGAAAGTGGCCGCGGCGAATCGAAGCATATAAAGACGGTATCGCTGTTGAGGGGCAGGAGATCGCATTTTCGGAAGCATCGCAGCCCGGCGATGTCCCTTGGGAAGGATCTGGGGTTGAGCTCGTACTAGAATGCAGCGGCAAAATGCTGACACCGGAGACACTGAAGCCTTACTTCGCACGCGGCGTCAAGAAGGTTGTCGTCGCGGCACCCGTCAAGCAGGGTGCGTTGAACATCGTAATGGGAGTCAACGACCATCTTTACGATCCGGAGGTGCACGACATCATTACTGCGGCGTCGTGTACGACCAATTGCCTTGCTCCAGTTGTTAAGGTGATCCATCAGGGACTGGGCATACGTCACGGTCTCATTACCACGATTCATGACGTGACTAACACGCAGACGATTGTCGATGCTCCTCATAAGGATCTTCGTCGCGCCCGTTCTGCAATCACATCCCTTGTTCCAACCACTACCGGCTCGGCCACTGCGATCACGCTCATTTATCCAGAACTTCAGGGCAAATTGAACGGAATCGCCGTTAGGGTGCCGCTACTGAATGCATCCCTCACCGACTGCGTTTTTGAGGTAGAGCGGCCGACAACAGTTGAGGAAGTCAATGGACTGCTGAAAAAGGCGGCAGAGGGTGAACTCGCCGACATCCTGGGGTATGAAGGACGGCCATTGGTTTCGGTGGACTTCCTTAATGACCCACGTTCGTCCATCATCGACGCGCTTTCGACGATGGTAATCGACGGCACCCAGGTCAAGATTCTGGCCTGGTACGACAACGAGTGGGGCTATGCCAATCGACTGGTTGAACTCGCAGCGAAGATCATCGGATCACTTCCGGTTAGGGCGTGAGGGCTGACCACGTGAAAGGTATCCGCAGCTATGCCCTCGTTACCGGTGCTTACTGGGGCTTTACGCTCACTGACGGCGCACTTCGCATGCTCGTCGTGCTGCATTTCTATAAGCTTGGATACAGCGACATCACAATTGCTTTCTTGTTTTTGTTCTATGAGTTCTTTGGCATTGTTACGAATCTTCTTGGCGGATGGATTGCCTCCAGATCTGGGCTGAAGACCACGCTATACGGCGGCTTGGCCCTTCAAATCTTCGCGTTGCTGATGCTGGGACTGTTACAACCCTCCTGGGCTCGTTTGTTATCCGTCGCATATGTCATGGCGGCCCAGGCTCTCTCCGGTATTGCAAAGGACCTGACCAAGATGAGCGCGAAGAGTGCCATAAAGTTGGTCGTGCCGGACGACACAGAAAGCACCCTCTTCAAATGGGTCTCTCGTCTTACGGGTTCGAAGAACGCGCTTAAGGGGGCGGGCTTCTTCGTCGGTAGTGTACTTCTCTCTACCCTCGGCTTCATCGGAGCGCTCATCGCAATGGCCGCCGGGCTCCTGGTTGTGCTGCTCGGTACGGTCGTTGCCTTACCTCCGGAGATTGGCCGCTCGAAGAAGAAGGTCAAGTTCACCGCCCTTTTTTCAAAGAGCGCTGCGATCAACTGGCTCTCCGCCGCGAGACTGTTTCTCTTCGGGGCCCGGGATGTCTGGTTCGTGGTGGGACTCCCGGTATTCCTTTCAGAACTCGGCTGGACATTCGTCGGCGTGGGCGCTTTCGTTGCACTTTGGTTCATTGGGTACGGTATCATCCAGGCTTTTGTCCCAGATATCCTGCGATCTGTCGGCAGGGAGAGGGTCGACGGCCCGGCAGCGCAGCGTTGGGCATTCATCTTATTGATTGTGCCCGTCGGATTGGTTGTCGCACTCCGTGCCGGTCTCAACCCGAGTGTTGCATTGATGATCGGGCTGGCTGCCTTTGCAGCCTTATTTGCAATCAACTCCGCGATTCATTCCTACTTGGTGCTTGCATATACGGACGAAGACAGTGTGGCAATCAACGTCGGGTTCTACTACATGGCGAACGCGGGAGGACGCCTGCTTGGCACGCTTCTCTCTGGCCTCATTTTCCAATGGGCAGGTTTTCAAGGCTGTCTTTGGGGATCAGCTGCGATGGTCTTGATAGCCGCGGTCCTTTCAATCAAGCTGCCACGCGGCAATCCCGTTCAACTCAGTGTTGCAGAGGAGGGGGCCGAGTAGCAATTTTGGCAGCCATGTCGGTTCCACAAGAATTCACATCTGGCCGACAACAACGGATGAGCAGCCGCGAAGAGTGTTTAATCATCTGCCAATAGATGAATGATTGGACACGGCGCCCCTGCCTTAGACTCATCACAGGAACGTACAAGGCGAGCGAGTGAGTGTTTCAACTTCGAGAGATCGGCAATTTTCTGAGCGATGAGTTCCAGCTTGTGAGCTGCAATTTCCCGCGTCTCAGTACATGCTTTCCGTTCGTCAAGGGCGAGTAGACCTTGAATCTCCTCTAGTGTGAATCCCAACATCTGAGCCCTTTTGATGAAGCGGACTCGTTTCACCGATTCCTGCGGGTATTGCCGAAACCCTCCGCTCGGCTTCGAGGGTTCTTG
>DASYZA010000041.1:0-3248 GCA_035946775.1 Candidatus Sulfotelmatobacter sp. | reverse complement strand
CAAGGTGAATATTCCTTCGTACGAGGTCAGCGCGGGCGAAGAAATCGCGATCCGCGAAAACAGCAAGAAGCTCACTGTTCTCGAAGCAGCGAAAGAGTTCTCCAGCCACGGCACGTTGCCGAGCTGGCTGGAAGTTGATCGCGACAACTACAAGGGCCGGATCTTGAATCTGCCCAAGCGCGAAGATATTCAGCTGCCCGTGAATGAGCAGTTGATCGTAGAGTTGTACAGCAAGTAAATTGAGTCATTGAGCTATCGGGGCATTGAACGATTGAAAAATCACCCAATCCCCCGATCGCGAAATGGTCGATCGGTCCATCATTTCGAGCCAGATCAGCCTCTCCTGATGTCGACCTGAGTTGGACCACTCAGCGAGTCAGGATTGAGCCAAACGGCCGAAGGAGAAACAAATGCTTTGGAAAGGTTTTCAGAAACCGAAACGTCTCGCAGTTGATCAGCAGAGCCTCACCGACAAGTACGGCATCTTCTGGGCGCAGCCGTTCGAGCGCGGATTCGGCACGACCGTGGGCAACGCCCTCCGCCGCGTGCTGTTGAGTTCGATTGAAGGCGCGGCCGTCACCGCCGTGAAGATGGAAGGCGTGCTGCACGAATTCCAATCGATCCCCGGCGTGGTCGAGGACGCGACCGACATCATCCTCAACCTGAAGCAGATTCCGTTCAAGCTTGCAGGCGATGCGCCGAAGGCGATCTACTTGCGTGCGGATCAGCCCGGAGTCGTCACGAGCGGCATGATCGAAGCCGACGGCGACGTCGAAGTCCTCGATAAGGACGTCTACATCGCGACGGTCAGCGAAGGCGGCAAGCTCGACATGGAGATGCGCCTGAAGCGTGGCCGTGGCTACGTTTCCGCGGACAAGAACTTCGACGAGGATCTCGGTATTGGATTTATTCCGATCGATTCCGTGCACTCACCCGTTCGCAAGTGCAACTATACCGTCGAGGCTGCCCGTCTCGGACAAATCACCGACTACGACAAGCTCACGCTCGAAGTATGGACCAACGGCTCGATCACGCCGGCTGACTCGATCGGCCTGGCAGCGAAGCTGCTGAAGGACCACATGAACATCTTCATCAACTTCGAGGAAGAGATCGAAACCGGCACGTCGGCGTCGGACGACCGCAAACCCGAGATCCACAACGAGAACCTGAACCGTTCTGTTGAAGAACTTGAGCTTTCGGTGCGCAGCTACAACTGCCTCAAGAACGCGAATATCCAGACGATCGGCGAGCTCGTGCAGAAGACCGAAGCCGAAATGTTGAAGACCAAGAATTTCGGACGCAAGTCGCTGAACGAGATCAAAGAGATTCTGTCTTCGATGGGATTGAGTCTCGGAATGAAGATCGACGAGCACGGGAACGCCGTGCCCGGACCGACATCGAACGTACCGTTGCCCGCGTCCGCGTACGGACCGGACGACCAGCTGTAAGAATCAGGGATCAAAGGCTAGGGGCTAGGGACTCGCAAGATCCTCTAGCTCATGAGCCCTAGTCCCTAGCCCCCTGAGGTTCTCATGCGTCACAAAGTTGCAGGATACAAACTCGGACGGAACACGGCGCACCGGCGATCGCTGCTCCGCAATCTGGTCACTTCGGTGATCATGGAAGAGCGCGTCGAAACCAGTGTGCCGAAAGCGAAAGCTGCGCGTCCGATCGTCGAGAAGATGATCACGCTGGGCAAGCGCGGCGACCTCGCCGCTCGCCGTTTAGCGGCTTCTTACCTGATGACCGACGAAGCCGTCGTGAAGCTATTCGACACAGTCGGGCCGCGCTTCGGCGATCGTGAAGGCGGATACACGCGAATCATCCGCACGCACTGGAATAAGGGCGATGGCGCCGACAAGGCGTTTCTCGAATTGCTCGGAAGCGAGAAAGTCCTCGACGAGAAACGCGAAAAGCGCGCCGAAGCCCGGGCCAAGAAAGCCGCCGAAGCCAAGAAGGCGATGGAAGAGGCTGAAGCGCAGGCTGCGCAGGACGGCGGAGTCGAACCCGCCAAGGAAGAAGACAAGAAGGAGTAGGATCGCCCTCCCGGTTTTCGAGGCACGGCCTTGCGCCGTGCCTTTTCTTTTGCTCGGCGAATCCCGCGACGACCGCATCGGTAGTTGCGGGAATCTATTGAGACGTCACGGGGTCTTCGGTTTGAACGCCTCAACGAAGAGAGAGTGACACAACCCCTTCGCATCGCTGGGCTCGAAATTGGGTACCGCGTCGCCGTACACCCGGCTCATTCCCTCCCTCGACTCCTCTGTTCCACAGAATCCGGCCTTTTGCAATTCCTCGTTCAGGTATTCGAAATCAAAAGCGGTGCGGTGCTGTCCGTCACAAAAGACGAAGTTCGAGAACCTTCCTCCGAGCGAATCGAAGTGTCGCGGGAAATCATCGTAAAACCACTCGCGGCGTCCCTGCTGATAAGCCAAGATGGCATTCTTCAGGCTCGGCACAACCAGTCGAATACCACCTCCTGGCCTGAGCACACGCGCACATTCGCGCAGCAATGTCTGGAGTTCGTCGGGGTAGAGATGCTCAATCATGTGGGTCGAGTAGATGGAGTCGACAGAATCGGAAGGGAAAGGCAGCCCACAGCGGATGTCGAGCCAGAGGTCAATCTTTTGTCGTGGATTGGCGTCAATGTTTACGAAACCGGGCAGATATTTTGTACCGCAACCCAAATGCAGATGCATCGGTTTGCCGTTCCAGGTACGCATTCGGCTGACGTATTTTCGGAGCCAGAAGTTGGGAAGTGTGGCCTTGGAAAGGCCGAGAAAATATAGATCTTTATAGCGCTGATGGATCAAACAATTCCCCCTGGGATTGTCAGAAATTATACGACAGTTACCGCTGACAGAAATGATCTAGGGCTACTTGTGCTTTCGCCGCTTCCATCGCCTCTTGGAGGTAATGAGGTACGCAGCGGCCAAACGGCGAGCCGCGAGCGCCCGCGCTTGCCCAAAGTGATCATCTTCTCGACGAGCGGGAGCGCTGCCTTCGGGCACGCTGGTTTCGACGTGCTCTTCCATGATCACCGAGGTGACCAGATTGCGGTGCAACGAGTGCGCCGATGCGCCATGTTCCGTCCGAGTTTGTATCCTGGAACTTGTGACGCACGAGAACCTCAGTGAGTAGTGGCTAGTGCTTAGCGGCTAGCGATCGTGCTGTTACTAGCCACTGACCACTAGCCTCCGGGCCGCTTCCCATGACGGCGGAGTCGAGCCCGCCAAGGAAGAGGACAA
>DASYZA010000040.1:0-11241 GCA_035946775.1 Candidatus Sulfotelmatobacter sp. | reverse complement strand
GTTGAGACCCGTAGCCAATTCACGGCTTTCCACGGTCCCCGCAGTCGTCTCGGTACATGAGCTTTCTATGCCGGCGAGGGCCCGCGATCTCATGGCTGCTGGAAGACGAGAGCTCTACGTAGACAAGAACGCGCGGGCTGCGCTGGATGATTTTCGCAGAGCACTCAGCGAAGCACCTGGCTACTACGAGGCCGAGTATCAGACGGGAATGGCGTTCGTTGCTCTCGGCCGGCGTTCGGACGCAGTGCAGAGCTTCCGAAAAGCCTTCAAGGCCAGCTCCGGAAGATTCGGTGATGCTGACGTCGCTCTTGGAACTTTGTTGCTCGATCAAGGGAATGTTAAGGACGGTGAGGTGTCGCTCGACAAGGGCGTATCCTTGAACCCAAACTCATGGTTAGGCTTTTTTGAGCTCGGGAAACTGGAGTTCGACCGCGGATGTCTGGATCAGGCGCTCATCATGGCCGAACGGGCGCGATCACTGTCCCCAAATCGCGCTGTGGTTTACCGCCTCCTTGCAAATGTTCACCTTAAACAGGGGAACACGCGCGCTTTTCTCGAAGACATAGATTCGTATTTAAAGCTGGATCCAAACAGTCCGGCCGGAGTGCGGGCGAGAGAGTTACGAGAACAGATACAGAATAGACTCGCGAATGAGAAGCATTTGAACGACGAGGTCCCTAGTTCTCCGGAGAAGTGATAGCGGACCCAGACCTCGCCACCTGCTCAGCGCTTCCGACGTCTGCACCCCACGGCAATACCGTCGCGTTCCACAGCCGACGGCCGGTTGAATCTCACAAAGCCTCGAAAAGCCCTCAGATCTTGCGCTCTGGCCAGAACTGCCCCTGCCCGCATAAGAGGACTCTGGAAAAACTGACCATTCGCGAAGTGAACCCAGCTACTGTCCCTTCTGACGGCCGCTGCTAAGTCTGCCAGTAGCACGACATCGTGACGTCGATGAAGATAAGAAGCAGCGGAGTAGGGTAATGGGCAAAAAAAAGAGTTCCAGGGCCGCACCGCCAATCCTCGGTGAATTCATTTTCGACCTGAAACTGGGCCTCGCGTGCGTGATTATTGCGTTTGCCTTGATACCGACTGCTCGGTCCCAGAGCAATCGCAACATTACCGCCGCTCCCAAACGACCGGCAGCACAGGAACCCATTCAGACCCGCGCTGGTGAGGTCAGTGCCCCGGTGGTCGTCTATGACCGGCGCACTAGAAAAGTGATACTCGATCTCACCGAGAGCGATTTTCATGTTTTCGACAATGGCGTCGAGCAGAAGATCAACCATTTTGATATCGGCGGCGAGCCACTGTCGATCGCGCTTCTAGTCGAGACGAGTTCGCGCGTTGAACCGATGCTGTCTGCAATTCAGCGAGCTGGCATCGTGTTCACCAGTACCGTGATGGGCAGGACGGGCGAGACCGCCGTGCTCGGATACGACGATGATGTGACGGTCATTGAGCCGTTCACGCCTGACTCGGATCGCGTGCGAACGGCGATTAACCATTTGTCTCTGGGGACCTCTGGCCTTCGCCTGTACGACGCAATGGTGCGTGGAATCTCGTTGCTTAAAGAATGTGCTCTCCCGAGACGCCGCATTCTAATGGTGATTGGTGAAGCGCGGGACTCCGGAAGCGGAGCCGAACTTGCTAGCGTGATTAAAATGGCGGAAGTGACGAATGTGACGGTTTATTCCGTGAAGCTTAGCAGTACGGCGGTCGATTTCCGTCAACCGGTCGCTCAATATGAGCCTCCGCAGGTCGGTCCAGAAGGCACTTATGCGGAGCCTCAAATCAAAATGAGGCCACCTAGCCCGGAAAATGCGCGAGCGTCACAGCCGAACATGAACTTGGGAGCGCTTACATCGTGGGTCGTGGGAGCCGGCAAAAACGCAGTCGCCTCGAATCCACTCGAACTGGCGAGTGCGGCAACTGGCGGGCTCACAGTTAATGTTGCAGACGATCGTGCGATCCAAAACGCTGTCGATGGAATCGGGGGTGAACTGCACGCGGTGTACGCCGTTGGGTACCGGACGCCAGAGGGCCAGCCGTCTGGCTATCATTCCATTAAGGTCACCGTAAATCGAAAGGGAGTCAAGGTTCGCACGCGGCCGGGGTATTACCTCGCCCCACCCGAGCAGTAGCCCCTACGAGAGTCCGGCTGCCTAAGCGCGACCGGGTTTCCCCCATCTATTTGGTTTGGAACAACCCCGCAGTCACGGGTGAAGTCGGACCGAAAGTGGGACTGATTCATCATCTGAGGAACGTTACCGACGTAGCGGTCTCGCTTAAATGTGGATGCAATGTTTCAGTGGGTGATCAAAAGAATCCAACCCGTTCCCAGGACAAGGAATACAGCGAGAAAGAATAGCGTGGTGAGCAAGCCGAGCCGATAGAGTTCGCGCTGTGTGAGATAACCACTTCCCACGAAGATAATATTTTGGCTTCCGCCCTGCGGAGTTATCACAGAGAAGTAGCTGCTCGCAAAGAGCAGCGAAAAGGCCATCAGCGGAGCGGGAACGGCGCCGCGGATTCCGACTTCGAGGAATACGCCCATGAGTGCAAGGACGTGCGACGATTGACTCACAAACATGTAATGAATAGCGACGTAAATCACAATTAGAGCTACGTACGTGGCTGGCCATGGGAGTCCCTGCATATGAGACGCGAGCCGCTGACCAGCGTACCCCATGAAACCAAGCGTATTGAGTTGCCCGCTCAGCGCGAACAGCACAGCGAGCCAGAGAAACGTGGCGAGAGTGTCGCCCTGAGTTGTGATGTCACTCGGTGTCAGTACGCTCGCCATCAGAAGGAGCCCCAATCCCGCGAATGCGACGGCGGTCACGTTCAGCTTCAATCTGTCGGCGAAAACCCAACCGCAAACCATCAGCACGAAAGCGAAGGCGGTAATCCACTCGTCGCGCGAGAGAGGTCCCAGTCCTGATAAAGCTCTGCTCGCGGCGATCGGAGCGTCCGGCGTCTCGCGGATCCCAGGTGGGAACAACCGCGCTACGACCCAAGGCAGTAAGGAAATCGCCGAGAGCGCCGGCACGGAGGCTGCGACCAGCCACTTCCCGAAGCCAATCGTGATTCCGAAGTTCTGTGCTATTTGCACCCCGATCGGATTAACCGAGGTTGCAGTCATCCAAAGAGCAGAGGAAACCGCCAAGCTCGCCATCGTGCAAAACATCAGATAACCGCCCAGACGGCGGCCGGCTGAATCCGTGGGCTCGGATCCGGATCCCCGGGCGACGGACAGTACGATTGGGAACAAGACGCCGCCTCGCGCAGTATTGCTGGGAAAAGCGGGGGCGATGATCGCATCAGTGATCACAATGCTATAGGCCAGGCCCAACGACGACCGACCGAACCGGCTGACCATAAAGAGGCTGATCCGTTGACCCAGCCCGCATTTGACGACAGCTTGTGCTACCAGAAACGCGATTACTACAAGCAGAACGCTGGAGTTTGCGAATCCTGCGAATGCGTTGGCCGGAGAGATGGTGCCGGTTAGCACGACTGCTGCCACCGCTAGCATTGTGGAGGTCAGCAGTGAAAACGCACCGGCCAGCACCGCAACTATCGCCGCCACAAATATCGCGAATAAGTGCCAGGCAGGTGCCGTAAGCCCATCGGGAAGTGGGGCGAACCAGATTCCTATTGCCAATGCGAAAGGCAGTGCTCGTCTAACGAGTAAGCCAAGGCTGATCACGACCCACGACTTTCTGTCTTGGTTGCCGCGTTTGACGGAAGCAAGCGAGCGCGTCCTGTCAGGCCCTCAGACTGTCCCTGAATGGTTCCGTCGCCCGTCTCGAGTACGAACCGCCACGAGAATTCATAAGAACCGGTGACGCCCGCGTATCGTCCAGTACCGCCCAAAAAAGTCCCGTAGACGCGATTACTGGTGGCCGTGCCTTCACCTCGCAGTTCGCTATATACTTGGTCTCCGCTCTTATCGACCCAGACTGCTCGACCGGTCATGCCTGTGGCACTGTCGTTCAGTAGGATAGCTTCCGCGCGAAAACCCACTCCAGGACGTCTCGGTCCCGCAAGCAGTAAAGATCCACTCAGGTTCGCAATCGACGCTCGTCGATTGCTACCGAGTTGCATAGTCTGGCGGGCACCTGTAGCAGTCCAAGTTCCCTGGAACTCTAGCCATTCATTGTCCGCGGGAGTCGAAATGAACGGGCGCGGCGCACGACCACAGCCGGTCCCAAGCAGGGAAATGAGGATCAGCATCTCTAGAGCACAACAATGTCGGATTCGACAACGGGCGCGCAAAACAGAATGCTTTCCGACCATCCGTCCAGCTGGCATGGAACAGAGCGACCAACCGCCGACCCGTGCCGGCTTAGAATTGCAGATAACTTTGCTCCCCTAGACGCCTGATTGAAGAGCGGAACGCTGGTTATTGTCGGTGGTTCAAAACCCGCCACCAAAATGGCCCCCGCACTCCGCCAGAGATACTGTCAGCATTGACAGGTGTGCCTGAGAGCAGAGATGCGAAGGGGAACAAAGAATTCCGCTCAGGACAAACGAGCAGACTGGAATGCGTGTCGAAACAGCCGTTGCTAGCTCTGACAGTCTTCTGAAGGGGTGGGGAACAGGAATCGGCGGATTGATTCCCGGTCAGAACGGATTCACTGCATTTGTTCGCGCCGCGTTCGATCTTGACGAGTGATGCCAAGGCCCTGACGATCCTCTGTCGAAGCATCCAACTTGTCTCGCGCATCTCCGAAAGCTCGGTCAACTGTTGACTCCAGCCTTTCATGCCAGTACCTGAGAGCCGCGTGTCGCTCTTGCGGCAGTACGACAATCAATTCACTTACAAGGGCCTTCATGCACCGCATTACCTGGATGCTCGTGGCACCGTAGAAGCGGATTTCGTCAAAAGCCAAGCGGAGAAAATCGTCCCAGCTCGGGAAGGGGACGACCACCCGAACTTTGCCTCCGCTGTCGCGAAAGGCTCCGATTTCCAGTCGACGAATGCCGAGGCGGAGCAAAAGATCTTCGATCTGGTCCAGTGCTTGCACCGCGGTCGTCGGATCATTAATGGCAGGAGAGAGGGCCTTGATCGCGATATCGACGAGCAGGCGAATGGCGTATTTTGCATCCTGCTCAAAAGTACGGTCGCTTCCTAACGCAATTGCATGCCGCAAACGTCTCGTCGAAAGTGATTCGGTGGCGCCCAGAACCCTAAGGATCGGAGTCGAGTCCAACACAGTGTCGCCGACTGCGGCCACCATTTCGATCACACAGCCGGTTTGGCTGGCTATCTCCACGAGAGCAGAAATATCAACTGCTTGGACGATTCGTGGTCTTCCGTCATGGCAGAGGACCTGTGTCTGGGCCATGTTTTTGAATTCGGCGTCGACCGGGCTCATGACGGTGGTTTCGACCAACGGATAGAGGCCGGCAATGATCTCTCGACCTCGGTCACCAGTAAAAATCAACATTCGATTGACCTGGAGTCTGCCAGTTTGATGCACGAGCGCGATGAGTATGGCAATGCTGGCAAAGAGCAGGATAGCCACAAGATAAAAGCTGGTCAGCGGAACCCGCGATTGATGGTTCCTGTCCACCCAAGCAAGCGCCGCCAAGGCGTACAGGAATGTAGCTGCAAATATTCCCAGAGCGTGTGAAATCACTGGATCACGAGCAATCCACAAGACCAGCCGCGGCGAGTAAGCTGTCGCGCTGAACTGGCTCATGACCAAACCCAGCGAAAACACGATACCGGTAAGTGCAATCATCCCGGAAGCGATCGAAGAATAAATTCCGATTGCTGCATCGGTACTGATCGTGGAAGCGAGATGCGGCAGGAGCGTGTTACTGGCGCGCGGAAGGGTCAGACCAGCTGTTACCGCTACCGCCGTATAGAGCAGTGGAATTAACCACGGGCGGAGCTCCGCGGCTCGAAGTCTTCTCGTCATCTACTGTTTAAAACCCCTACCCTTCGACGAAGTCGTGAACTGTGCCGAATCGTATTCCAGATATTGGTTGGCTTCATTCGCGTATTTCAACACGGCGATCAGGTAGTCCTTGGTTTGGCGATTTCGGCAATCGCCACCGTAATAGCTGCACACGGCACGGCTCTGGTGTTGTCGATCACCGTCCCAGCCGCGAGTGGCCAAATAGTTCGCCGCGCTCAAGATCGCATCGGCGGGGTCGAACAGGTCAACTTTCCCGTCGCCGTCACCGTCTATCGCCAGGTCCAGTGAGGATGGCTCGAACTGCACCAAACCTATAGCGCCGGTGCGTGATCCCGGAATCTGGAACAGGTCCCATCCGAGGGCATGCCCCGTATGCAAGAGCGCCTTCATCTGTTCAAACGCGAATCTTTGTCGCCGAACAAAGCGATTGGAAGACTCTCGCGCGGGACGGCAAACATAAAGAGTCAGCAGCTGGTTGATCGCCGGGTGTGTGCCAAGTGGATTCGGCGACAATTTAGTAGCAATGCCGTAGTTTGTTTCGATTCGCAAGATGCCGCAGATAATCTCTGGCGGAACTCCATAGATCGAGTAGGCTCTCGCAAACTCGGTCTTATGCGCCTCGAGGAATCGCCTGCAGCGATCCAAAGATTCGGGTGCTAGCAAGCCGAACCTGTTTGTCAGATACGGATTCGCCTGTTGCTCCCGTTGCGGATGATAGGTATGGCGCTCGCGTCCGCGGCCGTAAATCGTAAGGCGTGAATCTGCAAAAACGGCCTTTACATATGCGCACTCTAGACCCGCGCTTGAGCATAGCAGCTCTTCCAACTGGTTCTTCCGCTGCTGTTCCGCCGTACTCCATGCTGCGCTATCTCCTGCTGTCCCTGCCGCTGCCGCAAGTAAGCCGAACAACAGAACTGCGGTGAAAACACCTTGCATGTGAAGCCCTCGGAAATCTGGTATGGGCTATGCGAACACGATTAGACATAAATCGTTGCGCTCGGCTTGGTAACTGCGACTTTCTACAGTTACGGCCAGCCGAAATTTCGTGCGCTCTCTGTCAGTTTTGCCAGTTATCTCGACGGCCTCATCGACGGGAGGATGTACTGTGAGGGCTGAGTTCGGACACGGCCGATTCTTCTGCCCCCAAACGACAAGATAAGCGAAAGAGAGGATCTATGAGAGCGAAGACAATCGCAGCAACAGTGGGCCTGCTGTTGGTTGGAGTCTCGCTATCAACGTTCCCGGCCCGTGGGGACGAGGCGGAAGTCAAAGGGATGATCATCTCGAGAACGGGCGACATGTTGACGGTGAAAACTGCAAATGGTACAGCAACTGTCATTCTGACGGACCAGACGCGAACCAAAGACAATACGGGCTTGTTCGGTTTGGGCAAAAAGGAAATGTCCGACGTCGTGCTCATACCCGGACTGAAGATCGATGCCGAAGGAACAGCAGACGACCAAGGCCGGATTACTGCGAACACGATCACGGTCGATGGCGATGACCTGGAAACCGCGGAAATGATCCAGTCCGGTCTGCATCCCACTGCAGAGCAAGTAGCTCAGAACGTCGATGCGATTGAGTCCAACCGCCGGAACATCGCCTCCCACGAATCACAACTCACATCCCAGAAGCAAAGCATCGAAGCGCACAGTGCGAATCTCGCGGCTCATGAGCAAAAAATCCAGCAGAACATGCAGGACATTACGGAAGTCACAAACCGTTTCATGGCTCTCGATGATTATGACGTTAAGGATCAAACTGTCGTGAAGTTTGGATCTGGCAGCTCTGCGATCTCCGCAGAAGGGCAGGCTGAGCTCAAGAGGCTAGCGGAAGGGGTAAAGAACCTTTCCGGGTACATGGTTGAAGTCACGGGATACGCCGACTCAGTCGGCGGAGCCGAGATGAATACAACACTTAGTGAACGACGCGCCAAAGCTGTAGTCACTTTTCTGATGCAACAAGGTGGCGTGCCGGTGCGCAATATCGTGGCTCCGGGCGCAATGGGTGAATATGGGGCAGCGGCGCCGAACGAGACGAAGGCTGGCCGAGCAGAAAACCGCCGGGTTGAAGTGAAGGTGCTGGTCAACAAAGGCATCGCTGGCCGGTAGTTATTCGTAGACGGCCTTAGAAAGTCGGTCGCACCGTCCAATGTGTGTTGGAGCGAGTTCTTCGCTACGCGATGGAGGAGTTGCGATGGCTGTACGCATTCTCTTGGTCTGCATCGCTGTTTTCAATTTCACTTGCCGTGCGGCGCGAGCGCAGGACGATTTTGCAATTGAGCCAAGAATGAACGTGAATGTCGGCGGAATCATAAGCGCTCCGCTAAATCCTTCAGCTAGGTTCGTGAATGTTGGCTGGGGCATGACGTTTGGCGGTGGTTATAACTTCAGCTGGAGTCACTCTCTTGTCGGGGAATTCATGTGGAATAAGCTCTACCCGACCGCCGGTGCAGTGGACCCGATTAAGTCGACTTTCCAGAACCCTAGCATCGCGGCCTACACCAATCTTTTTGCACTAACTGCGAACTACCGGTATGAACCGCACGGCAGACTGCATTCCATGTACTTCATTGGTGGCGGCGGATGGTACCATCGCAACGCAACCGTAAAACAGCACCCTTCGATCGGCTCCGGAGTGCCGTGTGAGCCAGCTTGGCTTTGGTGGGGATATAGTTGCAATTCTGGGGTCGTAGTTGCCGGCCTGGCTCCGCCTCGCTATACGTCAAACACTCTTGGCGTGAATGGCGGCTTCGGTTTCACGTTTCCGCTACACGAAGAACGTGGGGATCGCTTTTACGTCGAGACGCGGTACCACTATGCGCCCAGTAGAATTTTCAACACACAAGTTCTCGACATCACGCTCGGCTTTCGCTACTGAACCGACTTCCGCCAACCTCGCAGGGAAGCTTACGTGCGCCGCCGGCGTAGCTTTTCAGGAAGGGGGGAGATTTTCTCGCCCAGTGACTCCCCCCTTCTTGGGCTCTCTCCCACTATCGGAGGTAAAACGAATCTCCGTAAGTGATTGTTGAAAGCTTAATTCGAATCATCGAATTGAGTCGTTGCGGGAGAGCAAACCGCAGCAGCTTTTTGACCCTGCAAAACAACCATGAAAGCAGCGCAGAGCGGCAAGTCTTGCTTTATGGCGACTCTCGAACCTACATCCCTATTGTCGTTGCGAACGAAGCTCACCACGAGGATCGCTGCCTTGGTGTTCTGGTGCGTGCTTCTCGGCACCACGTCCGGCGCCGCGGAATTGAAGCAGAAGACGGCTACCGCATTTAACCACTACGTCTCCGTGTCGGAGGGTCGTATGGCCAGCGATTTAGCCCAGAACCGCTTCCTTTGGATGGACGGCCTCCCCGAGCCTCGCCGACACGCCCTCTATGACCGGCTCTTACGTGGCGACGTTATCGTCCAACATCTAGAAACGCGCGATACTGGCCGCCGCATTCCTATTCCCGATGGTCTCGTCCATCACTGGGTAGCCGTGATGTTTATCCAGGGTGTCACGCTAACACAGACGCTTGATTTGCTTCAGGACTACAAACATCAACAGAATATCTACCGGTCGGCAATCGCGCGATCTGCCCTCTTAAAGCGTGATGGCGACGATTTCGCGGTCTGTTTTAGATTGTTTTACCGCGGGGTCGTCACGGTGGCGTACGACGCGAATTTCGACGTGCAATACACTCGCGTGGACGCCGATCGCGAACTGAGCCGCTCAGTTTCCACTCGCATCGTGGAAATCGATGATCCCGGGATGCCGGCCGAGCACGAAAGACCGGCCGGCAGCGACCGCGGCTTTCTCTGGCGGCTTTACACCTACGGGCATTATGAAGAGAAGAACGGCGGCGTTTATATGCAACTCGAAGTGATTGCGCTTAGCAGGTCCGTCCCCGTAGTCTTCGCTTGGTTTGTGAAGCCATACCTGAAGAAGATCCCGACGGGATATCTCAGCGAGATCCTCAAGTCCACGCGCGACGCACTGAACGGCCGTTAAAAGTGGAATCCGATGATTCGTTTCGTCCGTACTTGCGTAAGTACTGGTCTACAAGTATGCGGACGGGAACGTTCTTTCAGTCCGTTACCACACGTCCATAAACAAAGTCGGCGGCGAGTAGTGGGCTGAGTCGCCCGGGAGGTCACTACTCGCCGCCGATTCGCGCAGCTCTTAATCGCACAGACGCCGCGAAGAGGGCACCTGTCAAAAATGACAGGTACCCCGAGGTGTTTTCATGCCACGAACAAGTGCTTCTTGATGCCAAGTCGGACTAGCTCGGCGCTCGTTTTGACTCTATGATCCTCCATCATTCGGTATTTGTGAAACGCCACGGTCCTCGCTGTTATGCCTAAGATATACGCCACCTCTTTCATCGATTTGCCCTCAGCAAGCAGCTGCAGCACTTCTCGCTGCCGCGGCGTCAATTCCTTGTTCCAGTCCTTGCCCTGTGGGTCCCGAATAAAAGACTCGCTCATCTCCCGCGCAATCTCCGGGGTCACATAACGCTCGCCCCTCATCGCTGTCTCAATCGAGCGGATCAGCTCCGAGAACGTGCACTTCTTCAGCAGATATGCCGAGGCACCCCGGCGCATCGCTTCTCTTGCTAATTCAGGATCTTCGTTCACGGTCAAGAAGATCAGCTTGATCATAGGCATGACCTGTTTTAGCTGGTGTCCGGCATCCAACCCGTTTAGCCGTGGCATCCCGAAATCGATCACAGCGACATCGGGTTTGAGGCGTGGCGCCAACTCCAATAATGCGCGACCATCCCCCACAGTTGCTACCACGTCATAAGCGGGTTGCAGAAGTTTTCGTAAGGCTTCCAGGACGAGGGTATGATCGTCAGCAAGGATGACCCGTGGCAGCTTCATGGAACGCCCCCTTTTCCATGGATCGGTCTAATTTTGCAGCAGGAGAATTTTTGTACGGTATTGCCCAGGAAGGTACACCTGTCAAAAATAACAGTGGGTGACTTTGGGGGCCCGGGGACGACCTGTGCCGCAGGGCACCGGGGGAAAGCTGGTTGGAGTGTACCGGTGATACGATCCGAAACGCGCAGCAGGGGTAGTGCCAAGGGGCCCTGTCACCGAGACAGGGCCCTTTAGCTCACCTGTCATGCGCCAACTCGGAGGGTTAACCAGCAGCTCTCGCCGCGATCCTTGCCTCAACGACGCGACGGATGAGACGCTTTGTCCGTTCGGCAAATGCCAAATGGTCAGCGAGGCAGCTCTCAAGGAGCACTCCCACGCCGTAGTTGCCGGAGAGATCAGCGGCTGCAACCAGCGTCATGAATTCCGCGATTCGC
>DASYZA010000039.1:0-11766 GCA_035946775.1 Candidatus Sulfotelmatobacter sp. | reverse complement strand
ACCTCGTCCTCCCCTTCACCAACGGAAAGTAGAGCACCAGAAACGCAGTAAACCCTCCTCCAATCAGCAGCGCCGGTCCCCAGATTCCTCGCCCGATCGCTTGCTCGGGAGGGAGTGTAGCGAAGGATGAAATAAAAGTTCGTTCCCATCAAGATGCTCGAGACCAGGCCGGGCGAATATTCGCGAAAATGGACCGTCCACCCCACATGCCACAGCCCATTGCACGTCCGCTCGATTGACCAGGCAAGTAGCAAAACAAGCCATGCGCCGCCGCGTAAGTCGTAGAGCACCACGCTGGCCACCATGACCGCAAAGTATCCGGCGTTGAACCAGAAGAACTTTCTCCACGAATACTGCGGCCACCAATGCTCACGGACTTTTTCTACAAAGCTGCTCCCAAGCAGGGATTCGTCGATGACGTGAACCACGTAGGCGGCGACCGTGAACCACAGCGAAAAAATTAGGGGCAGATGCATAACTTACCTCGCGGGTGGAACGTGGGATACGGAGGAAGCCTTACATTAAACCACGCCGCGACTGTTTTGGAGCCGCTCGCGGAATTGCCAGAGACGTGCCCGGTTTAGGTGCCACTTCCAGGGTTGGAAATGCTGAGTGCGGTCAGCCTAGAGCTTCGATGCACAGGCCGGTCCCTAAGAAACGCGACGCGAACATCAGTGGGTTGGACGCCGGGCGCGAACAACGCTGCGCCACGCCACGCGGGGGATTACGACGCCAGCGCCATGAGCCTGCCGCCTGGACCGACGATGCGGGCCAGGAGCCCTGGCCTTTCGCCGTGCGTGATGGCCACGTCGAGGCCTATGAGCGTGCAAACGCGCCGCAACTCGGCGTCGTCGGGAGCCGAGAGTTCGAAGAGGAGGATTTTGCAGCCTGGGGGCGCGTCGGCCGAAGGATGGACAGTGTCGGCGCTCCATTCGATAAAGAAGGGAAGGAGGCCAGCTTGGTCGTCGCGGAGACGGAGGGTTTTCCATCGCAGGACACGGCCGTCAGGACGCTTGCGCTCGCCCGGCGCAGGCCCGTCGAAGGCAATGCTGGCAGCGCGGAGGCGGCCCGCGACGACGTCGAGGTTGCCCGGATGCGCGGCCCAGCCCACGAGGCGCGGCACTGCGAGCTTCTTAAGGCCATACGTGTCAGGCGAGCCTGGCTGGGCTGGGTCGGAGGCGATGATTTCGAGATAGTGCTCTTCCCCGAGCGAAACCAGCGCGTTGCGCGTTCCGCGCCCAGGATGGACGCCGCCGTAAGCTGGAGCGACACCCGTATGCTCCTTGACGAACGCGACGCCAGCATCGAGGTCGCTAGAGCCGAGCAGGATGTGGTCGAGGGCAGCGGGCACGTCAACTCCCCAGGAAATGGAGGTCGAGGCGGCTGCGCTGCCGGTCAAGGCGAGAAACAATCTGCGCGATAGCATGGACGTATTCATCGCGGGCGGCAGCACAGGCCCTGCGCTCGAATCATCGCAGCGGCGGTCCAACCAGTTCAATCCCGAAGGTGCGTGCCAACGCACCAAGCTGCTCTATCGCTGCGGGCGACGGTGGATCGAGAAGCGGCGGCAGGTCTTCGCGTTCGGCTTGCCGCCCGACAGCCCGGACGAACCGCTCGAAATTACCATGCGCTGTCACGGTGATAAAACGGGCACCGGCGGAAGACTCGACGCGATAGGTGTGCGGAATGCCCTTCAGCCCGAGGAGAACCGCGCCCGGCCGGTGCCGTGAGGAGTCGTTCGCCACTTGGACGCGCAATTCCCCCTCAAGGATGATGAGTGCCTCGTCCTCCGTGTGGTGGATGTGCTGCGGAGGCGAGTCCCCGAAGGGCGATCGATGCTCCAGGATGAACAGGCCGTCGTTGCCATCTGTGTGAGCCGCCCGGACATGCACCAGCGTGTTGAGAAACCAGATTCCCGTTCCCGGCATAGCACATCCTCTGTTCGACTCTCGGCCTGATGAGCGGCACTGTCAACGGGCCGCGTTGAGGAGAATTGGTGACCCCGCATAAGCCGGAATTTTTCAATTCTGGTCTCCGCTGACGCTGCGCAGCATATATCCGGCTGCGGCTGAATGCAAATCTCAGCCGGGTTGGCGTCACTCAGTCTCTCCACTGACCGCGCAACCGGCCGGTCTTGGCCCCCTGGGCGATGTGCTTCCCCTTCTCACGGAGGCAAGCCAGGGGACGAGGCGATTTCAGCGGGCGCTGGACACGATGATGTGGTTCCGCTGGCGTGGACTGGTTCGGAACCTTCTGCGAGTTTTTGCACCGGCCTAGCGTGGCATTTGTGCAGCCGGTCGGGTTCCGCATCCGAGGGCAATCCCTAGTGCCTGGCAGCGGCATGCCCCTGCAACCTCAAGGCCAGCGTGTAATCGCACTCGACGTCGCAAGCCACGTTGTCGCCTGCGGGCTGACACTTCTACTTCCCCTTACCCTTGATGCGGGAATGACAACATCACGAAAAGCGCTAGGGGAATGTGCGCGACGGCCTTGAGTTCATGATACCCAACGGGCTTCACTAGCACGCTGGCCCGCTCGCCATTGTTGACCAGAATCAGGCTGTCGCCCTCCTCGATGATCACCGGCCCTTGCTGGACGAGCGTGGCCGCCAACGCTTGCCGGTACTGCTCGCGGAATTCATGATTGAGCGTGTCGAGAAGCGGGTCCCTCGCGCCTTCGCCGGGCCGGTCTTGGGCGTTGAGCGTGGCTGCGCCCAGACAGGCGAAGACCGTGGCCAAAATCAGAAGGAGACGCGACTCCCTGAAACCCTGCATTCGATGCCCTCCTAGAATGAGTCAACCGGAACTTGCATTATCGGCTTTCAGCCGCCCCGGAAGATATTCCTGGCCGTCACCAAAGGCAACGGCGAGCCGAGTCTGAAGGACGCTTCGAGTCCCTTTACGCGCTCGACTCCGAGACTGTCTCAAGGATAATAGACACACCCACAAAGACGCCTTCGGCGAACCGGCTAGCAGCCGCCCAAGAAAGCCTTCCACAGGGGGGCGGTCGATGCTTGGCCCTCCGCGCGCCGTAGCGAGCGTGCCCTCCGCAACTTCCTCCAAGAAAAACCCAGAACACTGCGGCTTTCCTATCCTACAAAGAGGCAATGAACGAGCTAGCTTCCGCTTTCCAAGCTGTCAATGTTGCGGCCCCGCCAGGCAGCCAGCGGAGAAGCAAGTTGAAAACGTCGGCAAAAAGCCGCGGAACGAGCCAGTAGTGAGAAGCCCTCACGTTTGGCACATAAGCGTGGGCATCTCGATTACGAATGGTCCGGCGTAGGAGTTCATAGGCCGCCAGGAGAATGTTCTGTTCCTCTCGCGTTGCGCTCACGGTGGAACCCAAACGTTTCAATGCAGCAGGTATCTGATGATCAAGCGTCAAACTGCTTAATGTTCCGAAATGAGTGCCGGATAGCGTACGCACACTTGAGCGTCTCTCAGAAAGGCCTCCGCCCATTCGTGGATCGCCATACATGGATAATCTGGAACTTCTCGTCTAGTCCGAATCTCCACTCCGTTTAGCAGGAACACCCCCTTGGCGAGAAATTCGGCGCCAGCAGCAAAGAGAATCCAAGAAATGAGACGTCCGAAGACAGGATCGACCTCAATTTGCCAAGCTAACTCAAAGTAGTCTCGGTCTATGGGCCGGAAAACAGCAGCTTCTGAATTCCATTCGACAAAGACGAGAGCACTGAAGCAGACTTGCGGCTGCGGTGACTTGGAGTCGCCCGTCTTCGGTGATAGTAAGCATCAGATATCCCGAACAGGCGGCGGTCCGCCAGCACATGCTCAAGGACCCCGAGGGGACCGCTCAGCCTTTCACGGCGACGCCTTTCACCGAGGCTCGTAGAACCTTCAAGAACTCCTGCATGAAGAACGGCAGGTCCATCCAGGTCCGGGAGGTGACGAGATTTCCCTCCACCACTACCTCTGCATTCTTGAACGTGCCCCCGGCGCGTTCGATGTCCGGGGCTAGGGCTTCGTAGGTGGCGACGGTACGGCCACGGATGCCATCGACGGCAGCGAGGATCAGCGAGCCGTGGCAGAGGGCGGCGATGGGTTTCCTGCGTGTCACAAAGTGCCGAACGATCTTCTGCAACTGCGGATCGTTTCGGAGATATTCCGGGGCGCGGCCTCCGCTCAGGATGATGGCGTCGTAGTCTTCGGGCTCAATGTCGGCAAATGCGATATCGGCAGGGATGCGATAGCCGGGCTTCTCCACATAGGTATCCCAGCCCGGTTCGAAGTCGTGTATCACCGAGTTCAAGACCTTTTTGGCGGGCGCACCGATGTGGACCTCGATCCCTTCCTCACGCAAGCGGTGATAGGGATACCAGGTATCGAGCGATTCGGTTGCATCGCCAGCTACAAGCAGTACACGCGGCATGGCTTTGGACCTCCTTGGTGAAGCGATCAGCAATACTAGACAGGATACACACGCGACTGTTAAACGTGCCTTGAGCGATGGCCCACCCTTTCTGTATCGCCCCGTTTGCCAGTGTGGAAAAGACCTGCGATCATCGGTGGGAGCTAAACATGAGCCCCAATTGCTAATCCATCGCAGAACGTAACCGCCCTGGTCCCGCTTTTGATGGTGACCAACTCTCGCATTCTACATGGACGGCCTCGGCTTCACGATCAAGAATCGCTGGGTTCCTGATGGCCGCCTGCGATGGTGCTGGATGACCCTGGGCGGGGCCGCGCTTATGCTCCAGGAAGCGACGGAAAGGGACCGCGAGAAGCTGCTCACGAACGGCAAGCTAGGCAACGGCCTCGGCCTGAATTTTCAATGCGGCGATGCGCTCACCATGAGGCCGCAGCACGCGGAATCCACACGCTACGCGAGCCGCAGGTAGGCAACTTCTCCTGGGAAGTCGTCTTCGCCGACCCGGACGGTTACAAGGTCCACTTCGCCAGCCCTACCGACCTGCCCGAAGAAACCCTCCTCTCGGAAATCAAGAACTGATCTCCAGAGCGCTGGTTTTGGACTCGCAACCCGCTAGCACAAGGCTGCCAAGCTCGTTCAAAGCGAGACAGAAGACCCGTATTGATCGATATAAGATCAGACGAATCCCAATCCCACGTTTCCGCCCCGCTGCAACCGTTCCTGTGCAGAATACTTAGCGTGGCTCCGCGATGCCGATTTGGCCGAGGTGATGGGCAAGGTGCGCAACATAGTCCGCAGCCAGGAAGCCAAGGGTCACCGGCTCTCCCGAACCGATCCGGCAAGGGGTGTCCAGCTTCTCGGCGGGAGTTCGGGCCAGCACGTGGGCGAGATGGCGGTTGTAGGCGGCCCAGAGCGAGACCAGCAGCGCCCAGTCAGCTTCCCGGGGGGCCTGCACGCGCACGCTACCCGCCTGGTCGTAGCCGGGGAATTCCAGGGAGGGCTGGAGCGCCGCACGGACGAACCGCTGGTGGTTGTTCGACGCCGAATCGATCAGGTGCCCGATGACTTCCTTCCGCGACCAGCCGCCCGGCAGGACGGGCCTGGCGCTTTCGGGCCCGCTGACCTCGCGGAGCCTCGGCTCCGCCGCCTCGACCAGCCACAGCAGCCTTGCGCTCAGTTCCTTCACGTCAGCTTCCCTGGCAGGCCGCAGCGGCGTTCCAGTCCCAATATGGTAACGATCCCAGCACCTCCACAAGAAAAATAGTCCAATGATTCGCGCCTTGGAGCCGGTTAGCTCATTTCGTAGCTCCTTCTTCAGTATCCCCCTGCCTATTGCGTGGAGGTGCTCGAACTTGTCCAGCACAGTGACGGCTAAGACTCGCCACACAACAACGAAAGCCGCGAAGCTACCTACAACTGTAACCCAGGAAAGCCAACGCCATTCCTTAAAAAGCCATTCGAGGTAAATGAAAGGAAGGAAGAAAAAGAGCGCCGAGTAAAATTGTTGTAGTCGAGAAAACTCGTCTATCGCGGCCTGGAGCGCAGGGACTGCTGCTGGCTCCATCCCCCCAAAATCCTTGGCCGCGAAGGTCATCTCGCTGAACAACCACTTGGACAAGACGGCAGTCCTCAGCGCGTCAAACAGGAGACTTATAACAAGCGTCGCTGCTATCGCCACTGTGAAGGCTTCGCCACTCTTTACAAAGAACTGCCAGACGCCTGGGCGAATCCATATTAGCGCCGCTAAGACGATTGCCCCCGGCAAGACGTAGGCCGCGATTAACCCAAAGGACGTGGTACTTAGGTCTTTCAGGGATTCACCCACGCCACCTCCTGCCCTGGCTTTGCCAAATAGAATTGCCCCTGAACGCCTGCGCCGAACGACTTGGCGTCCAGTACGAACTTCCGGCCCGGTTAGCGGCCGAGGGCGGCGACGGTTCCCCAATCAGGCCCCGAGCCCTCATGGCGGGACGAAGGGTGGCGCTTCCACCTCTGCACCTGCGGCCGACACGCAGGGACGACGGCACCGCCCTCGATTGCCTCTGGGAAGGTGGACTCGTAGCCGGGCTTCACTCGTGCCCCGACGCGGTAGCGCACGCGAGGTATTGTACCGCAGGCCTAGCGGCGCTGCGGCCTTCAGAGCCCGCGCAGTTCGTCCTCGCGCAAGCCGAAGTAAATGGACTTGCCAATTTCTTGACCTGTAGCGAGAATGGCGATTTGCAGGTTGCCCCTTGCCCCGCGCTGCGGCACGCAGATTGTCGCGTGCGGCGAAGGTGGCTTTGCCCATAACGACAGCAGAGCCATGAGCGGAAACCCGGCTCCAAACTGGGACTCTGAGGGCGAGAGCCCCGGCGTCGGCATTCCCTTGGACGACGGACTGTCCGAGCGACTTGGCCAGGGTTGCACGCCAGGTGGACAGCAAGATGCGGACAGAGCGGACGAGAATGGGCCAGAAGAAGATGAAGACGAGCGTGCCTGGCTCCAGGAGGAAGAGGAAATAGAAGAGGAAGGGCAGAGGGCGAGGAGGAAGAGGAATTGTGGCGCGAGCAAGATGAGGAGGACGATGACGAGCAGGAGGAATTAAGGCGGCAGGAGGCGGAAGAGGACGAGGAGCGGAGGCGGGACGAAGAGGAGCGAGAACGAGAGGAAGAAGAGCGAGAGCGAGAGCGCAACCAAGAGGAAGAGGATTCGGATGAAGATGAGCAGCGCCGTGTCTGGCCGATTCCCGACCCCATCGACCCAGGTGGCCTTTGATTGGAAACGCTCCATCACCCTTGATAAGCAGCGTCCAAAACCCGAAGGCCCCAGCCCGCGATGACGGGCTCACAGACCCGGAGGGGCGGATTGGCGCTTGCACCCACGGCGGCCGACCTTTTCTGCGGGAGTCCCCAACTGAGATGGACACGACGCTCCTGACAGCCGGAATCGCGTGCGTCATCGCGGCCGTGGTCGGCGGCGGCCTCAAGGCCTTCGGAATCGAAATACCCGTCATAAGCTCGCGGAAGCGCAGGCGCTCCTCTTCGCAGCGGGCTGCGTTCTCTGTTCAAGCCCGTCTACGACCTTGTCCGGCCTACCCAGCGGTCTGTCCTGATAACCGGAATTGCGCAGGCGCACCGGGGGGCCGCATGGGACATGGAGTCTTTGGACAAAGGCGAAGTGGTAGCGAAGGTGACGGGCGAAGCCCATCTCAGGTGCGGAGGCTGCGGCGGCATGGCGGTCGTCGGCTTCTGGCGGCTGGCGCAAGGCTTCGAGACTAACTGGCACGTCGCCAGGCGACGCGACGAAGGCTGGTATCGTCTGGCCAAGATTGACGGGCCCGTCGCGGTGGCGGGCAACTGGGATTACCTGATTAGAGGGATAGAGTGCCCCAAGGAGTACGACGGCGAAGTCGCAATCGTGCTGGCGGCGTTCCCCGGCCCGTTCATCCAGACCTGCCTGGACTGGTACACCCTGTGCCACGGCAATCTGTGGACTAACGAGGTGATTCCCCTATTGTTCGCTTGCGGCTCAATGGCCGGTCTCGTGTGCGGGTTGATTCGGTTCCTCATGTTGCACTGAGGCGCGGTGGAGGAGCGAGGCGAACAGGTGCTCGGCCTGGCGCAACGCCTCCCGATGCACCGCACGGAGGCGTTCCACTTGCTCAACCAGCGCCGCGAACTTCTCCTGAAGGGGGAGCGGGGGCACGGGGATGGGAAGCTCCTTCACATCGCCCAAGTTGATGCCTTGGACGGCTGCGCCGCGTGTGAGTCCAACCATCCGATGCTGTATGCCGGGTGAAGCTATGCATCCCATGAGGTAATGGGATTCGACCCTGTTGACCGTCGCTAGGCGAGCAGTATCTTGAGTGATGTTTGCGCCGTCCAAAGAAGGGGGCACGATTGCCGTTCGGCCAACGTGCCCACTTATTGACAGTAGTAAATCCCCGGCCTTGAGCTTCGAACGTTTGTAGGCTTGGTCTATTTCCCGCGTCGTTCGGCGAACGCGGGCCGTCACAACCTGACCGTCCTGAATGTCAGTCACGCGGATGTACGGGGCGCCAGTTGGAACATCGGGGCCTGGCATCAGGATGCCATAAGTAATCGGACGCGCTGACTCGATCAAATCCTCTAGTCGTTCGACGTGAAAACCGCGTGTATTCGCCACGGGGTCGCCGAACAGTTCGAGGAAGGCGGCGGGGAGGAAAGTGTCGGTGAGTTCGAGCGCGTAGCGACGGGTGCGGCGCAGCCGGTACGCTTGATCCAACTCCCCACGATCCGTTGTTGGTCATTGAAGCAGGGCAATTGAATCTGAAGAGAAAGGATGTCGTCTTGGTTCAGGCTGGCCTGGTTGACCGCCTTCTTGCAGCGCATTCGAAAGTGGTGCCGGACGCCAGACGATTTTAGAAGGGCGTCGAGGTAAGCCGGAAAAACATCGGGCGGTATCGGTGCGGAGCAATAGAAGATTTATGCCGTGAATCAGCGGCCTTTGGCCTGTAAACAGCGCGGTCTTGCCTATGTGCTCTGGGCTATTGATGTGGCTGAATAGGATGTCTCCGGCACGAAGTTGGTACCGCTGAACTTGTTGCGGGGTCGGTGCGACGTACTTCACACGGTCGAGGTCGATTCGGGGGTCAAGCGGCAACTTGTGTGTAAACGGTCGACCATTGGGAGAGGGGATGAAAGCTCCAACGATACTCCATAGTCTGCGAAACATACACTAAACAACGATAGGTCGAAATCTCGCCTCCGGTGACTTCCATGGCTCGGGTTCGCCGTTTGAATTCCTTGTTCAGCCGCTCAATCGGATTGGTGGTCCGCAGCACCGTCCAGTAGGTGGCATCGAACTGAAAGAAAGTCAGCAGCGAATCCAGATCCTTCTCGATCACCTGAAGGGCCGAAGGGAAGAGCCGGCCCCACTGCTCCTTGACCTTGAAGAAGGCGGCCCGTGCTTCACTCTCCGTGGGCGCATAGAAGATGGCGTTCAAAGCCTTCGAGAACAGATCCCGCTCCTTCTTGCGCACGCGCCGGCAGGCGTTGGCTTTGGCATGCTTCTGGCAGCGTTGCGTCTGGGCTCGGGGGAAGAACCTCCTGAACGTTGGTTCCAAGCCCGGCAGTCCGTCCATGATCCCCAACTCCACCGCTTCCCGGTCGAGCCCGCGCTCGGCCAGGTCCCCAAAGACACCCTCCCAGAGATCGGCCTTTTCCCGATCGCCCATCACTAGGGCCAGAACCTCGAAGCGCTCGTTTTCTTCCGTGACTCCCAGCACCGCACAAAAGCTCTGCACGCCGACGTGACCGTTAATTCGAACCCGAAAGTTGGCGCCATCGAGGTAAAGAAACTTGTAGCGCTGGCCCTTCAACGATCGCTGCCGCCAGGCTTCCAGCTCCGTGGTGGCGCGCGCCACGATCCGCGACACCTGTTTGGAGTCGTACTTCTGGCCCAGATGCTTCTCGCTGATCCGCGCCAGGTCTCGCGTGGACAAACCCGCCAGAAAAGCCTCGGCTAAGAAAGCCTCCAGCTCCGCATCCTGGCCCTTGCGCTCCGGCAGCCATTGCGAGGCAAATTCCCCTTTCCGGTCCCGCGGTACCTGGAGCTCGATTTCTCCTAAACCGAAAAAGTTGATCTTGCGCGGCCGGTAGCCATTCCGGTAATTGTCATGTTTTTCGTCCAAGGGCTGATGCCGTCCTCGCCCCAGAAACTCGTCGCGCTCGGCTTCCAGCAAGCCGTTCACCCAGCTCCGCAGCTTCTCCAAGACGTACCGCTTCAGAGAAGCCTTTTTCGGCGCGGTCGTTTCTGGCTCCTGGTTCGGTCGCGTCGGTTCAGTGGTAATATTCAACACGGCGGTTGTCCTCCTCGGTGATTTATCTTCCTCGGTCAAAGGATTTATATCACTTCAGGAGTTTTCAGCCGCCTCTCCTTCCTTGTGCCTTTACACACTTTATGCCGCACTACCAGCTGGGTGAGCGACCACTTGTCGATTCTCTTCGGCAGCACCAGCCGCCGCCACAGGTTCCCCAGGTTGTAGGGGATCACGCTCAGGCACAGACGCACTTCGTTCGATCGGAACCGGTGACAGCTTTAAACGCGTCATCTTCACTGCCTGCTTGTCTTCTTTCATCCACTGCTCGGAAGTGCCTCGCTTGTTGTAGAATCGCACCACCGCCACCCGTGGGCCGTCTTCCAACTGGCAGCTCGGTACAAGAACCCCTTGTACTCCACCAAGGGCTTCTGACTCGGTCTCCCCACCCGACGCGGCAGCAACTCCGCGATGTCCCGCTCCAGGCTGTCGTTGGCCGGAATGCGGATCGCGCATTCACGCCTCGTTCCTCCAGCGCCTCGTAGACCTCCGGCGGCGCAAAGGCCGTATCGCCCCGGAACGCGACCTCCAGTTGTTGCTAAGCGCCGAAGCCCAAGGGAACGGCGACATCATGCGCGTCATGAAGCCCTGGCCCGGGACAGCCTTGCAGACTCTCCGCCTATGCCCATTTTGTCAAGTCCCCAATCACCCTTCCGCTGCCGCATGTGATCCAAACTTGTGCCGTTCATCGGGTACCTGCGCAAACCGTATTCCAATTGAGACCTACCCTCCCCGTGAAGGCTCAGCCAGCCAGAAGATTGCTCATGCATAAGGGCTTAGCATTTGCCAACGCTGGAGCGCATGTAGCGTCCCAACCCGAGAAGCCGGAATCCTATCCGATTAAGTGGCGCACAGAAACAAATCGGATAGCCGCGGGCCTGTCGGTGGCCAATTGATATTGAAGGCGGCTTTATAGCCGACGGCGGAAATTGAGAAGCTCGGTAGGCGCCTCCTCGGAGCGTAGCCTCGATTCACCGCAGGGATGTGTTGCAAAGATTGAAGAGAGGGCAAGCATCGGCTCCGACGGCGGCAGAGGAGTGAGTTTAGGAAGCGAGGCCGAACATCTGATCGATGAACCTGTTCTGCACTCGGATGTCACCCTTCCTCAGCCACCGAACCGGGCCCTTCCGAATCTTGTGCATCGTTTCGTAACCCTGAGTCGTCCTCCGCGCACCACGGAAATCCCGAAAATGCTGCTTGGCGCTGATCCGTTTCTTGATGGCACGGTGAGCTTGCTCGAGGACGTTGTTGAGATATTGAACTGGCCGATGACGGCAGCGCTTCCGTAGGGCTCCTTCTTCCTTGGATTCAAGAATCTTAGGCGGATAACACTGGGCCTTATCGGTGTTGATCACCCGCGGCTGGGGGTGAGAAAGGTCTGCCAGCGCCTTGGCCAGCAAGGCTTTGGCCGCGTCGGCCGAACGAACTGCCGAAAGTAAGAAGTCGATCGTGGCTCTCGAGGAGTCGATAGCTCGATACAGGTAGAACCAGCGGCCTTTGACCCTCACGTAGGTCTCATCGACCCGCCAGGATTTGTTGGTCGG
>DASYZA010000038.1:0-13445 GCA_035946775.1 Candidatus Sulfotelmatobacter sp. | reverse complement strand
CGATGATGAAAAAAGAGACTACAAGGGAGGTCAGTGAGTGCCTTACGAAATATTTCATCTTTTCCTCTGTTGTATCGAATGGGCTTGCACCACGAATCAGTGCACGATCCGAACCGCCAGGGAAGATAAATGCCGTGCACTGAAACTGTCAATCGGAACCGTAAGCAGTTGTCAAACCGCGTTAGAAATCTTCCTTGGTTAGCTCGATAGAAGTGTCCTCTTTTCTTCTTTTGCTTTTGGTTGTTGGTTGTCCTTTTGGCCTGGAGCGCAGCCCTGTGGAGCCAGAAGGGCGGAGCGTTTACGGCGTAGCGGAAGACCAAACCAAGGACGGGCGAGCTACCGCCGGAGAGCCTTCCGTTGCACGACGACATCTGGCTGGTCAGCTTTACGGATTATGCTTTGGAATATTTCGATCTGGAAACGCGAGTGCTCGAACCGCTCGAAAATCCGTTCGGTCCAAGAGTGTTACCCATGTGACCGGTACGTTCTGTTACCGATCTCTCCGGGCCGGACCTGAAAAGAATGGTCGGCCCTAGCAGACGATTTTCGAACTTGGATTCAGGAGTAGACCTCTTTCGCTTCTCCCGCATAGGATTCTTTGAAAGGGATTGCACAGTATTACGGAATCCCTGTCGCATTCGACACAAGCCCCTTCATTGAACCTTAATTGCCGAATCGGCTATCCCTGGACATAAACTGGAAGGGTGTCTTTGCTGAAGGTTGGCGGCGACCGATGAAGATCAGCGTTCCCGCATTCCGATCAACGAGTGTGCTGGAGCCCCGCACCACCCGTTAGGCTCACTTGCCGAATCATAGCGCCACCCTCTTTGTGGTCGATAGGCAGTTTTCCACAGGAAGTCAATATTTACTAACGGAAAGTACATAAACAAGACTGATGTCGAACTGGACGGCCGCCGCTTCCCTGGCGCGCGCACGCCCAAGCCGCGTCCTCCGGCAGGTGGACGGGACTCGAACCCGCGACCTCTGCCGTGACAGAGTGGGAACATCAAGGACTCTCAATAATTTACAAGGCTGTTGGGGACTGCCAAGTACTTGAAAATGTGGTAGCCGGAGGCATTTCGGGTTGGGCTTCGGGTCGGAAGTCATGTCCGCGACTTGGGGCTCAACCGCCATGCTTGGATTGGTTAGGAGGGGCCGTACGCCTTGAACCCACGATTCTGTGGACACACGCCAGTTGCATTCAGCTTGCGACCGCGTCGATAAAGTTGTCGCCCAGTTAGGGCGCTTCGCTCGGAAATAAGTTGGGACTTCATGTTTGAAGCTAAGAAGATTTCGGCCAGAACGGTGATCTGTGCGGGATGTTACGGAAGTCCGAACCCTGCTGACGTTCTGAAACCGTCCTGTTTCGTGCTCACAATGCTCGAAGCGATTGGAGCGCAGTCGTGCTGTCCGTGGGGCCAATCGAGGATCACAAATAAGCGGAAACGTCGTTCTGCACGCACAAGAAGCGAGTGAAGTTATCGCGAGAGCTCGCTGCCCTGGAGAAAGGATCGCTTGGAGGACCCTGGGAGGCTTTCAGGTGTGACTGGGGCCGCCTCCCAGAGTCCTTTTGCAGGGTGGAGCTACGTCGTGGGTGCTGCGACGTCATAAACATTGTGTGGTGTCGTTCTGCTTTGGCAAACTGTGAAAACTGCCAGTGCGCCCGACTTCGAGTGAAGTGGACGCCGAGACATATGCGTTGAACCGACTCAGACCAACGGATGACGGCGGGAACGACACGAAAGCCAAGAGGTAGGCCCTTCCCGACCGGACCTGCTGAACTGGTCAGAAACTCATCTGAACGCTTCTTCGACGATTCGAAAAAGCACTATCGAACATGCCATGAGGATCGCGATCCAGACGACTAGCGTGGGAACGATCGAAGTTGAGTTTTCGTTTGGACGCTTCGGGTCTTCGCGGACAAGGACCTTCGAGTTGTGCCGATCTCGAGAGAATTCCCGCTCGAGCGAGGCAATATATTCATCCACTTGTTTAGCAGTGATCGGCAATTCCGGTTTTGGCTGGTTACGAAGTGACACATGATCTGCACCGCGACCTAACCCCAAGGCGCGCCCGCTAATACATCTGAAGATCGCTCGCTTGTGAATCCAAGGGCGTTCCATTGTTTCTCTCCCGCTCTGGGTCTGCCGCCGCGTTTCTGTCTGTCGCCCAGTCACGCGGCACGACTGCGGTGTCTTTCTTGACGGCTCTATGGCGGGCCGATGTGTCCAGTTTGTTCACCGTTACGTCGTCGCCCGTCCCAGCCGGCCGGCACCTCGCCGTCGTTTCCGCGACGGCGTCGCCAAGAAAGACCCGAAGCCGCTTACGAGCGCGATGCAACTGAGATTTGGAGTCTCCGATTGAACGTCCAAGGATTCGTGATATTTCCTTGTGGTGGTAGCCCTGGATATCGTGAAGGATGAAGACTGCCCTATAGCCGACCGGGAGCGAATTGACGGCCGCTTTCAGATCGATCCTGCACGCGAATGCAGAAAGTGAAAAGTCCTGGGTTCGAGGGATCCTGCGCGAAGCGCCTTCGCACTCCTGCGGTTGGGCAGACGCCATCCGATCGCGTCTGGTGCTCCGGACACGCATAAGCACGGTATTGGTTGCTACCCGGTACAGCCAGGTTGCGAAAGATGACTCTCCACGAAACGTGTGGACGTTACGCAGTATCTGTACGAAGACATCCTGTACAGCATCTTCGGCCTCGGTAGGGTTGCGCAATATCCGGAAGCAAATTGCCCGGACGAGCTTCGAATAGTCCCGGTAAATGAGATCGAAGCCCTCCGCATTCTTTCCACACACCGACCGAACGGCTTGATTGCCAGGTGAACAGGCAGATGCAGCGTTTACTTCTGGTGTGGCAGACCCCATGGGCGCACCGTACCGTTTTCCACCGGTCACGACCACTGCCAAAACTGACAGGGTGAAGTTGCTCCTGAGCAACGTCCGAAGGCGTCGTTCGCGGAAAATAGTCGATCAGAGAGGGGCTGCGAGGCGCGGCTATGGCAAAACTAGCAGGGGTCCTTGTTCTGTTTCTTTGCGGAGCATTACTGGAGATATCGGCTGTGACTGCGCGAGCGCAGGTGCGCGTGCAGACTCGGATCGTGTCACAGGTTGACCTCGTTCGGGTTCCGCTCATTGTTTTCGACAAGAAGGGGCGGGTGGCGACGGACCTCACGAAAAGCGATTTTCGGCTGTTCGAAGACGGCGTGGAGCAGCGGATCCTGGGGCTTAAAATGGAACGTGTTCCCGTATCGTTCCTTGTTCTAGCAGACGTGAGTTCCAGCATGACGCATAAGATCGGCTTTGTTCAGGAAGCGGCACTTTCGCTCCTTGACCCGAACCAGCCCGTGGGAAAGAACGTAGACGAATATTCGGTGTTGAGTATTAGTACGCAATCGAGAGTGCTAGTGCCTTTCACTCATGACCAGCAAGACCTCGAACGAAGGCTGCCGTTTCTCCTTGCCGCAACAGACGGGAGCACGTCTCTGCTTGACGGAATCTGGTTGGGGGTGAATACGGCGGAAGATGATGCCGCGAACGAGCAATCCGCCATGATCATCATCACGGATGGCGGCGATAACCACAGCCGTGTCAACTTGCGGCAGACCGAGAGACTCTTGGAAGAATCGGATGTTCCAATCTTCGCGGTCATGGCTGGGCCAATGTTCGAACTCCCGAGTCTAGTTCCCGAGCAGCGGCAAAAGACAAGCGGGATTCCGAAACCCGGAGAAGCACAAGCAGGAATACCTATGTTGCCGTTTCTCGCCTCGTCGGAAGACTATATTGGGCCAGCGGAGCGGCGCGGACCGCGCATTATGAAGGCACTTACGGAAGTTTCGGGAGGGGGGGTCTTCACAGCGAGACGTGAGGAAGACCTGGCGCGCATTGTCCGAACGATTGGGTTAGCGGTGAGGTACCGGTACATTCTCACATACAAGCCAACCCGGGATGATCCATTCGAAAACCAGCGGCAGGGCGAGACGGCCAAACTGCGAAAACACATCATCCATATCGAGCTATATCCAAAGACAAAATTTGCGGGCTACAGCATGCCGTACTACAAGAGCGGGTACGACTCCACGGAATGAATCGATGGCCATATCGACTCTGCGCCGGGCTGCCACTTTGGATCCGTTCAGGGCCTCAGGATTTTGGGCCCAGCCAGTCGGGATCGGTAAGATTCCAGCCGCCTCCAAGAGCCTTGTAGAGCTGCACGATGACCGTGCGGCGATTAAGTTCTGTAAAAGCGAGCTGATATTCTTCGGGGTAGAGTTGAAGTTGAGCGTCGAGAACCTCGAAGTAGCTCGCTTTACCTGCGATGTAGCGCTGCAGGGCCACTTTGACAGATTCCTGATAATCCTGGACCGCTCGAGCTTGCTCAGTCCGGATGTTTTCGTATCTCTCGCGCGAGATCAAGGCATTGGATACATCCTCAAACGCGAGTTGAGCCGTCTGCTGATACCCAAGCTTCGTCTCTTCCCAAAACGCGACGGCTTGCCTCGTCTGCGCCCTAAGTGCTCCACCTTGATAGATTGGACCGGCAAGATTCCCTGCGATGCTCCACACCGTACTCTGTCCCGAGGACAACGAGGAAAGCGGCGAGCTGGCCCGACCGAATAACGCAGTAAGGCCGATCCGGGGAAAATAGTTAGCAGTGGCAACGCCAACCTGGGCATTAGCGAATCGCATTTGCTGCTCTGCCTCGAGGATGTCGGGACGGCGCTCGAGGAGAGCCGACGGCAGACCGGTCGGAATTTCCGGCGGCACAATCTGGTCGAGAAGCTTGGCGTTGTGAGGAATGACGCCGGGATTGTTGCCAAGCAACACGTTAATCTGATTCTGCTTCAGCCCAATCTGTCTTTCGATTTCGGGAATGCTAGCGGCTGCAGCGTCGCGCGCTCCAGCGGCGCGGGAGGTGTCAAGTTTCGAAGCAACGCCCCCGGCCAGGCGTTGGTTAAAAAGGTTCAGAGTCTGCGTGAAGGAGTCAGTCGTTTGCTTCGCGATGTCGAGTTGCAGGTCCAAATCCAGCAATTCGAAATACGCTTGAGCGACGTCGCTAACGAGGCTGAGCATTATCCCCCGACGAGCTTCTTCGGTCGCGAGGAATTGCGCTTGCGCCGCTTCATTCTGGCGGCGAAGACGGCCCCAGAGATCAGCTTCCCACGCTACGCTTGCAACTGCCACAAAAGCGCCTCTCTGAGAGCCGGTGTCAGGAGAAACCGTGCCCGCGAATTCATTCTTGCCGTAACTGCCTGACATCGAGTAATTCAGAAAAGGGAAGTATTGAGCTCGAGCCTGTGCTGCGATCTGACGAGATTGTTCGATGCGCGTGACTGCGATGCGAAGGTCGTAGTTGTTGACCAGTGCCGTCTGGACGAGATGCGTTAATTCCCTGTCCTTGAAAACCTCCCACCAGGGCAGGTCGGCGATCGAAGCCTGCTGAGCTGCTTTGTCGGGGCCCTGAAATTGCGACGGAACGTCAACGGCGGGGCGGTGATAAGCGGGGCCGACCGCGCACCCTGAAAGTAGAATGATGCACGCGCACGAAACGAAACGTTTGCCGGCGACGTGCGGTAAACGTCGGAACAAGAATCCCACGAGGTGCGGAGAACCGGCTCGCCTGCTTCTGCGTTCACCCGACTGCAAGTGCCGACATGCCACGGATTGCGCCTCCTGAGCGAGTGGGGAAAATCTTACGACTAGTCATCCGCTGCGCCTGGTTCGGGAGTGGCGCCGATCGGCAGACCTGCACTCTGCCGTTTTGATCCGCGAAGCTTTTCAACCATATAAAAGAGCGCGGGTATGATAAAAATCGCGATCGCGCTAGCGGCAGTCATCCCTCCGATGACGGCTGTACCCATGACCTGGCGAGATATCGCACCTGATCCACTGGCCCGCCACAGGGGCACGCAACCGAGGATGAAAGCGAACGAGGTCATCAAGATGGGGCGCAAGCGCAGCCTGGCGCCCTCCAGTGCCGCGTCGACAAGTGGCTGACCCTTTTCGTGCTGCATTTTGGCGAACTCTACGATCAGGATCGCATTCTTGGCGGCAAGGCCGATCAGCATGATCAGGCCAATCTGGGCATACACATTGTTTTCGAAGGAGAAGCTGCCGAATCGCCGGGCATAGAGCGTAGCGAAAGCGCCGAACACCGCAACGGGCAAACTGAACAGAACGCTGATTGGCAGCGTCCAACTTTCATACAGGGCCGCGAGAATCAGGAAGCAGAACAGGAACGAGAAGCCGAAAATCACCTCTGGGGGCACGCCCTGCTGTGCCCGCTTTTCCTGGTAAGACATACCCAGGTAATCGAATCCCATATCGGGAGGCATGGTTCGTGCAAAAACATCCTCCATTGCCTTCATTGCTTGAGCGGAACTATAGCCGGTCGCCGCGGTCGCGTTGATCTGCGCGCAACGGTAGAGGTTGTAACGCAGAGTGAATTCGGGTCCTACGCGATGGTCAATCGAAGTGACTGCGGAAAGCGGCACCATTCCGCCGGAATTGTTGCGGACGTAAAACTGTCCAAGATTTTCGGCCCGGGTACGATAATCACCCTCGGCTTGGACGTAAACCTGCCATTGGCGGCCAAACCGGTTGAAATAATTGATGAACGCACCACCCATAAACGCCTGCAGCGTTTTGTAAACGTCGCTCAGGTTCACGCCCTGTGTCAGAACCTTATCCCGCTCGACATTGATGAAAACTTGCGGGACGGAAGGAAGCATGGTGCTGAACACGGAACCCAGCTCCGGCCGTTTGCGCGCGGCTTCCAGAAAAGTGTTCAAGTTGTTCGCAAGGAACTGGACGTTGTGGCCGGCGCGGTCTTCGAGCATGAATGTGACGCCGCCGGAGGTGCCGACACCAGGAATTGCCGGCGGCGAGAAGGCGACGGAAATGCCGTCGGGCAGTTGCCGCAATTCGTTGTTAATCCGAGCCCGTATTGCCTGGTAGGTCTCTTCCGGCGATTTGCGTTCGCTCCACTCTCGAAGCGTAACCCAAAAAAACGCGCTATACGTATTTTGCGCACCGCTGATCATGTTGTAGCCGTTCACCGCGGTGACGTGGGCCACGCCGGAAGTGTTCTTGAGGATCTCCTCGACCCGCGTTGCCGCGTCGCTCGTGCGTTGTAGCGACGACGCGTCAGGCAATTGCAGCGCTACGAAGACATAGCCTTGATCTTCATCGGGAAGGAAGCTGGTGGGGAGCTTCATACCGAACCAGCCGGCAAGAACCGTGAAACCGAGGAGTATTGCAATGCTGAATCCGACCTTGTGAATCAACAGCTTGCACCACGAGACATATCCGTCGGTCGCCCGCCCAAACATTCGATTGAACCAGGCAAAGAATTTGCCGAGAGGACCTCGAGCCTGCTTCTTGGGCCGCAGCAAGAGAGCGGAAAGAGCCGGACTGAGGCTCAACGCGTTGAACGCGGAGATCAGAACAGAGACGGCAATGGTGACGGCAAACTGCTGATACAGGCGTCCAGTAATCCCGGGTACGAAAGCGGTTGGAATGAAAACGGCGGATAGGATAACGGCGATACCGATTACCGGGCTCGCGACTTCTTCCATAGCCTTGAACGCCGCGTCTTTGGGCGAAAGGCCGTGCTCGATGTGATGTTCCACTGCCTCGACTACAACAATGGCGTCATCAACGACGAGTCCAATGGCAAGCACTAGCCCAAAAAGAGAAAGCGTGTTTATGGAGAAACCCAAGAGCGGAAAGAGGGCGAAGGTGCCGATCAGAGAGACAGGAACGGCCAGGAGGGGGATCAAGGTGGTCCGCCAGCCCTGGAGAAAGAGGTACACCACAAGAATCACGAGTACGAGCGCTTCGAGTAAGGTGTGCTCGATCTCAGCGATCCCTTCGGTGACGGGCAAAGTTGTGTCGAGGGCGACCGCGTAATCGAGTCCCGGTGGAAATCGCTTTTGGGCCTCTGCCATCAGCGCTCTGGCGCCTTTGGCGGCAGCGATCGCATTCGATCCGGGCAACTGATATACGGCTACAACGGCCGCAGGCTTGCCATCGAAGCGGCCCTGCAAATTGTAGGATTGAGCCCCGAGTTGCACGCGGGCGACGTCGCCGACTCGCACGATGGAACCGCCCGGTTGGGCGCGAAGCACGATCTTGCTGAAGTCTTGTTCGGATTCGAGGCGACCCTGGGAACGCACCGCATACGTATATTGCTGACCGCGAGGGACGGGCTCCCCGCCAATTTGCCCGGCAGGATTCACGGTATTCTGCGCCTGAATCGCCTGAATGATATCGGGCACCGTAATTTGCAACTTCGCAAGTTGATCCGGTTTCACCCAAAGGCGCATGGCGTATTGCCCCGCTCCGAAAACAGAAACGCTGGCAATTCCCGGCACGCGGGTAAGCTGGTCATTCAGGTTGATGTACGCATAATTCGCGAGAAATTCTGAGTTGTACCTGCCGTCCGGAGCATAGAGATCGAACAGCATGAGCGGGGCTGCAGTTGACTTCTGAACCGTAACGCCGTAGTTATTCACATCGGCCGGGAGCTGCGAGGCCGCCTGCGCCTGTCGCATTTGAGCAAGGATCTGATCGGTGCTGGGATCGGTCTTGACGTCGAAGTTCACGGTGAGAGTCATCTGGCCGCTGTTGGCGTTGTTGGAATACATGTAGTTCATGTTGTCCACGCCACTCATCTGCTGCTCGATTGGAGTTGCTACCGATTGCTCGACCGTTAGGGCATCGGCTCCAACGTATGTAGCTTTGACCTGGATCTCAGGCGGGGTGATATTGGGGAATTGTGCCGTCGGCAAACTCAGCATGGCCACGCCGCCGACGATTACCATGAGGATCGAGATCACCATGGCTACGACTGGGCGATTGATGAAAAACTTGTACATGCCATCGGTCCGAGCTAGTCGTTTGTGGCCAATTCTGGTTCAGCGCGAACTTCCATCCCATCGCGTACCTTTTGAAAGCCATCGGTCACGATTCGTTCACCCGGCTTCAGTCCCTCAGTCACGATCCACATCGTGCCGATTTTTGATCCCACGTTGATCGGACGGATGTTTATTTTGTTGTCTGCCTTGACGACTGCTATGAGGTACCCGCCCTGCAATTCGGTCACAGCGCGCTGCGGCACCAAAAGGGCGTTCTTCTGCGTTCGGACGATGGTGCTGATGGTGGCGAAGCCACCGGGACGGAGCACGTTCCCAGGGTTTGGGAACTGCACCTTCACGAGAATTGCGCCTGTTCTCACGTCAACCTGGCGGTCCAGGGCATAGAAACGGCCGATCTGCGGGTAGGACGTTCCATCGGCGAGCCGCAAGTGCCATTCGAGTTTGCGCAGGGCCGCGTCCTCGCTCGAGCGCGAGCTTGCGATTACTTTCACTGCGTTCAGGTATTCCTGCTCGCTCGGGGTGAAATTCACCAGGATTGGATTGATTGTGGAGATCGTGGTCAACGGAGGATCGAGCGGACTCACAAAATCGCCAATCTGTGCCGCAGCAATGCCAGCAAGGCCATCGATAGGCGAGGTAATTCGCGTGAAACTGAGGTTCAGGCGGGCCGACTCGACCGCAGCACGGTACGATTCAATTGCCGCCTTGGCCTGTTCTACTTGAGCTTTCGCCGCAAGATTGGCTTGGATGGAATCATCGAGTTCCTGTTGACTGATGGCGCTCTCTTTCGCGAGAGGCGTATAGCGCGCAACGTCCAATTCTGTCTTGCCGAGGCCAGCCTGTGCCCGCTGCAGGTTTGCCCTGGCCTGTTCCAAGTTTGCGGTCGCCTGATCAAGCTCCGCCTGGAAGGGCCTGGGATCTATCTCGAACATCGGCGAACCCTTAGGTACAAACGCCCCGTTGATGTAACTCTGCTTGATGAGCAGTCCTTTGACTTGCGGACGGACCTGCGCGTTTACAAGCCCGTCCAGGGTAGCGACCCACTCCTTCGTAATTGGTACGTCCTTCTGGACCACGGTCGAAAATTTGATGAGGGGTGGCGCCGGAGCAGCCTGCTGCCCAGTTTCGCATCCCGCTGACAACACCGTGATCGCAAGAAGCACGATCACCGAACAAACACCAGTCCTCATGTTCCGCTCCACTCGGAGGACGTACGGCGGATTACCTAAAGCCGCCCCTTTGTCGAACGCTAGGCGCAGAATGCTGCCGCGGCTACTGGTAAATATTGCAGGTGCAGGAGCTCGAGATTGGATTGAACAGAGCTCGTGCGGATTGCTTTGTTTGCGGATCGCTTGAATTGCTAGTTGGGGGCGGAGCTAGTTGAGCGTACGCGAAGCAAAACCATGCTTCCAAGAATCCCAGCGGCCAGTGAGGCGGCGATCGTCCCAATTTTCGACATGTCAAGCAGGACTCCGTCGCCGAATGCCAGCGTAGCGATGAATAGCGACATCGTGAAACCGATGCCACAGAGCCAGCCCGCACCTAACAGGTTCTTCAGCGAGAAGTCTAATGGTGGAGTTGCGAGTCCGATTTTTGCAGATGTCCAAGCGAAGAGCCATATTCCTGCGGGTTTTCCAATGAATAGCCCGAGAGCCACTCCCAGGCTGACCTGATGCGTTGAAGCGGCACGGCCATTGCCAAGAATGCGGACGCCGGCGTTCGCAAGCGCGAACAGCGGCATCACCAGGAAACTGATCCAAGGCTGAAGGTAATGCTCGATACGTTGCAATGGTGATTCGACCAACTCAGATTGAGTTCGCATCGAATGAATCGCCGCGTGGGCTTCAGCAGATTCCGGAATTGCAGCCGCGAACCGGTCGAGCAGCCAACGACCATTGCTGACGAAGAGGTCGCGATCCATATATGTCCGGGACGGAATCGTTAAGGCGAGCAGAACTCCTGCCACCGTTGCATGCACTCCTGACTCCAACACGGCCCACCAGACCGAAATCCCAATAACGGCGTAGACCATCGGCTTTCGCACACCGATCAGATTTGCCCCGAAAGACAGGAGCACTCCGGCAAGTCCCAGTCCCAGATTGAAGAGGTTGATTCGATCCGTATAGAAGAACGCAATGACCAGCACCGCGATGATGTCGTCCGCGATCGCCAATGCGGTCACGAAGACCTTAAGCGAAATTGGCACACGATTTCCGAGCAGGGCGAGGACGCCTAATGCGAAGGCGATGTCAGTCGCCATCGGGATGCCCCAGCCTCTTTGCCCGGGGCTGACACGGTTCACCAGCAGATAAAGTACGGCTGGGACAAGCGCTCCGCCTACGGCGGCCAGCAGAGGAAAGGCTGCTTTACGAAGAGAAGAAAGCTCTCCGATGAGGACTTCCCTCTTTATCTCGAGACCGACCAGGAAAAAGAAGAGCGACATGAGCCCATCGTTTATCCATCCGCGGCAGCTTTCAGAGAGAACGAACCGGCCGAACCCAATGTCAAATTGAAAATTCCAAATGGCGTAGTATTTCTGCTCCCAGGGCGAGTTAGCCCAGATAAGTGCGGCCACTGCTCCAGCGAGAAGCAAGAGACCGCTAGAAGCCTCGATCTTCGCGAAGCGGACGAAGGCACTGAAGAGGAGTTCTATGGGCAGGCCTGCGGTCCCCGATCGTTGAGCATTCGCGGACAATAAGAACCCTTAAATCGCAGAACATCGGCGAGCAGGTTTTGAGAGCCGCAACTATTCCGTGTACAGGGTCAGCAGAACACCCAGTACGATTAGAAGAGTCGGCCAAGCCGCATTAAAGAATCGCTGCCATTTATGGGGCATTCTCGCGGCCAAGCTCGACACACCGACGGCAAAACCTGTGGCAGCAAACCAACGATGTTGTTCCTGAATGTGTTCCATCGTCTGCATCGCGTGGGGTGCATGCATATTCCCGCTGTGAACATGGAATATCAGCAAAACTGCGCCTCCCATCGCGGCGAGGGGAAAGAACCAACGGGACCAAGCAGCCGTCAGGCGCTGTCGCGCGCGCTGAAGTTCAACGTAACCCAGACCAAGCAGAATTAACGCGAACAACTTATGCTGGAGATCTTCGAGGTTGTGCGTCACGGCAAACCAGGGCGTCTGAGGGCCAAACGGCCAAATCTCTGTGTCGCTGTACACGAGAATGAAAAGGCCGGCAGCCAGGAAGCACATCGGCCAGGCATAACGCAGCCAGGACCAACGCCTTGCGAAGCGACTTTCGGCCAGGACTAGCAATCCTGCGCAGATAACGAAAAAGCCGGCGAGACGATGGTTGAACTCGCTCTCTCGCTTATCGGCGAGGAGCGTTGCCGTACTGATTGCATTCACCGACGGCTGCGGACTGCTCATTTCCATCCCGGGCATACTGGTTGTCCCGGGCGTTTGCGAGAGAGCAAATGGAGCAAGCAAGAGAGCAAGGAAGGCGAAGAGGAACGCGGAAGTTCCAAGACTCCGAATTCGCTGCATGAGTCATCTCCTCTCGACTCTAATCATCAGCTGGTTCGATCAGTGGCCCCGTGAAACGTCGAAACGCAGTTTGTAGCAGCACGCACTGCTGTGGTGCGCCTGTCAGAATTGACAGGGCGTTTGGCGAAATTCGCAGCCTGGCTAAGACGCCTCGCCGACGCCGCTCGAAATTGGAAAGGGAATCACACCGAGGAAACGCGCCGTGAATGTTGAGTGCGCACGTGCTTGGCGATAGAACTTCGAAAGTCCGAGGTGCTATGCGGAAAACCCGAACCCGGGGAACCACTCAGCCGCAGGCTCACTCGGCGTGTGTGCAGTTCCCCTGAGTTCGGGCTATCCAGCTCTCCAGGGTTTGTGCCTAGAAGCGCAGGACAATTCCTGCTTGAAAGCGGAAGTTGCTCTGGTTGTGGTTGCTGGTTGTGAAAGCGCTATCAAAGCGGGTCAACACATAGTCAAATTGTGCCGCCCGAATAGCAATGGAATGACCGACCGGCACGTCCAGGCCGCCGCCGATAATGAAATCCCACGCGTTATTGCTCGGTGCCGCGAACGTCTGGCACACGCCCTGACATGCCTTAAACAAATTTCCGTAGACGTTCGAGTGAGCTCCCCCGAACAGTGTTTCAACAAATGGTTCAACGTGTTCCGTGCGGTATTTGACGACGGGCCCCACGTTGTAAGTGAACATGTTCCCGGAGGCATTTACCGTGCACCCGGTGGGGCAAAGAGAGTTGCTTCCCGTGAAATTGAAGGTTCTTGTGCCAGTCGTGCCGTAGCCTTCAAACTCTCCTTCGATACCGATCCAGTGATTGATGTTCACAATGACGCCGCCCCCGCCACCGTTCAGGGAGAACCCACCAACGACGCCGCTGTTCTCCGGGTGAAACCGCATATAGGAGTAATCCACCGGAACTTCGACCTTCGGGTAGTCTTGGGCGAAGGCCACCGTTCCGAACAGCAAAACACACCCCACTGCCGCCAAACGTGTTAGCTTCATTTCATCACTCCTCACTTCCAGATTGTTGTCCGTCAGTCGCTGAAGTCTTCCTCGACGA
>DASYZA010000037.1:0-7740 GCA_035946775.1 Candidatus Sulfotelmatobacter sp. | reverse complement strand
GCGCTTGCAAAAAGTCATCGTTGTATCAGCCATCCAGCCAATGCAGGGAACATCGGGCAATAGCTTCCCTGGTTTCGATGTTGCGGTAACGTTGGAAAGCGCGCAGAAGGCACAATCGGTATGTAGTGCAATCACTTCGATGTTCATCGAAGAAAGCGAGCGAGAACGGCAGCAGGATTCGGAAGATACGACGGCCTTTCTGACCCAACAGCTGAATGACGCGAAACAAAAGCTGGACGAGCAGAATGCAAAGCTGGCGGCATTTGAGTCGCGCTACCTGGGGTCGCTTCCAGACGACGATAAAAACAATTTAAACATCCTGACGACGCTAACTTCTCAACTGAACTCCGCGACAGAGGCCCTGAGCCGGGCGCAGCAGGACAAGAGTTTCCTTGAAACTAGCTTGAGTCAGGCGGTCCAGGCCTGGCAAGCGTCACAAAACGGCAATAGTCCACTCGATCTCCAGCAGCAGCTTGCGCAGCTGCAGACCAAGCTTGCCGATCTTCGTAGCCGTTACACAGACGATTACCCCGACGTAATCCGGACGAAAGCGGACATCGAAAGTTTGAAGAAAGAAATCGCCACACAAGGAGATACGGCGAGCGGGCAATCGGGGTCGACCAAGACGGCGCAGAACGCGATCGAGCCGCCGAACATTCAGCAACTGCGGGCACAACTCCACACTACCGAGGTACTGATCAGCCAGAAAACGGCGGAAGAGCAACAGCTAAAGCGACAGATCGGGACGTATCAGGCGCGTATCCAAGCGACACCAGATGTCGAACAGCAGTACAAGGCGCTGACGCTCGGGCAGGAAGCCGCACTCAAGACGTACAACGACCTGCAGCAGCACCGGGATGAGGCCCAAATGGCGACGAACCTGGAGAAGCGCCAGGAGGGCGAAACTTTTGCGATTCTCGATCCGGCAAACTTCCCCGACCAGCCGAGTTTTCCGAACAAATTGATGTTCATTGGGGGCGGATTCGCGCTGGGACTGGCGCTTGGCGTCGGTCTGGCGTTCCTTGGCGAGATGCGCGACACGTCGATTCGCACCGAGCAAGATGTCGAGTTTGCGCTGCGGCTTCCGGTAATCGTCATGGTTCCGGCCATCGGGCCGCTCGCGACGAGCAAGCCGAAGAAGTTGGTACCGACGTTACAGATCGGGCAGTGAGCCGTCTAATCCTGGAGTTCTGAGAGAGAACCGTGTACGAACGATTTTTCGGACTGCGAGAGAACCCGTTCAGAATGAATCCGGATCCCCGGTATTTGTTTCTGACCGGGCAAACCCAAGAGGCGCTAGCCGGCCTGACGTACGGGATCAAGAACCGGAAAGGATTCATCCTGCTCACGGGCGAAGTGGGCACGGGCAAGACGACGCTGCTCAACCGCCTGCTCGATTGGCTCCGCGGGCAGAGAGTGGCGACAGCTTTCGTCTTCAATTCGAAGTTCAACGAAAGCCAGTTGCTTGAGTACGTGATGGCAGACTTCGGGATTCCGTGCGAGTCCCGCGAAAAGAGCAGCCGGTTGATGCGGCTGAACCAGTGGCTGCTCGACCGATACCGGGCGGGCGAATCGACGGTGTTAATCGTAGACGAAGCGCAGAATCTGTCGAGTGACGTACTGGAAGAGATCCGGCTGCTGACCAACCTGGAGACGTCGACCGAAAAGTTGCTGCAGATTATCCTTTCCGGACAGCCCGAACTCGAGGAAAAATTGAGGTCGCCTCATCTGCGGCAGCTTCGGCAAAGGATCACGCTGCGGTGCCGCACGGCCGCTTTGACTCTCGAGGAAACATACGGCTACGTGGCCGAGCGCCTGCGAATCGCCGGATCCAATGGCGAACCGATCTTTTCAAAAGAGGCGATCGAGGCGGTGCACCTGTACTCGCAAGGAATCCCGCGCGTGGTGAACTTGCTTTGCGAGCACGCGCTGATCAACGCTTTTGTGGATCACGTGCGCCCGGTCCCCGCTCACGCTGTTGAGGAAGTCGCTCGCGACTTTCAGCTGGACGAAACACCGACAATTGAGCTGGCGGCGCCAGGTTCACAGGGCGCATCCGATTCTCAAGCTGTCCTTCAGGAAGTCAGTCATCTGATTGGCCAACTCCGCGAAATCACGACGCGTTACCCGGCACCAGAAAGGAAATCATGAGTCGCATCCACGAAGCGCTGAAGAAAGCTGAACAGGAGCGGGCATCTCAGATGCCCAACGAGACAGCCGGCTCCGCCCAGGAGATTCTTTCGGCCAGCGGAGGCGCTGGAGCGGCGGCTGCCACGGCGACCGCCGTGGATGTGCTGTCGGATCCCGTGCTGATGTCGTCGACGGCCGCCGTTTCCACGACGATTCTGCGGTACGACGACCTGCGTGCCCGCTGCACGAAGGTGAATTGGAGGCTCGATCCGAACCAGAACGTGTTCCTGGATTCGGATCCTGCGACGCACGGCGCGGAGCAGTTTCGAACATTGCGTTCGCGGCTGTACCAACTTCGTGGAAACCAGCGGCTGCGCTCGATCCTCGTCACGAGCTCGATTCCCGGCGAGGGCAAGACGTTCATCGTGAACAACCTGGCGCAGGCGATCGTCCGCCAGCCGGACCGGCGGGCCCTGATCATTGATGCTGACTTGCGCCGGCCTCGCGTGCACCAGTTGCTGGGCGCCAGCGCGGCTCCCGGATTGACGGAATACCTGCGCGGCGAAGCCGATGAGCTTTCCGTGATTCAATGCGGCCAAGATTCCAACCTGTGCCTCATCCCCGGCGGCAATGAAGTGACGAATCCGAGCGAACTGCTCTCGAACGGACGAATGAAGGAATTACTCGATCGCGTTGCTCCCATTTTCGACTGGGTGATTCTCGATTCACCTCCTGCCGTACCGGTGGCCGATGCCAGCCTGCTGGCGGACATGTGCGATGGAATTCTGCTGGTTGTGCGGGCGGGGTCGACGCCGGCGGAAGTTGCGCAGAGGGCTGCGCAGGAGATGCAAGGTCGCAATGTCGTTGGAGTTGTCCTCAACGCGACGGAGAAGACTCACCTATACGAGGCCTATTATTACGAGAGCTACGGTTACGGAGAGCCTTCAAACGGCGCGTGATCCCGCCGACATTTCGTTCCGCTTTATTTGTGGGTCTCTCGCCCGAAGTGCGGCTTGGCTCCTCACGCTTGCCGCTTCAAATTCCTACAATCGATCCCACAACACCTGAACGCCCGGGTGTCTACAGGCGCGGAGCAGCGCTGATGGTGGATAAGCTGTAGATAACTTACTGATTTGCAGCGGGATAGCAACGGAAAACAATTGCAACTCAGGGGCAAGCAAGGTTCACCCGCAACCGCTGCTGCACACCCTCATTGTCCATGACTCTCCTTAGGTACTTTACCCTTCACGCCACCAGAAGGCGCTGAAAACACTGCTGGTTGCGTCAAGGGCTGAGAGCTGGCAGCCAGCGTGCAACCTCAATGAGCGGATGGGGGGCGAGCGCCACAATGGGCGCTTGTGGCGGTAGCTTGTCTGAACGAACCCGAGACATACAAGAGCGAACTGTAGCTTCAGAAACGCCTGGACTGCTGCCCTGGTTCGCAGTCCAAGTCAGAACGAAGCACGAACTCGGGATTGCGGATTGCCTCCGCGCGAAAGGTTACGAACACTTCCTGCCGCTCTACAAGCACAGGAGAACGTGGTCGGACCGGATTAAGGAAGTTCAACTCCCTCTCTTTCCAGGCTATCTCTTCTGCCGCTTCGATCCGCACGCCAGGCTGCCGATTCTGAAAACGCCCGGCGTGATTCAGGTGGTAGGCAACGGCCGGACCCCCACTCCGGTGCATGATTCAGAGATAGCCGCTCTGCAAACGCTAGTTGCTTCAGGACTCCCGAATCAGCCGTGGCCATTCCTTCAAACAGGCGACCGAGTTCAGATCCAGGCCGGCCCATTGCGCGGACTGGAGGGACTGCTGGTGGCGTTCAAGGGGAACTGCCATCTCGTCCTTTCGGTAACTCTGCTGCAGAGATCCGTTGCAGTCGAGATCGATTCGGCATTCGTCGCGCCAGTGGGGTCGTCGAAATCCCGTCCCGAAGCCGCAGCGTCTCAACCGAACGCAATGCGAGCGGCCGCCAGCTAAACGCCTTCGCAACAGAGTTGGAGAAAGCGAGAACCGTAGTGGGCCAAAGTTCACTTTTCAGGGCAGCAGTTACAGAAGCTACGAAGAGTCTGGCGTTTCCCACGGAAACGCGTCCCCGGCGCACCGCCTTATTGCCGCAAGAAGAATTCCGGCGAATGTTGTCGCGGGAACGAAAAAGGTCGGAGCGATCGGGCAAACACCTTTTGCTGATGCTCGTTGACGCCAAGAGCATGGCGAAAAACGGAGACAGCGCCTATCTCGAGAAAGTCGTAGCCGCCATTTCCAGCACGATTCGAGATACGGACGTCGGCGGGTGGTTCGAGACGCGCGGAATCATCGGCGTTGTGTTCACGGAATTGGGACGCACCGACGCCGCCGTGGCGATCAAGGTGATCCAAAACAAGATCATGGCCGAACTCCAGGGAGTGCTGAAGGTCGGTTTACTCGACCGGCTATTCATCTCCTTCTTCGCATATCCCGACGATTGGGTCGGCAGAAATGCCCCGCGTGCTTTGGACCCGGCGCTCTATCCCGACCTGTTCGAGGTGGTGCGGAAAAGGCGCGTTTCGCTGCTGCTGAAGAGAACGATGGACGTTGTGGGAAGCTCGCTTGCGCTGCTGTGCCTCGCGCCCGTGTTCCTGGTACTGGCGATTCTGGTGAAAGCGACATCGAAAGGACCGATCCTGTTCCGGCAGCAGAGGATCGGGCAGTATGGAATTCCATTCACGTTTCTCAAGTTCCGGTCGATGATCGCTTCGACAGACGCGAAGGCTCACGAGAAGTACGTCAAGGAGTTCATTGCCGGCAAGCCGGTGTTGCGGACGGACGGCAATCAGAAACAAGTCTTCAAGATCACGAACGACCCGCGGGTGACCTGGATCGGCCGGTTCATGCGGCGCACGAGTCTCGATGAAATTCCTCAATTCTGGAACGTGCTTAAGGGAGATATGTCGCTGGTCGGTCCGCGGCCACCGATTCCCTACGAACTGGAAGCTTACGGATTATGGCATCGCCGTCGCTTGCTGGAAGCGAAACCGGGCATCACGGGCCTGTGGCAGGTGCACGGACGAAGCCGAACGACTTTCGACGACATGGTTCGTCTCGATCTTCAGTACTCCAGGACATGGTCTCCGCTGCTGGATCTAAAGATCCTTCTGCGGACGCCTCGCGCAGTGCTTTCCGGCGACGGAGCGTACTGAAACACGCTGCGGCGCCGTTTTTTGCTTCTCCCTCCCAGCCATTTGTTCCGAACTCTTGTCTTGAAAAGGTGAAACGAATGGCAACGATTCCCAAGATCAATTCCGAGGTGCGACTTCCGTGGGATGTTGCAGTTTCAAAACACGCAGTCCGCGTAGGAGTGATTGGATACGGATACTGGGGCCCGAACATCGTGCGCAACTTCGGCGGGCTGGAGCAGTCGCGCATCGTGGCCGTGTGCGACAAGAGTTCGAAGTCGCTGCGCCGGGCGCATCACTCCCATCCGCATGTGCATTTGACTACAGATTGTCAGGAACTCCTCACCGCGACAGATGTGGACGCAATCGCCGTTGTTACCCCGGTGTGGACGCACTACGAATTGGCCAAGGCCGCTCTGGAAAACGGGAAACACGTCTTCGTCGAAAAGCCGTTTACCTGCAAGCGGGAACAAGCAGAGGAACTGATCGAACTGGCGGAACGCAAACACCTGAAGATCATGGTCGATCACACGTTCTTGTTTACCGGCGCGGTGAAGCGCATCCGGGAGCTGATCGACGACGGAACGCTGGGCGAGCTGTATTACTACGACTCGATGCGCGTGAATCTGGGGCTTTTTCAGCACGACGTGAACGTGATCTGGGACCTGGCTCCGCATGACCTTTCGATCATGGATTACCTGATCAAAGAGAAGCCCGAAGCCGTCGTTGCTTCAGGCGAGAGACACCTGAACGGCGTCGCTGACATCGCGTTCATCACTCTGTATTACCCCAACAACATGATCGGGCACATCAACGTGAACTGGCTTTCACCGGTGAAGGTGCGAACCACTCTGATCGGCGGCGTGAAAAAAATGCTGGTATGGAACGACCTGGAAGCCGACGAGAAGCTCAAGGTGTACGACAAGGGCGTGCAGATTTCCGGCGGCCAGGCCGTCTACGACACATTGGTCAGCTACCGGACCGGAGACATGTGGGCGCCGAAGGTAGAGCAAGTGGAAGCGCTGCGTTTGGAAGCCGCCTATTTCGTAGATTGCATCCGCAACAACAAGACGCCATTCAACGACGGCGTTGCAGGCCTGCGGATCGTGCAGTTGCTGGAAGCGGCGGACCAGTCAGTTCAAAGCAAGGGCAAAATCGTTCAACTGTAGTTTCCCGCGCCATATGAGTTCACCTGTGAAACTGTCCATCGTAATCATTTGCTGGAACGATCTGCGAGTGATCGGCAACTGTTTGCGTTCGATCTTCGAGGGAACGCATGCGATCGACTTCGAAGTGATTGTGTCCGATAACGGCTCGACGGACCGGTCGGTCGAATTCATTCACGACAAATATCCGGCAGTCCGAGTCCTCGAGAATCGCGCCAATCTCGGCTTCGCAAAAGGCAATAACGCCGGCATTCGGGCAAGCCGCGGCGAGTATGTTCTGATTCTCAACCCCGACACAATCATTCACGACGGTGCGCTCGATAAGCTGGTCGCCTTCGCCGATCGCCACACTCAGGCAGGGGCATTCGGCTGCCGAGTGCTGAATCCGGACGGCTCGTATCAGGTTTCCGCGCGGCTGTTTCCAACTGTCTGGCGATATTGGGTGAACGCGCTCTATCTGAAAAAACTTCAACGGCTATCGAGCCTCTTCGCCTATGAAGAGTATGAAGGCTGGAAGGGCGACTCCGAACGAGACGTCGACTGGCAATCCGGCTGTTGCGTGATGTTTCGACGCGAGCTGCTCGAAAAACTCGGCGGCTTTGACGAGCAGTTCTTCTATCACTTCGAGGAAGTTGACCTGTGCCGGCGTGTTTGGAACGCGGGCGCTCCGATCCGATTTACCCCCGAAGCGGTAATCACGCACCTTGGCGGGCAGTCCGTGAGCCGGTTCCCGATTCGTTTCGAAATCGAGAAACATCGCAGCCGCTACCGCTATTTCTACAAGCACTTCGGACCGAGCGCGGCGAATCAGTGCAGGCATCTATCGATCGCACGAATTCGCGTCCGGCAGATCGGCTACGGATTGCTGGCGATCTTCCGGCCGACGCCGCAGATTCGCGAGCGGCTGAAGATGTACGACGCGGTGGTGCGCTGGAACAAAGCGCTCGATCCGGCGCGGTTCGTGGAAAAGGGTGAGGAACCGGATCTGGAGTTAGACCGCGCGCTGCAAGCGTCTTAGCGGCCGCGGGAACATTTTGAAGAAAGAATAGGAGAAAGGACGAAACTCATGCCCACATCGCTGGTCACGGGAGGCGCGGGATTCATCGGGTCACACGTCGCCGACCGGCTGTTGGAACTCGGACACAAAGTCGTCGTGCTGGACGACCTGAGCGGCGGGTTCGAAGAAAACGTCCCGAGCGACGCCATTTTCGCAAAGGGATCGATTCTGGACTACGAGCTGATCGACCGTCTTTTCGAACGGTACAACTTTACGTACGTCTACCACCTG
>DASYZA010000036.1:0-8243 GCA_035946775.1 Candidatus Sulfotelmatobacter sp. | reverse complement strand
CAAGCTACCGGCAGGTACGTCCACATCCTTCAGCTCGTAGGTCCGCTGGTAGTGCAGTATGTCGCCGTTCAGCGTGACGTCGCTCTTGTAGCTGGCGTACGGGCAATCGGCTTGGACGGGCGACGGCAGCTCCTCCGGTTTGTAGCCCGCAGGCAGTTTGATGTTGAAGATATCGTCCAGGCGCGTGGCGTCGCCGAACTCGACGGGGTACTTCCGGGGGTTCTTGCCCGTGAGCACGTCCAACATTCCCGAATCGACGCCCAGGACGCGCGGGCGGACGATCAGTAAATCGCCGGCCGTCTTGGCGTAACCGTAGGCGGCAAACTGGTAGTTGAGCACAAGGCTCTCGTCGTAATTGTCGAGCTCTCCGACCGAAGCCCTGCCGAGCGCAAAATCTCCCAACGACGATCCGAGAAAACGTTCGAAGATTTGAGCGCGCTTCGCGGGGACCATCTCATGCAATTCTTCGCGCTCGACGGATGCAGGCGTGCCCCAGCGGACCTCGTCGACCTGGCCGACCAGATTTCCCGAGGCGTCCAGCGAAAGATCGGCTTGGCGCAGAACGCGGTTCGCGAGCGGAGGAAGCAGAGGCATCTTGATGATGTGGCCGCCGTCGGGCGCCATCACCAGGCCGTAGCTATCCTGCAGATACCAGGGCAAATTTCCGAGCGGCACGTATTCGTTGGTCGGATCGAAGAAAAGCAAGCGGCCAAGTTTCGGATCGTTCACCGTCGCTGCGAGAGACCCGTCCGTCAGGTCGGCGGGCAGACGAATGGCAAGGATCATGTGATCGCCCTCGAGGGACGGATAATCCGCGCGTACGATGCCGCGGTTGGTATCGACCATCGTGTAGTAAGACTCGATGCCGATCTGGGAGAGCATGGCGCTGAGCAGCGTAACTTTGTCTTTGCAATCGCCCCATCCGCGCGAGAAAACCTCCGCCGCGCTATGAGGCTGGAAGCCGCCGATACCGATTTCAACAGCAAAGTAGCGGATCCCGCGCATATAGTCGGCGATTGCGCGCATCTTTCCTAATGTGTCGGGGATTCCGGCAGTGAGCGCCGCGACTTTCTGCTGGATTTCCGGTGTAACGTCGCGCTGGTGCAGTATCAGGCCGTTGTACCAGAGGCCGATATCCTGCCATGTGCCGGTCGTCTTCGCGCGGAGGGCGGGATTGCGCGGGAAATATTTCAGCCCCATCCACTCGGCCACAGAACGCCACGGCGGCATCTGCGGTTCGCTATCGACAGCCGCGAAGTCATGGAGTTCCCATACGTAATGGCCGGGCGAAGGATTGGCCGGCTTCTGTTCGGGCATATTGAAAAAGTGGGCCGTATATTCCCATCCGGAGGGGAGTTGCAGAGTCACGCGCGACGTGTGTACCGGAACCGTGTCCTGGAAATACCAGTCGTCCTCGAACATAAAGGGGCGATTCTTGAAGACGTACTCGTAACCGATGACGCTGCCCACGCGAGGCTCGAGGAATTTCAGAGTTTGGGCTTGTGCGTCGGTGTACTCGATGTCGTAAAGAAAGCCCTCCTGCACCACGTCATTTTTGCCTGTAGCGAGTTCGCGGCCATCGGCTGTGATGGTCCAAGAGCGCAGGTCCGAGACTTTTTGGTCTTTGCCGAACTCTACTTCAATATTGTTCCACTCCGGAGTGTTTTGCGCTTCCGGGCGCAGGATACGGAATGCGCGGCGGAAACGCGTTTCAATTTCGCCGTTCTCCTTTGCCGTGATCTGCGCTTCGTCGAGCAGCAAAACGACTTCCGGCGGGTCATCGGCGCGGTGCGGGTAATCGGGGACTTTTTCGCTCGCGACTGCCCGGAGCCAGTCGGGCGCTGCGTTGCTGTTCGCGCGAGCGGTGGGCGCGAGAGCCAGCCCGTAAGCCGCCAAAAGCACAGCAATGATGGCTATAAGCGCTACTCGATACGGGTTCACCGGCCTCTCCCTTCCAGCAGCAGCGAAGGCGTCATGGTGTGCTGGCGGTCTGCGCGTTTTCGATCACCGCCTGTCCTGCATCGGTGGATTTGGCCATGCCAAAGAAGTAGCGAACTGTGGGGTAGAACTTCTTGTCGATCATCATGGTATTGATCGCGAGTTCGCGCTTCACCTCGACGGCGTTTGTCGTCTGAGTGCAGGAAATCTGATAGACAGCGGCCTTCAGATCGGTCTTCTGGTCTTTGGGCAGCCCCTCGACTTTGTATCCGGGAGGCAATTCGAATTTCAGGTCGTCCTGACGTTGGTACGGATAATGGAAGTAAAGCGCGTTGTAACGCGTTTCGGCGGTAAGCTCAGAAGCTTCGGGAACCGAAAAGATTTCGGCGGGGAACATGATCCGGTGAGCGATCTCGCTCGCGAAAGAGGAAATGCGAAGCGTGCCGTCGGCAACGAGGGGCTTATCCGTATCGGCCCAATTCGAGAGCTGCGTCAGTTGGAAAGACGCTCCGGCGGGCAGCCAGTCACGAATTTCATCCTCGATTTGCTTCTTGCGGCCAGCTTCGTCCTTCTGCAGGCCGTCGCGGCGGCGTACCGCGCCTTCCTGGCCCTCGAAGCTGATTTCGATCGTGCCGTGGATTGTCCCGTCGGCGTCAATCTGCAAGTCGGCATGCCGCGCCACCACCGCCGTAGCGTCGGTGGCAACCGGTGTGTTGACAATTTCCGCCCCTTGCTTGCTGACGCGGATACCACTCGTTGCGGACTCTTCCCACGGGAGCAGGCCAAACGGATAGGAGGGCGAAGCAGGGTCGAGCCAGTATTCCTGGCCACCCGCTCGGACCCAGGAGATCTCGTCGTTGACTTCGCTGGGATCCTCACGCGCGGGCGCGAAGAACACGACGCTGCGCGGCGCAAGCCACACTTCGGAAGCATCGAAGCCAGCCGCTCGGGCCAAGCCGATAAAGAGTGCGTTCAATTGCCAGCCGCTACCGTACCCATGTTCCAGAACGTCTTTCACGTTTGAGTTCTGCTTGATCTGCTCTGCCTTGGCTTCTTTGCTGGTTTTTGAAGGCTCAGCGTCGAGATTACGGAGTTGTTGGACGCGCGCGTAGAGTTTGCGCAATTTTGCTTCGGGGGAATCAGTGGGAGCGGTGATGCGCGCCACCTCAGCGCGGAGAACATCTTTCTTGTTCAGGAACTTGTCGAGCGGGCCTGCCCACTTTTTGCCCGTGCGGTTCCAGAACTGTTCCGGAGTCTCGTTCAAGGGCTGGCCTGCGTCGAGGTAGTACCACTGGACTCTCGCGCTGATGGCATAAGGAGGGGGCATCAACGGTTCGTGAACTAAAGCAGGGATATTCTGCACGTCCATGATGCACATATGGTCGGCGCCAATGTCACATTTGGGCTTGGCTCCTCCAGGCAGGTTCGCAATCCGGGAATACGGCACGTAGCCGGAATAATCGTTGTACGGAATGAAGATGAAGTGCGCCTCGCGAGTAAAAATGTCCTCTGAGACGTCCCATGTCTCGCTGTGCATCCAACCCGGCTGGCCGACTTTCGTATAGCGGTACTCAATAATGCAGCCGGGCTGGACATCTGGGAAGCTGAAGGTCGCCGCGCGGACCTTGTAGCCGGATGCAGACTCGATGACCTTGTCCAGGACCTTGCCGTGAAAATCAGTGATTGATCCATCGGGGTGGATGGTGCGCGCGCCGATCCCGACAATCTGGACTTCATTGTTGTCCATTCCCGATGGCACCCACTCGTTGCCATTTCCGGTGACGTATGGAATTTGGACATTTGCATATTGCAGACCGGCCTTAGTGAAGATCTTGATGCGGATGTACTCCGTGTCGGTGTCGCCTTCGGACGTGAGGTTCTTCGCGCTGATCTTGCTCTCGCGATAAAGAATCATGGCATCAGCGCCGGGCTGAGCAGGATTGTCCTTCAAGGCAAGGTCGGCGGGATTGATGGGCTGCCAGTCGTCGCTATGGGCTGGCGGAGTCCATCCAAAAAAACATGCGACGAGAATTATGGCTACACAGATGACGGTCTGCTTCCGAGGCATCATGGCTGGCCCTCCGCTTTTTGGTTCATTCCGCGCTCGCGCCGGGATCACACCCAAGCCGGGCAAGGCTTCGGTTGCTACAAAGAGAAGTGGAGGCAAAGGTATGCCGGGGAAACGGGGTTGTCAATGGTCCGTGTGGAGAACTGTTGCCCCGATGGCATCGTCGAAGATTCGATTGTGGTATGGTTGCTGGTTCCCGTGCCGATGCCGCTAGCTCAGGATGGGATCGGGACGATAGCGAGGCTGACCGTGGCGGAACGATTTGCGTTGATCGGCATTGTACCCGAAGTCGTAGCGCTTGACCCGGGGGATCAGGTGACGTGGTTTTCGAACGCGGGGAACGTCAAGATCGAGTTTGACGCGCAGCGATGCCCGTTTTCGTCCAACGTGTTTCAAGCACCGGCTGGCGCACGGCTTTCGAGCGGCCCCGTTCGAGCGGGGACGAAGCCGGGGGTGTATAAGTACAGGTTGTCAGTGAACGATGCGCTCGTGGGACACCCGGAAGTGCTAGTGCGCGAAAAGTGAGCTTGAAAAAACCCTAAGAGAGACGGGGTGGGGCCCTGCCCGCTACCCAGATCGTGCCCCTTTTCTCTTTTCTATTTTCCGCTTTCTGAGTTGGGCCTAGTCGCCAGCGGTCATCGGCACGCGCTCCTGGGCGACCGCGTCAGCCAAGACACGGCGCAGGGGGGCCAAGACGGCTGCGGGGACGGGCTTCTCCCGCAGAACGGCAATCTCGCCGGTACGTCGAGGGAAATCGCGACGGCGGTCGAGGCGCAGACCAAAGTCCTGCAGGAGGTCGCCAGCGAGGGCGGGATCGTCGGTGCGCTCGACGGCCCAGAATCGCAGCTTCTCTTCGCTCCGCTGGAGCAACTGCAGCGATTCCTCGAGCTTCTTCATCGCCGCGTTAAACGACGAGGCCAGGAAATACAGAGGCAAGACCCATCCCTGAGAGCTGCTGGTCCCAAACTGCGCCCGAATCCGGACGTTATATTTGCCATTCTGATTCCGTTCGATCGTGCAGCGGTACTGGTTGGAACGCATAGAACCCCTCTGCTTTCCCGAAATCACTTCGAATTGCCGCCGGGCGCGACCGGAACGCGCATCGCTTCGCCTTCGACCCGCGGTGACACGGATTCTTCCTGATCTTGTGCTGTTGAACGCCATAACAAAGCTCCTGAGAAATGCTTGATCGTGTTCGCGGTGCTGTTGGAAGAGGCCTCAGAACCCAATCGAAATCGAATCGCCATCGAAACCCGAAGGAACCCCTTGGGCCGGGGGCTTGCCGCGCTGGCGAGGCGCAGCGAACTGCGGACAGGAAAGATTGTAGCCAACCGTAAGGTGCGGGGCAAGAGGGTAGGAGAGATTCTTCCATCTAGCTGTAAATACGGAAGTTATTGTGTTTCTGACGGCATCTCGTGCAACGGTCCGAGACTGTCAAATGCGGGCCGGGCGCGGCAGGGCGTTCGCACCCGATTCGTGGCTCCTAGCAATCTCGAGTGGGCCAAAATTACAGTCGGCACCAAGAATTCAGCGATTCGCTAGCCTTGGCCACCCTGCTGAGTGAGGCGCTGGACGACGTCGGCATTGATCGAGAGTTTGCCTTCCTGTTTCAAGCGGTCTTCGAGCGCAGTTTTGAACGCATCGAACGCGGCTTCCTGCTTCGTTTGCATCAGCTGTTGCTGGATGTCGGTCTTTTGCTTGGCGAGATCGTCGGGATTGGCGGCCTCGTGAGCCACCACCTTATAAACCAGCCAGTTTCCGCCAACGATCTTCGGCACCGATACCTGACCGACCGGCGCATCGAATGCGGATGCGATCTGATCGGCGGTGCCGATGTCAGGTATGGAGCCGGTGCGCGAAAACGCATCCGAGTTCTTGACCTGGAGACCGAGGGCCTTGGCTGCTTTGTCGAGAGGTTCGCCGCCTTTCACGTCCTTTGCGAGCTGGTCCGCCTTCGCCTGAGCCAGTTCAACCGATTTGGCTTGCTGATAATCGCTCAGAACCTTTGGCCTGACCTCCGCAAGGGTCGCTTGATGCGCGGGGAGGATCTGCGTCGGCGTGATGATCACGTATCCCTTATCGACGTGCAAGGGCGAGCTCAATTCGCCGACATGCAATTCGAAGAGCATTTGGCTGACGTCCTTCGAAATTCCCAGATCACCCATTGGATCGTTGATGGAGGCAGCCGGGATCGTGCCCAACTGCAGGTTCAGCTTCTTCGCCAATGCGGCGATCGACTGACGGTCTGACTGGCGAACCGCATCGGCCATCGCGCTGGCGATGTTATCGGCCTCCGTGTTCACCTTCTGATCGAGAAGGATTGGCACAATCGAGCTGCGGACCTCGTCGAAGGTCTTGGTGTGGGCCGTCTGGCGGTCCAGCACCTTGATGATGTGAAAGCCGTATTGCGTCTTCACCAGATCAGAGATCTGCCCAACAGGTAGCGTAAAAGCCACATTCTGAAATTCGGGGACTGTCTGACCATCCACAATCCACCCCAAGTCCCCGCCCTTCGCCTTCGACCCATCATCTTCCGAGTACTTCTTTGCAAGCGCTTCGAAATTAGCGCCCGACTTGGCCTGTTTCAGGACGCCTTCTGCCTGCTTCTTGATCTCGGCGACCTCGGCATCGGTTTTGCCCATAGTTTTAAAGAGAATGTGCTCCACATGGACGCTATTCGGGACCTTGTAGTCGGCCAGATGCTGGTTGTAATAGTCCTGGAGCGCCTGATCGCTGATTTGGGTCTGGGCGCGCAACGCGGTCAGGTCCAGCAAGGCGTACTGGCCGGCGCGCTTCTCCGGAATCTGGTACTTGTAAAGGTTCTGTTTGAAATAGGCGGCGAGCTGCGCATCGGTCGGCTGGATGGTGGACGCTATCTCCGCCGGCTTGACCAAGGCGTACTGGATCGTGACTTTTTCGTTCCGGCGGCGAAACTCCTGTTCGATTTCGGCCGGGCTGACCGTAATGCCATCCGTGACCAGATGGCGGAAGCGCTCGGCGATCATGCTTTCGCGAAGAGCGTCTTCAAATTGCGGGACGGTCATCCTGGTCTGTTCATAGACCAAAGTGGGGTACTGGTCCTTCTGCCAGACCCCGTTTTTAAATGCCTCGGGAAGAACCTGCTGGATACGGGCGCGCTCCTCGTCCGGAGTAACGTCCATCGAGAGCCGCTGTGCCTCGTAATCCATCGCGTGCTGGAAGATCATGGAATCGAGGACCTCGTGCGCGTAGAGACCGCGCATCATAGCGGGGATTTGCTGGCCCTGGTTCAACTGGTCCAGTCGCTGCTGGACGTCAGCCGCGCTTACGGTCTGCCCGCCTACTACTGCGGCTGCATCGGGATTCGTCGTACTGTCGGCTGCGCCGGTGAACAGGCCGGGAATCAGGGTAATCACCATGCTGACGCAGATCAGGACGAGGATCACCCCCATAGAAATCTTGATCCAACGATTGCGATCTAGATCGCGCTGCTGAATGCTTTTTAACATGTCTCTACAGGCCTCTCACTACCATCGGAAACCACCGATTATAGAGCAGTGGGTGCGATGACTCAAACAGGAACCCGGATGTCCGAACGATGGATGCACACAACGCCGGTTGTGGTCGCCTCTGAGGCGGCTTGCTGGCGTACACCGTAATTCCAAGGGACGGCTGAAAAATCTCCAAAATTTGCGTTGCAATCGCGGGCTACGGCGGAATATGTTCGAGTGAGGCACAGCGGAATGACGACCCCTTCTATGACGCAGCGAGAAGTTTGCCGGTATCGCGTGATCGAGACCGAGCTGATCACAGGGCTTACCTACTGCCGCGCCGCCTTCAGTTCGGGAGATCCGCAAAAAAGAGCGTCCAACATCGCACAGGCCCAACGAGCCTACGATGGGGCGCTGGACTACACACGCACAAGCAAGCTGAACCAGGAAATGAAGCAGAACTTGGAATACAAGACAGACTGCCTGCGGCGACTTCTGCACCAAGATCAGCCTAGCCGAGTGATTTTCACGCTCGAACCGATTAGGCCTGACCTCCTGAGAAAGCCAAAGATCGCTTAACGGGTCGCGACAGGTTGGACCGCGACACCCTTCATGAATGATGCATCCGGCTCAGGCTGGACTGGCCGATAGCTTGAATATGCGAGTTTACTATTGGACTGGCGGTCGCCTATTTATCCGAGAGCGGCCACGAGCGCCGCAGCGAGAGCGGGTTCCTCGTCTGGAAACACGGTGCGGAGATCGATGAC
>DASYZA010000035.1:0-9885 GCA_035946775.1 Candidatus Sulfotelmatobacter sp. | reverse complement strand
GGGAGGTTACAAGTCGCGTTGCGATGAGAGAACTGTCAAAAGTAACAGCGTATGGACATGCGCAGGAGTTCCCATTCGTTTTGGCAAGATCGGGAACTGCTGGCCAGGGCTACCTCGCGCAAACCAGTTAGTTTGCTGGGTTGGGCGCAGTCAGGCACGCATCGCGTGGAGGTGCGTATAGAAAACGAACTTCTATTCGTAACGGAGAGAATCGATCGGCAGAAGCTTGGCGGCTTTATTAGCCGGCAGATATCCAAAGATCAGTCCGATAGAGCAGGACGCGGCGAAGGACAATACGACTGAAATCCATGAGATAGGAAACGTGATTTCCTGAGAGCCGCCCGCAATGCTATGCAATAGTCCCTGGGCGCTGGGCAGATGCAGAAACATGTTCGCGGTAAAGGGGATGCAAATCCCGATGGCAATTCCGATCAGCGCTCCGGTACCGCTGATCAGAGCGCCTTCTGTGAGGAATTGCCAGAGAATCGCAGAATGCGTCGCGCCGATTGCTTTGCGAACGCCGATTTCGTGAGTGCGCTCAGTTACCGTTACCAGCATGATGTTCATAATACCGACGCCGCTGACAGAAAGGGCGATCAGGGCAATAAGGGTCAGCAGTACTGTGAGAGCGACTGAAATATTGCGCGCCGCCCCAAGAATGCCAGTCAGAGTCCATACACGGTACTTCGCCTCGGGTCGATGCCGCTGCGCCAGAATCTCAGCGACACGTTCCGACACAAAAGCAACGTCTTGCGCATCGTCAGCCTGTGCGTAGAACGATTTCACGTAATCGGTTCCTGTGTAGTCCCTGATGAGAGGGAACGGTACGATTACGGATTGCGGTGCGATTTCGGTCAGCCCGAAAGTGGAGACTCGCTCGCGAAAGACGCCGATAACTGTCAGGTAGATCTCCCCAATTCGGATATCTTCGCCCAATCCGTCATGGTCGACAAATAACGGCGAAGCCAAGTCCTCACTGATCAGGCATACCTTGCTGCGGGAAAGAAGTTCGTCCTGATCAAAATATCTACCTTCAACAACTACAAGACGTCGAATTTCGTTGAAGCCTTCTGTCACGCCGACAAGAGCAATCGGGCGTACCTTTCCCTCTAAACTAACGGTCATCTGCACATCGTTGGAGCCGGCCACTTCCTTTATCTGTGGGACGGTTTGTTCGACAGTTTGCAGATCTGCGGGCGTGATTCGGTCGGCGAGGGCGAGGTGTTCTGAGGCTCCGGGATTGACCATTTCCGCCTGCACGAGGTTCGAACCTACCGCCTCGATTTCAGAAATGACGTAATGCTCGGCCGCGAGCGAAACGGTAACTGCTAAAACGATGCAAGCGCTTCCGATTATGACGCCCAGCGTTGTCAGGAAGGCACGCATTTTGTTCACCAGCAGTGCGTCCACCGCTAACATCATTGTCTCGTTCCAACGGGCGGTGTTGCGCATATCAAACCTCATCCAGGGCAACAGAAACACTTCCATGCGGAATGCTTTCACCACCTGTTGTGATACGCGCCGGCATGGATAGTCAGAACTGTTACTTCTGACAGTAGTTGGATTCTCCGAGCTCGCTGATGATTCCGCGATCACAAGGAGGCAAACGTGGACAGGGCCGTTGAGCCGGAGACCGGGCTGAAGCTTTTCACTCCAGAGGACAGCGGGGACGCCGCGTTCGAATACTGGGTAGGGCGGCGTGTCGTGATGCAGGTGGCGTTGGGCCAATTCCAAATGAGCTTGCGGGGAATGTTTCTGAAGAGCCGGATGGACAGCCTGTTGATACGGCTTGATCACGGCCTCGAGATCGAGATCCCGAAAGAGTGGATCTTGGCAATCGAAGAGGGCCGCTGCGCAAACCCTTCGCATGAATCTACGCAGTTGAAAGACCTTTCCTGATGCGAGCAGACTGCAGTGTTCCCACGAACCCAAAGCGAGTAGATGCGAATTGACGTTCGATGATCTGCCCAGTTGCTTAAACCAAACCACTTCTTAAGCAGCGAGTGACAGCTACGCGCCGGCTTGTTTGGACTTCACGGGATGTTTTGAAGCCTCGTAAGCATCCCGGTATCCGCGTGCGATGGAGCGAACTCCGCGTCCGATTTCCTCGTATACGTTGTCGTCGAGATTGGCCAGAGATACGCGTAGCGACCAATCGGGCGCCTCGAAGCCGCCGCCGTTGAGCAAGACAATTCCATGGTCCTCGGCCAAACGGAATGCGAGGTCGAGAGGATGGACGTTTTTCTTGAGATATTCAACCGCTTCCGCGCCGATATTCTTGCGCGCCCAAAACTCGAAGTCGATCAGGCCGTAGTACGCATCATATAACGCATTCGGAGTGACTTCGATTTCCAAGCCCTCGATCAGTGCCATGGCACGACGATTTACAATTTCCATGCACGCTTTCTGATATCGACGGGATGCATCCATCATCTCAGCGATCGAGAAGAGCGCCATCATAACCTGTTGCGGCAGCGACAGACCTGCTGTGTGGTTTAACGCTACGTCGCGGCTGTCTGCCACGACCCGATCGATTAGCTTGATCTTGCGAGGTTCCAGAGTAAGCGGACCGTAGCGCTTGTCGAGGGCTCTGAGATCGGCATCCGGCAGCTTCCCGATCATTTTGTCGAAAATGTTGTCTTCATGGATCGCGATGAGGCCGAGGCGCCATCCCGTGGCTCCGAAATACTTGGAATAAGAGTAGACGCCGATTGTGTTCTGGGGCAATTCGGCAAGCAGTGACCGAAAGTCGTGAACGAATGTTCCATACACGTCATCGGTCAAGAGCATGAGGTCGGGACGCTTGGTCCTGACAAGATTCGCGAGCTTGCTGATCGTCTCCTTGCTGAGTGCCATACCTGTGGGATTGCCAGGATTCACAAGAAAGAACGCTTTGATTTTGGGGTCCTCCAGCTTCTTAAGCTCCGCATCGGTGAACTGGAAGCGATTTTCCTGGGGAGCGCGAATGTTGACGACGTTCAGCGCGTAGTCCTCGAGGTGGGGCATTTCGATATATGGCGTAAAGATAGGAGTTCCAAGAGCGATGGTGTCGCCGGAGCGTAGGAGCCGATTGGCTTTCAACGATTTGAAGATGTAGCACATCGCGGCGGTACCGCCCTCCACTGCGTAGAGGTCGAACTTGCCTGCGGGCCGAGAAGTTCCGCACATGGCACACATCAGGAACTCGTGCGCGACGCGCTCGTTGTGAACCAGCATGCGGTCGGGCACTGGATAGTTATCGCCAATGATCGAGTCCACAAGCTCGTGAACGAACGCGTCCGGATCAAATCCGAATTTCTTCACTGTAAACGGCACCAACTCCGAGAGAAACGAAGCGCCAGGCATGTCGGCGTGCTTGGCCAGCCACGACTGGAGCCGGGCGGCGATGCCCTGTGCCTGAGGCATTCCGCCAACACCCGCGGGATGGTCCATTACCCGCTTGCTCTCAGTGATGGCAAACTGCCCCAGCAAGAAGTAGCCTTCGCGTGGGGTCGTCGCGATCCAGTTCGGATTCCCCCGGCCTGCGTTCAAGAAGGCAGACTGAGTCGTTCGGGAAGTTCTTTTCGCCAACTTGATCAGCTCATCCTTGATCTCGAACGGACTGAGCTTTTCGAACTGATGAAGATTCATAAGGCTCATATGTTCTTTCTCCTCGAGAGAACGTCACCGAGCCAGGAGTACGATGAGAACCATACCCCATATTGTGAGCAGAGTGTTGCCCACAGCGTAGGTAACGGTGTAACCCAATGCCGGAATCTGGCTCTTTGCTTGATCACAGACCAATCCGAGCGAAGCCGTGGTTGTCCGCGAACCGGAGATGATCCCAAGTAACAGCGCATCATGAAACCGAAAGATGTACTTGCCGACGTACATTCCCAAGATCAGAGGCACGGTCGTCGCGAGTGCGCCCCACAGGAAAAGGCTGATCCCTTGAGTGCGCAGACCGTTTACGAATCCGGGTCCAGCTGAGATTCCGATGATCGCGATAAAAATGTTGAGGCCGACCGAGTTCATGAACCAGACCGTAGGCGAAGGGATGCGGCCAAAACTCGGCCGCACCGACCGCAACCAACCCAAGACAATTCCGGCAATGAGCGCGCCGCCAGCGGTCGAAAGAGTCAGCGGCACTCCTCCGATTTTCCATACGAGCGCGCCAAGCAACGCACCTACGGTGATGCCGCCGCCGATGAAAGCGACATCGGCGATATCTGTAGGACGGTCGGGTACGCCCAGCATTCTTGCGGCGGCGGCGGTGTCCTGCGTTCGGCCAACCACCGTCAGAATGTCGCCACGATAGACTTTAGTGCCCGGCAGAATCGGAATGGATGTCGCCGTCGCGCCACGTGTGATTTTGCGGAGAAAAACGCCGCGGGCGGCGGGAAGCTGGGCCAGTTCCGTCAGCGTCTTGCCGTCGACGCTTTTGTTTGTCACGTAAACATCGACACCTTCGATTGGGACGCTGAGCAATTCCGGATCATCAACCTCGAGATGGCCGTCGCCGCCGGTTGTGATGCGTGTGTCTCGACCACCTGCGGCTGCCGCTATCTTCATCCGTTCTCCGATGATCTTCAGCAGTACTTCGCGAGCGCCCGCAACGGCGACGACATCACCTTCCCGCAATACTGTGTCAGCTGTCGCTTCTTCGATTGCGCCATTGTGACGGATGCGCTGGATGAACACGCGCGCATCGGGAACCAATGCCTCGGCTTCGACCGCGCGGAGCCCGACAACTTTGCCGCCTGCAGGAATGCGGAATGCACGCATTTCCCAACGGTGCCAAGCCGCACCGGCACCACCGAGTTCGCGCGTGCCGCCCTCTTTCTCCTCATAATTCCTGCAGGCTGCGACCAGATCCAGACGGAGCAATGCCGGACCGATGAGTGCGATGACGATGGCGGACCCGACCGTTCCAAAAATGTACGAAACGGCGTACGCGACAGGCATCGAATCGAGGAGGCGTTTGGCCTCGCCGGTGGCGAGCCCCAGGCGGTTGATGGCGTCAGTTGAGAGCCCCATCGCGGCGGAGATGGTTTGAGATCCTGAGTACAACCCCGCTGCATACCCAAAATTGTAGCCAACGATTTTTACGACGGCCACGCACGCCGCCAGACAGAAGATGCACTGGACCGCGGCAAATAGAGCTTGTGGCAAGCCATCCTTGGCGACTCCGCGCACAAACTGTGGACCAACGGCGTAACCGACTGCGAAGAGAAACATCAAGAAGGCGGTCGCTTTCAGTGGCTGTGAAATCGTGATCCCCAGTTGTCCGATGATTACTCCTGCCAGCAACGTGGCTGTGACCGATCCGAGGCCGATGCCGCGAAAGGAAAATTTGCCGAAGTAGTAGCCCAGACCCAAAGTGAGAAAGATGGCGATTTCGGGATATTGCCGGAGCGTTGAAGCAAACCAGGTCAAGATAGCCATTTTTCAGCCTCCGTCCCGCCTTGGTCCGTTCTCAATCCATGAGACTCAGCCAACTTTGACCGGATGACCACTGGCAGTTCTGACAGATCCGAACGCAAAAATTGGCGAGAGCAGACTGGGAGGCGTGCTGAGGCTGGACTGCGCGAGATTGCGGAACGCGCAAGAGCGAGTCCGCACTACACGGGCGCGGTGCTGACGGGGAAGATTATGAGTGGAACCGTGAAACTCTTAAGGAGTGCCCGGAACTGAAAGAACGGATTTAGCTTTCGGTGTCGCACTCCTCATTCGCTTTGCTCCGGAACTGGGGTCCAAGATTTGTCCGGGTTGAACCGGTCCATGCTGCGAAATGCGTCGAGAGTCTTGGGGCCGAGGTCCTTCTGATAAACAACCCCATCCTGGCTGACAATGAATGTCATTATCCCTGTCTCGCCATATTCAGCAGGAGCCGCTACGAGCGCGAACCCACCGATCATTGCACCCTTCACGACATAGTTCATTTCGCCGAGCGGCGCTGCGGACCCCTGGCCCTTCAGGATTTTGAAAAAGTAGCCATGATAGGGTTGCGCCTTAGAGGAATAACCTTGCTGGATCGCACGCGCAATCTGTTCACCAACCGGTCCGCCCCAAGTTCCATCCGAGTTCTGCCAAGCAAGGCCATCTTGCTTGCCGGGGCTGCTTACGATCTTCTGAGCATATTGATTTACGTCGTAGCCCTGGCGCGGCTTGAACGCGTAGTCGTATTGCGCCTGAACGTATCCGCGACAGATATCAATGGCATCAAGCTCATTGCTACCAATGCGCCGGTACAGCATTTCTCGACGGCCCGCCTGCGCGTCGAAGAACCACTTGCCTTGTCTCCGAACCAGCGGAGCTGGAAAAGGCCATTCCTCGTTGCCGACGAGAAGAAACGCTCGATTGCTGCTCTTCGGGTCAACGGAGATCTTTTCTTTCTCCGCAGCTTCTGCCGCAAAGGTGGCCGCTCTCTGACGATCCTGGGGGAGCTCGCCGGAATGGACAATATCATCGCCAGCTGAACCGAAAATCTCCTGGAGAGCAGCAACATCAAACGTTTTTGCCGCGGCAATCAGCGCGTCCGCCGCCTGCTGCGGGCTGTCGAACGCCTTCGCCTGCGCCGTCAAAGGAGTCGCCTGCCGGGCGCTCTGCCGGCTGAAAGCGACTGGGATCGCGATAAAGGCACTTCCTATCATGACTACTGCCCAAACAAGAAGAGCGAGAATCCCATTCGAGTATCTCAATCTCATAACGTCTCCCATCAATTCCGCGCCGATGCGAGCTATCGACGCCGACCGCCGCCGCCCCCTCTGCGACCGCCACCTCCCGATCGCATACTGGACGCACCGCGGTTAGAGCTAGAGCGCGCACTCGCGCCGTTGTATCCCTTCGAGCCTCTCGACCCTCCGCCGAAGGCGTCTCGGTTTCCTCCCCCGCCGCGAGACACGTCACGTCCGCCGATGTTATTTGCTCCTCCTGAGCGGTTTCCCACCCCCGACCGATCGCCCACTCCGGTTCCACCTCGATTCGCTGCCCGATTGCCGCCACCGCCACCAGGGCGGTTGCTCTCGAGTCTCCCGCCCTGCTGTCCCACCTGTCGTCGGGCATTCGCCTGACGATTCGATACAGAATCCCCGCGAGCATTCCCTCCAAATCTGTCGGCTGTAGCACGATCCCGGTAAGGCGCGCCCCCGCGATGCTGGGGATTGTGACTCCAACCGTTGTTTCCTCGATTGCCGCGACCGCCAGACGGTAACTGGGACGCTCGGTTACCTCCAGAGATGTTTGTGCGATTGCCGCCGTTGATATTCGTGTTGCGGTTGAAGTTATTGAAATTATTCACGGTCAGATTGTTGCCGCCCCAGCCGCAGCCCCATCCCCAGCCGCCGCCCCAGAATGCTCCCATGGCCAGACCTACGCCGAACGAAATCGCCAACGCGCCGGGATAGTACGGAGGGTAGTAGATCGGAGGATACGGATAAACCGGCGGTCCGTAAACCACCGTAGGATCGTACGAAGGGACATAGACGACTTGAGGATTCGCCTGTTCGATGACGATCACCTTCTTGTTTTCGACCACCTGTGTCTCAACTTTTTGTTGCTCGTTTGATTTCAACGTGCCTTTCTCCATCGCCTTGTTTCGCATCCGCTGGATGGCGGCCATGACATCAGCTTCCTGAGCCAGGAAAGCGTTGCCCAGATCCGTTGTCCACTGGATATCGTCCGTGAGGCGTTTCACGAGATCAGGCAGGCCAGCCATAGCCTGAATACTTGGGTCCCACGGCTGTTTTGCAGCCGCATCGGCCAGGGCCTTGTCCTTCAGTCCCTGATTCCTGGTCAGCCATTGCTGAAGCTGAACGAGCTCCAACGGATACGTTGAAGCAGCCAAGACCTGCGCCAAGAGTGGATCCGGATAGAGCGCGATGGGCGAAACGAGAGAGTCCAATTCATCCGCAGGTATTTTCACCGCGTCGTTCTGTTGCGCCGGCTGCGCAGCAGATTGGGAATATGCGACAGCATCTCCCGGCGCGATAGCAATGGCGCACACGATTGCAAGAAGGGGTCGGAACAGGGAAGTCGAACAACTTGGTTTCGGATTCATAATCCTTCCTCGTTGAATCCGCGGGGGCGTTCGCGTCATCCGCCTGGGCAATTCCGAGTTCGTCAGCCAGCAGCGCTGTTGCCCGTCGCCAATCGACACTATGGTCTGTTACCCGGTGGTGTCAGCTGGCAAAACATACAGAGGAGGTCTTCCGACTGGCGCTATCTCAGGCAGATTCGACCCGTCGGCTGAAGACAGCGCGCTCGACACATCGGTTTAAAAGGGGATTTGCAGAAAGTTGCCTCGTTCTTTGTTGGCACGAAGCGTAGCCTCAGAATCCAAGTCGGTGTCAGGCACTGAGAGCCGGTTGCCATCCGGCGTGATGTACACGATCTCATTCCTGGCGTGCGTGAATGCGGATACCTGGATCTGTTTGCCATTGCGGAGAACCAGTACGAGCCCACTCTGATCGGGTGTTTCGAGCTCCGTTGCTCCTTGCTCATTCGCGTGCTGCGGGGGCAGCACTGGCGCTTGCTGAAGGACAATCACTTGGCTTTGTGGTGGTTCAGCTGAGTAACGCACAGGTTGTTCCATGGTGGGCGGCTCTTCTGTCTCTGGGGGCCAATAGTACACGCCTCCTGCCGCGGCCGGGAAGGCTCCATTCGTGAGTCTAAGCAGGCGCACCGCTTGCGCAACTTGCAGCTGGGTCACAGGATCGATGAGGGCTTTGATAGGAAGATCCTGGTTGATTGCGTTGACGTACTGCCAATTGAAGCCATACTGCGGCGAAATGCCCAGCAAGTCCTGGATGCTGAGAGGGAGTCCTCCTCCAATACCAAACGTCTGCGCGCTTTGCAGTCTGGAGTGATCTCTGGATCCTGTCGTTGGCCGGTTCGTGCCGCCGAAGCGAATGCCGGTGGTGCGAATTCCTCTCTCCGAAACTCGAGGTGCCGTGATGGGGCGAGGAGCGACGCGAATCGGTCTCTGGACCATACGGACGCCGCCCACCGGTCCTCTTTGAGCATGGGCGACAGCCGGAACCAGAGCGAGGACGAGGACACCAAATATAGCGACTAAGCCTGCCGTTTTCTGGATCATGATCGCCTACCTGATCTCATCCTTCAGCGGAAAAAGCTTAGTGTCGACTGGCAGACTTAACAGCAGGTTTGGTCGGGCTGAATTCGTAGAGCGAGGACGACGGCATTAGTGACGCTGTCGCCGAATGATGAAGGCGAACGGCTCTTAATGTAAATCGTAGACCAACGATAGTATCCGCGTGCTATGACAGCGGGCGCTCTAAAGTAAGGCCGGGCGCCGCTACGTTCAGTGGATGCTGGGGACTAATCCGCGAAGCTGCAGCGCCAACTTCACGGCTGGGACCAGATCGCGTTGAACACGCGACTTAATAACGTAACCAAATGCCCCGGCGCATTTCGCGGCCTCGATCACGTCGGGATCCTTCTCCACGGAGCAAATCACGACGGGGACGTTTCCGGGACCCTTTCCCAATTGGCGAGTCAAATCGATGCCACTCAACCCTGGCATATGAATGTCTAGGACGACCACATCAGGCATATATTGGCGGATCAAATCTAAAGCTGAAACACCATCCCTGGCCGTCGCTACGACGTCGAACTCAACTCCGAGGACTGCGACGATCTGTTCCAAAAAGGCTACACTATCATCAGCTGCCACGATGCGGGACCTGTGCAAGAAGACCTCCTTTCAGTCCCTGCCACAAAACCAGCGAAGTCACAGAGAGCAATTCTGCTGCCAGCGTCGATAGTGAGCCGTTAACGATACAAGACGTATTGAATGTGATGGATACGATGCAGAGCTCCTTGGAGTGGGTTTCCCAATATGGTCAAAATCCACCAGCGCTGGCAATTTCCAACCAACTGACCGAG
>DASYZA010000034.1:0-1591 GCA_035946775.1 Candidatus Sulfotelmatobacter sp. | reverse complement strand
CCTGGAATCTCAGCGAGACCACGCCGATAAATTGCGCCAAGAGTTGGCAGATCTGATCGCCCAACAGAGGACTGTTGAGAATCAGTTGGCGGCCACGCAGCGTTTGAAGGGCAAGTGCCTCTCGTGTGGCCAGTCGATTTCGGGGACGGTCAAAACGAGAGAAGTGCAGACATTATGCGACCGGCTCGCGGATCTTGAGGGGCCGATCCAAGGAACGCGGGAAGAACTCAACGAGTATGCCGGCACGGAAGAGGCAAAGACGCGCCTCGAGCATCACCGTAAGGCTGTCAGCAGACGAGCAAAACTCCTGGAGGAGCAGTCTAGGCTCCGAGCGGTGCCGCAGTCGAATGGCGAAGATGTCAGCGGGCGGCTGGCGATCCTCACGGAGCGGATCAATAAAGGAGAGCGCGTGCTGGAGAAGGCGCAACAAGCCCAGAGTGCGCAGGAAAGGTGGGAATCGAATGTCCGAGAGCGACCCAGTTTGGAGGCAAGAATTGGTGTGCTGGACCATCTGACCGAGTTTTTCGGACCCAATGGCGCCATCATGAAGCAAGCCGGCAGTCAGATGGAGCCGTTCATAGAAAAACTCAACCGCCAGCTGGCGATTTTCGGTTATGCCTGCAATTTGACGCTGGAACCGTTCGAAATCCGCGTCTCAGCTTCCGGCGGCGGGCCTGGGCTCGTGTTGAAGCAGCTCTCCGAGTCCGAGCGCTTTCGCTTCGGCATTGCATTTCAGATTTCACTAGCAACGGCAACAGGAATCCGATTCGTTGTGATTGATCGTGCCGATGTGCTCGATAGGGCGAGGCGGAAGGAGCTTACGAGTTTGCTCTTGAGCAGTGAAATCGAGCAGGCCATCGTGCTGGCGACCGGTGAGGAACCGCCGCCGGCATCGGTCCCCACGGGAGTGAAATTCTTTGGCCTCCAAGGAAAAACAACACTGGCACAAGACGCGGCGAGTGACTCAGAACCTGCCGGCCGTCCTCCGCGCTTGTACCTCTGCGCTGACTGAAAACTCTCTAGAGGGTGTCGCGGTTAACCGCGCGCATCCAATTCGTAGGCATTCCTCTCTCTAGAGGAATCCTTCTATGAATGCCAGCGCCTCATTGTCGCTCGCCACCGGCACAGCAGAAAGGCTTTGAAGTAGCGCCAACACTTCAGAACGGCGACGGAGAAAACCCGCCGCCAGGCACAAACGCTCGCATGATCTGAATCACAGGGCGCCTGCGTCTTGGGCGTGGCCTGTTATCTTCAGATGCCCGTCTGGAATCCGCAACTTGAAATCACAAATTGCGACTACAAAATTCGTTTCAATCTCCCCCGATGTGGTCACAGGATGGTGAATCTCAATCGTCTTCGCTTACTGCGGGTTTCGTAATTGACACCAGCCAATTCCGTATCATCGGAAAGCGAAACTCGTTGTTGTTCAAAGCTTCGGTGATGAACTTGCGGGCTGCAAATGGCTCGACATCCAGAAAACATCCGTTTGCCCGGAGCATCACATCGGCCATGACAAAGCTGATTCGCTTATTTCCGTCAAGGAACGCGTGGTTGTTCGCCAATGACTCCAGCAATGCCGCGGCTTCCTCAA
>DASYZA010000033.1:0-1584 GCA_035946775.1 Candidatus Sulfotelmatobacter sp. | reverse complement strand
ATTTCAGCAGGTGCGCCAACGTTTTCGCATCCGTGATGTCATTGATGGCCACAATTTCGATTGAGGGATCGCCGAGCGCCACGCGAAACACGTTGCGCCCGATGCGGCCGAAGCCGTTGATGGCGACTTTAAGTGACATGCTTCCTCCGTGCGTTCTGTTGCGCTCACTTCGAACCATCAAAGCGTAGGCGGCATACGGAAGCAGATGCTAGGGTGCGCGGAGAGAAAAGTCAACGCGGCGCTAACTGTATGTTTTAACGTGAATGACTTTCTCCCCGCTGAAAGTCACCAGAACTGTCTTGGATGGCGGATAACCGTAGATCCAGTCTTCCGTTTGCTTCCCGTCTTCGTCAAATTCCCTGACCTTCTTGTCGGGGCGGCCCATGGCGGCGAGCACCATATCGTGATTCATCCCCACGATTGCTCTGTGATCCTTAATCGCTTGCTGGAACTGCGGCGGGAGCGTATCGACCCAGTTAACCGCCGAGGAATGTTCACCCGCGAAGTCGAGGAACGGCGAGAGATCGTGTTTCAATTCGTCGGGACTCAAATTGGGAACCGTGTGCCCGTAGTCCAGGATCAGAACAGCTCCCGTTTGAGCCGGCCCCGCCGAAGTCGGCATGGTGGTGACTGGCGGACTCATGGGCCCCATCCCAATCTGCACATGCTGTCGCCAATTCCAATGCTTCTTCGTCCCGCCGTTGATGCCAATGATGATTTCGTTTGACCGAAACTCAATGCTGCTGATTTGCACGTGGTCGCCGGGATTCGCCGCCGCGCCGCGCATCAGCGCTTGGCGCAAATTCCTAGCATCAATCGCTTGGCCTACCTTGTAGCGGAACCCCTGTTTCACCGACGGAATTGACTGAACAACGCGAGCGAACTCGCCATCAACGTAGCGGATTAGGGCGATCTTCGATTCCTGTTCCAGTGGCTGCTTCTTACCTGTTGTGGCCTGAACAATCGCCAAAAACAGATCCGGCGGAGAGGCCATCGTGGGCAGGTTGGCCTGCAGAGGCTGCACAGGCTCCGGACGCAGCGGATACACATGAGGCAAGTCGAAGCACGCCAGAAGCAACATCACGCTTGCGAGGCTGGTTAATCGGAACATGGGCGCATCGTCATTTCCTGCAAGCCAGCGAGCCTAATCGGACCCCCATTTTGTCACTGGTTGAGCAAATAATACCATTTTTCGACGGGATTTCCTGCACTTGAGTGTTCACGGGCCTCATCGGGACAACTGTGTGCGATTGCAGTCTGCTTCGGAGAAACGATCTAGCTTGCGGCAGCCTTGGACTTAACGGTCTCAGCCTGCTCCTCGATCTTTTCCAGTGCGAGTTGCGGCTCGAAGCAGCGCCGGCATCGCGCCTCATACATTCCACCCGCGCCGACGACAATCAATTCCTCGGAGGCGACCAACCGTTGTGTATTCACTGCCGGATTGCCGCAACGCACGCAGATCGCGAGCAGTTTGGTAATTTCTTCGGCAACCACCAGTAAACGCGGCATCGGCTCGAAAGGACGCCCCATGAAATCGGTATCGAGTCCGGCGACGATCACTCGCTTGCCCGAATCCGCCAGCCG
>DASYZA010000032.1:0-3387 GCA_035946775.1 Candidatus Sulfotelmatobacter sp. | reverse complement strand
GGCATTTCCCAGCAGAAAATCGAAGATCGGCAGAAAGATGTTATAGCGCGCATTCGGAACATCATGGTGGCTCATGTGATACGCGCGCGCATAGCTTAGTCCGGGGGGAAGCCAGCCGTTCATGTGAATCCGCCAGTGGATTTCCTCGGTCAAAACCAGATAGAGCATCCAGCCGATGTAGACGCCGGAAAGAATTCCCCAGAAACCGGTCAGCATTGAAATCAGGAGCGCCGGAACGCTGTTAACGGCGAACAGGAGAAAGACGTTGAGCGGAGAACTGGCCAGCGAAACGTAATCTGGTTCGTCGTCGGTTCCGATCTGCGCGTGATGCTCGCGATGCCCGGTTCCGAGCGGATTGCGGCGATGATGCAGGAGCCAGCGATGGTAGGCGTATTCAAATCCGTTGGCCCACACCAGGCCGATCAGCACTCCGGCAGCGAAATGCTTCCAGTCGACCGATGAATAGAATCCGAGCAACGCTGCAGGGAGGATTCCGCAGAGAAGTGCAGTGATGGCGTTGTTGCGTTTCCGGATGAGTCCGTCACGTATGGCTGTCGCGCGGCGGTCGGTTGGGAGGTCTGAACTCATGGACCTAAGCCGATTTTACAGGAGTGGAAGGAAGTTGCTGATAAGCTGTTCACTCGCCGGGAGGCCGCAGTGAAGATTTATTTCGCACTGGTCTACGCCCTACTTACCGCTGCTTGCTGCGCACAAACTGCTCCTGCGGCATCCTCTATAGCCAAGGGCGACTCAGTCTGTCTAGATGAGATCCTGATTAGCACTCCTCAACCTTACGATCCCGCTCAAGTCACCGAGGCTCAGCACAAAGCAGACCGCGTGCTTGAGACTATTCGGAAGGGCGCAAAATTTGAAGACATTGCAAAAAAGTACTCCGAGGGTCCATCCGCGGCCTACGGTGGGGCGATCGGTAGTTTCAAGCGTGGGCAACTTGCGAAGAGCATGGAAGACAAGGTCTTTGCTATGAAGGCCGGTGATGTTTCGGACATCATTCGCGCGAAACAAGGATTCGTGATTCTGAAAGTCACAGACTGCAGTTTCACCACCGCCAGCGGCGCGCTGGGTGGCGTCCAAATTATCAGCGATACGCGAGGAGTCGACTTTAAACCATATGTTCGGGTCATTTCGAAAAAAGTTGAATCAAATTGGTATCGCGAAATTCCTCTATCCGCCGAGACCAAGACGGGCGACGTCACAGTAGAGTGCGTAATAGCTCGCGACGGCAGGCTTACAAAAGTTGAGTTGATAGCTGGGTCTGGCGATAAAGTTCTGGACCGGGCCGCGACTCAAGGAGCGGTCGACTCAAGCCCATTCCCTCCGCTACCCAGCGGGTACACTGGCCCTTACCTGATTTTGCGCATTGGTTTCCGCTATAACCCGGATAAGAGCGCTCTCAATTGATACACAGGGTTAGACGGCGCATGAGAAGACTATTCTGCGCCGCGTTGTTCGATGTACGGACGTGGGGATAGCTATGTTGCGCGTTGGAGGAAGTCGCATATTAAGCATTTGCTCGTCGTGGGCGTGATTTTCGTGTCTCTGGCTGCGGTCGCACAACAGGGGCCGACGAATTCTCCGCTGCTGGACCATCTGGCCGGAAAGTGGGTGATGCAAGGGAATATTGGCAAGCAGGCTGCGACGCATGAACTGGATGCGCAGTGGGTGATCCAGCACCGGTACTTGCGATTCTATGAAGTTTCCCGGGACAAGAATGCTACACGGCAAAAGAGAATGAGCTCACCTTCGTTTTCAAGGATGAGCATGGCGAAACCAGCTTCACGAATAAGTTCATCTACAACCCTAAAACGAATACGTGGGAGAACCGGTTCGACAATATCGTGAAAGGTGAAGCCAAACCGTTCGCGCGGTTTCAGCTCATCAAAGCGTCAAACTGACAGGAATGAAGACTGACCGCAGCCGAAGATGTTTCTTGGGTATGAGACCCGCTTCCGGTAATTACAGCCTGTCTTTAGGCCGGGAAAAATGCAGATACAGGACAAATGCGAGAGCTAGTCCAAATAGTGGCAGCATCCAACGCCACGAAACGATAGTCGCGAAAACGGTCAAGACTGCTCCGGCCAAGACCAGGCGGCGAATCTGCCAGTCGAGACTCCAAAATGCTGTCCACCAATCACCTGGACGCGCGTTCTGCTGAAGCACCCATATGACCGGGCCTATCAGGGCCCACCAAATAGCTTGACGTGCGGCGGTAACTGTCGGCAGATGCTCACGATGGAATGACGAACTGTAGTGCCCGACTCCAACGAAATGCAGTTCCAGGAAGATAACCACATACGCAACGAGGTAAGCGTAGCAGCCTTCGCGAATCAGTTGGGTTCGCGTAGTCCGGTGACGAATCCGCCGCGACAGCGACATCGTTGGGGAGAATGAAAGGACTTCCTCCACCTTTCAAGTACTTATCTCGTGTCTATGCGCGAGTAAAAGAAATGCCCCGCATTTCTGCGGGGCATCATCGATTGCAAATGTAGATTCCGACCCTAGCGCGTGGGGTACTCCGCCGGGATTGGCACCGGGACGCGCTTGTCGATCGGGATGAATTCGCGCTCGCCCGATCCAGTGTAGACCTGGCGGGGACGCGCGATTTTCTGCTCGGGATCGCGCATGAGTTCTTCCCATTGCGCGAGCCATCCGGCGGTACGCGGAATCGCGAACAGCACGGTGAACATCTCCGGACGGAATCCCATCGCCTGGTACATGATCCCGGAATAGAAGTCCACGTTGGGATACAGCTTGCGCTTCACGAAATATTCGTCTTCGAGAGCGATGCGTTCGAGTTCGAGCGCGATGTCGAGCTTCGAATTGCGCCCGGTCACTTCGAACACCTGCTCGGCGCTCCAGCGGATGATTTTTGCGCGTGGATCGTAGTTCTTGTAGATGCGGTGTCCGAAGCCCATCAGCTTGATATGGCCTTCCTTGACGCGCTTAATGTAGGCAGGCACGTGATCCTTAGTGCCGATTTCATCGAGCATCTTGAGAACTTCTTCGTTGGCTCCGCCGTGCAGCGGGCCAGCGAGAGCGGATGCCGCGGAGGCGACCGAGAGATACGGATCGCTCTCGGAACTGCCCACCGTCCGCATGGTGCTGGTGCTGCAGTTCTGTTCGTGATCGGCGTGCAGGATGAACAGAATGTCGAGAGCGCGGGCGATGGCCGGGTGGGCGACATATTTCGGCTCGACCATCTTCCACAACATGTTCATGAAGTTCTCGGTGTAGCTCAGATCGTTGTCGGGATAGACATAGGGGAATCCGACATTGTGCCGATACGACATGGCCGCGATCGACGGCACTTTGCCGATGAGCCGGATGATCTGGTGCATGCGATCTTTGGGGCTGCGGACGAGCTTCGCG
>DASYZA010000031.1:0-52021 GCA_035946775.1 Candidatus Sulfotelmatobacter sp. | reverse complement strand
ATACAGCCAGCGCCAGGTTCAGGAACAGGTCATGCTCGACATCCGCAATGCCGTTCATCAACTTGAAGAAGCGAAGCTGAGCATTGTGGCTGGCAAAGAGTCGCTGGATCTGGCGAATAAAACCATGGCCGCCGAGCAGCGCAAGTATGAACTTGGATCGAGCACCATCTTTCTGGTGCTCGAAGCACAGACAGAAGTCGCCGACGCCGAGCAGACTCTGTTGCAAGCGGAAATCGGGTATCAGCTAGCCGTCGCCGCGGTCGATCATGCGACAGGAGAAATGCTGGAACCGTATCACGTGCAGATCGCCGAATTGAGCCGGTAGAAAATCCAGCCGCGAAACGGCGGCTTTCCTCTGCACGCCGAAGGCATTAAACTATCTTCACCACCTGCGAAAGTGGCGGAATTGGCAGACGCACCAGACTTAGGATTCCGTGTGTCAAACAAGCAATTTTACCTCCAAACCATTTAAAACTGCGCCCCGCACCGATTTTGCGGGCACGAAGAAATTGCAAAAATGCATTAGAAGCGGTTCAGCTGCCTACATTTTGCCTACATTTTTCTTGCGTGGGTTGATGGTGTGGGAGTCAAAAGCCGAGCGGTTTTCCCGTCCTATTTGGTCAGCGAATCGTCTGCGCTCGGTCTACGCGACGGTGGGCATTTTGAGTGCTATGGGGATGTTACGTCAAACATCCACCGGTGTACGATCTCAGTCATGGCGAATCAGGAGGCATCCAAGGCTTCACCTGTGAGCGAATACAACACGCTCAGCATGGACGATACCGATGGCAATTGTAGGAAGTGCGGACACCCGTTCAATCCCCACTTAGTGATCGCCTACGATGTAAACGATTTTTCAAAGGGCGGCGAGATGCGGTGCCCGGTGGAAGGATGCACTTGTTTCCATACCGTGGATTTTGACTTCAAGACCACTCCGTAAATTCCGTGGTTCTTCTAAAACGGCGTGAAACCGGTTGGGTTGGGAGCATAAAACAGGGTTTTGAGCGTAAGCGCGATTTTTCGCCAATCATCTTTTCATCGTGGAACGTCCGTCAGTCGTGTTCTGTTGTGCCAGCGCCACCAACGCGAGAGTAAATGTAGGACCACAGCGGAACCGCAACCCATAAACACCCACAACAAAAGGCCACCGACGACGGCGCAGAGGAAATGCAAGAAAAACTGTGCTGTTCTGACGTAAACGGGGCGCTGCGCTACGATGAGCAACGGAAACCCGGTCAAGCCGGATGCGAAACATACGATCGCATGCACCCGAGGATGGAATCCCCGTGGTTTTCCTCGCCATGACAGACACGTGATTGTGATGGCAAGGGCAGGTCCGACGACGAAGAAGACCAACAGTTCCGTTGTCTCTGTGATCCGCAAGTAGTCTGGATGCATTGGCAAAGAATACATAAACCGGGATGAAGAAGCATCAATGTCGTTAACAGGCGTGGGTGTTGAAAAAGTCACTGAGATTGGGGGATGAGATTTGGCGAAAGCATGTTAGAAGGAATCGTTCCTCACATGCTGCGCTGGATTTCAATCGTCGGAGGCCTGCTGATCATGATGGGGTACCACACCCGCTCAGAAGCGCTGTTCTATTACTTCCATCTGGAAGAACAGATTCCTGAAGGCCATCTGCTGAGGCTGATCGACAAGCACATCAGCTTCGAGTTCGTTCGTCGGCAGCTGAAGGACAGTTACAGCGAAACCGGGCGGCCTTCGATTGATCCCGAGTTGCTGCTGCGCATTCTGCTGATCGGCTATCTGTACGGCATCACGAGCGAGCGCAGGTTGGGGAAGAACTGCGCATGCATCTGGCCTGGCGCTGGTTCACGGGATTGGGATTCGACAAGGAAATCCCGCATCACTCCACGTTTTCCAAGAACCGCCACGGACGGTTTCAGCAATCGAAGCTGTTCGAGCAGCTGTTTGAGCAGATCGTGCGGCAATGCGTGGAAGTGGGATTGGTCGAGGGCAAGCATCTGTCGGTCGATGGCAGTTTCGTGGAAGCGAATGCGGCGAAGGAAAGCCGCATTCCGCGCGAGCAACTGGCGGAAGCGGCACAGGTCCATCACACGGTGCGGCAGTATCTGAAGGAAGTGGAAGAGCAGAACCCGGTAGAAGAGCCGGTGCATGAACAGGATCAGGTGTCGACTACCGATCCCGACTCCACCTACGCCACCAAAGGCGGCACGCCAGCACGGTTGGGTTATTACGACAACTATCTGGTGGACAACAGCAGTTGCGTGATCGTGGGAGTGCAGGCGACCGCGGCACGGATGAGTCAGGAGACGGTCGCCGCACAAGATATGCTCACCCGCTTCACGGTGTGGCGAGGTCGAGCGCCAGAATCAATCGCGGCAGACACGACGTACGGCAACGGCGAGTTTCTGCAATGGCTCGCTGATCGGAAGATCACTCCCTACATGCGAACCCGTGACAGTATCCACCGCAAGAGGAGTCCGTACTTTGGTCCAGATCGTTTCACTTACGACGCTGAACACAATCGCTATATCTGTCCCGCCGGCCAGGTACTTAATTATGGAGGGCGGGTTTATCGGAACCATGCCTTCAACTACATCGGGACACGCAAAAAGTGTGGCCCTTGCTCGCTCCGACCACAATGCACCAGTGCTGCCTTCCGGGGCCTGATCATCCACCAGAATGAACCAGCCCGGCAACGTGCGCGGGAGTTAGTCGATACGCCAGAGTTCGCGAAGGCACAACGGCAACGGAAAAAAGTGGAAGCTCTGTTTGCCGAGCTGAAAAATCAGATCGGGCTTCGTCGCTTGCGCCTGCGACGACTGAAGTTTGTGCGCGAGCAGTTCTTCCTGGCAGCGGCTGCACAGAACATCAAGCGACTGGTGCGGTTCCTCACTCCGAGGACAACACCTGCACTGCCAGCCACTACTTAGTTGAGTGGATAAGAGTACTCGCAGAGCGAGTAGCCTCACGGCAGAGATCATCCCGATCACCGAGTTTTTCAACACCCACAGGCGTTAGCACGCTTTGAGCGGCAACGTGGATTTTGAGCGCTATGGGGATTTTTCGCCAACTGGCCTTCGCAGAGCCAATGGCCTAGACTCACGGAATGCAGAGAGCGCCAGATCATCCCCATTCCAAATACCTGCATGTCTATCCGATAGTGCGAATCGACACGCCGATTGACCAGACCGATCCGACACAAAAGGTCACGGTGGTGAAAGTCCTGACTTCGCAATCGGACGCAGAGGCTGAAGTGTCTCGTTTGCGTCAGGTCAATGCAGGCAAGCACTGCTTGTATTTTTACTGCTCGAGCAGATTGATCGAACAGGGTCGATGAGTGAAATCGGGATCTTACGACAGTGTCGGGTCCGCGCTACCCCATCGGCTATCATGTCCCTGCGCCAATGGCAGGGGACGGGATTCGATGGCTATAGTCTTTGAAATGTGGGCTGAATGCAGTACTGAGGCTGATTGCGCGGCCCTCATGAGGCACTTCGATGGTTTTCGGACACGTCTTCTCAGCGGCAGGATGTTTCACCCCTCGGATAGGGCCGCTGGCTGCACCCGACTGAAGGTCCGGCAGATCGCTTGGGCGCGTCATGGGAAAGCAATGGAACGCCTGACAAGCCAATTAAATTTCCGAGGAACTATAACGGAACGGGATGCGCTGAGTTCCATGTGGTATCGACATCTGTCTTAATCGCAACACGAATCGTTGGGCTGAGAACCTCCGACATTGCGAATGCTTTGTTCCCGGCATCCTTGATGGAAGCCCCTAGATGCCAGCAGCGATCTCCGTCTGTCACAACAAATCTGTCATGGTATTGCTGCGTTTGACGGACCTCAATGGTGTTGCCATGCTGGGTAGAAAACTTCCTCCCTTCAAGCGCAAAGTCGCCCTTCATCTGCATTGTCATTATCCTGATCTTCGCGGATGCGGGGAGGTTCGTTAGCAGTGTCCAAAGTGTTTCATCAACGTATGAGTCCACAATCAGAATCTCTGACGTGGCGAGTTGGATAATTCTGCGAATTTCAACATAGGCATCGTGCGTGGAACCAGCAGCTAAGAATACCTGCTGTGGATCAGGTAGTTGCCATCGCAATTGCTCGATTGTGCTCTTCAGAACAGCAACCATGCGACGTAGTTGGTCGTTAGCCTGCTCCCGCCGGGCGTGCTCACCCATATCGGGGTAGTACACACCAGTCTGAGCCACGCCGAACGCCTGAATGTTGGGATGCTTACTGCCAAGGGCCGCGAGGATCGCACCTTCCGTTGTATGAACCCACTGCTGACGCTGGTCTGAGTCTGACCTTTCTACGAATAAATCCTCCGCTCTTCGTGTCAGGTTCTCAAGAATCGGAATGGCCTGTGCGGGTAAAAGCGTGGGGGCAATGGCGGGAACTGCTTGCGGTCTGGCCATGTCTGGCGCGGGGCGCAGCACTTGAACCAGAACGGCTTTGCGGCCCAAAGGCCAGCGCGTCTGTTGGTCCAGCCCCACTAGGCTTTATGCTATCACTCACTTCGAGTAGCGTCACTCCGACGCAGCAGTCTGTCGCGCTGTCATTCAAACCTTTCCAGAATCCACATTGCCGTGGATCATCTCGATGCCCTGCTGCCGACCATCTTCGCCCCACAGTATCCGCAGTAGTTCTTTGGGCCGACTGCTTGGTCATCCATGCGAAACGAGTACCAGTAAATCCTGAACGGCGCATGGTGGATGCCGCATGTAATGCAGTACTCGTTCCAAGTCACTTCAGTGTTGTAGTGCCAGCAGGTAACAAACATCAGCGCGGGACATCGCGGCGGAATCGCTGAGTCGTGCCCATTGGGACATCGCGGTTCGCCTAGTTCGGGATCAGCTATAAGCGGAGCCGTAGTTACGGTATTCATCTATCGAGGCTCCTTCAACTGTTGAACCTTCCTGTTGAGGGAGCACTCCCACTTCAGCCATTGAATCAGTCGGGACACCTTGGCGGCGCTCATCCCCTTGAGCCAATCTTCCACCGTCCCGCTACGTTCCCGTAACGTAGCTCCTAGCTCTGCGAATGCTGCGCTGTCCATGCACTTGGTGGAATACCCTGCCTGACGGAGCAGCATCCACGCATAGCTGACCTGCTTCTTAGTTGCGCGGCACATGATTGGATTTTCCTTTGCGATCTTTGTCGCCGCATCCAGCCTGCTAGGCTGTGACCACCGTGACGCGTTGCGTTCGGTTGGCGTGGTTCGTGCGAAACGAACCCGCTCTCGATGCTTCCGTGATTATACGGCAAGGCTGCGAATTTACGCTGCCGTCCCGGCGAGAATCATGATCCACTCTCTTTCTAAAATTGGCGTCGTAATGGCACGGCCAATCTCGTTTAACCCCGATCCCACGCGCTGCACACCTCTTGCGCACAAGTCGAACCGAAAAGACGCATTCTCTTGGTCACCAAACCGTCAGCCGTCACGGCACATCTCGGAACTCTCGGGAGAAATGAAGACCCATGATTCCTGTTGGCGTCGAATCGCTCGCTCTCCGCCATCTCCCTTATTATCAATAAGTTGTAAACTGTGGTCTCTACCGAGATACCGAATTGGATCGGAGGTAGTCCCAGTGGCCAACACTCGTTCCCGCGAAGTTAACCTCACCAAACGAGTCCACACCGCGAACGGGCTCCGCTACTGCCCGGTCGTCCTCTCCCCAAATGGCCGCGTAAAGCCTGACCTCGTCCTCGTAAACGGCGAGCCAGAAAGGCACGTAGAAGGGTCTTACTACCTGGAATGGCGTGAGCACGGCAAGCGAATCCGCCTGTCGGTGGGCAAGGATGCACAGGACGCGGGCGCCCGACGCCAGCGTAAGGAAGCCGAACTCCACGCGCTGAACAATGGCGTCAATGTTGTGCCGGACGCTGACGACAGTCACAAGTCGGTGGCCAAGGCAGTCGCTGCATACCTCGAAGAAACCGAGCTAACGAAGAAGCCAAAAACGCTCGCGGCATACACGACCGCTCTTAACTATTTCACCGAGTCCTGCCCCAAGCTCTACCTCCACGAGATCGAGCGCTACGACCTGCTCAAATTCTCGGGCTTCCTCCGGGACGAAAAAAAGCAGTCCCCCCGCTCCGTCTACAACAAGTTCGAGACCGTGATGACCTTCCTGAAGGCGAATGGCATCCGTGGGCTAGTCGGCAAGAATGATTGGCCCCGCTACACCGAGGAAGAGCCAGAGATGTACGAGCAGGCGGAACTGAACAAGCTCTTCAAGGTCTGCAACAACGAAGAACGGCTCTGGTTCGAGTTCTTCCTGATGACCGGCATGCGCGAGCAGGAGGTGATGTACACGTATTGGTCAGACGTGAACTTTGCGGCGTCAACGGTTCGCGTCAGTCACAAGCTGGATCGCAACTGGACCCCAAAGGCGTACAAGGAGCGAGAGATTCCGATCCCGTCGAAGCTCGTGAAGAAATTGAAGGCGTGGAAGACGAAGGCGGATAAAACGTGCGGTCTGGTATTTCCTACGTCAGGCTGCAATCCGAAGCTGGATTTTCTCGATTGCCTCAAGGCCTGCGCCGAACGGGCCAAGCTCGATAAGGAAGGCTTCTGGCTGCATAAGTTCAGAGCGACATTTGCGACACGGTGTCTGTGGGCAGGCGTGGATCTCCGCACGGTGCAGCAGTGGCTTGGGCACTCGGACATGGAGTCCACGATGCGGTATTTGAAGCCGTCGCGCAGTCAAAAGGTTCGGGAGAAGGTGAATGAGATCTTCGCGTGAAAAGCCCGGCGGACACCGGCACGAGGCCAAAACTTCTGCATTTCACCAGTCTTTGTATTTCGTCCCATCTAACCCTTCGCCTTCTGATTTTGTGTAGACATCGAATACGTTCTGCCCACCCCAAGAATCTGAGTCAGGGTCATCTTGCATTGAGTGTAAGCCCCATTCCGTGCTTCCGGTCATTGGGTCGACCGGAATTCGGCGCAGAAAACGCTGTTTCTTCCCCTGGACATCCACACCCTTGACTAGTTCATCGAGGCTGGGCGGATAACCGTTGGTATCTGCCTTGATCTGAAACCCTCCGCGATCGGCGGTTTCCTTATATCGATCGATCGCATCCCGCATTTCCCAGAGATCCTGACGCAGTTGTTTTTCTTTTTCTCGCTTGATGGTTACCCTTGCGAGGGGCAGGGCCATCATCGTTAGGATCGCCAAGATCGTGCTTGCAACGATCAGTTCGAGAAGGGTAAAGCCGCCACTCTTCTTAGTTCGTAACATCAGTTGCGCCCGTGTACCGAGATCGGCTTTACCCGTCGCAGCATGGGCCGACGAGACCAGTCAGGTTGCATCCTGCCTGTTCGTCTTCCCTCGTGGCCGACTCTCTTTGCTGAGACGCGATTCTTAACAGTGCGATACGAATTCTTGGACGAATTCGAGGGTAGCGTGGTCAAATCGATCTTTGCGACGCCTGTTGGAGTGATCGCAAATAGCAGGCCATCGGCGTTGTCTACAGCCAAGGCGTCGTATACGTTGGCAATCTGAATCGGCAAAGCTACCCGATACCTCAGCAAGCCCGTTGTGCCATCGAGAACATCAAGACCATTCGTTAAGGGCTGGAATAATGAAGTCCCGTCTGAGCTGAGCTTCTCACCGTAAACTGCGATCGGAAACCAAACATCACGGTCCACGTAGGCAACTTGCGTCTGAGCACCAAGATTTGAATCAGTCAAGAAGTTCGAAGTCAGCAAGGTGCTTCCGTCTGCAGAAACCGCCATTTCTACCAAGCCCTCATCAATACTTACCTGAAGCGCTTCCGTTAGAGAATCATCGCCAGTATCGAGTGTCCATGCATCGCCGTTTTCGTTCAGGTAGACGTGACTGCCATCTGGACTTAGCAGAACGCGGATAAACGAATCATCTCCGTTTTGCCCAACATCTTCGATCTGACTGAAATCGGTGATCGAGCCGTTTGCCGTGTTCAGTTTGTGAAATGCCGTGAATCCGTTTCCTCCCGGCGTGTTGAAACTTGCGTAGTACACTATGCCAGAATTTGTAACTGTCAAGCCGCCCGGTTCATATCCTGATTGTTGCTCCGAAACGTCGAATGACTTCACAGATTGCGGCGACGAGGGGTTCAGAACGTAGATACTTGCGTTCCCTGCATCGGAGATCGCTAGCGTGTTCCCGTCGGGCGACAGAGCAACGCCGTACAACCGCGTGGAGGCACTCGCATTCGGAATACTGATCGGGGTCAGCCACTGACCGCCTGCGGGTGAGAACACGTCGAGTTGCGCTCGATCTGTGAAGTAAAGAACGCCACGGATGGAGTCGTAAGTCCCTTCCATCAGTGATGCACCTGCAAGTGGATAAGGCTGATCCGCTGCTACGTATTGGAAGGAGCCTGAGGCCGTCGCAGACCCGTCCGCGGTTGTGATTTTGACATCTGCCGTTTGTCCTGTGGAACCGGGAGGCACTGTGAAAAATACGGCCTCCATCGGAAACGGGTAAGGAAATGTCGGCGAAGCATTAGTCAACAACTGTGTCACGGTTGCGGACTGTCCACCGATTGTGACCTGCACGTCCCCAGTTTGCTGCCCGAGCCCATACCCGAAAAGTATGCCTTCCGAACCGCCCTCGGCAGTCGCTGCATTGGGAGAAACCTCGATTATCGTCGGACCATAGCTGAAGTTCTCAGGCATTATCCTCAAGCTACTGTCAGGTAAGACGACTGTAAAGTCGGCGGGCCCTCCGGTCGTCGCTGGTGGTGCTTCGCCGGAGAATGCGGTTGCCGACAGGGACACATTCGTCGCCTGTGCATTTCCGATGTAGACCGTGCCGGTCGTAATATTCGGTGGAGGCTCAGGCGTAAGGATTTCTGCTTGAAGCAGCGTGGCACCGATCAGCGAACCGAAGTCTGGTGAGAGAAATCCGATGTTAAATTGAGTCTGTTCCTCACCCTCATGAATGGCGCTGCCGTCGACAAAAGCAACGCCGTGGCCAATCGGACCGAAGATGAGTCCGGTCTCGTCAATCGAGGACGCCACTATGGCTTGCTGCAGGTCGACCACATTGAACGCCGAAACCCAGCCTTTTTGAGCGAAGGTCGTGGAGTCCCAAGCGAACATGTTTGAGTAGAGGTCCACAGTGTAGAGGGTCGAACCGTCTTGGCTCAAAACGGCACTGTAGCCAGGAATGTTCCCGGAATAGCCAAGGACGGCGAGGGTGTTCGCATCGAACGCCTGCACGTTCCCACCGAGACCAACCACGAGAATTCGTTTGCCATCCGGAGTCGGCAGAATCTCCTCAACATTTCCGCCGTCGAATGAAGTGACAATTGCGTTCCCCGTGCTCGGGTCGTAGAGCTTGATCTTCTGACTTGTCGCTCCTCCGAGAATCACTTTTGTACGATCTGCGGTTACTGCAATCTGGCCGATATTGCCGAAAACCGGATCGCTGACGATCGTGATAGCGTTCGTGATCGGATTCCAGATAGCGAAATCAGTTGAACCGTCAAAATAGAATCCGCCCATCGCGCCGAGTAGAGCCAATTGTCCATCGGACAGCATGAATGCTTGGGTGGCTATGTAACCCAAAGGCCCAATCGTAGCAGAGGGAAATTTCTGGAGAACCTCCATTTGCCCGGGATCGAGCAGATACACGTCACCGAACGTCGTGGCTACATACAGCTTGCTACCGTCCGCGGATATGTCCATGCCCCACGGCTCGGGCACTGTTACCGAGGCGATCTGGGATTGTTGTGTATGGTCGAAAACCTCGATACGGTTCAGAAATGTGTCACTGATGAAGAAGCGCTCATGGATACTGTCGTAGGCTGTAACGTGAGGAGGAAAGAACTGCAGCGCGTTTGGATTGTACTGAATGTCGGTGCGACGATATTGGGTGCGAATCGGTGGATGCGCGCCCGTTTCAGTTGTGGCGGTGGAACCACTCCCACGGCCCAGGCCAGATTCTTTTCTAACCCCGCAGCCAACAAACAGGCACACCGTCAGCGCTGAAGCGGAAAAGGTAGTTGCCAGTCGAGTCATCGCGTTCGGAACAGTCTGAGCCTAAGAGAGAAGTTCACTACGCTTTTGAAAATCTGAAATGAATCAAAACCGGCCGTCTGCCCTTGTACGCCGTGATTTCATTCATCGCCTCTTTCTTTAATATGAAAGAGAGCCCTAACGGGTAAAATCAGAGCGACGACCATCAGGAGAAAAATAAAGAACGATTCCGTCCAAATTCTGGCTTCGCCCGGTTCTCGAATCGCAAGGGAGAGCCATTGTTTCCACGTCACCACGATCCTGCCTTGTAAAATCGGTAGGACCAAGACTGGGAAAGCCCACAAACCTACAATAATGAGCAAAACTAGCCATGCCCATCGCACTTTGCCGAGAAGACCAGCCCACGCGGTTATCAGACCAATACAAATAATTGCCAGAGAGGTAATGCCTAGTAAACGCATGGAGTAAGCAGCAGCTCGTAGCCCAGGATCGAGCGTTTCGAGGACAGTCTTGTCGCGGGCGGCCATTGATGCTCTCCAGCTCATAGGTAACACGCAACAAAAAGCCAGAGTAAACAAGACACTGGAGATAAAAAGAGAATCGTGGCGAGTTTTCAAAGTCATCCTCTTTGCGTTAGAGACCATTGACCTGAGCAACAAATACAGTGTTTCCTCACCATTTAGCGCAACACAAGGACCTCAGTATTTGAACGTAATGTCGCGGATCGGGTGTATATCGCCCGCCCGCCTGTTTATCATACCAACTGTTCCTCGCCTCACAGCTCTGGTCAAATGCAGATTCTTTGCTCAGACAGCAATCTACGTCTCCGGTGCATTCCCAAGCTTCTATTGCGTGACCGAGATGATCATCTTGGCACCAATCAATTGCCCAAACACCTCCGCGAGTTGCACTGCACTTGCCGGAGGACGAGTTGTCGGTAGTGTTCTCTGGAGCCATCGGAACCGGAGCTACTTCAAACAAAGGCGGACATGGATTGTTCGAGGTTGTGGCTCCGATGAATCCGCTATCCCCAGACAGACCACTACACGGAACTCCCGGAAGGAAGTTCAACAAACTATAGACGCTCGATAATGGTGACGAATCTAGTCCGGCAGGAAGCCCTGGAGTCTCGTTGTTCGGCCAAACTCCACCGGTGCGCCGAGGTGGTTGTGAAGGAGAAGGATTTCCACCGCCGCCCCCGCCACCGCCTCCTGGAGGAAGGATCGGATCAGGTATGCAAGAGGGGTCAATGGTGGGGTCGCAGCCGCCACAGCCGAACACTGGATCGCAGGGCGGTAGAGGCCCGGGACCCCAACAATCGGGATCCGATGGGTCGCAGCCTATCGGTATAACCAATCCCGCCAAATCACTGTTTTGTAACGGTCGATTCGCCACGTAGGCATATCGATTCCAGCTCTGCGGATCTGCAGGAGTTACAGCCGCTAGCCCCGATGGATCGGGCGAAAGCCACCGCCCCTGAACCGGACTATGCTCCCGATAAAGAAAATCATAAAGCCCGCCAGCCCCGCCCGGAACCGTGCTGGATTCGGTGTCCTGATTCTGACCCGTAAAGGACAAATCCTGAGTCCCGGTTGTTAGGTATGGCTCACCAAAGGGAGCGTACGCCACATCGTAGTAGTTGGTGCGGCTTGTAGTAGTCGCCATTCGAGAACTGCCTAACCAGTCGGGATGCCGATAATACTGCAGTCCCGATGAATTGTAGACAGCCTGAGCGCCTCCGGGCAATGGGACGAATGCCTTGACCAATGAAGACCCGTTCATCAGCGCCAATTTACTGCCTGCTGGACCATAAACGATTTCAGTTTCTGTCGTCGGGCTGGTGCTGCAGGAGGCCCCAGTATCTTTTTCAACCGCGCGTCCCATGGCGTCATAGGTCAGGCACACGCCGCTGGAAGAACCTGAATCAATCGTGATCACATGGCCGTCCGTGTCCCAACCATAGTTATGATGGTCGTCGGCGGTCATATTTCCCGTTTTCGCACTCGGGTCGCCCGTGCTGATATATGAATACGGAGTGGTCGTGATTCGGTTCGTGTTGTTTGTATAGTCATAGTTTACGTTGAACGAAGTTCCCGTCGAGCCGGTCGGCACTGTTTTAACGATGTTCCCAAACGGATCATAGCTGAAGTTCTGATTCCAGACACTCGTTCCGCAATTCGAACTTGCCAGTCGGCCCAGATCGTCTTGCGTGTAGTTGCAAGTCTGACTGTTGGACGAGTTTACGTTGTCCGTGATTGCCAGCTTCTGCAGTGTGCCGTTGGCGTTCCAGGTGAGGGTGCCAGTGTTGGTCTTCGGAGTGGAACCAACGGTGAACTGGTAGGTATTCATTCTGCCTGTCGTCCCGTAAAACGTGAATGCATCGCTGTCGGAAGAGCCATAGGTAAGAGCAGTCACGTGGCTCATTGGGTCGTAGGACACACTTGTAACGGGGTTCTGTCCGCTGCCAGCTGAAACCGTGCCGAGTCTCCCCTCCCCATCGGCTGAGTACGTCATTGTCGGCAATCCCGTCAGATTCTTGAGAATGTTCATCGTGCCATTTGGCCAAGGCAGCGATGTCACGTGATAGTACGTGTTTGTGCCTGAGTGTGGCGTCAATTCCCACACATCGGTCGTCTGGCCCGTCACTGAATAACTGAAAAACAGATCCGTGATGTTGCTGGTGCACGTACCGGTACAAGTATAGGCGCGAGCCAACCTGGTTTTTGCGTTCGTCATGCTCGTACCATTCACGGTTGCAGTATCGTAGACGAAGTTTTTGGACGGAGTACTAGTCGAAGGATAAGTAATGGCACCCACCCTGTGCAGGGCATCGTAGCCGCTGTAGCACGACGCATTTGTTGCGGCATCGACCCGCTTTACCAGATCCCCCGCAAAATTCGGGCTTCCGCAGGAAGCGTCACTTGTTAGCTTGTCATAGGAATAAGCCACGGTGCCATTGTTCATCTCGGGATTGGTTTCCTGCGTCAGACGGCCCAGCATGTCATAAACATAGCTGCGCGTTTGCCGAGTGCCACTGGAACCCTGGGCGTTCTGCGTAACTCCGGTCAGATCCCCCAGCACATCATAGGTGTAGGAGGTTAAGTACCCTGTTTCGGAATTGTGTTGCCCGCAACTGCCTCCGCGAAATGCAGTCGTTCCGCTTGTCACCTCGCAAACAGAGCTGAGACGCCCGAGGGCATCGTATTGGAGTTGCTTCGCTTGGGTTGGGCTGGTCAGCGTCTGAAGCACATCGTTGTAGTTGTAGGAGTAAGCAGTCTGCCCTCCCCCGCTGTCTGAAACGGTGGACGGTCGACTGAGCGCATCGTAGTTTGTTGTTGTGCCGTTGCCCGAAGGACAGGAAGTGCCAAACGTGATTGCGGTCGTGGTGTACGGCAACGACACAAAACTGACGCGCCCCATGTTGTCATAACACGTCGCGGTCGTGTCGTAACTTGAGGAAGTAGGGCTTTGCTTTGTTTGCCTAAAGCTCGTACGGCCGAAGCCATCGAAGGTTGTCAGGATGTCAACAGTCGAGTGTCCGCTATTAAATGTACTGTCGTACTTGGATTCTGTCTGAAATGGCTGATTGCTGGAATTCAGGATGTAGCTGTAATCAGTTATCGTGCCAGCTTGGTCGGTGGTGCTGTATGGACGCCAGAAGACATTGGAGTAGCTGGAGCCGCTGTAGGCTGTGCTAGACGTGTTAAGGTTCTCATCCTTCAAGGAGAGCATTACGCCGCCGTTGCAATCCCACGTCATCGAGCGTGACAGACTGAGCGGCTCGGCAATCGAGGTCACGAAGGAGTTTCCACACGAACCGGTCCCATACGTGTAGGTCGTGCTTGTGCCATTCGTAGTACTGGACGTGCTGACATTCGTCGAGGTGCTCAAATTACCTGTATCGTAATATGTGTATTTTCTATAAAGGTTTATGCTTCCGCTGGCCTCTGCGATTACACTGGTTAGAAGCCCGTGTGAACCGCTCACAGTAATGTGCTGGGGCGTGCCAGTTGTCTGAGTTGGAGCCTGTTCGTCGTAGTTGTACGATGTCGATGCTCTAACAGTGCCTCCGGAGTCTTTGATCGTGACGTTCGAAGGCCGGTCAACAATCCCATTGCTGAAACCAGACGTGTAGGTTGTGTACGTCTTACGGATAACACCGCCGACGGCTCCCGTGCCATAATCGTATTCATCGACTTCATGAAGCAGCCCAAAATTGTCATACGTGCTGTCCGTTTCGCTCCGCTGGCCAGCCGCATTTGGCAGATATCGGAATGTCGTGATCCGCGTAACCTGCGCCGTAACCGCCGTGTTGTAACAGTTCGCGGGAGTGCCGACACTTTGCCCGTTGTAACACGTGATGTCGGTTTCAAGGAGAGTACCGGACGTCGTACTGCCTGAATATGAAAGGCGCTGGGTTTCATAGACCTGCGCGTTGTATTGCTCGAAATTGATCGACGTCTGATTACTGTTTGGGTCGGTAACAAGCGTTGTCCAGGCAGGGCTGGACCCTGAGCGCGTGTACTGCCATTGTCCGCCCGGGTTGACGGTTCGCTCCAATACCATTGTGCTGCCGTCGGTACAGTTGATTCCATCGTGAGAACCGGTGTATGTGTAGTTGTACGAAATCGAGCCGCCAGACGGGAGCGTGATCTCTGAGACTCGGCCGGTAGTGTATCCGCTGTTGTTTGGGGTCGCCTCATACGAAAAGCTGTAAGAGGAACCGTCTGGCAACGTAATACTGCTCACGAGCGATACGTTGCTTGCGCTGTACTCGCTCACTCCGCTACATGCAAAATTTGTTTTGACATTGTATGAAGTGAAGTTGACGGTATAGTTTTCGCTTCCAACTGGCGACGTGTAGGTAAACGTGACGGGGTTTGGCTCTTGTCCTGCAGCTGTGAGAACAGCCGTTCCGAGAGTATCGGTGTACACTCCGGTGTTCCCGTTGTATGTAATTTCATTGCCATTCGCGTCAGTCACGCTGTATGGGCTTGACGAAGGCGGCCCGGTGAACCAAGGGACATTGAGAGCGGTTCCTGATGGGGTGTTGAGTGATCCACCCGCACCGTTTACCCCAAAGCTTACGACGAGATTGTACCCAGACCCGTCGAGCGCTGGAACATTGTAGCCGCCCGGTGGCTGCTCCCCATTCTGCGGGCCTTGCCCAACCGGGCAGGTGCTATTCGCAACGAATACCCCGCCTACGGGAAAGACGTGTGACGCACCCGCGGTGTCGTAATAGACAAAATTGCTGTATGTCCACTGCTGAAAGCTGTCAACCCCTCCCATCCCACACTGGCCAGATTGATATAGGATATTGTATGAAAGATGAGGGGTAAATGAAGGTCCAAGACCTTGCCATCCCCAGTAACTCGCAATGCCTCCGACATTCCCAACTGGCGCCCAACTGGTAACCCCGTTGGAAGTTGCGGTCTGATAGATCGCACTGTCATAGTTCAAGTCGTAATTGAAAGGAATGCCCCGCCCGGCCTTATGGACAATTGGGACGGCCCAATGCACGTCGAGATTCCCGAGATTCACGCTATCTGCCGGTCCGCCAGAAAAGCTACCGAAGGGCTGCATGCCAGTCGCGACCTGTGCAAGGCCAGCTTGCGTGAGTGCGCCTGCGGTTACTAGGAGAGCTAATGCGAGACCGATTCCTTTTGTGCGCATGAGTTCTTTCTCCGTTCTATCTGGCGGCAACCTGCCCACGCCAGTTCAGTTAATAGCGAACTCTGAAAGAGGAATCCCCGTATTGAAGGCTGCAGTCGAGACTGTGAGATCGATCAACAACGTCCCCTGCAAATACTTCTGAATGTGCATTGGAACCGAGAAGCCGTTCACCGTTTGATAGTTTGAAAAGTCAATTTCGACTAAGAGATTGCTGGCCGAATCGTTGTCTGGATGGACATTGAACGTGATCGAGGAGGGCAAAAACGTCACCGAGTCTAGATAAAAGTCCATCACGCTCAGTTGTTGCGGATTGAAGCCAGATGGGCCAAGTGCAGTGCTGGAAGGCTGGTATGACTGGATATGTTGTACAGATTGGCCGTTGCGCGTTTCCTGTCCTATATAAGTGAAAACGATATTTGATCCACCGGCGAGTGAGCCGAGTGCCGGGAAGAACCAGACGGCGTCCGTAACGCAGTTGTGATAAGCGAACATGCCCGAACTTTGGTTCGGAGCGATCCATTCCCCAATCCTGGTTCCCGTTTGCGCATCCCGAATCTCTGTGCGGGTACCCGAGGAGAGAGTCAAATCCATGCGACTCTCGTTCGTTCCCGAGGCTAAGAATGTGGCATTTCCATTATCTGTTTCAGGTCCTAGGGTCCAGGCACCTGTTCCTGTCAGCGTTACATCCGTTATCGCATTGCCGCCAGTGAGGGCTGCCATTGCCTGGGCAGCGTAGGTAAGCGCTTGTGTACTACTTTGTTTAGCCATTTTTTTTGTTTTCACAGGTTGGGCGATGGAGGGAATAGAACTAAAGAGCAGGACCACGAGAGCAAAAAGTCCACGGCGAGTCACGTTGCCTCCAGTTTGCTATCACACTACTTACTGAATGTACGAGGACCGCTCGGATCTGAGACGATACGAATGCTCAAACCAAGTATCCCGGCTTTCCGTTTGTGAGGGAAGCAGCGACCGGATCATTCGGAACTGAGAATCCGTGCCTCTTTGGACGTTTCCGCTTCGCTGGAACTTGGGCAAGATTCTTACAACGTTAGTCGAATAGAGAAACTAACTTTCGCTTAACTGTTACGAAAAACGGAATTCATGACTACGGCAATGGATCGACTTTGACTCTAAGTCCACGTTGTAAGTGGGGAATCTGCGATATGGCACTGCGATAACCCGGTTAGCCTGTGCAACGTTCACAGTGCACCGTGGATTCGGTTTTTGTAACAGCCCGTAAGTTCAGAGAGCAGAACATCAGCACCCGAACAGCGCTGATCTGCCATAATCTCCGAATGTGTGGCCGCTACCGACTCTCTCCCGAACATTTCTAGGCGAAGAGGACTGGAATCCTCGCCCCCACTCAGCCGGTTCCGGTCATTCGCCAACATCCAGAAGAACCGAAGCTCGTGATGTCACTTGTCCGATGTGCTACTGTTCCTTGATTTGGGATGGAGCCTGAGCAACGATTTCAGGAACTCCTCTGTAGTCAGTAATCCTTCCCGTAACGCAGATTTGGTGGCCCCGATAACTGGACTCAGGATCTCCAAACTTCAAACGGTCACTTCCCCAGATAACCACCGTGAAGATCTGGTCGGGATATGCTCGGTCGAGATTCAGGAATGTTGGCTTGCCGCGACTCCTCTCTGCAAACCGAGTGCTCACTACCTTGCCGCAAACCGTTTGCTGCTCACCGATGTGGTTCTTTGCTTCTAGGGCGGTGATCGTCTTCTGCGCTACGGCAAGAAGAGTGGCGAGGTTAACTGTTAGGAGGATCAGGATCGAGCGCTTCAACATGCAGCCTCCGGTCAAGATACACAAGGTTTCGGATTAGAGACGCGGCCTAGGAACGCGAGGATTGTCTGTCCCCTGTTGTCAGCAGTCAACTTATCGCTCACTGCGTTTTGTCGCCAAGCCTCTTCATCGCCACCAGAAAGTCAGACAGTCCCGCTAAACGTACACCCCGGTCGAACCACTCATCGGTCTCCCGCAGATAGAACCTCCCCGGACGATCTAGGCTCGGCACCAAATGTAGATCCATCAAAGACCGATTTTCCGTATCGTAACGAGCCAGCAACGTGATGTTGTTCTTCTCATGCGGAGCTGGCTGAAGAATCCACCGAATGGTACCCGAGCTGCGATAAACCCGCCGCACAATGAGGACTGACACCAACTCTCCAGTCTGCAACCGAAGTTGACGACGCCACTTCCCGCCTCTGGATACGATCGACAGGTGGTCGGGAAACATCTCTGCCAGCTTGGCGATCACTTCATCGCGCAACGCCTGCGTTCGACGCCGCAACTCCGTGGGTCCAAAGTCTTCGGAGCGACCATATCCGATCAATTCATATGTTAGTCGCAGGGTGCCGAAACGAGCACAATAGGTCGATGGCGAGGGAATATTGGGGTCTGCCGCGATTAGCGCCCCCGACAGCTTGCCACACCGATTAAGAAGTCGCTTCAGTCCGTCAAGCATTTCCTCTTTTGGCTTGTTAAGCGACCGTAGGTAGAGAATATGCTGCGCCTGCGCAAAGGTCGGGTAATCAATGATCGGCTCGAAGGCACGTGGGGTGAAAATCCAATCGGACTTGGGGAGTCGGATTAGCGGCGTGTAGAGGCGGGCCGAAGTTCGCCCGTACTCGTAGCTTCCTGTGTATTTCGACTGCGTCAGAACGCCGTACACGGCCGCATAGCTCCACTTCGAGCCAGGCCGGAATCGAATGCCTCTTCGGTTCAGTTCGTGAGAGATACGATGGACCGAGTATCCGTCGTAAATGAGCATTCGGTAAATCTCGCGCACTACTCTCATCTCATGTGCCGGTCCGGGCACGAGCACAACCCTGTCCGTTGCGAGGGACTTGGCTTCGCCGCTGTTGAGTTTGTGCTTCGGGACTCGATTGGGTCCGACCAACATTCGGCGAAGGCCATAGCCAGATCCGCCACCCACCTTGAAACCGAGTTTTGCAATTCTCCGCAGGCCGCCAAAAACTTTGACGCCGAGCTCCCGGCTGTACTCCCCCGCCATCATCCGCTTCAGCGACTTCATGATCATGTTGGGCAGAGCACCGTCATTGGCGAACGTTTCGCCACAGTAGTGGACCGGGATTTTCGCGGACTTGCACAAGAACTCGTAGTGGGCGGCCTCATCCGTGTCCTGAAAGCGACCCCATCGACTAACGTCGTAAACAAGGATGGCGCGAAACGTTGTTTGTCCTCCAATGACATCCTTCAAGAGTTGCTGCAGCCCCTGACGACGCTTTAGGACGACGCCGCTCCGGGCTGGATCAGCGTAGGTCTGAACGATCTCAAAACCATTGAACTCGGCATATCGTTGAATCGCAGCAGCTTGGTTTTGCAGAGAATACTGCTGATGTTCGGTGGACATGCGCAGGTATTGAGCAGCAGGAATGAGTTGATCGGCGGCCATGGTGCCCTCCTGCGAGGGCATATCGGCGAGTGGAGAAAGAACTTTAGAAGGATTAGTCGCAGTTCGGACAGGACAGATGCGGAACTACTGCCTTGATGCCATTGCTGTGCTGAGGGTGCCTGCTTGTACGTCGCAGTAGCGGGCAAATCCCTCGATCCAGCGCTCGGTAAGCCATTTCACAAATTGCTCGCCAACGGCGGAACTCTCCCGGCTGGCAACCGTAAAGTAGTGCATCTCGATTACTGTTCCCCCATCTTGGCGATCAAGAAAGCGAATCGTACGGTGGGACGCGAACCCGCTATCCTCGCTGTGCCCTATATACGTGACTAATCGGCCAGGTTGGTACCGTTCCACTACGTATCGAACTCTTTCATTCCGATTGTGGCGGACCCTACCTACAATGGTTGCATTGATTGACCAGGGTGAGCCCTTCCATGTCAGGTCTTGATACACGTCCGAGCACCGAATCCAGTTCTGGATATCAGAAAAGAGCGCCCAAACACGCTCTCGATCAAGCGCTGTTGAGACCGAAAAATGGTGCTGCTCAGACATAAAACACCTCTCCAGCCGCTTCGTTAACACGTTGGAGAAGTGCCCCTCCTCCCTACACGTGGAAGTGCCTCGTATTCCGCCCTCGGCAAGACGGTTTTCAACTCCTCGATGCCCTGTAACAGAGACCGCCGGCAGCTGAGATACTCGGCGGGGGGAAGCGCCGCCTTGTGCTCGTCCAAGCTCTGAAGCAGACGAATGCGCTCCTGAATCAAGAACCGTGTGTAACCAATAGCGCTGATCACAAAGTCAACTCGCACGATACGTTCCAGTCCTCGTCCGTGGCTTAACTGATTCAAAATACTCGGCAACTCAAACGAACATCCAGGCCTCCGAGTGCCGATCTATCGTCCACACTGCCGAAATGCCGGCAGAAGCGCGAAGACATCCTTGCATCCTGCCCGCGTAGCTGCTAGATTCGGCGCATTGACAGTCCTCAGCGAGTACGTTTCCAAAATCGGACGCATAGGCGGCAAGGCGCGCCTCTGGACGGTGCCCTCAGAACAAAGGCGCGAGAACCCGCTGAAAGCCTCTCACATAGCCTGCGCCCGCACTCGGAAAGCCAACGAGAAGAAGGCCGCACAGAAAGAGCCGAGCCGATGACGGGATGGGTCTTCTGGCTGCGCGTCTTGGTCATCGTTCCGATGGCCGTGTTCGCGGAATACCAAATCTATCTAATCTTCAAAGCAGTAAGGGAATATCGCAGCCGCAAGAGGTCAAGGCTGGTCTGGATAAAGCACTCCCATCAATAGGCCCCCCTCCGCTTGTCGATAATAGTTGACAAGTTTCTTGACGCAGTTGAGTCAGACTCGTTGATTCTCGCTGACCACGTTGACGCCCTCTGGTGATGACACGATTTTCACCGGGAGAGCGTGTTTTCGTCCTACTATATCGAAGCGAAGATCAGGGAAGGTGAGCGTTCCCGCATTTTTTGTCCGAGTTGCCGAGCAGGAATACGTCCTACAAGATTTTAACTGACCAACCTGCAGTCGTCGTCCACTGGATACACAGCACTGGGTTGTGGACTCCAACCCTGCAAGCCTCTAGGATGGACGGCTAGATGCCAAACCCGAGCTACCGGTAACGCTCGTTGAAATAGGGGGGCCAGGTGCTGCGTTTGGCGATCACAATCAGCTCCGAGCCGAACTGCCCACCGTAGTTAACTCCGAATAGCCGGCTCCGGAATTTGCTCGCCTTGAGGAAAGGCCACCGTAGCCCATTTCCCAAACGCTGCTTAAGTGTTGGGGTCCGATCACGGAACGTGAGAAATCGAATGTCGTCAAAACCAGAGATGTCGAGAAGCGACATGAGATTGGACCCGGCAAATCCATACTCATGCGACAAGGTCACATAGAGGCTGGAATTTGCGCATGGTCCTTCCATGTTGGGCGTACGCAGCAGCATCCTGCCGGCGGGCTTCAGCGCCCGGTAAATCGCGTCCACGATCCAGAACAGAGAATATTTCGGGATGTGTTCGATCACATGCGATATGTGGATGAAGTCATACGACTCCGCCTTGTCGGCGAGAAAATCGCCGATGTTATCTTCGATTAAATGTAGCGTGATGCATCCAGGAGCCCAGTCGCGGACGTTTCCCTTGTGCTGGATATTGAAGTCGGCGCCGGAAAGATTTGTATATCCCAACTTGAGACAAGCGGCCAGAAACCATCCATCGCCAAAACCAATTTCAAGGATGCGGGCATCTTTGTCCGCGGGCAAATGGGGTGCGTACTGTTCGGCCGACTGGAGCACCAGAGCGTTCTTCTGCATTTCCTCCCAGTTTGGGCGGTGATGCTCAGCGGCATGGCGAAGCGCCATACGGCGGTAAACTTCTGCAATAAAGGCATGGGGTTCCATGGTCGGTCCGCCCGCTGTCGCGGTGAGAGAAGAATACTAGCAGAGACCGCAATTTCATTGGTCCGGCTCTGCACTCCACGATTCTGATGTCGATCGCGAACGCGTAATACCTTCAGTCTTCAAGGGAGAGCTACGAGGCCAATTTTTTGGACTTCGTGCGGAGAGTTAACCTTTTAAAGGTTAGACGCAGAAACGTTTCCGAAGTCGCCCACTTCGCGTCCCACCGCCTATTTTGCTCGTCATTCAGGAAATGCCTCATGCGTCTGTGGACGACACATTGAGCTTTGGCAGCCATTCCGAGAAGGTCGGATTCTGATGACTGTAGGTTCTGTGCTTTGTATTCCTCAATTTGCTCAAGAGCTTGCCTTAGGAAATCCTGCAATATCTGTCGTTGCTCGTTTGACAAATTGAGATCTGTGTCGAATTTATTTACTTCAGCTGCGACGACCCCGAGTTGCTCGACATTGAGACGCATACATTGTTGCCCAAGGGCCCGTCGTTTTGGAGACCCCTGCGAGAAAGCTACTTTGGACTATAAAAGCTTAGCACCAAGTCACCACTCTTTTGTTGCTCGTTGAGGTTCAGGAATGAAGCCAATCTAGCTGGATCAAAAGTCTGACGGTTGTCGATGTCAACCACGACAATCCTCCGAAAGTTGCGGAAGAAATGGTCCACGATCGCATCATGACTTTGCACTCGTTCCAAAAGCGGAATCAACTCGGTCTCAATGGCACGGATACCGTCGTTTCGCTCGCTCGCTGAGAAGCTAGTCGCTTCCGCCCAATATCCCAGCCGATACATCAGTCTGGATGGATCATTCGCGGCGAGTGCGCGTTGTAATGAGCCGCTGTCGCTGCCCGTAAGGTACAGATAAAGAGCCTCACGAAATCTCTGGATATCCCGATTCTGCTGGGGAGTGAGCATGATTTCTGCATCGGTGCAGAAAAGCGTCGGGGCCTTCGACAACAACACGAGCCACCCACAGTCATCATCGGCATTCTTCGAACGGGCAATAACCAGATCGTTCTCTCCTATTGTCCACTTCTCCTGCAAGCGCCCCAGGTCCAAGATCTTTCGGTTAGCCGCTAACATACCTCGGTAGTTTCCTAGCGCCAGCAAACCGCCACTCAGAAATGCCACTAGAAGCGATAGCGCGAAAACGCTGGGCACGATCCAGGCATTGTTTGGCACGCGGGTTAACGTGCTTGCGACTAAGAAAATCGCCAGGAGTGCAATCGTAGCGTGCACAAAGTGATCTGCATGGTGTGACAGCAAAATGGTTGACGCAGGCACTACAACATCGCCCAGCATGAGCAGCGCGTTTGTTGCTCCTAAGCCTACCAACGTCCAACGGACTGCAGGCGGCAACTCCTTGGCAATGGCAATGCCAACTGTCAATCCGACGATGAGCAGCCAGTTTCCGCCGATCAGCCTTGGCAGCAGTTGTGGCTGGAAATGAATCATCGATGCATGACTATCGTAGAACCCCAATGAACCGCGCCACACAAAGGCGACATCCATTAGGGCACATGCCGCACCATAGACACTCGGTGTAACCCAAGTCTGTTTTTCAGCGACGCGGATATTGAACAAGACACCGATCGCAGTGAGCCCCGCCATCATTAGCGTCGCATACGGAAAAACTGCCAACGCGAACAGTTGAAGGAATGCCATTGCGATCCACGGACGGGCTGTCTTTTCCGAAAGCGCTTTCATCTGAAGTGCTAGATATGTCAGTAGCAGGACGACTGGGATCACCGGGATGAAAGCGCGCATAAATGGAAGCGCCAACGCAGTGAAACCCGCTAAAGATGGCAAATGAATCCACGCTAAAACCAGAGACTTGAGCACCCCAAAATTGAACAGCATCAGGAAACCGAGACCGATAATTGAAAGGACAACACAAGGCCCCGGCAAATAATGGTCAAAGAGCCAGAGTGCAACTCCGCAGAGCAATGCCCACCAAAAGACGTTCCAGACAAGAAGAGCAAACCAAACATGATCATGCAGGGCATGGTCGAAGGCTCCAAACAACCAAGGGGCGACGCGGAATTTGAGGTATCCGGAACCGTTCGAGGGCACAGGAACTCGATAATAGGGGTTTAAGACCTCACCATCCCCGGTCGGTGGCATCTCGCTAAGATTCAAGTACATACTCAAATCCGGAGCAAACATCGGCGGCAAAGTCATCGGCCCCAGCTGCGCCCTGGCCCTGAGCGTTGGATACAAATAGACTGCGATCACAACAAGTGCGGCAAAACACTTCAATGCTGCTTTCTTTGTCCGAGCATCCGTCATGGAGCTTTGATGATAACAGCCGCGCACGACGGGACCAACTTGTGGCGTTGAGATTTCCACAACGTTTTCCTGATATCATCCTGACAATCATCTCCTTCAAAACAATGAATTCCCTCGCCGTCCAGCAAGAGAACCGTATTACGTACCTGACACCCCCAACGCCGGTGAGCATGGGAGATTGGTGGTTCGATGTCGCGACCAGCGATCACTTTTGGGTCCGCCGTCGTTTTGATGTGACTCGAAGACTGGCCGATGCGAAGATGCGTGACTGCCATTCCTTGGCTGAAATCGGTTGCGGCAATGGGTTACTACAAAAAGACGTGGAGGACTGCTACGGGAAGTCCGTAACCGGATTCGAGTTAAACCAACTCGCGCTGGAGAAAAATATTAGCGGCGACAGCCCCTTGTATTGCTACGATATCCACCAGCGCAATGCCATGTTCCGCTCTCATTTCGATCTTATCTTTTTGTTTGACGTGCTAGAGCACATCGACGATGAATCCCGTTTTCTGCAGTCGGCGAGATTTCATTTGGCAAAATCCGGGATTCTGATTATTAACGTTCCCGCGCACCAGTCGCTGTACTCCGACTATGACCGTGCTGCCGGGCACGTCCGACGTTATTCAGCCCGGCAGCTTAAAAACATTGTGGAACAAAACGGCTTTCGGGTTCGTGCCCTGACGTACTGGGGACTTCCTCTCCTCCCACTGCTCTGGTTGCGAAAAACCATGAGTCTGAAGCAGAGCAATGGTAAAGCCGGATTCGATCCAGGCGGGCGGACCATGAATTCTGTTCTTTCCGGACTAGCGAAGTGCGAGCTACTCCCTCAGCGACTGTTCGGCACATCCGTAATGGCCTTGTTCGTCAATGAGACTTAAACACCATGGTCCAGCATCCGAGCGTTTCCGTAGCGATCCCGGTTTACAACGAAGAAGCTGTCGTCCCCGAATTGCTTCGTAGGACCAGCAGTGTGCTTGACAGCCTCCCGGGCGGACCCCATCAAATCGTCCTCGTCGATGACGGCAGTTCCGACCGGACATTGGAATTGTTGGAAGAAGCCGCCGAAACAGATCCACGCTTGCTTGTAATAGCTCTTTCTCGCAATTTCGGCCACCAGATCGCGCTGGGAGCAGCTCTTGATTACGTCTGCGGTGATGTGACGGTGTTGATGGACGGCGACCTGCAGGATCCGCCGGAGGCAATCCCCATCCTACTGGACTCATACCAGCAGGGCTATGATGTGGTTTACGTACAACGTGTGAACCGCAAGGAGGCTTGGTGGCTACGCGCTTGTTACTACTTCTTTTATCGCCTGTTGGCGCTATTGTCTTCGATTGAACTGCCGCTGGACGCGGGAGATTTCGGGCTGATGTCTCGCCGAGTGATCGAAGAGATCCGCAAAATGCCCGAGCATCACCGCTATCTAAGGGGGATGAGGACTTGGGTAGGATTTCGGCAGATTGGAGTTCGCGTCGAGCGAGCAGCCCGGCGTGCCGGTTGCACCAAGTACAGCCCGCTGCGTCTTCTCAAGCTGGCATCCGACGGAATCTTCGCTTTCTCGATCGTTCCGCTGCGCGCAGCGGCCATCTTCGGTGCTATAGCGAGCACATTTTCTATCCTCTACGCGATTTACGCCTTGTACGTAAAGTTTTGGTTACATGCGCCGCAGGGTTTCACAGCAATAATTTTGGCTATTACGTTCCTTTCCGGTGTGAACTTGTTCTTCTTGGGCATTATTGGAGAGTATGTTGGCAGGATCTACGAAGAGGCCAAGGCGAGGCCACACTATATTGTCCGCAAGATGTTTGGCCAGCAGAGTCTTGTTAGTCACGCTATGGCCGCAGCCGTCGGTGAAGGGGTCGGCAGCGAAGTGAACCACCCTTAAATCTGCTCGACCAAAACAAGCCCTTTCGTTACCTCCAAGAAGGTGGAAATTCTCGGTCGGGGTCAGCAGTAGCAGTTCTAAAGCTGGCGAGACTTCCGCAGCTTGCTGCGTCTTCTATAGATCGCTTGCATCGACCGGCCCGAGCCTTGCCGATAGTTCACGATCATTCGGTCTGCGTTTCGCAACGATCAGCCTATCTTCCTCGGCTGTCCAAGACTTCCCGCGACGCCGATTGTTCTTCCGTGTCGCGGCGTAGTATCGCGCTTTCTGCGCCTTGCGCATCTGCTTCCATTTCTCGGGATTGGCTGCGCGCCAACGCAGGTGACGGGCCCGGGATTCTTTGGCGTCTTCACTCATGGCGGTCGTTCAACGCCTCAGCGATACATAGGGTCTTTGCAGTTATTGGATTCCGAAAACTCACAGAGTGCCCGTTCTAATCGCCAAATCTTATCTCCCCTCGACTCGGCTCATCCCGAAAGTGCGAGTTTCGATGTTGGAGGTATTGATTGATGGCACGTTTGGCCGCTTCTGGCGACTCATAATCACTGTTGTGAATGATCGCCCTTGCCATGCCACTGAACACCGACTCGATGACGTTCAAGAACTGCGCACCTGCAGGCAATGGCGCGATCTGCATAACCGGATGCTCCCGGCCAGCCATGCGATTCAGTCCTTCAAGATGAGTTTTTAACTTCTTCGACACATGCCACGATGCAGAATCCCACGAAAGGTAAATCTGTTTGCAATGGGCATATTGCCCGCGTAACAGGTCGGCCATTCTGATCATCTCATCCGTGTTCTTCTTCAGCGAGTAGAAGTGAGTAACCTGATTCGTAGAGAGTTCAAGCGCCGCCGTGAGGATCAACCAGCCCTTTGATTTCTGCCATTGAGGAACAAGGTAGCTTTCACCGGGGGCTACCCTTTTCCTTCCGCCTTTCTTTTTAATCGAAAAAGGTCCGTATTCGTCAATCGAGAAAAATGCTTCATTGTTCTTTAGCCCTGCCAAGATTTCTCTGATTGCTTGTACCTTCTGCGTGTACTCAGGGTCGTGGCTCGTCAATACGATTCGAGCTTTACGCCATTTAAACCCGGTGCTTTTGATTATCCGCCGCATCCTGGCTCCCGATAGCGGTGCTCCCTGTGCTGCCATTACGCGGTGAAGATCGACGCCCCTCCAGGATGAGCGGTTGAATCCGAAGTCTGATGGCGGGCGGTGAAGTATCGATACCAACAGATCCCTACAATCTTCGTCGCTCCGGTCAGGAGACAACTGGCGTGGCATTCGATGCGGGCGAGAGCTTCGGTCGAGCAGGCCCATGCAACCTTGTTCCTGGAATCGGCGAAGCCATTTGGAAGCCGTTTTTGAGGTAACGTTAAACTCTGTTGCCGCCACGCTCACAGGAACGAGGTCTTGGATCACGCACCGTACCAATTCTTCGCGAGCGACGAGGGTGAGTCGTGCGTTCTTATGTAGGTGCATTCGACCTCTCGATCGATGGTTTCGAAAAGGAACCGCATCAGGTCGCCGTCGTGTTTTAGTGAGAATTGTCGCGATTTCTCTGGATTGGCTGCGCGCCAACGGAGGTGACGGCACGGGATTCTTTGGCGTCTTCAGTCACACTTAGAGCTAGAAACCATCTCGGGTACGCTAATAATTACTTCCGCAGTTCGGGCCCCGTATTCGTTGTCATGAAGTCCAAGAGATTTCTTCATCAGACGGATTGCACCACTCCATTCGTCGTGGGAGCAGGGCTTCGGAACGTCACGCGCATCCGCAAAATAGACAAAAACAAGGTAGGCATCGACGCGATTCAGCCCCCACAGATAATACAGATGAGCAAGACGATTGGCGTATTGGTAGTATGGCGAGTTCCACGGCGCTTCTGGCGTTGCTTGAAATGCCTTCTTAGCCTCGTCTAGAGCAGACGACATTAGACTTATCGACTGCAGGTTGGTTGCCTTACTGGAGTAGTCGACCGCCTCTTCGATGTACGCTTTCGCTTCGAGGAGCAGGCACTTCCCGCTTTTCGTGCGAGCCAACCCATCCCAGCAAGGTCCACGCTGGGGCCAGAAACGGCGGGTAATGGCGTCTCTATCCGAGAGTGATCACCGTCACTGCCAGATCGCGGGACATGTGATTCATATCAGTTGAAACCCCGGACACTCGCGATCTGGGCGCTCTTCTCATATCTCGACATAGTTGCTTCCTTCTAAACCATGATCGAGTGCGATGCAATCCGCGCCCTGAACGGCCTGCCTGGAATTGGAGGTGGGAAATGAATAGACCAGGGACTGATCTACTACCGGCAATCTTTGATGAAATTGTGTCACATTATCAGAAGAAGTCGGCCGGCCCCTACGCTAGATCTGACATTGTAGAGGAGCTGTTAAACGGAATCATCGATGCGACTGTCGCAAGAGTGTGTAAAGAAGGTGACAAAGCGAAGAAGATCTCCTTTGCATCTTGTGTTTATTTTTCTTGTGTCCCATCGCGACTAGGCGGATTGTACAGCGATTGAAGAGGGCTTTGCTCACCGCCATGCCCTGCCGCTGACCATCTTCGCCCCACAGTACCCGCAGTAGTTCTTCACGGTCCTAACTCCTCTAGATCATCCATGCGAAAGGAGTGCCAGTAAATCCTGAACGGCGCGTGGCGAACGCCGCACTTGATGCAGTACTCATTCCAAGTCGCTTGAGTTTTGTAGTGATGACACGCTACGAACATCAGAGCAGGGCACCTCGGAGGGATTGATGAATCATGCCCGTTTGGGCATCGCGGTTCGCCCAGTTCGGGATCGGCTACGAGAGGAGCCGTGATTACTGTATTCATCTATCGAGGCGCCTTCAGCCGCTGAACCTTCCTGTTCAGGCAGCACTCCCACTTCAGCCATTGAATCAGCCGGGAAGCCTTGGCAGTGCTCATCCCCATGAGCCAATCTTCCATCGTCCCGCTAGTTCCCGTAACGTAGCTCCTAGCTCTGCGAATGCGGTGCTGTGAATTCCCTTGCTGGAATACCCTGCTTGACGTAGCAGCATCCACGCGTAGCCGATCTGCTTCTTAGTTGCGAGACACATGATTGGGGTTCCTTTTTGCGATCTTCATCGCCGCATCCAGGCTGCGTAGGCTTTAACCACCGTGACGCTTTGCGTTCGGTTGGCGAAGTCGGAGCATGTCCGACTCGTTCTTGATGCTGAGTACATGATACGGGAAGGCGGCGCATTGTGCCAGAAGAGCCTGAGCATTTGCCGAGCGCACTGCGGATTTTGCCATGGGAATTTCTCAGCAGATCGCCACGGAGCGGCGTGGGACCAAACAGTGTGCATGGCGGATTGCCAAAGATGAGTCGTGAAGAAGGCTCGGGGAGTCACACGCCGGGAGCCTACTGTTGCCGTATCAAAGTACCGAGGTATGCCCCATTTCCACCACATGTAGCGGTTTGAGAATTTACTGGCCCCGCACAGTAATACACAAGCAACGTCTGCATAAGAACTGGAGTGTTGCTATTCGAAGAACCATTCGCAACAACAGAAAAAGGTTGTGCAAGACTCGTGTCGAGCACGGCGTTCGCTCCAGAACTTCCCGGTCCCGGCCCAGCGGGAGAAATATCAAGCGTGTCGCCATTACCAGTGACTGGCTCTCTTGTCGTGCTATCTATTCCGCTTAGTGACATTGCTGAGGAAAACTCTGGGGTATTGTATGGTTGGGCGATGGTGAGGTTTATGGAATCACCACCGCAAGGGTTCGCGCTCGGGCAGCCACTAAAGTTAAGGCTCCCTGCGTATGTCCCCGTCCATGCTGATGTGGGCGTTGACGTTTTGGAGGAAGAACCTCCTCCACACCCTATACAAAGCAGAATTAGAAGCGTAACTACAGCCACTCTCATCGAATCCAGCATATTTTACTTTCTCCATTCCGAACTATACTGATCAAACGTCAGCCTGCGAGAATTGTCTCCTTTTGTAGAAATACAACCAACATAACTGAGGTAATAGCTGAGTCCGAAATAACCGGAGAACGAAATCCCACGGGCACTTATGGCGAACCGAAAGGCGTAGGATGACCCAAACCCCACTTAGCTGGGGAGATCGTTGAAATTAGCCCTCTTTCCGGGACGTTGCCGAGGAAATTCCGCGCCTATCGGGGAAAATTTGAGCACGCCTTCTCCCAGACCAAGAAGGCTCGTGGATTAAAGGGTGTGCTCCCCACCTCCATTCCTCCCAGAGAATTTGTTTTGCAGTCCGCTCAACGCAAAACCTATTCTCATCGGACGCGATTGGTTACGTTGGCAAACTTTCGGGCCATTTCAACAGATCGCACTTGTAAGTAGAATGAATCAGCATCAGGACAGCGCGAAAGCGCGACCAACCGACTGGAGAGCACGGTGGTATGGGCTTCGGCTCGATGCGGCAGCGATGCAAACGTTCTCCACGAGCCGCCTGATTGTTGGCGGCGTTTCTTTTTCGGTCACCTGATGCGTGTTCGATGAAAGGAACACGCATGAGTTCACCCTCTGGCATTTCCTCCAGTACCCCAGATGTCCTAGTTCGCAACGAGGGAACAGTTTTCGTCTTCTGCCCTCTCACGATCGAAGCCAAACAGTGGATCAGCGAACACGTCCATGATGCGCTTTGGTTCGGTTGTGCTCTTGTCGTTGAGCATCGCTATGCATGGCCCCTAGCGGTAGGCATGCAGGATGATGGGCTGGTGCTGGCATGACTATTGATTTGCGGAGAGAGAAGATGAAAGGTCAGCGAGTGGCGTTGTATGCGAGAGTCAGCACTTTGAATCATGGACAGGACCCTGAAGTACAACTGCACGAACTGCGTGCGTACTGCGAACGTCGTGGGTTCGAGATTATTGGCGAATACGTTGATAAAGGGATCAGCGGCTCTCGTGAAAGGCGACCTGCGCTGGACAAGTTGCTGGCCGACTGCCGGAAGCGGCTCGTGGATGCTGTCGTGGTCTATCGCTACGACAGGTTTGCGAGAAGCCTGCGTCAACTAGTCAACGCATTGGAGGAGTTCCGCTCACTTGGTATCGACTTCATCTCGATCCATGAGGGAGTTGATACCAGCACGCCGAACGGAAGGCTTGTGTTCGGTATCTTCGCCAGCATCGCAGAGTTCGAGCGCGAACTTATTCGAGACAGAGTTCGCTCTGGACTAGCTGCGGCGAAGGCCAAGGGCAAACGCTTGGGCCGTCCGCGAGTAGCCGTAGACGTTCGGAGGATCGAGTCACTGCGGCATCAGGGGCATTCTTGGGCCGAGATTACCCGCGAGACTGGAGTCAGCAAAGGAACGGCACAGCGCGTCATCGCCGCATTGCCCACAAACCCTGTTGCAAGCACCTCTCCAAGTGCTTGATTTGGCAGCATCTGAAAATTGCGAAATCTGATCGCTCAAAAACAAGTGATTGTGGGCAGGATTTCACGAACAAAGGTCAATGAGCGATATCGGGATGTTACGTCAGCATAGCTTTCGGCGGGTGTTGGGATTCGCCTACCCTTCTTGAAGGGAAAAACTTTCTGATTGGCACAACGAGTCCGGTAACCATCAACAGAAAGGCCACTTCCGTTTTCGACTCGGACAAAGAGACTTCCAACCTACCACCAATGGCACCTGCAAGAAATGGAAAAACAAAAATCGGAAACGCCCAGAACCACACGATTGCACACATTAGAAGCCATGCGGAACGAGAACGCTTTACGTATCCCGTCCACACGACAATCAATCCAATGAGAATAAACCCGCCTGCGGAGAAGTATTTCCATAGCCCTGCCCAAACGAAGAAAAGCAATGCGACAGTATGCAGAACGCTGGATGCGAAGACCGAATTGGACCGAACTCTCATTGGCAGCCCTCCGAAGAACTCGCCTCCCCTTACAGAACATTACTCCGAACCGCCGTCGCTTGCTGCTTGACTGACGAAAGCACGACAACACTCAAAATCAGCACGCGCTGCGGACCGGGTGATTGCCTTCACGCTACTGCTACCGCAAACAATGCAGAAGTCCCGTCCCACTCCGTATTTCGGATTTCCGCATCGACGCTCAGGATTTTGCACCCGCTCCCCCACCGCCGCAAAACAGTAAAGCGCCGAGGAAAAATCCGAAATCGTACCAGCCCCCGCTGTTTGGAAATGCGTAGATTCGGATGCTGCTATCGAAAATATGGCCGATGAGGGAAAAGAGGATGGTGAAACCATTCCACAGACCCAGCAAGAAACCCGGCGCATCGTCAGTTCTCGGCATTGGTTGGTGTGCACAGGAAACCAGCAAGCTGATGCCCACGAACAACAGAAGTAAAGCTAGCCATCTCTGTGATCTCATTGCTCCCCCGAGCAGCGGCGATAGTATCCCGTAAGTGTCGCAAGCAGGCAATAGCACTCAAATTTCAATTCTTTTCGATTCGGCTCACTCCGAAAGACATTCATTTGAAATGGGAAGATGAGTGCTGAGGGGATTTTGCGTCCGTCAGCGACACCTCAATTTGCATATACTGGCTGATGCAGCATCGCGGGGGCGAAGCCCAGATGAGAAGACCATATCTCCTGATTGCACTTGCTTGGCTGCTTAACGCCTCAGCTTGGTTTCTCCCCGCAGTCACGGGCCTTGACGGAGGCAGAATAGGTCCGAGTATCAAAGGCTTTGAGGCCTTCGTCATGGCACTCTGTGTGGTCCGGCCTGATAATTTCGTCAATTTCGGTGTGGGGTACTCTCTGCTTGCAATTCTGAGCGTGCTAACGTCGCTGCTGTTTGTCTTGGCCTCGCCATGGGTGATGCTGCGGGGAACTCGAACGATAAGACGCTTCTCGGCATGGGCCGCTGCGGTTGCTTTTGTCCTCAACACGCATTGGAACCGTTGGGAACTGAGCCTCGGAATTGGATACTTCTTTTGGTGGTTCTCGTTCGCCGTTGTTGCAGTAGGACTATTCGATCTTACTGGGCGACATGAAGCTGCTGAACCTAGGTCAACGCAGGTTGCTCTCATCTCAAGATGACTATCGAAAACATGCACGATCTCAAGCCAGACCCGCCCCTTACTCTGGCTGCTGCTGAACTTCGATTTCAGAGCTTTCTTCGAAGTCAAAACCTCCCCCACACAGTCTGCTGGTTGATGCCGGGCGATGTTGTCGTGTCGGAAGGACCTCATTTCTGGGTTAGGAAGCGTGGACCCGAAGCATTACGATATGCCAACGCAAGATATGCAGAGGGGCTACGAAGGAACCGAGGTATCCTGCTCGAAGTAATTTGCACCACCGAAAAAGAAACATTCGCTGCCGTGTTCATTCCCGAGGATGACACAGATGCTCAGTACCGTTTGATGGGGCGTGGCTTGAAGATTTCGTGTCCCGTCAAAAGGTACTCCGCGTCTGCTACAACGAATGCTTTTCGATGGTCACTGCTTCATTGGAGGTATGGAAAGCGGAGCAGAATCCTCGAAGTAAACGAGCAGCCACCAGTCCCCTGATATGCCGACGTGAAAAGGTTGTCAGGCCTTGCGAAGTTGGTTCCGCTACACAGCCGTTTGTGATAATTGTCGAAAGTAAGGCCATTACGTTTTGCTCCAGCGAGCGGTCCGGCGTGCCCGGCGTAACTCTGCACGGTGTGTCCCTCTGCGATCCGCACGTCGAACCAGACCATCACACAGCGGATCGCCCCGGGCAGGCCCTAGAATGCCGCGGGACGCGGTGGAACTGGCCGGGGCAGCTAGGAGGGTCATTCGCCTTCCATTTGCCTCTCCAAGTGCCTAGAAATCGCCGGGATGGCCTTTCTCGTTCGGATTCTGCCGTGTGATCTTCCTTCCGTGGTCGAGGTGCTATTCGAAGGCATTCTGTGCCCTCAGGAGGTGCCCGACCGTTTCTTTGCAACGACTTACCTTCGCCATGCCTTCGCTATGTCATTGAAACGAATAGGTTGACGATTTCCGCTGGGCAGTTTGCTACGCCGGGACCTACGCGGGTGCCATGGGAACAACATCACGGCATCAACCGGGGGACAAAGAGAGGGTGGCAAATGCGCAGGTGATTGCAGTGCAAAGACTTGACGGAACATCATAGCAAGTCACCATGCTCAACGGGCAGGCACGGCTTAGAGTCGGCTTAGCTTATGCCTTATCAACCTTATCTTCTTCCTTATCAGATAGATAGGTTTCTGCCATGCTACCTGAACTTGGCAAATTCGTGGCGAAAGCAAAGAACTTAGCTGGAAAGGTACAAAGAAGGGAGCATGGCGGATGCATGGCCCGGTAACGTGATCCTGCCTCTCTCCTCCTCTTACTTCACTTCATGCATGCGGCAGATTGACCCGCACAGTGTACGGCTCTGCCAATGCGCGGGACTAATGTCCCGGCCACCGCGTCGTTCCTCTCCCGTTCCTCCCTAGTTTCCGGGCAGCAGACCGAATCCAGACACGCACGAGTTGCGGCGTTCGCCAATCCGGCCTTCCCTTGGAGCGACGCTCTTTCATAGGAGCCTCTTACTCAGCGACGCGGATTGGTTTTGCATGACCAAAGTCATGATCTGTACTCTCAACTCGACATGCTACGATTCGGGCAACAGGAGACGACAAAGATGAGAACTTACCTTGTATTGGCTTTGTTTTTCTTATGCATGACCCCTGCCGCGTTTTCCCAAAATGTAAAAACAACCGAGCCGCTGATAAACAACCCCGTTGCTGTTTGCACTACAGAACGGGATGAAGACTGCGCTAGACGAGATACAGCGCGGTTATTCCTGATGGCAGGAAAGACTGAAGTTGCACTGCGTATTCTTTGTAATACAAATGCGGCTATGTCGGCATTTCGTCCGAACGGCGCTTTAGACAACGATAAATCGTATACGGGCCTTGGGGCTTGCCTGAAAGCCATCGGTCTCGGAAGGCCCGAAACAGAAGCGCATTAAGCGCGTGGGCTCAAGGCTACGCGATGACGACGACGATCACAGCGGCGTACAGCGTACGCTCAAGACCGCACCGCGAACGGCGGAATTGAGACCAAAAGACCAGCTACGGAAGTGACCTCTGGAATACAGGCAGTTGGTTGTAAGAATTGAGTGAGGCTCAGTTTGGCGGCGTGGCATCGCTTTGGCAATGCGTAGCCGGACGCAGAGCACCCATGAGCTTCCCAAGCGTTAGCAGGTGTAAGTGCTATTATAAGTGCTATTAAAGGTAGGAACAAGCTATTGCCCAGCGATTGGCCTTGGGTTTACCAAAGGCATTGCTAGGCGGCTGCTTAGCGATTCCTATACCCATATAGCCCGTAGCTCCAAGCAAGGGGGAACGATTCTCTCCAAGCGTTTGATTATAAAAGCATTATGAGGCTGGTGGCTCCAGAATAGTGCCGAGGGTACGCCTTGAGAACTGGATGTGTCTCTTCAACAACTTAGCGACAACTGAGCGATTTACCTACTTAGAACTCAGCAAGTTCAATCCCCCCTCGACCAATGGCCGATCAACTCACATGGCGATTCAAGAACGAAGTCGGAAACAGATACGAACGACTGACTGTCCTGCGGTTCGACGAGATGCGGAAAGGCCAGCCGTTCTTCGTTTGCCGATGTGCCTGTGGTCGGGAAAGGTCTGTTCGAGGCGCAAATCTTCGCAGCGGGAACACGAGGAGTTGCGGATGTTCCCGTCGTAAGTCTGGGCCGAATCGGCGCGGGAAGATGGTTGGAAAGATTTTCTGCGGCAGCCGCGTATGGGGAAAAGCCAATCCAACCTCTAGGAAGTCCCGGTGGATGACAGTCTGCAAGTCTTGCAACCGTTTCCATTTCGACACCGAAGCGAAACTCCGTCGCGGGAAGGGGCCGATCTGCGAGTGTTACATTCCGACTCACACCAGTTGGAGAAAGATGATTGAGAGATGCACTTACAGAAGACATCCTCAGTTTGAAGACTACGGTGGTCGCGGCATTACCGTCTGTGAACGCTGGCTCGACAGTTTCGCGGCCTTCGTTGACGATATGAAGAAACGACCAGACGGAATGACGCTGGATCGAATCGATAACGATCAAGGGTACTACCCAGAGAACTGTCGCTGGGCGACCAAAGAAGAGCAGGCGAAGAACCGCAGGCCCCGACAGAAAAAATGACGAGCAAGTCGAGACAATTTTTCACTGAAGATCAGCCGTATGAGAATTGCCGCAGCGCAACGCGCACGCTGGGTCAAGGTGAAGAACGAGACAGGCCTAGCTAGGACCGAGCTGGGATTCATTATGGTTTCTTCTCAGGTCCGTGCATTTCATAAATACCAAAGCAAACGCTCAGTGTGCACCCATCGAGACTATGTGTTCTTCGTCAGCGTCGTTAGGTGGAGTAAGAAACGCCGCAACTTCAGATAGTCCTTTTATAACATCTGCGCTCATCGCTCCTACCTGCATCTTAACTCTCCTGCTAATCGCTGGCTTCCCTCTGATTGCTCTTGCGCGAAAAGCACAGGAACAAGACCGAGAAACATGCAGGAGGTCCTCCTCGCGCCGGGAGAACCCGTGCACTGCGGTGTGCCTCGCGGGTCCGAGGCCCTGTGCGGGACAATGTTCCCGGCGATCCCGCACAGGTTTTTTCCCCGGCCATGCGGGTGCGGACTTTCGCCTAACATTCGCCGTAGGATGCCCAATGCGCTCAATCCCCGGCCCGCTGGAGCCACGATCTCCCCTGCTAGGCCCATTGACCCCAGACTATGGCCTCGTGCCTTGTAGTATTGCAGATGTTTAAGGTGAGGTATTAAAAGGATTGGGTTGAATATGCCGTGCGAAGTGACCGACCGACCTGTATTGAATGCATATCATCGTCGCAGTAGGTCAGAGTGGCGCTAACATACTTGGCACACAGGGTTTGTGGTACGATGCCCGCCATGTGGCCCCATTTTCTCCATCTTTTGTGGCGAATCATTCACGGAATGCCTGCGCTCGTATCGAGCAATTGGGCAGCTTGGATATTGGGATTCGTCACATTCGTAGTGACCGAAATAGTTCTATTTATGCGAACTCCGAAGGAAGAACGCCGGGAACGAATAAAGGGAAATGTTTTAGTCGGGGTCGTGATTACTGGGTTTGTGTACTTAACGTTGTTCGCGTGGAGCACTGTTCAAACAATTTATGACGATCATCACGACAGCACCGGGCGTTGGCAAGCCGTTGTGAAAGAGAAAGATAAATTGAAGAGTGAACTGGACACGAGACCGCCGCAGGGATGTTATATGCAGAACGTCAATAGGAAGCCTCCCCAAGGAGCGATTAAGCAAGCAGTAATCGCAAACGAAACTTGGGTCGTATGCCCACTGGAGTTCAAGGCACCCTACGTTCTTACAATTGACTATGATCGCCCTGTAGTTGCTGCCGATCCGCCACTATTTGCGGATAGCCGGACAACGAAATTACTTTCAGAGTATCTCCACGATCAAAGATTGTTGATAAAGGTGGACTCCCCATCAATTCTTCCGTGGCAGGGGTTTGTAATCTCCGTGTATGGTGACAAGTTGCCAGCACCAAAGGCAGTAAAGCTAAATATCGATTCGATCAACCCTGAACAATAGTTAACTCTAGATCAATGCCTACCGAATACCGACTTTGGCTTATGCCGAAAAGTGGCCGAGTTGGATCAGGTTCGGAATTCCGGGGAAAGCGACCACTCTGACTGAAATTGTGATCCCCCGCTTTCCGAGTTCATCTCTTGAGAGAACCTTTATCTCATCCATGTACTTGAGTGCGTAGATGTGGACTTGGTATTCGTCGGTACTAAACGTGAATTTATACGGCTTCAGCGTTTTGTTGATCATGACCTTCCGTCCGCGCACCAACACTCGAAGTTTTCGCGTCCCCGCTTTGTTCGCAGTATTGATCGAATATGGTGCTCAAATACGTACTTGATCGTGCGCTGATCGAATACTCTTTTAGTGTGGCAGCGATGTCACGGCATTGGTAGTCCGCAGCAGCCGCATATATGCTGAACAAAAACAGAAGCAAAGCGCAACCCGGTTTTGAAGGGCACATTCGGGAACTCCTAGATTGTTTGTGAATTTACAGCACCGCGTGTTTGCGAGGCCCCTCATGCTGCATGGCGCGGGATTGTAACAGGGGTCGGGGGTCCTTGCTATCCACCTTTTGTTAAACGTAAGTGATGGCGACTACTGGGCTGTTCATGTGTTTGACACTTGCATACCTTTGTTACGACATCCGAACAATCACGAATAGGCAATTCCATTCGGCGGCAACCATTCATCATTCCTTGGTTAATTCAACAAGCCGAATGACTGCTTCGCCCAGCACCGTTTCTGCCTTCTCTGGATTCCTGATTTCAAGTCTGCGGTGAGACTCGTCCGAACCCATTACGTCGGTTACGTCGCCTATTAGTAATATGCCTGCTAGAACTGTGTTAACACACACACAGGATAAGCGACTATGAGCGCCATCAACATTGATCAAGACGAGTTGAAGAGAGTTGCTGTTCATGAATCTGGGCATGCCGTTATGGCGGTGCTACAAGGTATTCAATGCCACGGTGTGTTTCTCGCTTATGAACCAGATACAAGTGATTCGATCCAAGAGGCACGATTCTGCGTACTTTGTGGCAACAAACCACCTTGGCAGAAGGCCGACTACTTGCAATCGGCTGCTGGAGCCGCAGCAGAGAAGTTGTTCTTCGGTGAATACAATCGGTCTGCGTCAGAGGATGACCGTGAAGTGTTTAGTCCGCCGGGAGCGCCCGAATGGGAAGCCACGGTTGACGAAGCAAAGATGATCCTGTCGGAAAGCCCTGATGTGATCACAAAGATGGCTGAAGCGATCATGGCGAAGCACCAACAGGCCCCCATGAATCTTTGGCCGGACAGGGGCATGGACGGCACTTCTACCCGGTTCAAGGAAATGTTGAATGAGGAAGACGTACGCCAGATCGTAGCAACAGTGAAACTCATGCAATTGTTCCGCCCATTTGTAGGTATGCTCTTCTTTGCTCCAGACAATCCCGAACCAACTTCTATTAGATTTAACGGAACGGCCTCGTTTGTGAACACTGGGACGGCCAAGGTAATCGTCACGAACGGCCATGTATACAAGCGTTTTGTGGAGCTAAAGCAACAAGAGCCTTCTCTCAAGATGTTCATCACGGGATCGGTTACAAATCAACTTCTCGAACTCAAAGAGGAATACTTGGTCGATTATGGGAAGAACGCCGTGGACCTCGCGGTATTTTCTTTTTCTAAGCCTGACCAATTGCAGCATTTGGGAAAGCAATATTTTCCTGCTCGTCCATGGCCAACAGCACGCCCGAACGTCGGAATGCCAGTCGTAATTCCCGGCTTTCAGGGCGTTCACCGCCAAATAGGCGATGGCAAGTTAACGATAAACCTGACAGTATTTTGCGACCGTGTAAGTTCCTCTTCCGACAGACACTTTGTTCTAGTGGACGAAGGACAAGAGAGGATTGTGGTAAGAATCAATGCTTCTCTGGACGAATTAGGGCCTTTGGGTGGAGTGAGTGGCAGTCCCGTTTTCACGATGGATTCAGAGAACCACGCGACGCTGGTAGGCTTCCTATATGAAACTGGAGAAGGTGCCGACGCTACGATTTTTGCGGTCCACGCAGACCTTCTTACGGCGGAAGGAAAAATCAATCACGCACTAATTAGCTGGTGAGAAATGCACGGCCTTCCCGTTCGACGAAAGTCCTGTGTGTGAAGCCGGAGGACACATCTGGAGTCAGCCGACGCGAGAGTATCTACCCGCCATAAACGCGACCACGACGAGAACTAGCAGCGCAACTATCCATACATTGCGAGACGATTGACACTCGCTGAGATTCTCCTCGCACCTGACCAGTGCTTCGCCCGTCTTGGATTCAGAACGCTGCAACCACACACCATACGCAGTCAGCACGAGTCCAACGAAAGTTACGATCAGGCCCATGGCTCCCTCCATCGGAGATGCTCTTAGATTGTACCTATTTGCCCCATTGGTTCGCTAATGCATTCAGGAACAATCCTATTATCGCTACACTCGTTATCGACTGAGCCGTCACAAGGGTTCGTGCGGTTCCGGTAATCGGGAGAATGTCTCCAAAACTCGTTGTCATCGTCATGGCGCTTAAATACAGCATTCGCAAATAATGCCCTCTCAGCATGGTAGGAAATCCATTTAAAGCGTCCGCGTACTCCTCACATTTCCTGCTTACAGACCGGGGTATAACCAATTCGAAGCCTGCCAATGTTTGCCCGTCCTCCTTCGATGGGGAGAAAAGAACCTGCAAAAATCGATGGGTATCTAAGGACGGCATGTCCGGGGTGGTGCTTTTTATTCTCTGAAACAACGCAGAAACTTCTGACTCGTCCACTACAACACGTTTGAAATCCTGATCGCCCTTCATGAATATAGGATGCAGGTTGAATGTCGCCTTACACTGTAGTTGAATGGCAAGTTGTAATGGAGTTCCACCAAGTGACAGCAGGATGTAAATCCGAGTGGTCACATCGTTGGGGCCAATCTCCAAATTGCCAACTCTCGGTCTAGCGATCTTCCACTCTTCCAGAAACCTATCTTGCCCTAGTTCTCGCTCTAGATTTCGAGATAGCACCTTTGCCAAGTCATCACGCAGATCGCTCTCCGTGAGTCTCACTGAATCTTCATACTGAATCGTTGCATGATGAAATGATTTGTGCGGCAACCGATAGTAGATACTAGCAAACACCGGAACTAGCAAAAGATAGAGCAGTCCGTATAAGAGACTCGGAACAGAGGCCAGCAGATGCGACACCTCGACTAAATGTGAATACACTGTGACGGGCTTTGGTCCTCTCTGCATATTCGGACTATGGCTTTGCATGCACAATCTTGAATCATGCGCGGCATTATAGCGCGAGTGAATACTCGGTTAGAGCAGACTCGGATTTCTGCCTAAGCACCAGAGAAAATTCCTCCGAACCGCAGTGGCGAACACACGGCGAAAGTGATATTATGCCGGGGCGATGGACGAAGGCCGCAAACGGGTGATCGGAATCATGGCTGCGATCCTGACCTCGATCCACATGCGAACCGCTGATGATCTCTTCGGAACTCCTCAGGGAAGCCCCAGAACCGACAAGCTAATCAGTGCATCGATTCAGTGGGCGATGGCAATCATGCAAAAGATCGATGATCGTTGCTCTTCAGGCGATCACAATTAGGAGAATTTGCGTCGATGTTCCCATTTCAGCAAATCGATCTCTCCAAACTCTCTTATGCGGCAGTTTTAGACATCGTAGCGCCAACCCTACCGGGAGGACTCATTGCGCTCGGATGGCTCTGGAGACATGGCGATCTGTTTTCCGCTCTCCATGACGAAAGAGCCTTGAAGTTCCTGATCGCAGGCTTTGTGATTTACGTGACAGGCATAGTGGCAAACTATCTGACAACCATGGAACTAGTTGCGTTCACCACAATCTTCCTAATCAAGAAAATGAAAGTCCCTGACAGCCCGTGGGTGAACACTGAGTGGCGCAACTTGGCAGCGAAGTTCTTGGGGCCTGATCTCAGTCCGCCCCTCGAAGATGTTCAGCCGCCACAAGTGCAGCAACCTGAGCACATCTCGGCTTTTGAGAAGCTGTCACTGACCATCCAAGAGAATTTCAGGCGATCCGGGGCGGCAATAAAATTCAGATCGAACTGGGAAACTTGGTATGAGATTCTCAGAGCCTATTTTCCGGCAAGCAGGACTCCGCAGCAGGGGTTTGCCGATTTCTATTTTGCAACCTTCAATTCAATTGGCTGGGCTTGTCTCATCGCGGCTTACTTAGCGCCTCGGCATGGACACTGGTCAATTTGGATGGCTGGATTGTTGACTATCGTAGCTTCTCATTTTTCGTTCACAGTGAACATGGAACAGCAACACAACCCTGATCCCTCGGGTATAAAACTTGCTGCCGAGATGATGAAGGCACTGAAGAGTCAAGATCAGTGAAGATCGGCAAGGCGCAAAAGTGTCATTGGATCAAAGAGGTGTTTCGGTTCCGGTATCGCCGTTACGTAGCCTTAGCCCCGGAATCAGCACGTCATGTGTTCGCAGACACACTCTGTGTTCGGGACTGTAAATCCGAGTCTCCGCTGAATAGTCGGAGGATTCCAAACTGAAGGCCATGCTTAGAAGGTGCGCCAGACCACAGACAAAAAGCCCGCGCTCAAACTGTCGTCCTTGGATAGCTGTGAGCCAAGCCGTTTCTCGCCTCCGCTGTGATTCAAGGTTCAGTTCACACCAATAATCCGGCACTTCGTTACGCGGTATTTGGCTCAACCGATGTACTTTCATATTGCCGATGCCCAGCACTTTCCGCTTATCGATGGGCGGATCAACATTGAGGTAGTGCCCCTTCCCCAGCTTATCCTCGGCAATTTCTTCAGCGACAGTCGGCCCCAGTTCGGTACCCTCCTCGAACACATAATCGACTTTCTCCTCTGTAATGATGCTGGTGACTAAGGACCGATATAGCGGGTCAACAATCGATTCGGCATGTCTCTTTGAACCTTGAAGCATGTGATTCGTTCCTAGCAAGATCATGTGACTTCTCATTATTGTCGGCATCCCCGTCAGAAGAGTTTGGACAGAATCTTGTCCACTAAGGATTTCGCAACAATTCGATTCGGAGAACATTCATAGATAAGCGAGAAGATACGCTCTGATGCGCGACGTTGACTCGGAGGGAGGGCAGCTAAGGGCTTCGCTCCGAAAGTACGACCTTTGAGAGCGGCCAGCCTCTGCTCCAGCTTTTTTATGTCACGTCTCAGAAGGGGTCTGGCTTCTGAGAGTGCGGCTTTGTCCGCAACTTTCCCCATCGTGTGAAGTGCTGACGCGATGTCCGTCTCCAACCTCTTTCGTTCGGTCGGCGTGACACTCCCTTGCCGGATTATCTGAACTCGTTCTATAACTCCCGCTTTTTGGAGTTCAAACTGCCGGAGCCAATTCCGTTTTGCAGAACTCGTGCGACAGCGGTTGCTGATCTCGCGTGCGATGGGTGACAACTGATTGATGAGATTTGTGTAGTGAACATTCTGTTCGTAGTGATCACGGCGACCGTTCGGAACGATACGGGAGTCGATCACATGAATCTCACCCACCGACCAAGAGTTGAAGCGAGTTTCGATGAAGAGGTCTTCAAGAATCCCGTTCGTTCCTATCTGCATGTTGCCTGATCGTAACCTCAAGCCCTTCAAATTTGCATCCGGGACTGCTCCTCTATACCCGTGATGCAAAACCCATCCGACCGCCGCAGTTCCTCCGTCGTAGCCGGGGATTGTGATCTTCTGGAGTTCCTCAAAATTGTCTTTCCCGTTAGCAATGTCGAAAGAGTCTCGGTGTGGGCGAAAGGTCGGTTCTACTTTGCCAGCGACTTTGAGCGTGATGTCAGTCAATCCAGTGTGCTCTCCAAGCATCGCTGTGATGTCATCTGCAAACCGAAACTGAGGTGCGAACGGCAACGGTGCAACTTGCGACAGGTACTCTTCGATGACAGTCGGGTTTAGCAGCCAGTCGTTACGGAGTCGTTGAATGTTGCGGAGTTCGACTTCAAAGAAGTGTTCTGGCCGCTTCTTCGCGTCTGTGCGGCGAACTTGGACGGACTGAGCGACCACGTCGCTGAGGTCTCCCGCGAAATCAGCGGAACGAAGTAGCGTTTTGGCCTTCCGGCAGTCCCAACGCAACTCCGATACTACAGACTCCCCGGCTGATCTTGAACGGAAGAGAAGTTCCTGACAATAAGCAAGTCCCGACAGTCTGCCTACGCCACGAAACCCACGCGAAGTCGTCCCTCGTTTTACGCTGGCACCGAATGAAGTCAGTCGGTTCTCAAACTCGGCGGCAGGTATGCCAGTGCCGTTATCTCGGATTATGACAGTTCGACGTTCTATGTCGATTTCGATCTCAACGGTTCCGGTTTGCCTCGGACTGAGAACTCCTGTTCGGGCCTCATCTATGGCATCTGCTGCATTCTGGATGTATTCACGATAGATCGCCAGCGGATCAACGTACATCGCGTTGCTCAGAACTTCCAGAATGTCCTTGCCGACAATGATTGGCTGGTCACGAAACGACCACGGGGTCTCAGGTGTGAGGTCTATCAGTGCTGTATTCATGCGTGTAAATGTCTCGCGGCAGCAGGCGGTTTCTTGGTTGAGGTGATCGGGAACTCAATTACGTTTTCCAGCCCCGCATCTTCGACACGCTCATCATCGGGAACATCTACCGTCGAATCGACTCTGCGATGTCTTTCCCAGATCGCCGCTTCTTCCTCTTTGGCAAGTGGAATGTAGAAGCGAAGGATGTCGCGGAGTTGCCTACTCTTAGTTTTCCCCGGCAGGTCTTTGAAGTAGCGAGGATCAGTTGAAGAGACCAGCGATAGCAATTCGGTCTTCTCGATTTCTGACAGTCTCGAAAACTTCGACTTGAACTCGTCGAACTCTGGCTGGCCCTGAGACTTTTCATACCAGTCACGATTGAATATGAATTTCTGAGGCCACAAAAGCAGATCGTGGAAGTCCTCGTCACTTTCACCGAACGCTCGCTTAAAGAACTGAGGAGCACCGCTGACGACACCGTGGGTCGCCTGCAAAATGATCTGCATTGAACGAAGCTGATACCGCGTCCACTTCTCACCGATAAACGTGCGGTCGGCACGATCAGTGGGCTGATAACGCATCGGAAACGACCAAATGCGAATACCCAAGTCCTCGTTGAGTGCGACATTCAAACTCATTCGCTGATAGAGGTCGGATGGAGTGTCGTGAAAGTTGTAGAGCATGTAATTGGAGAGTTCGTCTAGACCAACGTCATGGGCGTAACGAATCGACTGCTCATAAGGCTTCCGCAGACCCCAATGATCGAACGCTATGCGGAGCGGCTTTAGACAAATCGTGGATAGTTCTCGCAGGAACATCGGGTCTTTACAGAGAATCCGAGCGTCCACTCCCTGATTGAAATCGACCCGTCTCTGCACGGGAATACGTCCACGATTCAGTTTTGCTCCGGGCACGAAACCGAGGTCGCGTATCTCCGCAATAATTTCCTTGAACCGTGCAGACGCGACAATGTTGTTGTCCATCAGCGTGAGGTCTTTCTTCGCGCCATAGAGTTCTTCTACGCCACGCACGAGCAGTGTGAGCGGTGCCACATCACGCTGGTCACCCTCCAGCTTGGGCACGCCGCAAAAGCTGCACTTCCTAATGCAGCCTCGGGATGCATAGGCAAAATAGGCATCGTTGACTGGATAGCGATAGCTGATCTGGTCGAGGATGCTGTAGTCAGGAATCAAGTCTTCTATGGGCGTGCCCAGCACGTCGTCCGAATACAACTCCTCGGCAAAATCATCTAGCTGAAGTGAGACGGCAGGCGACTGACCAAGTAGACCTTTTATGAACCGGATACCACGCCATCTTGGTTCATCGAGAAATCTGCTGTGCATCAGCGATGCTGCGATGCCTCCGACGAAAACTTTCTCGGCGTGGCCGTTGGCAACGGAGAGTGCGAAGTCGATACTCTGGGAAATTCGCTGAAACTCAAATGAGAACAGGGTAGTGACGTAGATTCGGTCCCACGCCGTCTTAAGCACGGAGCGGTCCTCGCCCTTGATAAAACGAACGGTGTCCCGCTGTCCGCGAGGCCCGTGGTACTGGGCGATTTTCATCAAACCAAGCGGAGGATATTTGTTCTTATATCCCGGCTCGATCAGAAGGATGTTCTTGTTGGCCATTCCCCAATCTCTGTCAGATGTCTGAAGCTGGCGTTGAGACGAGTGTACCCCCCTCAGATGCCGCTTGTCGATCCCGTTCGAGTGGCGGCCTCGGAGGTCAACGTCCGGTAGCTACTTCTTCGTACGTATGGACAGCTTCGGCTGGACGAAGCGAGTCGGAACGAACCCCTTCTCCCGTGCCTCCATCAGCCCCAAGTTTATGAGTTGCAGCAAAGTCTGATTGCTGGCAACTCTGTGGCCCACGTCAGGCTGGAATCGGAAGTCCGTGACGAAGTGAATCATCCAGCTTCCACCCGTGCCCGGATAAATGATAGCTGGCCTACATGCGACATCGAAATGTTCCGCTTCACCGGAATCCCGCAGGAAGTAGTTCATGTAAAGCGTCTGGCGAGCACAGTCTGGCATTTCTGTGTCGGTGTACCAAGCAATGATTTCATCGATAGCCGGATGCAGCGACGTGTCGAGAATGCCACTCTTCAGTGACTTGCCAAAATCCTTAAGGAATCCCGACTTCTCCTTTGTCTTATCACCATCTCGCAGTTGCTGCGTGATTATCAGTAAAAAACTCTGCTGGTATGCGGCTTGATTCTGGATGAGCTTTCGCACCGCCTTGGGACGGGACAAATCTGAGTAGATGAACCCTCCGAAGTAGTCGAGATTGACCAACTCGTAAGGCCAGTTGGGAGTGTGGCCGAAGGAATCCCTACCTTCCAGAATGATGTCGTCGAACTCTCCGTAGAGTGCATGAAGTCGATGCATAACATTCACGATGTTCGCCTTAAGGAACATCAGATGTTGTTGATCCTCCTCCCGCTCAACCGTAGTGAACTTGTCGATGAATTGCTGCCACTCGATCACGTCTAACATTTCCCACGCAGGCAGTCCAAAGTATTTGAGTTGCTTTCCCAGTTCGCTACGCCATTGCGAAATGATCGCTTTGTCGTACTCCCTGCGAAGGAAGTCCTTGGCGGGATTGGAGTCGAAACTGGTGTCGAGCTTTGGGTTTCGCATTAGTCGTACTTGTCTTTCAGGGCTTTGTGGATTTTGTCCGCTACCACGTGATACTCATCCTTATCCTCGGAGTAGTGCTGTTGCAAAGCCTCCATCACGATTTGAAACACCTTCCGTGCTTTGGTGGACATGTCCAAATCTTTCACGAGATCGGACACGGACTTGCCTTGTTTGAGCTTCTTCGGGTCATTGAGGTCGTCTTTAATCGACTCTGCGAGTCGGCGGACCTCTTTCTGGAAATTTCCGATCTCCTTGTCCGTGGAATCCCTTTTGCGAAGTTTTCTAAAACTCTTTTCAAGTTCTGCTTTGATAACCTTGATGTCCGAGCGATCGATTTGCTTGTTGTCTAGCTGAGTCTTGACTCCTTCGAGCTTCTTGCGAATCCTCTCAGCATCAGTGAAGACATTGCGATTGTCGCTGATCGTCTGGGCTTTACTGTTCAGGACGAGGGAGATTCGCTGTGCTTGTGTATAGAGTTTGGTTCGAGCAGCATTCTCGATGAAGTCGGAACGCGAAGTAGTCGGCTGAACATTTTTGTCAACAATGTGAATCTCGCCTGTGAACCAAGGTGCTCGGGCACGGGCCGTGGTCCACAATGTGCGCTCAGGCAAATATCGATCCCCAATGGAGAACCCAAACAATTTGTAAACCAATCCGGCGAAGCGACGACGCTCTGCTACCTTCTCCCCGGCCACACTGAAAATCTTTCCGGTTGCACGCATCTTGCCAAGAAACTCGTCCGCGTTGCTCGTGTACCAACAATACGCGAGTACTTCTGCTGCATTATCAGGATCGCGTATATCAATGAACTCTGGCGGTGCGACCTTCATCTCCTTGGTGAACGGCTTGTAGACACGAACTTGCTTCCCGTCTCTAGCGAGGTAAATAGGCTTCGGGGAATAGTCCGGCACCATAATTCTGAGATTGTCGGAGATGAGACTTCCGTGCTCGAAGTCGGGAGCAAAATCGACAGGCCCGATGTCCCCGATATATTCCATCAACACATCCGGGTCTAGCAGTTCATCGCAAGAATCCTTGATGTTGTGGATTTCAACGAGAGTGCAGTGTTCTGCTGGATCAATGTCCTTCCACCATGTCCGAGTGTGCCTCTGGATAACTGGGCTTGCGGGTTCATTCTTGCCCTGTCGCTTCTGTTCACTGATGTACTGACGCATCTCCGCTGCACGAAACTCGAAGTAGTGCAACTTTGGATCGCCATAGGTTGTTGTTGTGATTTTCAGTTTATCTGCCACCGCGATCCCAGCGAGTCGTCCGATGCCTTTGTAGCCAGCTTCTTCGCCAATTTTCTTTTCGGAATAGGCGACACGCTTGAGCTTCGGAATATCTTCTTCGGCCATCCCTATGCCGTTGTCGAAGATCAAGAGACTCTTCCCCTGTATCGAGACTCTGATTTGAGGCTCGCTTCGATCAGTCGGGATAAATTCAGATATTTTCATCCAGTCGTCGAGGGCATCACTCGCGTTCTGGATATACTCTCGGACGATTTCTAACTTGCGGGGATAGAGGTCTTCAGACAGAATCTGGACAGCAGGTGCGTAAAACAACTCTTCGTTGTCTTCGGGATCGATTTCATCCCGGTTCAAAACTACATCTGCCATAGCGTTGCTCTCTTCTTGAAGTCCGCGAGAGTTACTACGTGGCCCCGATTCTTGGTGATGAAAAAAGCTCTCCCCCGAGGCAGCAAGGAGATGAGTTCCCTAATCTCTTCGGGAGATGGATAGTTAGAGCACTTGGATGACAGCGATTTGGATACCTTGAGTGTTGAGTCTGTAGTTTGGAACACCAGTTTCGACGCACTGTTGGAGAATGCCACCGGACTAAAATCCTCTGGCTGCTGGGAGGCAAACATGATTCCAAGTCCGAACTTTCGGGCCTCGCGGAGCAGAACCTCTGTCGGCCCACCCTCGCGGAATGACAAATGATGAGCCTCGTCGAGCACACAGTAGAGTTGGAGCGGATTCTGACCGGAAGATTTTAGAAAGAAGAAAAGATGCCACAACAATAGTTCAACGAGCACTCTTTGCGTCTTACCTTCCAGTCCACGGAATTGCAGAACGTGGACCTTGTGCTCTGGATCATTAAGCAAAGAATCCCACGACCATGCCGCATCGCTGCGGAAAGACGTGAGCATGAAGAACGTCATCAGTCTGGCGGCGACTCCTTGAGCATTCTTGTAATTCGGGTAGTCCTTATCCGCAGTCATCTCTTCAAGCACATTTTGAAGTGTGAGCAGACTAGGCAATTCTTTCTTCCAAGTAGAGGAATCGGTTTCCGATATGCCGCTCCTCTCAAATGCTCGACGGATCGCATCGATGACAACCTTCCGCTGGATGTCGCCCAACCGATAGGCAGCGTCGAAAACATCTGAAACGCGAGTAGCAACGCTCTTCGGCCCTTGAATGTCTTTCGGAAAGATTTGTAAGGGATTGATCGGCAGACCTTCCTCACCGATCAGATGCTCTCGTATTCCGGTGAATTTTGTGAACTGGGCATCGAGAGTTTGCAACTCAAAGCTCTGCCCGTAGTCAAAAAGAAGCGACGGAATCTTCCGCTGGGCTAATTCGGCTACGAGACATTGAACCGCGTATGTCTTACCCGAACCACTCTCTCCCATAATCATCAGATGGGGATTTGGCACCGCTGCTGCGTGCTGCGGATTCCAGTAAATGGGGTCTGCATATTCAAAATCATCGCCAACATATACGCCGTTGTCCGACGCAGATGCTCCATCCGTTTCCTCAGAAGACTCGTCTTTCTCGGAGAGTTCCTCAAAAGATCTTTCGGCTTCTGCGACTGCGGTCTGTTTATGATTCTCGATCTGGGCCGGAACAAGATCGACGATAGGCTCACTGGTTTCGTCTGGGGAGGAGATCGGCTCTTCCACTTCCGACTTGTTCGCCTGTTGCTTGTGATATGCGAGAAGGGCAGTGACTTGAACCTTCTTCAGATTCAACATTTGCGCGATCTCAGCAGGGTCTTTCTGCTGGTCGGCCAGTTCAAGCACGAGCTTAAAAACGCTGTTTGGAACTCTAGGTGGCGGCATCAAAAGCTAACCACAAAACGAGAGTTTCCCTCGCAATTGCGAGGGCACTTTATTAGGGGAAGACATGCGATTGTATCCGAAGGTGTCGGCAGTCTGAACAGAAATTTGAGTCTTGTCCGGTAACTAGAACGGGCCAGCAAGCCCTACTTCTGTGAGTACCACTGGAACCATTCTTCCTGTTGTGCAAATGGCAGACAGTTCGTGCAGATTTCAATCTCGGCGCAGCACTTGGAAGTTCGCCTTCGGAACTCTCTGACCTTTGTACGTCGGTCTATCCCGCCTGTTATCATTCTCACCGAGGGGGAAACACCTAAATGGAAAACCTGTCCGTCGTTGTACAGGAGTTGAAACGAGAGCGGGAACGCGCTCAGAACGAAGTGCAACGCATCGACTCGGCACTCGCTGCCTTGGGAAGTCTTAGCTCCAATGGCTCGTCACGTCACCACAGCATGTCCGCCGCTGCGCGGAAGCGAATTAGTTTGGCACAGAAGGCGCGGTGGGCTAAGCGGAGATCAGCAGCTAAGCCAACGATCTCAGCCGCAGGTCGGAGGAGAATCGCAGCAGCGCAACGCGCACGCTGGGCGAAGGTCAAGAAGAACAACGCAGCGTAAACGAAAACACCTCGTGCTAGTCTAAGAATTAAAGCGGGGCTGGCGGAACTGGCAGACGCGCTGGCCTTAGGAGCCAGTGGCCGCAAGGCCGTGCAGGTTCAAGTCCTGTGCCCCGCACCACCTAACCGCCGTTAGCCTGCCCCATTTTTCCAATCGCACTTTCCAGCAACGCCGGAGTCGGGTGTACGTACCTCTGAGAGATCACGATGCTGCTGTGCCCTGCAAGCCTCTGGATTTCAAAGGCACCGACTCCGCTCTCCCCAAGCCGCGTGCAAAACGTATGGCGTGTGCTATGCACTACGCAATCGTCCGGCAGCTTCATAGCATCGCGTAGCGTTCTGAACTGTTCGCTTGCCCAGTGGCGCGACAACTGACTCGTCTTGTCTTTAGCAGGAAACACGTATTTATCCGCGATGTAGTTCTGGAAATCTTTAGCATCGTTACCATCCAACTTTACCCAGTTGGACTTTAACTTTTCTTTGATCTTCTCCAGAATGCCTCGCGCTCTGGCCGTGAGCGGGACGTGGCGCTTCGCATACTTGCTCTTGCCCTTCTCGACGTAGACCCAGCCCAACGTTGCGCCTGTCTTTGGCTCCAGACCAACATGCTCCCATCGCAGAGCGCACGCTTCACTGATCCGCAGACCCGTATCAATCAGGAACGGCAGAGCATCGCGGAGGAATGGCGTGCAGTCTTCATGGGCCAGCATGTCCTTGAGTAGTTCTTCTTTGATGACGAACTCGCGCTGGCGTTCTCCCGGCAGCATTTTGATCTTGGGTGCCTTCCTGATCAGCTTCCAATCCTCAGCCATCCTCAGGGCACGGCGCAGCGTACGCAGCGAGGCGTTGATCCGTGCGGGACCGACTTCTGTGCTGCGGCGTTGAATCCACTCTTCAATAACGGCAGGAGTGATGCCGGACAGATACGCTGTGCTGATCTCTACTCCCGGCCACAGCAGTTGCTGATAAGCCTGCTTGTAAAACTCAACCGTACGCGGAGACTTGACGCTGTTTGTGAGGTATGCGAAGAATCGGTCTCTGAAGGTGCCGAGAGACAAGGGGCGTTGTTGGCGCACCTGCTTGACTGTGGACAGTTCTCCTGTATCGTTTATGGCAGTGAGCCACCGCGCTTCCACAGCTTGCGCACCTGTTTTGCTTCTCTGTTTGGTGCTGCGGTCGAGACGTTCTCCATTGCGAACAATCCGCGACCACCAGATGCCACCTCGTTTGTACAAAGACATTGGGCCTCCCAAAAATCGTTGCCTACAGTATGCCTACAAAAAAATCGCTGCCTACGGTGTGCCTACAGTTAGGCTGCTGATTCAGCATATCGCATTGATTTTACAGGGGCAACAGAAAAGTCGCGCCAGACTTAGGATCTGGCGGGTAAAACCGTGGGGGTTCGAGTCCCCCCTTTCGCACCAATCAATACTTTTCTGATCTTCTTCGGGGATCCCCCGACACCTGTTCCTGCACGCTCAGAACTCGATCTCCGCCACCAGTTGCACGTTCCGCGGGCTGCCGTTACCGAAATAGGGATTGAACGAGTCTGGCGTGCTGGTCAGACGGAATCCGGAGCCGAAAGTAGTCGATGGGTTGGCGAAGTTCGGATGGTTCCAGATATTGAAAAATTCCGCCCGCAGCCGCAACAGCCATTCGTGAGAAATCTGCTGAGATTTGACGAATGACATATCGAAGTCATTCAGGTGCGGCCCGCTGAAAACGTTTCTTCCCAGATTGCCGTAAGTCCCCGGCACTGGCTGGGCGAACGCTGCCGGATTCAAATATGGTCCCAGCGGATCGAACGGTACGTGAGGATTCCCGACCAGATCCGGGCGGTCACGAAATTCGCCCGTACCCGAATTGTCGAAGGGCATCGTGATATTGATCGGCCCGCCGGTTTGCAGAGTCGTAATTCCATTCACCTGCCAGTTGGAGCTCAGCGCATGCAACCATCCGCTCAAACCAGCGGG